>CASDZK010000033.1 GCA_949286165.1 uncultured Alistipes sp.
AGTGGCACGCGAGCTGGGTTCAGAACGTCGTGAGACAGTTCGGTCCCTATCTGCCAGGGGCGCAGGAAGTTTGAGGGGTCCTGACTTTAGTACGAGAGGACCGAGTTGGACGAATCTCTGGTTTACCGGTTATGTTGCCAAGTGTATTGCCGGGTAGCTACGTTCGGATGAGATAAGCGCTGAAAGCATCTAAGCGCGAAGCTCGCCCCAAGATAATACTTCCCTTGAGGGTCGTAGGAGACTACTACGTAGATAGGCTGCAAGTGTATATACAGTGATGTAAGAGCTGAGCAGTACTAATCGCCCGAAAGCGTTTGTTTGGTGTAAGAGGGCCTTTCTCATTTCAGGGATGTCGTCATAACCGGCCGGCCAGGTCAGGTATAATTATTCAGGCGGATATAACCGTGAGGCCCCACCTCTAACCATTCCGAACAGAGCAGTTAAACTCACGCGTGCCGATGGTACTGCAGATATTGTGGGAGAGTAGGTTTCCGCCTTTTTTTCTAAGACAGGAATACGAACCGTAAATGGAAAGTGTTCCTGTCTTTTTTGTGTGTGGGTGTGGAGGGAGGTCCCGTGTGAAGGGGAAATCGGCCTGAACGATATTTTTCGATATTTCGGCGCTTTGTCGGTTTTTCCGGCAGTTCTGTTTTCTTTTCGTAATCTTCGAATCGTTGCCTTTTTGAGCGGATGGAATTTTCGTTGTTATCGGGTTTAAGTATATTGTAAAGGTTTGAAGAGTCACTTTGATGCACTTTATCAAAACGATGGCGGACCGTAAAAGGTTCTATGTGACGGTGTCGCTTTTTATTTTTTATTGTTATTTGGAATTAAGTTGTTTTGTATGATTTTATGTCGTTTAATGGTTGTTGAAATTAAATGGACTCCCGGATTGTTGGCGGTTGAGCCTTTGCGACTGTGAGACCGGGACTGCGTTGAAAACGATTTTGCGGATGGTCCGGGATATCGAGGAAAATTTTCGGTCGAGCCGGGGCGTTGCCGTAGCGGATTGCGAATCCGTATTTGCGACGGATCAGGGAGGGGATTTGGCCACCTGCTCTTTGCAAACTTTTAGGGTTTTGTTGTTTTTTTTAATCTGTTTTTTGTGGTTTATTTCTTTTTTTATTTTATTCGGGATGAGAAAGTGTTTTTAAAATAACCATTGTGAGGATAAAGATTGAAATTTAACTTAAAATCCGTTGGTAATCAACGGGCGACTTTCGGGGTAGGTCGGCCTTTTTTCGTATTTTTTCTATTTCAAATGTCGGACGAACCGGTCGTAATATTCGATATGGAATTCCGACAGTATCAACGGAGCGGCGTCGCCCGAAAGGCCGATACGGAAATAACGGTAGGATTGCAGGGAGCGGCGGATGCGGGGACAGGCCGATACCCGGACCGTTTCCCATAGTTTCAGGTCGTTGCTGCCTTCGAGCCGCAGAACGGCGTTGCGGGCGGCTAACCGGGCGACCAGGGTGTCGATTCGTTTCATTTCGAAATCGCCTAATTTCAAGGGGCGGGTCAGCAATCGGGCTTTTAACGGCCGGTCGGTGTCTTCCGCCCGGGTAACGGAATAAAGTCCGTCGGCTCGGGCGATCGTTTGGGACGACAGTAACCGGGCGGGAGAAAAGTCGCGGGTGGACCAGGCTTTGCCCTCCAAGGAAAAGACATAGGCGTAATCGTAGGCGGGGTTGTGCAGCAGCAATTCGTTGTAGGCGGGCAGGTGCAGCATGAAAGTCACTCCCTCCGCATAGCGGACGAATCGGTTCTCGTCGTCCTGCAAAGGTTGCGAGAGGCAGGCGGTTTGCCGTCCGTACAACGACATGACGCCGGCGTCCGAAAGATAGACGATGCCCCCGCCGGCTGGAATGGCGGAGGTGCCCGGCAGGATGAGGTCGCGGTTGAGCGGAACGATCCGGGCGTATAAGACTTCCCCGCTTCCGCTTTCCGCGACGTAGATGCCGTTGTCGGTAAAGATATGCAGGGGGTAGTCGCCGAAACGTCCTTCGGAAAGCTGTTCCACCCCGGTAGCCAGTTGCCGGATGGCGCC
The DNA here is from genome assembly GCA_949286165.1 of uncultured Alistipes sp. Classification (GTDB taxonomy): domain Bacteria; phylum Bacteroidota; class Bacteroidia; order Bacteroidales; family Rikenellaceae; genus CASDZK01. The sequence goes on from CASDZK010000033.1 coordinate 2,051, forward strand.
GGCGGGGAGGGTATAGACCTGCTGAGGGTCGAAATAATACATGTTGTCGTCTTTGGAGACGTAGAGAACGGCGCGGGAAAGGAACCGGTCGTTGGGCTCCGGAATGTCGGTTACGGCGGGCAACGGGGTGTAGTGGACCGCTTCGGTGTCGTTGTAGGCGTAAGCGATGTTGTTGGCGTAACCGGGCGTGAGTTTTACCGACCAGATGCGGACCGTCTTTTCCGGCGTGTAGAGGTAAACTTCCAACTGTTCGGCCCGGGCGTCGGGATACGAGACGAATTCCGGCAGGTAGGCGTAAAGCAGGTTGCCGGGCGGCTTGTTGAGCAGGAAGGCGTTTTGCGTCAGTCGGGTAACGTACGGGTTGCCGTCGGCGTTCAGGGTAACCTGTATGTAATATTTCCCGCCTTCGACGGTCCGCCGTTCGTCGTAGCCGTCGGGCAGTGTCCCCGTTTGGCAGGGCATGCGTTGCAGGGAGGGGGTAAAGATGAATTGCGCGCCGTAGGCATGCAGTCGGTTGTTGTAGTAATATTTGTGCAGGGACCGGAATTGGTGGGAGGAGTAGTTGGCAGAATAGACGGGTTGCGTTTCGATGTTTTCGAAATGCTCCTTCCCGGTCAGGGTAATCGCCGTGGCGGTCAGGTCCAGTTCCGCAATTTCGTAAAAAGGGGTTTCGGGCAGCGTTTTCGCTTCGTCGTTCGCCACGATTTTTGAGCTGTACCGGGCGATGCGCAGGCCGCCGTCGCCGTCGATGCCGTTGTCGTAGATGTTCTCCACGGGGATCTCGTTGCGTTCGTCGCCCAGCTTGTCCCACAGGCATAACGGGGTGTTGCGGGTGGCGCAGACGACGAGTTTGGAGAACAGGGGCGTGTTTTTTACGGCGCTGTCCACGGAGAAGGAGATGGCGGGCGAGACGGCCGTTTGCCGCTGGTAGTATTCGGCGATACGGGCGTTGTCGCCGTAAGAGACTTTGCGGTAGAACGTGGTGTTGTCCGCATTGCGGTAATTGACGGCGCGTATTTCGCTCATTTTGACGATGGAGCCGTCGAACATTTTGTAGCCGAGGAAAAAGAGAAAAGTGCCCTGAATGTAGGTGTTGTCGGTCAGGTAGGTGTTGTACACGAAATCGCGTCGCAGGACTTCCCAGGTGTGGATGTCGGTACGGATGGTGGCCAGCAGGGTGGATTTGTGTCCGGGGGCGAGGTCGGGATGCACATTGACGGTGTCGGTGCTGAGGGTGTTCAGCGAGACGGAATGGATGACGGGCGGAGCGATTTCGTTGATATCGAATTCGTAATAGGCTTTTTTGCCTGCGTCGTAAACGAAAGTGGTGTCGTAAATCGGTTGGTCGCCGTTTTCCGGATTCTCGTAGCAGAGGTTCAGTACGTTGCCTTGCGCCGCCAACAACGGGGAGAGGCTTTCCGAAAGGGTATGCAGTTTCTGCAGGTGTTTGAAAGTGCCGTCCTCTTGCAGCTCGGAACGCCATAAGGCGTTGCTGGACCGGGTAATGTATTGTTTCTCGGGCAATATTTCATGTCGGAACAATACGGCGTTTTTTTCGTCCGTAAGCGTTTGTTCGCATGTCGGTTCGCAGACGTTGTGCCATTCTCCGTTCCGGTAACGGAGGTTGTGCAGGGTTTCGCAGCAACCGTCGCGGACGGCCCGGTCGCCGACGGCCGTGTTGAGTCCGGCCATTCGGACGGCGATTTGTTTTCTTTCTCCCATACGCGCTTTTTGACGCGAAGATAAGGGGAAAAGAGGAGCAGGGCGACAGCGAAAGGCGGCGGATGAGGAACATTCGGGGCGTGCGACCGGGAGAAATGTCGTGCGGAAGCGATTGTGCAGGGTATGGCAGCGGGACGTGAAAATGGAATAGTTGGATTTTTATAAAAAAATAGTTTTATTTGAGAAAAAATGTTATCTTTGATGCGAATGATGTTCTTGGAGTATGTTCGGCTTTGATGTGAATGTATCTTTAAGAACTGGGGGTATAATTAGATTTATTGTCTGAAAAAATGGGATTGTCGAATAAATATGTAAATGGCATTGTCTGGAAAATGCTGATTGAATTTTTCGATAGATGCCCGTTGATAAGAGTAAATCGTAATTTTTATCCGTTCTGTAACCTGTAAATACAAGGAGGTGTTCGCCGTAGGAAAATGTATGACCCTGTTTTTAATATGAAAAGTATCGTTACGGAAGTATTCGATTCTTGGTAAATAAGTTTTTTTATAAATTTTAAATGTTTTTTGTTATGCAAAAAATAATCTTAAAGAGCCTAAGTCCGAATTGTCGGACCGGGTTTTAAGTGAAGAACAGATGTCTGAACTATTGGGTGGAATCAAATGTCCGTATTGCGGAGCGGAGTTTCCGGAAAGTATGGATATTAAACCGGGAATGTATTATTGTGAGGCTAAGAATGGAAATGTGACAATTTCCGGAACAATAGAGGCGAATTCCGCTTACCATGCGGAGATTCGCTATTATAATAAGTATGTGGAAACTGGAGGACCCGGTCAGTTGACGGATGTCCATTGTAGGTTTTATGATGAATACGGCGGTTATTGATCGTCGTGTCGATTCCGGAGGTTCCTGGATAAGAACCTCCGGAATTTTCGGTTGAAATTAAAATTAGGGTTATGAATAGAGCAGGTTGGTTATTTGGAATTTTTCTTTCCGTTTTTTTTACGGTATTTTCTTTCGCCCAGTCATCGGAGAAAAGCATCCTGTTGAATTTCGATGCGGCGATCGATAAGGCGAAGCCGATGAAAATGAGCGATTTTGTTTCGTTGGTGGAGTATGTCCCTTTGGAGACGACGGAGAACAATTTGTTTTCAGCGTTTACAAGTGTGGGATATGTTTCTGCCGATCATATTCTTTGTAAGACTAACGTATTGGATTCCGTTTGTGCTCCGGGGTATCTGTTCGACCGAAAAGGGAAGTTTCTGGCCCGGATCGGATCCTTTGGAAAAGGGCCGAAAGAGTTGATTCGTGGCGTTACTTCGGGCCGTATCGATACGAAACAAGGACAGATCGTATTGTTTTGCGGAAACACCCATCCGATGAGCGCTTCATGGTACGATCTGTCGGGTGGTTGGCTCGGCGAGAAGAAAGTGGAGTGGGCGGATTATGAAGCGTATGTTTGCGGAAAGGGAACCGATTTGTATTATGCACATTATTTACCTTATTTTTATTTTACAGGTACTACCGACAGGATTATGCTCATTCAGCAGTTTTTCGATTCTACGCGGGTGTTTGTCGGTCCTATGGATCGTATGAACGACTTGGGTCGTGTTCCGGACTTGTACGGAACTTATGGTGTAAAAAGCAAAGAGAAATCGGAACACGCTTTCGGTCATTTTTCCGTATTGAAGAATGATTTTTATACGCAATATGCCGATTATGTCGGTTTGTACGATCATGAAAACAACCGTTATTGCCGGTTTTATTACGATGGGCGGACGGAGTTTCCGTACAGCGTGTATTGCATGAAACGGAATCCCGGACCGTTTACCAAAAGTGAGCCTAATTACCGTCAATGGATGTTCGACTGGTTGGAGACGGACCGTTTTTGCTTTATCCGATTGATGGCCGGAGCGTCTTATTCTCTGATATACGACAAGCAGAAGGATAAATTGCATGCGTTGCCGACGGATGCTTGGGGGCTGAAGGACGATATGTGCGGCGCAGAATGGTGGTGGCCGGAGGGAGTGACGGAAGACGGCCTGTTGTATGTGAGACGTTCCGCGTCCTGGATTAAGGAACAGGCGGAGAAGAGTTCGAACGCGAAGTTGAAGGCTTTGGTCGCCTCGTTACAGGAGGATGACAACGACGTGTTGATTTTCGCGACGCCGAAATAATATAGATTATTGCAAAAAATTGTTGATCGTTGTCTCGTTTCCGGAGGTTCTTTTCGGGAACCTCCGGAATTTTCGGTTGAAATTAAAATTAGGGTTATGAATAAAGCAGGTTGGTTATTTGGAATTTTTCTTTCCGTTTTTTTTACGGTATTTTCTTTCGCGCAATCATCGGAGAAAAGTATCCTGTTGAATTTCGATGCGGCGATCGAAAAGGCGAAGCCGATGAAAATGAGCGATTTTGTTTCGTCGGTGGAGTATGTCCCTTTGGAGACGACGGAGGAGAACCTGTTGCCGGATTTTATGAGCGTAGGTTATGTGTCCGAAGATTATATTCTTTATATTTCTGGTGTCCCCGGATCCGTTCGTTCCCCGGCTTATCTGTTCGACCGCAAGGGGAAGTTTCAGAATAAGATCGGATTTTTCGGGAAAGGGCCGCAAGAGTTGGTTACCGGTATCGGTTCCGGGTATGTCAATGCGGAAAAGAACCGGGTAGTGTTGTTCTATGCTGGCCATAGCCGTGGTGTTTCATGGTATGATTTGTCGGGCAATTGGCTCGGGGATAAAAAGATGACGTGGGAGGAGTTCAGGGATTATGTCTGCGGGAAAGGCAGTACCAAATATTATTCCGATTATTATCCTCATTTTGAGTTGACAGGAACGGATGATCGGGTCATGATCGTAGATAGGAATTTCGATTCTACGCGAGTGTTTACCGGTCCGATCGACCGTTTGGGCGATTTGGACCGGGTTCCCGGTCTGTTCGGTACGTTTGTTGGGGGAGATGGGAAATTTCAAGATGCCGAAGGGGACGAACGCACCTTTAAAAGTGCAGTCTATTTCCCCTGTTTTACCCAATATTCCGATCATATCGGTATGTACGACCTTGAAGGGAACCGTTACGGTCGGTTCTATTACGACGGTCGTGCGGAGTTCCCTTACGAGGTGTATTGTACGAAGCGAAACAAGGTTCCCGTATCCGGGGAGAATAATTACCGACAGTGTATGTTCGGCTGGTTGGAAACGGACCGTTTTTGCTTCATCCGATTGGGAGCCGGAGCATCTTATTCTTTGATATACGACAAGCAGAAGGATAAGTTGCATGCGTTGCCGACGGATGCTTTGGGTCTGAAGGACGATATGTGCTGTGAAGAATGGTGGTGGCCGGAGGGAGTGACGGAAGACGGCCTGTTGTATGTGAGACGTTCCGCGTCCTGTATCAAAGAACAGGCGGAGAAGAGTTCGAACGCGAAGTTGAAGGCTTTGGCCGCCTCGTTACAGGAGGATGACAACGACGTGTTGATTTTCGCGACGCCGAAATAACCGGCTGAAAGAGCGGGAAATACGAAATTCCCGACGAAACGGCTGTAAAAAAATTGAATTTCTTTCGACTGTTTCTCGCCTCGGCAAAGCCCGAACGGGTTCGGCTTTGCGCTCGGCTTATCGAAAACGTTCCCCTTGCCGCAGATCGGTAGCGGCAAGGGGAATTTGCATTTTCGGGAACGGGTCCGCGGATTCGTCCGCCGTCGCTACAACAACTGGTGCGAACCTAAGAAGATCAGCATGAGGTAACCGAGGGTCAGCCCGATGATTCCCATGATGATACCGACCTTTTCCATCGCTTTCTGGCTGACCATGCCGGTAGCGTGGGCCAGGGCGTTGGGTGGGGTGCTGATGGGCAGGATCATGGCCAGCGAAGAACTGAGGGCGACCCCGATCAACAGGGTTTCCACGCCTCCCAGCGGGGCCAGCGTGTCGCGCATGCTGATACCGGCGATAGCGAGAATGGGGACCAACAGCGCGGCCGTGGCCGTGTGAGAAATGAAGTTGGCCATGCCCCAGCAGAGCAGACCCGAACCGACGATCATCATGACCGGCGACCACTCGCCGAAAGGTATGGAGGCGATCATCTGTTCCGCCAGTCCCGACTCGTTCAAGGCCGCTCCCAAGGCGAATCCTCCGGCCACCATCCAAAGCACGCTCCAGTTGATTTCTTCCAGGTCGCGTTTCGTAATGACACCCGTGGCACAGAATACCGCTACGGGGATCATGGCGACGACATTGGCATTGACGCCCGTGAATTTGTCGAACATCCAGAGCAGGACGGTAACCGCGAAGGTAACATACACGACGACGGTGCGCCATCCCTTCTGGGGTTCCCCTTCGATTTTCAGTTCAATGGTTTTCTGTTTGAACGGGAAGAGGCGCAGCAGCACGAACCAGGCGATGAACAGAATCAGTACCGTATAGGGAACCATGAAGGCCATCCACTCCCCGAAACCGATGTTCAGGTTCAGCCCTTCCGGATCGTTCAGGTATTTCAGGGCGATGGCGTTGGGCGGCGTGCCTATGGGGGTACCCATGCCGCCTACGTTCGCCGCTACCGGAATGGCCATGGCCAGCCCGATGCGCCCTTTCCCGTCCACGGGAAGCGCTTTCAGCACCGGCGTCAGAAAAGTCAGCATCATGGCCGCCGTGGCGGTGTTGCTGATGAACTTGGAGAAAAGCGCCGTGACCAGGATGAATCCCAACAGCACGCGGTTCGATTTCGTGCCGAAAGGCCGGAGCATCACTTTGGCCAGCAGGACGTCCAGACCGCTCTTGGTGGCGGCGATGGCCAGGATGAAACCGCCGATGAACAGCATGATGATCGGATCGGCGAAACAGTGGAGGATGGATTTGTATTTGACCAGTTGCCCCAACGCCTGCGTTTCGCTGCCTCGGGAGAAAAACCACAGGCTGCTGTCCGATACGGTCAGCAACAGGAGCACGACGACCAGTACGGAGGTGGTCCAGGCGGGAATGGCTTCGAGTACCCACATGAGCGTAGCGAAGCAGAAAATGGCGATCAGCCGTTGTCCCGTGACTGTCAGGTCGGCGATGCCGAAACAGTCGGCCGGAAGGTTCCAAAGGACGAGCATGGTTATTACGGCTACGGCCAATTTGATTACTCGTCCCGGTAATCGTTTTGTATCCAGTCGCTTGGATTTTTTTAATTCGTGATAGGCTTCTACTAAATGAAACCCTTGAAAGATTTTGTACATGAGAGTTGTTCTATGCGTTTGGGTTGAATTTCTTTCGACGTTTTCTCGCCTCGGCATAGCCCGAACGGGTTCGGCTCTGCGCTCGGCTTGACGAAACGGTCGAATTTCCATTTAAAAATTTTTCAAAAGTATAAAAAATCGGGAAAAGAGAGACAACCGGAAGACGGAAAAGGAAAATGCCTTTCCGGAGGGGGACAAAAATATCCGGTCCCGTTTGACCCGGCGGCCATCGCACCGGGGTTAAACAGGGCCGGATGTTTTCGAAACAGACTGCTGCGTTATTTGTTGAAATGATACAGGAAAATCATAGTACCCTCGAAAGCCGGTTTCTTTTGCCCCTTGATCTCCAACACGACTCCGATTTCCGTTTTCGCGATACCGCGCAGGTTGCGGATGGAGAGCAGCGTTGCATGCACCCGCACTTCGTCGTTTACCCGTACCGGCTGGTTGAAACGAAGATTCTCGATCCCGTAATTGACCAGCATTTTGACGTTGTTTACTTCGATGATCTGGTCCCAGAGATAGGGCAATATCGACAGGTTCAGGTAGCCGTGCGCGATGGTGCTCTTGTAGGGACTTTCCGCTGCGGCCCGTTTCTCGTCGGTATGTATCCACTGGAAATCCAGAGTGGCTTCTGCGAATTTGTTGATTTGTTCCTGCGTGATTTTCAACCAGTCGGATACGCCCAGTTCCTGCCCTTCGTATGCTGCGAACTCGTCGAAGTTGTTTACAACCAGCTTACTCATAGTAATTTATTTGATTTATACAATAAATTTGGGTTTCTTTTCCAAGGGCAAAGATAGCGCGATTTAATGACAATTCCCATTTTCGTTTAGAAATTTTAAGAGAGAGGGCGTCTTTCCTTTTTCCCGGCGGTTTGGGGCGAAGACGGCCGGAGGGGCGGGAGGGGGGACTGCCGGCCGGACGGGATTCGGGAGGACGGGGAAAAACGCCGGGGGACGGAACCGGAGGGAGGACGAAAAAAGTTGTCCCCAAAGCCTTGCATTTGAAGCCTTTGGAGACAATTTACCCGTATAAAAGCATGTAGGGGAGGGGATTCAGACACCCTCTTGACGGCAAAAAGCGAAACCGGAGCGTCAGAACTGCGGTTGGCCCCAGTCGGGTGCGGTCTTGTCGTACCACACCCGTTCGCGTTCGAGCACTTCCGGCACGTTGCTGTTCATGGTAAATCCCTGCGCGGAGTAGGCTTCGACGGTGTTGTCGTAGTTGATGTTGGCCTGCGACGGCTCATTGACGGGGAACCGGCGCGGGACGGGCAGGTTACCGGCGGAGAAGGGTTCCCGTTTCCACAGGTTGCTCGACGCGGAAGGAATGCCCGACCGGCGGGCCGTGACGTAGATGTCCGTGGGCGTCAGCAGGTGGTCGATGATGAGGTTGATGTAGATTTTCTCCAGATCCGTCGTCCGGTCTCCCGTCAGCATGTAATCGGGCTGTTGCAGCAGGGCGTCCGTTTCTCCCGCTTGCAGGGCCACGGCTTTCCCGAACCGTTTGTCGTACGGTTCGTTGTAATAGGGAATGTTCAGGTCCCGGGCCGCCCGGTTCATCGATTCCACGGAGAGCCGTACTCCTTCGGCGAAATAATCCGCCGCCGCACCGCCGCCGTTCATCCCCCGAAGTTTCAGCTCGGCCAGATAAAACTGCGTTTCGGCCGCCGTGACCAGCGCCGCACGGAAGGGGTGGTTGCCGTTGGGCAGGTATTGCGACGAAATTTCCGTGGTGTCGGGGTAGGTAAAAGTCTGGTTCGGCTGCACGATGTGCGTGGAGAAGGCCGAGGTGGGGTAATAGGTCCGCAGGGTTCCGCCGATGGTCAGCTGGAAATTGACGCTGCGGAAATAGGCGGCCTCTTCGTCCTGCGGAATCTCGCCGTAAACGGTTACCGGAGCGCCGTTGTAACGCACCCAGGGTTCGCCGTCGCCCGTCCAGCCCGTAAAAACCTGTCGTCCGTCGCGCTCTTCGATCCGGCAGTAGTCGGCGATGTAGTCGGGCAGTGTTTTGCCTTCGTTCAGGAATTTCTGGACCACCATGCTGTTGAAGTCGTTCTTTACGAACGTGAACCGCAGGCGGGGGTCTTTGTTCCGCCGCATGAAGTCGATCAGTCCCCGGCTGCCCGGACCGTAATAAACGGCGTCTTCGAAGTTATAGTTCTGTTCGCCCCCGTACCAGTAGAAGTCGTCGTCGATGCTGCTCATCAACCGTCCGTCCGCCGCCACTTCGTCCGCAATGGCGAGCGCCGTCGCCGGGTCGGTATCGATCAGCCGCACCGCCAGTTTCAGCCGGAGCGTGTTTCCCAGCCGGATCCATTTTTCCGTGTCGCCGCCGTAGATCAGGTCCTGATGGTTGTCCGGAAGAATCTGGTCCACGGATTTCCCGTCGCTCGTCACGGGGTTCGACAGGGTCTGGATGCTCGCTTTCAGTTGGGCGTCCCACTCCGTGAACAGCTCGCTCTGGGTGTCATATACGGGGGTAAAGAGGGGCGGCGTGGTATAGAAGGCCTGCCAGGCCTCCTTGTAGGGCAGCGAGCCGGTCACGTCGGTTACGCGGATGCCGTAGTAGATCTGCACGAAATAAGTCATGGCCCGGAGGTACTGGTATTGCGGCCGTTCGTAGTCGCTGTATTCCTCGTCGATGAGGTGGCGGATGCGGGCCAGCGGGCCGCCCACCTGGTCGTAGAGGACGCTGAAACGGTCGTCCGTGGCCCCCGGCTGGTTGAAGTTGGCCGAATTGGGGGTCAGGGGACTGCCTACCAGTACCTGGCACCAGGGCATGATGTATTTGGTGTTGTCGTAGAACCAGTCGGTATAGGAGCCGCGTTGCAGGCCGATGAGGGCGTCGGTAAAGAGGTAGGACAATTCGGGTTTTTCCACGACCGACGGGTCGCGGTTGATGGCCGCCATGTCTTCGCGGCTGCAGGATGCGCCCGCCAGGACGCCCGCCAATAATAAACATATCGTTTTTTTCATGGAATTCACGGATTTATGGGTTGGAAACTGTGGGTAAAATTTTACAGGCTGAACCGCACCGAGAGGGCGTACGTGGCCGTGTAGGGCGTCATGTTCATTTCGAAGAACGAGCCGGCGGCCGAGTTGCCGTTGAAACTTTCGGGGTGGATGCGGTTGGGCAGCGAATTGAAGAGGTAGCAGAGGTTGCGGGCGTCGAACGAGAGGTAGAGGTTCGAAAGGTGCAGCTTCCGGGCGATGGCTTCGGGGAACTGGTAGCCGACGGACACCTGCCGCAGGGCGATGTATTTGACCTTATTGACCCAGTTGTTGTTCACTACGCCGGTGTTGAAGGCTCCCGTGCGATACTGCCAGCAGGAGACGTGGGTGGGTTCCACGTAACCCAGTTCGTAGGCGTCGCGATAGGTCATGCCGCTCACGTCCACGCTGGAGCCGCCGGGCGTCTTTACCGTCGTGCCTTCCTGAAACACCCCGTCGGGGATGATGCCGTCGTGGAACGTGCCGTAGTTCGCTTCGGCGTATTTCGAGGTCCAGGTAATCCCTCCGTGAGCGGCGTCGCGCGCGCCTAACGACCGGTCGAGCAGCCCGTAGGCCGTGCCGTATTTGCTGGACATGGAGGCCATGTAGCCTCCGAACCGCATGTCGATGAGGACGTTGATGTCGAAGTTGCCGATGGAGAAGCTGTTGGAGATGCTCCCCTCGAATTTCGGCGCCATCGTCCCTACCTGCTGAATGACGTTGCTGCGCAGCGGATAGGCGCCCATGTACCCTTCGTTCCACGCCAGTACGTTCATGCCGTTGCGCGGGTCGTCCACCGGGTTGCCCTGCGTGTCGTAAGCCTGGAATTTCTGCGGCGCGGCGTCGGAGAGCAGTACGCCGTATTCTCCGCCCACGTAAGCGACCGAACCGATGCGCATGTTGCCGTAGGAGGGATTGCCCGCCAGCAGTTTGTACGCCCCCACGTCGGGATGCAGCGAGATGATTTTGTTACGGTTGCGGGTGTAGATGAAGTTCAGTTTCCAGGTAAAATGGTCGTGGTCGATGGGAACGGTATTGACGGCCAGTTCGATGCCCTGGTTCTGGATGTTCCCGGCATTGACCAGCTGCGAATTGACGCCCGATTCCACGGGGGCGGGAATTTCGATGATCTGGTCGCGGGTGTTCTCCTTGTACCACGTGAAGTCGATGCCGATGCGGCTGCGCAGCAGGCGCAGGTCGAACCCCGCTTCGAAAGAGTTTTTCCGTTCGGGACGCAGGTCGGGGTCGATGATCTGCCGGGTAAAGGTGTTGAGGTAGGCGATGCCGTTGCTCAGCTGTATCTGGCTGAGTCCGTAGCCGCGGTTGATGCGGTAGGGGTCGGTGTCGTTGCCTACCTGCGCCCAGGAGGTGCGTATTTTGGCATAGCTGATCCATTTCGGCATGCGGAAGGTTTCGGAAACGAGCCACGACGCGCTGACCGAAGGGTAGAAATAGGAGTCGTCGCCCTGTCCGGTGGAGTAGAGCAGGGCGGTGGACCAGTCGTTGCGTCCCGTGACGTCGAGAAACAGCCGCTCTTTCCAGCTGAAACTGGCGAGGAAATAGACGGAATAGATGTTTTTGGTGTTGTCGATCATCGATTCGTACCCCGGTACGTTGATGGAGTTGCCGATGAAGAACTGCCCCGGCACCACCAGTCCCCCTTCGGTCCATTGGGAAACGGTGGTGTTGCGCACGCCGTACCATTCGCCGCCGACGATGAGACCGGTGTCGAAGTCGCCGAACCTCTTGTTCAGGTTTACCGAGGCTTTGGCCGTGCGCTGTATCTTTTCACTCAACCCCAGCTTGTACTGTCCGCCCTGGTTCCGGTAGCCTTGTCCCAGGTCGCGCCAGTCGGTCCTGGTAGTGTAATAGTTCATGTTCAGCTCTCCGTTGACCGAGAGCCAGTCCAGCGGCCGGATGTTCAGTTTCAGGATGGGGATGACCATGGTCTCTTTCTGCACGTGTTTCTTGTTGTGCAGGTCGAACCAGAAATCCATGCCCGGCACGGTTCCGTAGGCGTCGCCGAAGTCGGTGCTGGGCACTCCGCCGTGGGCGGTATGCCATTTGTCCTTGTAGAATTTCACGTCGTAGTCGCGCCCGTATGTGCCGTTCCAGAAATAGTTCCCCAGCAGGTAGGGCGGGTTCTGGCTGTCGGATTGCACGAAATTGACGGAGGCGTCGAGGGTAATGGTTTCCGAAACGTTGTATTTCCCCTTCAGCAGCATGGAGTTGCGTTCGAAGTTGTTGCCGGTAAAGGTCCCCTTGCGGTAGTTGTAGGAGTCGGAGAAGTAGAAGTTGATTTTGTCCGAGCCTCCTTGTATCGACACGTTGGTATTGGTGTTCACGCCCACCTGGTAGGCTTGTTTCATGTTGCGTTTATAGGCTTTGTAAACGGTCTCCTGCCCGTTGTAGCCGATGATCCGCCGGTTGTCGAAGCGGGGTCCCCAGCTCAGGCCGGAACCGCCGCGCAGCGAGGGAACCAGGGCGCCGGCGCTGTTCTCTTCCAGATAGAACTGATTGACGTCGAACCGGTAGTAGCTGCCGGAAGCGGGATCGATCTGCCCGTAGTTGATGTTGCCGGCGATGGTTCCCGACCCGTATTCGTTTTGGAATTTGGGCGTGGCATATACCCAGTCGATGCCGGTGGTCTGCGATACGGAGATGCCGAAGCCCTTTTTGCCCGAACCCGACTTGGTGGTAATGACCACCGCGCCGTTGATGCCCCGCGAGCCGTAGAGGGCCGTGGCGGCGGAGCCTTTCAGGATGGAGACGTTCTCGAAGTCGTCGGGGTTCAGGTTCTTGAGCTGGTTGCCGTAGTCGTCGGTGGAATAGTTGCTGAACTCCCCGCTGGAGAAGGAGTCGTTGTCGAGAATCACGCCGTCCACCACGAAGATAGGCTGGTTGTTGCCTTCGAGGGTGGAGACGCCCCGGATTTGTATCTTGGAGCCGCCGAACACGCCCCCGTCCGAGCCGTTGATGCTTACGCCGGCGGCTTTCCCCTGCAGAGCGGCCACGGGGCTGACGGTGTTGGCCGAAGCCACTTCGTCGCCGTCCACTTCGGTCACGGCGTAGCCCAGCGCCTTCTGGTCGCGCCGGATGCCGAGGGCCGTGACCACGATTTCGGAGGTGTTCAGGGCGTCGGGTTCCAACCGGATGTTATAGACGGTGCGGGTGCGCACGACGGGGACGGTTTGCGTGAGGTAGCTCATGTAGGAGATTTCGAGCTTGTCGCCCTCCCGCACCTGCAGCGAGAAGTTGCCTTCGGCGTCGGTAATGTCCCCTTCGGTGGTGCCTTCTACCAGCACGGCGGCGCCGATCAGGGGTTCGCCCGTTTCGTCGGTCACGCGGCCCGTCACGGTAAACGCCTCTTGCGCCGCGGCCCACGCCGGGCCGAGCATGAGCAGACAGAAGCCCAGGCACAGCCGTTTGAAAGATTGTAGCGTTCGATTCATAAGTTTTGTTATTGGTAAATGATGTGTTTTATGCGATCATTCATGCGATAACAAGAACTATGCCCTGAAATTTCGCAAAGGGAGCCGGCGACGGGGAGGGGGAAAGAGGGGCGGTCGCCCGCATTTTCTTGCGGAACGGACCGACGAAACCGGAAGTTTTGCGGAAGGATGGCCTTCGGCCGTCCGGGGAATCGGGGGGGGCGAAAACGGGAAGACGAACCGGAAGCGAAAAAAAGGGAAACGCCCCTGAAAGTCGGACGAAGACTTTCAGGGGCGTTTCCTGAACGGGGTGTTTTTCGGATATTTCGTTAAGCCGGAGATCCCTGAAACTTGTTTCAATGGCTGAGGCGGGAAGTTCAAGGTCTGTTGCTTCTCTTCGGGTCCGTCACTTGTCGGTCCCTATCCATGTCCATCGATGCCAGATGTACTCCAGCGGCCCTTGTTTGTGTCTGGATAACCACCATTTGCAGCATTTTACCTGCAGCAGGAAGATGCATATCCCGATGAGCAGGCTGACCGTATAGCCGCAATACGGTGCGAGATAGAGACCGAACGGGAAATAGACGATCGCTCCGATTACGGACTGGGTAATGTAGTTCGTCAGGCTCATTTTCCCGTAACAAC
>CASDZK010000034.1 GCA_949286165.1 uncultured Alistipes sp.
CAAAGCGCCGGAAACGCTTCGGACACCCGGTAATTTGGAAAATTCTTTCAACATGATGCAAGCGTATGGATTGTGCAAATTTACGCAATCTTTTTCAAAATCGGCATATAAAAGACCGCGAGGACGGCAGGAATTTTCCTCCGCCGGATTTCCCCGTCCTTTCGCGTCTTCTTTCAAAAACGATTCCGAAACGCGATGAAAAAACGAAGCGTCGAATGCGAACCGCTCCCACGAAATACTCCGCTTACGGGAAAGACGCATGAAAAAATGGGGTCCGGCCGATTCTGCATCAGTTTCCCAGTTCCAACTGGTTCTTGACCAACCGGTAGTAATCCCCGCGGCGGCGGACCAGCTCGTCATGGGTTCCCCGTTCGACGATGCGTCCTTCGCTCAACACCACGATATGGTCCGCATTCCGCACCGTACTCAGGCGGTGGGCCACTATGACCACTGTCTTGTCCCGGAAAAATTCGTTCATATTTTCCATGATGGTCCGTTCGTTGTTGGCGTCGAGGGCATTGGTCGCTTCGTCAAAGAAAATGTAATGCGGATTTTTATACACAGCCCGGGCGATGAGGATGCGTTGCCGCTGGCCGGTGCTGAGTCCGTGCCCTTCCGCGCCTATCTTCGTATCGAATCCCAACGGAAGGGAATCGACGAAATCCGCGATATTGGCTACCTCCACGGCCCGCCGCACCCGTTCCATGTCGGGCACGTCGTCGGCCACGGCGATATTGGCCGCCAGCGTATCGGAAAAGATGTACCCCTCCTGCATGACGATACCGCAGTTTCTGCGCCAGCATCCCGGACTGTACCGCCCCAACGGCTGTTCGCCCAGACGAATGCTCCCTTCCGCCGGAGGATAGAAGCCGAGCAGCAGCTTGAGGAGGGTGGTTTTGCCGCTGCCGCTGGTTCCCACGACGGCGGTAACCTTACGGGCGGGAATGGTCAGGTCGATACCGTCGAGCACTTTGGGCGATAACGGCCCGTCGTATTGAAAAGACACCCGCGCGAGCGTCAGATCGGCCTGTTCCGGAATATCGCGGATACCGGGCGTTTCCGCCGGCTCCTCGTCCTCCATGTCGTGTATTTCGCCCAGACGCTCCAAACTGATTTTGGCGTCCTGCGCTTCCTGAATGAATCCGATGAACTGGCTGATGGGGGCGTTGAGCTGTCCCAGAATATATTGCATGGCCATCATCATCCCCAGCGTCATATCCCCCTCGATAACGGCTTTGGCCGCTAAGAAAGAGACCAGCACGTTTTTGGCCTGATCGATGAACAGACCGCCTACCTGTTGCGTCTGGCTGAGCGTGAGGGCCTGGATGCTGACCCGGAAAAGGCGGGCCTGAATACGTTCCCACTCCCAACGTTTCTGTTTCTCGCAATTGTTGAGCTTGATCTCCTGCATGCCGTTGACCAGTTGCACCAAACTGCTCTGGTTGGCGGAGGAGGCATGGAACCGTTTATAATCCAGTTCCTTCCGCTTTTTCAGGAACACGACGACCCATAGGGCATACAACAGGCTGCCGCCCAGGAAGATCAGCAATATCTGCAAATGGTAAAACGCCATGATGACGGCATAGACGACGAAAGAGAGCAACGAAAAGGAGATGTTGAGCAGGGAGCCGGTCAGAAACGACTGAATGCGGCTGTTGTCGCCGATGCGTTGCATGATGTCGCCCACCATTTTGATATCGAAGAAGGAAATGGGCAGCCGCATGAGCTTGCTGAGAAAATCGGAGATGAAAGAAATGCTGATGCGGGTGGTCATGTGCAGCATGAGCCAGCTGCGAATCAAATTGTTGGCCGTCTGCCCGAACGTCAGAATCATCTGGGCCACCAGCGTCATGACGATAAAGCCGAGGTTGTTGTTGTTGATCCCGAAATCGACCACGGACTGCGTAATGAAGGGGAACACCAGACTGATGGCTCCGCCCGTGAGCATGGCCAGCGCCAGTTGCACGAGGTAACGGACGTAAGGCCGAAGATACCCCAGCAAATACGCCGCCTTGAGCTTGGGCCCTTCCTGATCTTCCTCCCGGTAAAATTCCGGCGTGGGTTCCAGCGTCAGCAACGTTCCCAGCGCTTCGTCGTTCTCCTTGGTCGCCAGCCAGTGCTGCACGAATTCGGACTGGCTGTAGGTCAGCAGGCTGCGGGCCGGATCGGAGACCTGCACCTCGCATTGGCGTCTCCCGCGCCGGCGCCGGATGCCGTACACCACGACGAAATGGTTCTGGTCCCAATGGACGATGCAGGGCAGGGGAACGGCATCGCGCAGGTCCTCCCACGTTACCTTGTACCCCTGCGTGCGAAACCCCAACGATTCGGCCGCGTCGCTGATGCCCAGCATGGACACCCCTTCTCGGGTAATGTGGCAGCGGGTACGCAGTTTCTGCAGGGAAAAATGCTTGCCGTAAAACCGGGCGACGATTCGCAGGCAGGTAGGCCCGCAATCCATCGCATCGTATTGTTTGTAGTGGGGAAAGTTTCTCATGCCGTATGCGGTTATTTCAATTTGGAAGAATAATGCTCTATGGCCTCGACGAACCGCAGGGCCAACGGTTTCCGCACCCGCCGCAGCAGCTGTTGAAAGCCGACCTTATAGGGTTTGCGCTTCCAATCGAAATAAGCGTTGTAAGCCTCCGGATTTTCCAGCAATTCCTGCAGATATTCGGCCAAGTGCTTCGGAGAATCGTAATCGCGGACATTGATGAAGCAATGCTCGCCGGGCGCATAATCATCGACGTTGGGAGCCCCCAGGTAAATCGGAACCGAACCCATAATCAACGGTTCGTAAAATTTTTCCGTCACATAGTCGCGTCCGATGCTGTTTTCGAACGCAATGGTAAATTTATAGCCCGATATCGCGTTTTTTTTGGAGGGAGGCCCGAAATCCCGTTTTAATCGACAATTATTCATCTGCCGGCCATAAGAATCGATAGGTATATACTGCATCAACTCGTGCAGATAATCGATGCGCCCGCTGAGATTGAACGGGCTGGAGATAAACATGCCGATATTGCCGGGTTTGGCGTGCATGCCGTCGCGCCAGCGCAAAAAACTTTCATAGCGGGGATAAACGTAAGGCGTGAAAATATCGTAATCCCGGTAGTATCCCATCCTCAGGTCGAACAACGAAGCGATGGCGGGATCCTCGTATTGCGGATAATGTTGTTCGCATTCGGTACTCCATCCCACCCATATCTGCCCCGGGCGTTTCTTCAAATCGGCATGCACCTTCAGCGTCGGCAGGAAAAACACGACCACGTCCGCTTCTTCCGTCAAATGCATGCCGCGCGCCATCGTATATCCCGGAGGAAAATCCTCGCTATTGAAATACCAATACTCCGAATAGGTCTGATTGTAAAAAAGTATAATTTTCTCTTCCATATTCATTCCGAAATTAAAGTTCCAACGCCAAAGCGGGCCCCAGCGTTCCGTCCAACAGGGCGATTCGCCCTTCCATGACCGAAAGGCCCAGATAATAGGGGTATTCCGGTATGAACTCCCGGATATACGTCGCTACCGAAGCATATTCGGAAGGCCCGATTTTCCCTTTTCCCCATATTTTCATCAACAGCAGCACGCCGCCTGCTCCGTGATGCACGGATATATCGGCCGGCAGATCCGCTTCCGAGAAACCGGGACAAGGCAAGCCCGGATATATTTCGGAAGCCAGCAAATACAGCATGCGGCCGACGCAGGGCTCTACGGTTCCCGACAAAAGCTCTTCCGTCCGGGGACGGTAACGGCCGAGGCTTTCCCGCAACAACGGTTCTTCCACTCCCAGTTCCACGCCCTTGCCGAGGCAATAAAGCATCCAGGGAAACGGCCACAGCACATCGAACGAATCCGGCGGAGCGGTTTCGGCCACGACATCGGCAAACGGCAGCAAACGCACGAAAGCGGCGGCGAGCAACGATCGCAACCCCTCCCTTTCGGGCTGCCCCTGCAAACGCTGCACGCAATACGCCGTTACGGAAAGCAAATCGGAAACGGGCAATTCGGAGGACGAACAAAAGATTTCCCGAACCCGATCGTCGATATCCGCCAAAACCTCGTTCGCGTCGGCTTCGATAAAACCGTGTTTAATCAAATGATCGACGGCCCATCCGACGCCGGTAATCCCCCGGTCGAACCCCAACGGCATCTCCGAGAACAGATTATCGGCCATCTCTTCGACGTATCGGTCCGCATACCGCTTATACATCGGGTTATTCCGGCGTGACCACAAATAATAAAAATAAACGATCAATCCGGTCTTTCCGCACAAAAACGCGTAATTCCGGGAACCGGAAGCCTGCATCAGCACGGCATTCGGCACATGAAAATCCCAGGTGGATTTCGGAAACACGAGAGAACTCATCATATCATCAAAGTACAGGTTAGTCATTTTTTCCACAAGACACGGGGCCGAACCGCCTTCATTCCGTCAGACGTTCCGCAAGCAACCCCGCCAACCCGATGGCAGCGACGCCTTGATACAGGCCGAGCCTGAAACCGCTTTTCCCCTCGGGACGAAAACCGGCGCAATACGTGTCTCCTTCATCGAAGGCATACAACGCGTCGTATAAGGACAATATCGTTTCCCGGCTGTTTGCCCGGTCGAAAACATACAGCAATATAATCGACCAAGCCTGCTCGTAAGGAAGCATGGCCGCTCGCGACAACGCCGGCCGAAGTTTTTCCGGAACTCCTTTTCCTTGCACCAAGCTCAGCAACAGGCGGTTGCCGGGCGCCGTCTCCGGAACGTCCAGAGCCGGCATGCGCGCCTCTAACATACGCCCTACCGCATGCAACTCCGGATTTCCGTATCCCGCCTCGCACAACCGGTGTACGTAATAAATCAACCACGGGTAAGGCCACAGCAAATCGAACCGTTCCTTCCCTTCGCAAGCCTTATCCAGCCAATCCCCGGAACGGGACAACCGCCGCAAAACCGCATCGAAAGCGGCCGACAACGCGGGAAGACAACCGGCCGGCGACCGCCCCGACAATCTTTCGCTGAAATAAACGAACAGGTCCGTTATCGCGTCGTCCCCTTCCGGTCCGTCGATCTTATCCCGCATCCATGCGTCCAACCCTTCCAATACGTCGTCCCGGTTCCCTTCCTCGAACCCGTGGCGGAACAAATGTTCCGCAAACCAGCCGAAACCGACCAACCCGTCTTTGAAACCGGTTGGCATGCCTTGATGCAAATCCGCCAACACATGCTCCGTCAAATCCGCCGCAAAAGCGGCATAATAAGGCTGCCGAAGCAAACGGCCTGCATAATACAGATACAAGGCAATCCCCGCACGACCGTTCAAAAGGCCGTCGGATACCGATTGAGTCGTTTGCAGCATTAACGTATGCACGATGCGCTGCTGGCGCGAAAACACGATTTTTTTCATTTTCATTTCACTCCGTTCGATAGCAGGGAACGCAACGGCTGAAAAAAACGATGAATCAAGCGCATTTCGCGCGTAACGATCTCCGCCGTGCCGTTCATCTCCTGAATGTATGTCAATTCCGTCCCGAAGCTCGAAACCAACCCTTCGGGAAACACGATATTCGCCACATAGCCTTCCTGGTTCGGGATTTCCGAAATGGAACGGACTTCTCCCCGCAACACGCCGTATTCCATGAACGGGAAACTGTTCAGCTTCACGTCCACCTTCTGACCGACGCTGACTTTCGCAATACCCGATGCCGGAATCATGGCGCGTCCCCACACTTCTACCGGCTCCAAAGGGATTACCGTAGCGAACCGTCCGCCGCCGCTTACCGACTGGTTCTCGCTCCAGAAATCCGGGAAGACGACGCGGCCGGCAATGGGAGAAGAGATCACGAAATGCTCATGCCAGTCGTGTATCTGCTGCAACAGCTGCTCCCGCGCTCCGGCAATCTGCGTGCGGAACTGGTAAATTTCCCGGTCGTGCTGCATGTCCAGATCCATCAACTGATTTTCCAGCTCCAATACCGCCGCCTCTCCGGAAAAAAGGGAAGACTGTTGCCCGATAAGGGAAATCTCCTTGCTCAGAAGATTCCGTTCCGAACGTTCCAGATCGGTCAGGGCGATAGACTGGTATTTATTGAACATCAAAGAATCGCGGCTGTAATTGCGTTCCTCGTACACCTTATCTTTCAAGGCCAGTTCGTACTGGCGTTGCTGGAACGAACGACGCACCTGTTCCCGATCGATTTTCTTGTACAGCAAATCCTTTTTCTGTTCGATTCGGGCCGTTTCCATATAATACCGGAAAGAAAGGCATATCCGCCGAAGATTCGCGTATGCGCTTTGCAGATGTCCCAATTCGTACGGCAACCGAAGCAGCGTATCCGACAAATAGAAACTGCTGTACTCGTCGTTTTCATGCAACAAACGCTCAAACGCGCGGACATGTTCGTAAGAAGCGCAATCTTCGAAAACGACGACATCCTGCCCCGCCCGGATCGTGTCGCCGTCCCGTACCAGAAAACGGTCTATTTTTCCCCCTGTCCCCGCCAGCAAAGTAACGGGCGGATTCAATGTCGTGACTGTCAGCGGAGCGGAAACGATATCTGGCCACTGGATATAATAAGCGATGAAAAAAACGGCTGCGAATATGCAGAAAATAACCGTAATGCCGCTGCGGATAATCCACTTCGGCAGCCGTCCCAATATCTCCCGCGCCTCTTCGCTATGATCGGTCAGTAGTGGCATATCTGTAATTTTTAATCGTTTATCTGTTTTTGAGGCAGTTTTACCGGCAGAGGTAATCCAAATCCTTTACCGCATATTCCCTCGGCAGGGCCCGATCGCAGTAATACAGCCGGGGTACCGATGCGATGCCGTGTTTTCGACACCACTCCGAAGCGTTCCGCAACAACTCGTCGTCCGAAAAGTCGGCAGACGGACATACGGCAGGATGATTTCGGAACGGCTTTCCCCGGACATAACACGACAGGAAATCGAAAAAGGCAGCCTCCGGAAGCCTCCGGTAAGCCGCGCATATCTTTTTAGCCTCTTGTACGGCCGGCGGAAAATCGGCCAGGAGCAACAACGCCAAGGTCGTATTTTCCTTTTCGGGAAAGAAGGAGAGCACAACGGCAAGCGTCTCCGCGCAAGCCGGACACAATGGATTGAAAATCATGGTAATCCGGTGCTTCTTTCCCGGATTCAATTCCAGAAAATTCACTCCTGAAAAATCCGTCAGGGGCAGACTGTACAAATGTTCCGACAGAAAAGCGGGCGTATGCCGGCTGTAATTGTACCACGCCAACAACTTGTCCTTCCGGCTTTCTTCCCGCCACGCCCGAAGAAGGACAAAATACAAGACGGCCATGCACGGGACGACCGCGACGAAAACAGGCAATAACCGGAGAACGTCCGGCGAAGGCGAACACCTGTACAGATAAAATCCTCCGGCAATTGCCGAAACGACGAGCAATCCCTGCACGATGCAGCAAAGGAGACAGAAACGTCTGATTTTTATCGACAACACCGCGAACAGCCACAGAACAACCGGCAGGGAAAGCAAAGAACACACGGACACGATCCGGTTGGAAAACGGCACGGGAAACGCCAGCAAAGCCACGGATGCCGACAGGAAATAGACGACTCCCGCATCGGCCCAGGAAAACCATCCGCCGATCCCGGCATACCGGGAATCCAACACCGACGCGCAATCCACCTTTTTGCTCCGGAACAAATTGCACACCCGCAACGCCCGGGAATGTTCCCGGTGTAACCGATACTCCGATAACAGAAGGGATACCGCCAGGCCCGACAAGGCACATCCTGTGAAAAAAACATTGAAACCGTCTCTCGCAGGAACGGCAAAAGCCAACAGCACCAATAACAACAAGAACAGCATCCCCAAAATCCGCATCCGGTATCTCGCCGCGAAAAACAGTACGGTTTTGCGGGAAAGCCGCTGTTTCTTCCAACGGACACTCTCCTGCGTTAAAAACGGGTTCTCCGTTTCCGGTCCCTCTGCCGATAACGGTTCCGTATCGAGCAGTAACACCGCACCGTCCCATATTTTTTCGAACTCTTCTTTCGTCATCGTTTTTTTCCGGCCCCGAACCGAAACTTTCACTTCCGATTCCCCGGCTTGTAAAACCATGACAAAAAAACCATCCTTTTCGTCGATATGGGCTATCAACGGAAACGGTACTTCCCGCAGTTCGTCGTAAGACAGTTGGGCCGGGAAAAAATTTAAAAAAACTTTTCGGAAAACATAGGTCAGGGAGGTAAAACTCGGATAATGGGGATGTTTTCGGTGTTCCGCCAGCCAATAAGCGGCATAAGGCCGTTTGGCCATACGCAATACGGCATACAATACGTCGTCGGCGGGAGAAAGTCGGGAACGGTTCATCATCAGGCATCGACAGGTTCGGAGAAAAGGGTTCGGTAAAGCGACAGGGTCCGGGCCGCCATCTCTTTTTTCCGGAATCGCGACCGCCACATCCGTTGCCCCTCCTCGCCCAAAGAGCGACGCAAGGCCGGACTTGCCGCCAAATAGGATAATGTCCGGGCCAAACCGGATTCGTCGATTTTCAGGGTTTTATCGGATTTCGGCCGTACCGGAACCGTCAAAGCGTTTTTTCCCCGGCAGACGATTTCCGCCAGTCCGGGCACATCGGTCGCCACTAACGGCAAAGCATGCCTCATCATCTCCAACACCACGTAACTGCACTGTTCGAACAGGGAAGGCACTACGCCGATATCCGCTATGGCATACAACTCGCGCAAACGGTTTTCCCCGACCTTTCCCACAAATGTAATTTTCGAATAATGCCGCCGGACATTTTGCAAGGCTTGATCGATATCTCCCCGGCCGGCCACGATTAAACGGACGTGCGGATTTTCCTCGGCCATGCGATCGAAAGCGGCCAACAGTTCCGGCGCCCCTTTCTCTTTCGTCACGCGTCCTACGAACAACAGCAGGACATCTTTCGAAGAGAACCCGTATCGACGCCGCAACTCCGGAATATTTCGGGGCTTACGGCTGTCGAAGCCGTTGTAAATGACGGTCAGGGCTGCCTCGGGCGCTTCCCGGCTCAACATCTGACGGGCGAATTCCGTCACGCAGATAATTTTATCGCTTTCGGCCAGCATCCGCAGGAAAGGGGAGGAAGGAGTTTCAGAACGAATGTTTCCTTTCAGATAACGCCACGTATAATCGCTGGTCAGGAAATGACAGGTAAACACAACCTTTACATGAGGAAGCGAACGAACCCTTTCCGCCAGCTTCAACTGCGCCTCGTTATTGAAATGAAACACCGTAGGGCGTCCCTCGACCATAAAAGAACGCAGTAAATAATATTCCGGCAGCCAGGCTTCGGAATCATTCGACGATTTTTCGCTCAACACTTTTCTCGGAAACAAAACCCGCAATCCTTCTCCGGAAGCGGACTCTTCGGAAAAATCGTACACCGTAAACTCCGATGCGTCCTGTACACCCAATTCTATCTCGCACACGCGCAAAGACGGCGACTTCCGCAATTCGCCCAACAATTGCGAAGCATACGTCCTGGCTCCCGAAAAACCGTGTGTAATAAAAAAAACGTCCGTCATGATTCTTTGATGAGTGAATTATTTCAACGTAGCGTAAATCAATATTCCATTGGCATCTTCCGGCAGGGAATCCAATAACGCCTCCAATCGTGTGTTGGGAACAGAAGCAATCCACTTTCGCAATATGGATACACTATGGATATAGTACAATTGTTTTCCGTCAGGAGTGATTTCGAACAATCCCAAAGGGTAACCTCCGTCCAAATCGTTCGGAAAATTGGTAGGCATATAATGCAACCGACGTGCTTCGACATCGTACCAGAAAGTTTCCCCTTGGTCGTTTTTACGCCCGGAAATATAAAGATATTTCTTTAGGTCCTTAAAAATATGAATACTGAAATCCTTTTCCAAGTTACTATGTTCATAGACGATCCGATATGGATTGTCTATTCGTCCATCATAATAAAACCGGTAATACCGGTCGTGCCGGTCCTCTCCCTGGCGTCCGTCGTAATATCCGATATAATCTTTGAACTTGCAGAGACTCGGAAAATAATTTGTATCATAATGGATATTGTTGTAGCCTAAATAATGTGGGGAAGGTCTGGACGTATAAGTAACCCCATACATTCCCGGTACCCGTTCGAAGGTGGCTTCGCGGTCAAAGGTCTTTGAGGTAAATACCCGTGTGGAATCCGCATTGAAATGAAAATAAAATGTTTTGTTCTCATTGCCTATATGGGAATGTAGCGGCAAATGCGGAGAACGGTAAGGTTCTCCTGGCGTGTAAAATCGCATCGGCGAAAGCCGGTCTTCCCCTAAAAACTTTCCCTGTATATCGAAGTGCATCACATGCAGTCCGTATAAAAACAATGTGATTTCGTTCGTCTCGGGATCGATATGACCACGTTTGACAACCGTTTGCATTTCTCCCGGCCCGCGCCCTATACGGCCTATGCGTCGCAAGAATTTTCCCCGACGGTCGAAAAGAGCCGGTGTATTTCCCAAATCATCGATTAAAATATAGTCATCCGTCATATCTAAAATAATATCGCTCCTTAATAAACAAGAATCCGAAGTTTCCAGAGGTATATATTCGATCGAAGTAACCATATCGCTCCATTTCAGATTGCTTTTGTGTTTCATCGCTTCATCCAGGTTCAGCACGATACACCCGTCTTCGTCTATGCTGACGGCAGGATCGCTTTGGTTTGTACATGAAAAGCACAAACCGACCAATAGAGCAGACCACACTTTTTTCATATGTATCTTCCCCCTTTTACGAAACATTGTTAATATCGGACGAAACAAAATTCATCGTTCCGTCCGATATTTTATTTCAGGTTAAAAACCCGGAGCCGTATTGTAATACTCGCCCGGTTTACAGTCAATATTGGTATACCCGCCCGCTTCAAGTTCTGCCACAGCATCCGCTTTGGAATATTTAAACAAGTCAGTCTTTATCTCGATTCCATTTTGATCGATAGCAGTACACTCATAATGACTGAGTCCCATATCTTCCGGTTCGAAATCGTATCCGCAATACGGGCATTGCAAACCGCCCAACAAATCGTTCATTTGTTCCTCGGACAATTTTTTGTCCTGCAAGGCAGCCGTAGCTGACTT
>CASDZK010000035.1 GCA_949286165.1 uncultured Alistipes sp.
CATTTCAATTCGCTCGGCCGCTTCATTGCCTCTTCCAGATTCAGCACGATACAGCCATGTTCGTCCTCGCTTACCGCCGGATCGGTACACGAAACCGCCATTGAACCGGCCAATAGAAAAAGTAATGTTTTTTTCATAGGTTGCCTCCTTGTCTTTTAAATTCGATTTAAGTTCTGTATTCAGAATCCCGAAGCTATGTTATAATACTCTTTCCTGGGACTGCAAACAATGCCTGTAACTCTTCTTTCTTGAGAGAAATTCGATTCGGTCTCTGCTTTCGATTTGGTCTGAATGTCGTCTGTGACCAATTTGTGATTATAATCCGACACTCCTGTACATGCATCCCAACTTAATGAATAAAGTCCGGTCGAATCAAAATTGTCTTTACAATATGGACATTTTGCACCGCACAACAAAGCCTTCTTTTGTTGTTCGGACAATTTTTTGTCCTGCAAAGTGACCGTTGCTACCGTTAACTTTACAACTTTCATAAAATTAGATTAAACAAACAACAATACAATTTATCGCTTTGCCGTTTCCTCTCTGTTCCGGGACAAAGATTTTTGTCGGTACAATAATTCCTCTTTTTAAAAACGCATAAAACCATTGCTTTTTCGATAGATGTTTAAATCGATAGCTCGAAGATGATTTTATGTATTTCTGAAATTTTCGCTTACAAGTTATAAAAACAAATTCAAAAAAACAAACAAAAAATGCACGGCATTCAGGCTTTTTAAATAACAGAAATCATAAGTTGTTTATTATCATGTATATATATGATGTAGAGAATCAAAGTTTCTTATGCAATATCTGTAAAAAAACGTGAAACTTCCCACAAAAAATTATTTTTTACAGAATAATACCGTCAATGACAAGCAAGGTTTTCGATACTTCCAGAACACGAAATTACAAAAGTTCGGATTCCGGTTTCACAACGCTGTTACTGAAAAACCAGAGATTCAGATGCAGGGGGAAATCGGAATTCATTCTTTTACAGTTTATAGGGTTTTAACGTGTTTATTTTCAATAAAGACATTCAGTTCGGCGTAAATAAAATGTAGTTGTTTCTTCTTTCAATCGGTCTGCAGAAGCCCGGAACGCCGTATTAAAGTTTTTTTTATTCGAAAATAGTTTTGCAAGTAGTTTGTTTTCAGTAATATATGCAAGGAGGGGATAAAAGAAGCTGCTCTTGTTAAAAAAAATGCGATAAATTTTTTGTTTATGCGAAAATATTTCTACCTTTGTTCCAACGAATCCCGGTTTTACAACGCTGTTACTGAATCGCCAGAGAAGTTCAGATACAGGGTTAAATCGGGATTCGTTTTTTTGTATGGATTTGCGATACGTTCTGCGAAGAAAGCCATTCTTCCGTTTTTACGGGAAATTCCTTTTCTTATTTTGTTTCCGGAAATCGGACCCGTATCGTTTTTTCGGGGAAGTGAGGTATCGGTTTATGGCTTTGGGGAGTAAGGACTCCGTTCATGAAAAACAAAATGTTCAAAAAGGCTTCAGATGCAAGGCATTGATTTTCAAAGATGAGGGAGCGTACTGACCGTACGTGACCGAATCTTTGGAAAGCGGTAACGCAGCAGATGAAGCCTTTTTGAACTACTTGTCGGTAAAGTATGGAGGGAGGCTATTTAGACCCCCTTGTTTTCAATAGAATAAGGGGTGGTTATTTGACGGGGATGACTTTCGATTTTTCCGCAGCCGGAATGCTTTTTTTCGGTAAAACGATTGTCAATACGCCGTTCGCTTGCTGTGCATCTATTTTTTCTTTATCTACATTGTCCGGCAGAATCAGGGTTTGTTGGAACTGAGAATAGGAAAACTCTCGGCGCAGGTATTTTTCGTCTTCGTTTTTCTCTTCGTTCTCATGTTTCTTTTCCATAGATATAATCAATTGGTTGTCGCTATTGACTTTGATTTTGAAGTCATCTTTCGTGATGCCCGGGGCAGCTATTTCCACTTTGAAGGCTTTGTCCGATTCGATGATGTTTACGGCAGGCGCGTTTCCGTTCAGTTTGGCAATCCATTCGTTGCTGAGAAAGTCGTTCAGAATGCTGGGTAACCAGTTTTGTGTTCTTTTTGCAGGTAACATAGTTTTTTCTCCTTGTGATTTTAGAAATTAATTGAAAGGGAAAACGACAATTCGTTTGTCTTTCCCGTCCTTTATGAGCAAAACGTATGCCATATTTTTCGGGAAGATTTCCGAGGCTGTTTATTATTTTTTCGTTTCCCGCTTGTTTCTTTCGAGGAAATGCGCGATATTTAGAACCTGTTTGACCCGTTCGGGATTTCCGGTGTTTCGAGAGAACCGAGCGGACATAATAGATGTAGGAAAATAAGATGGAGTTGTTAATTTTAGTTTTGCTTATTTTATTGAATGGTTTTTTTGCTTTGTCTGAAATTGCGCTGGTTTCCAGCAAACCGTTGCGTCTTCAGCAGTGTCGTAACGAGGGAAGCCGCGGAGCGGCCGTGGCGTTGAAATTGCTCGACCATTCCGAAAATTTTCTTTCCGCCATACAGGTAGGTATTACCCTGATCGGAATCGTTACGGGGGTGTACGGAGGAACCAGCATTGCCGACGATGTGTCTCCGTTTTTCGAACGCTTTGCTCTGACGGCTCCTTATGCGCGCCAGATCGCCCTGACGCTTACCGTATTGGTCATTACATTCGTATCCATCGTGATCGGCGAGTTGGTTCCTAAAACATTCGCCCTCAGCGACCCGGAACGTATTGCTGCCCGTATCGCTCCCGTCATCTGGTATTTCAGCAAACTGTTCTATCCTTTCGTTTGGCTGTTGGGGGTCTCTACTACATTGGTCAATCGCATGCTCGGTATCCGAAAACACGAGGAACGCATTACCGAAGCCGAATTGCGGCAAATGATGAAACAGGCCTCTACCGAAGGGGTTATCGAACAGGAACAGACTCGCATGCACGAACGCGTGTTTTATTTCTCCGATAAGAAGGCCCGCCATATCATGACGCATCATTCCGATCTCGAATGGGTCGATCTGGACGACCCGGCCGATGAGGTGCGTAAAACAATCATGTCGGCCACCCACGCCCGTATCGTGGTTTGTCAGGGATCCATCGATCATTTCTTGGGTATTCTTTCCGTACGAGATTATTTAGTGCATCTGCAAACGGACGCTTCGGTCGATATCCGGGCCTTGTTGTACCAGCCTTTGATTCTCCATGAAAATATGCCTGCTCCAGCGGTGTTGAATCTGTTTCGCCAACGCCAACGTCATATTGCTGTCGTTATCGACGAGTACGGTTGTCTGCAGGGGATTATTACCTTGCACGACATTGTAGAAAATTTGGTAGGGGAGATTCCTTATGAAGGAGAATCCTGCGAGCCGGATATTTGCATTCGCGAGGACCGGTCCGTGTTGGTAAACGGCGAAGCGCCTGTGGAAACGTTGGCGGAAGTAATCGATCCGTTTACCGTCGATTTTGAAAATATCGATTATTCCACGGTAGCGGGGTTCGTGCTGGCGCATCTGAATAAGATACCTCAAACGGGCGATACGTTCGAATATGAGGGATATACCGTCGAAATCGTCGATATGGACGGTCATAAGATAGATAAAATACTGGTCCGGAAGAATCCGGAACGGACCGAAGAACCTGCAGACGAGTAAAAACGAGGCGTTCCGCTTTTAGGCGGTACTGTCAGGGTTCATAGAAAGGGGCAGGGTAGTCCACGGTTCCCGATAGGCTCTCCAGTCCGCCGGGAAGAAGTTCTGCGACCATGCAATAGATTGCAGGAACATCGAAAGGAAAAACAATTCCGAATCGGTCCGCCCTTTGGTAGCCGAACCGGGGATAATAGTCGGGATGTCCCAGCACGAGGGACGAACGGTAACCCGAGGCCGCCGCGCGTTTGTGCGCTTCCTGTATCAGGTTTGTTCCTACGCCCTGCCTTTGATATTCCGGCAATACGGCTACGGGAGCCAATGCCAGCGATTCCGTACGACTGGTTTTGGAACGGATGAATACGCGGCTCATCAACAGATAACCTATCGGCTTTTCTCCGGTTTCGGCCACGAGTGCGAGAGAAGGAATGAAAGCGTCGGTTCGGCGTAATCGTTCTACCAGTACATGTTCCTGGTGGTCGCTGAATTTTTCGGCGGCAAAAGCGGATCGAATCAGTCTGCGGACGACGGAAAAATCGGCCGGTCGTTCTTCTCGGATAATTATTTTCATAAAACGAAAGTTTCGAGAGGGTTCAGAACCGGTAACGGGTCTGACGGATGGTAAGGACAAAGATATGAAATTCTTCGTTTTTATATGATCGTGCGGTAGATTTCATCCCGATGAGGAGAACGAAACAACGGCGTGTCGGAATATTTGCTTCTGTTCAGTTTTTCCCCGCAGTGCCGGGGCGGTCTCGTGGCGGGCGGGCGATTTCCTGCCGGGACGGAATGATGGATGTATAATTTGTTTTTCGAGAAATAAATCATATATACGATACGAAACGTCAGATCAATCCCATCTGTTCCAGTAAAATGGAGGCGTTCATGTTCCGGCTTATCCCCGGCCGCAGTTTATAGTCGTAATGTATGCGCCCCTCTTCTTCGTGGGTAATTTCGAAGCAGACGTTTCGGAAATGGTCCGGATACCGTTCCGCCAGCCGTCCCAGTTCCAGGTCGTGTGTCGCCGCTAATCCCGAGACGGGCAGTCGCAGCAGTCGTTCCAGAAACCGCAGCGATCCGTTCAGCTTGTCGCGCGAGTTGGTTCCTTTCAACATTTCATCCAAGATGAAAAACAGTTTTCCGCTTCGTTCGGCCGCTTCCGTCAGCGCCTTCAGCCGCAGCAGTTCGGCATGGAAATAAGAGGTCCCTCGGGCCAGATTGTCGGTGGTGCGCATGCTGGTAAACAATTCCATCGGTTGAAAAACGAATCGCCGGGCACAGACGGGATTTCCCGACAGGGCCAGTACCAGATTGACGCCGACGGTCCGCAGAAAGGTGCTTTTCCCCGCCATGTTGGCGCCGGTTACGATATAAATGTCGTGCAGTTCCGCCACCGTCAGGTCGTTGCCGACGTTTCTTTCGGCCCGCAACAGCGGGTGGGCCGCTTCTTCGGCCTGCAATAACGCCTCTTCCCCGAATTCCGGCAGACAATAGCCGGGATGGTTGAACCGGTAGGTCCCCATGCTGACCAGGACGTCCGTTTCGCGCACCGCCGCCATCCATTGCGGCATCGAAGTGTCGTACTTTCCGCACCAGCGGCCCAGCGCGATCAGGTGGTGCAGCTCTTTCATGTACAGCCCGTTCAGTACGATGGCCGCTAATATATTGTTGCGCTGGTCGAATCCGTTCATGACCCGTTGCAAGGCCCGCATGGCTGTCAAGGCGTTCGTTTCGCCCGATACCTTCGCCCGCAGTTCCGCCAGTTTCTCCGGTCCGGCGGGAAACTGTTCCATCACTTCCACCATGCGCATCACTTTCCCCGACGCTTTCAGAAAACGGTCTGCCTTTTGGTATATGCGGTTCGTCCGGGCCGTATAGGCGCCTACGACGCCTAATTGGACGATGAATGCGGCCAGTCCCGCCCCTATGGGCCATATCCCGAAACATACGAGCAGCCATGCCGCCGCGGAGAGACCGTTGAGGAAATAGAGGCTTCCTGTCGTCCGGCGGGAGAAGAAACGGTGCCTTTCTTCGTTCCACGCACCGATGGTCGCCGCCTCTTCCGGCGTCAGCCGGTGCAGACTGCCCGTTACCCGGAAGTCTAACATCCGGTCGGGGACGCCGGCCAATGCTCCGGCCGCTTCCTGCCGTTGCCGGATGGTTTCCCGCGACAGGCAGGGGGTCAGCAGCCACTCGGCCAACAGGTCGTCCGCTCCCGCGAACGAGGTGCGGTTCAAGGCTTGAAAAAGCGATTGTTCTCCGAACAGGTCGAGATCGGCGGAATAGGCGTGCGACGGATCCGCGTACCGTTCTCCCCGGTCCAGCCGGTCCGTTTCCCCGGCGATGTAGTCCGTTTCCGTATCGCAGCAGGCGATACGGGCTTTTTGCCGCTCCAGCCGCCGGACGATACGTCCGTCCCATACCGTCAGTGCGGTAAAGGCCGCCGCCGCTCCCGCCACTCCCCACAGGGGCATGCCCGTTCCCCGGGCAAGCAGCAGGTAAACGAAGTACCCCATGCTGCAAAAGACCGCGATTTTCAATGTCGTCACGCCGTTCCGCAACCGTTGCGTCTTGCGCTGTTCCAGCAAAACGGCCTGTTTTACGGCCGTATAATAAGCGGTAGGTGTCATCGTTTTTCCCATCGGTTACAAATCAAGCGAAGAAACCGTTATCGTTCGGGCTGCGCCGTCCTTGTCGGCCGTGTCTATCCGGTATTCGTTCCGTTCTTCTCCGTCTTCGAAAGTCAGGAGGATTTCCGTTTGCCGGTGTGTGGGATCGGCCGCGGCCGCCTGCCATCGCCCATTGCCGTCCGGCTGCATGAGCAGCAGGCAGGGACCGGAAACGGTCAGGACGACCTTGTCGTTCAGCCGGATGCGGCCCGCTTCGAAGCATACGATTTGCCGGGTTCCGTCGGCGTGCAGAACGGCGTGCGCCTTTTCGTCGCAAACCGTGACTTGCGCCCGCCCGGCCTTTTTATAGGCCGTGCCCGACGGGGCGGGTACGACGGCATAGGCGTAACTGCCGTTGCGCGGAGCCTGCCCGTGGTCGATATAAAGGCTGAACACTTTTTCGCGTACCGTCGCCGTGTCCAGATAGAATTTGGCGACGTCGCTCCAACGCCCGCTTTGCGGAGCAATCCGCGCCGTCAGTCCGAGGCTGTCGGGAACGAGATAGCCGATGCCGCCGTGTTCCACGCGCTGAAAACCCCGTTGGGTCCGCTGTTTGAATTTGCCGTCGGTCCGGCACTGGTTGAGGCTCGTATATACTGTGTCCGCTTCCGACCGGATGCCCGACCCTAAGCAGAGGATGTAGCCGTCGCAGAAAAACCATGACTTTTTCGCTTGCAGTTCCGGCCTTTCCACGCTCATCGCCGAAACTCCGCAACGGCCGTCCGGACCGGCCAGACTGCCCGCCAAGGCATTCCGGCTGCGTCCCGACCCGTTTTTGAATTTTCCCTGTTCCGTCGGAAAATGGCCTCCGTCCCGATACACGGCCGTTACGCCCGGTATGCGCCGCCATTCCCAAACGGGAAACAGGTTGTCGTATTCGCCGCCCGTGCGGTACAGCATCAGGGCCCCGTCGCCGAGGTTCATGCCCTGTATGTTTTCGCTGTTGATTATTTCGTAGGGAATGACCCGTTCCGACGACATCTTCAGCGATCCCATCCATTCCCGGCTTCGGAACAGGCTCAGGTCCGACCGGTTGAAGGCGCGGAATCCGCCCACGGGGTCTTCTCCCTCTCCGAGCAGGTTCCAGGCGTACAGACGGGCATACAGTTCCTTGCGGGCGGGGTCGGCCTGCATCATGTCGAGCAACGCTTCGCCGTAGCCCAACGCCTTGCCTTGCTGCGCCTCTTGAAACAGTTGCCGTCCGCAGGCGTTTACGTCCATGTAGCCTTTCCATACGATCCGCGACATGCCTTCGACGATCAGGTTCCGGAGAATTTCCGTTTCTCCGGGGGTCAGGGCGTATCGCGTTCCTTGCAACGTCCGTGCCCAGCCGGCCAGGGTATGCGCGTAGGCCAGCCCGTAATTGCCGAATTGGGGTTGCGCCCCGTGCTGGTGGAAGCTCCAGTCGGGCTGTATGCCTTCCCGTTCCGATACGGTCACTTCCTCCCGGATGGCATTCGCCGCCTTCCCGAACAGTTCCGCGTCATTTTGCAGCAAGGCCCGGATCAGGACGTTGCCCGCCAGCCATACCTTGTTCTGTCCGGTCATGCCGATTTTGGCGTTGCTCATGCAGGCGACGGCCTCTTCCTGCTGCCGTTCGCTCATCTCCGGCTGCATAATGAGAAAGGCCGGGCCGAGCAGACGCGGAACGCCGATCTGGTTGTACCACCAGTTGCTGCAAACGAATTTCCCGGCGAACCAGTAGTCCATGGCTGAAAGAACGGCTTTGCGCATGGCGGCGTCCCGATGGTAGGCCGATTCCGGATTGGCGTAGGCGCAGCTCATCAGCATAACGCGCCGGGCGTGTTCGCAGGGCGACCACGAGCTGCGCCGCTTGTCGGCGTAATCCAGGTCGCTCCAGCTTCCGTCCGCCGCCATGCTTTCTAAAAACCGGCGGACGTTTTCGTCGCTCTTGTCCTCCCGCACGGTTTCCACGATGTTGTCCGAATTTTGGGCCCGGCTCAGTTTTTCCCGGATAATCCGTTGCAGTCGGGAATGGGTGTGGGCGGTTTCGTAAGAAGCGCGGACCATGCGTTCCCGCACCGTCCGCATCTCTTCTTCCGGCGATGCGGCGCGGAGCGTTCCGGCCGTCAGGCACAGGGCCAGTAAGAACAGGTATTTTTTCATCGGATATTTTCGGCTGTTTAGGGAAACAAAGATAGCGGTTTTCCCGATTTATGCTTTGGAAACGGTTTTGATTTTTTCGCCGGATGATTCGGGAGGGTGTTCCCGATACGTATTCGAATGGGGAAGAGAGCGGGTTGGCTGACGAAGCGGAAAAAATGCATAAGACCGAAAAGCGAAAACAAGGAGAAACTATACGATTCTAAGAAAAGAGAGTGTTGTGAAAAATCAAAACAGTTTCTTATATTTACCCTCCGAAACTTATCTGAAAATACAACCGATTTATGAAAAACAAATGCTTTTCCCGCCTGTGGGCCGCGCTCGGTCTGCTGCTCCTGCCGGCGGTTCCGGAAGCCGCTGCCCGCGACCGGGTCCCCGCTTCCGCTCCCGTACTCGATACGGTTATCGAACAATTGCGCGAAACTTACGGCCTGCCCTGTGTGACCGTCGCCGTGGTAAAGAACGAAAAACTGGTCTATGTCCATGCCTACGGTTATCAGGATACGGCGAACCGGATTCCTGCCGTCAATGAGAACCTGTTCCGCATCGCCAGCATTTCCAAGCCGGTGACGCAGGTCGCCATTCTGTTGCTGGCGGACGAGGGGCGGTTGTCGCTCGACGACAAGGTGTTCGGCGAAGGCGCTATTCTGGGGAACGATTTCGGCCCGGTTCCGCCCGGTTCCCGCAAGGATGAGATTACCGTCCGCAACCTGCTCGAACATAAGGGAGGGTGGCAGAATGTCCCCAACGATCCCATGTTCGCCTACAACGATCTGGATCAGCATGCCTTGATCGCCGAACTGCTGGCCAACCGTCCGTTGGCTACGGCGCCCGGCGAAAACTACTACTATTCCAATTTCGGCTATCTGGTATTGGGGCGCGTCATCGAAAAGGTAACGGGCATGCCTTACGAAAAGTTCGTCCGGAAGGCCGTCCTGAAACCCTGCGGCATCAAACACATGTGCATCGGGGGCAATACGGAGGCCGACCGCGTGCGCAACGAAGTGAAATATTATTGGGAACCCTACGACTGGTCCGGCGAGCCTTTCAACGTGACGCGGATGGATGCGCACGGGGGATGGCTGGCTTCCGCCGCCGATCTGGCCCGCCTGATCGTCCGCATCGACCGGAATCCGGAGGTCCCCGACCTGGTTTCCGAAGGCATGCTTTCCCAAACCTATTTCGGGAACCAGGTGTGGAACCATACCGGTTCGTTGCCCGGTACCTCTACCGTACTGATGCGGCTCGACGACGAATATTCCTTTGTCGTGCTGGCCAATTACCGTTCGTTCAAGGAGACCTATTGGAACGATTTTATCAATAAGACGGCCGATGCGGTCCGCCGTCAGCCGTGGACCGATATCGACCTGTTCGGAACCCTGAAATATTGAGACATTATGGATTTTACCCGATTGGTCATGGAAAACCGGAGCCGTCGCCGGTTCCGGCAGGATAAGCCGGTGGACCGCGAAACGTTGGAACAATTGGTCGCGTTGGCCCGCTATGTTCCTTCGGCCCGCAATATGCAGCCGTTGAAATTCAGGATCGTGAACGAGCCGGAGCTTTGCGCCCGCGTGTTCGACACGTTGGCATGGGCCGGTTATCTGGGCGGCTGGAAACCGGCCGAGGGGGAACGCCCTGCGGCTTATGTCGTTATCTGCAACGACCGCCGGCTGGCCGAGAACAGTCTTTGGGACCAGGGCATTACGGCCCAGACGCTGATGTTGGGGGCGACGGAGCGGTCGCTCGGCGGCTGCATCGTCGCCGCTATCCGGAAAAAGGAGCTGGCGCAGGCGTTGCGGCTCGATGCGTCGCTCGAACCGGTACTCGTGCTGGCGCTCGGCTATCCGGACGAGACGGTGGAGGTGGTCGGGATGCGCGACGGCGACGTAAAATATTACCGCGACGAGAACGGCACGCATTATGTGCCTAAGCGGTCGATGGATGAATTACTCATAAAATAACGATTATGGAAAACTTTATTACGCAAAACCCGACTAAACTGATTTTCGGGAAGGGTAGTGCGGCCCGCATTTCCGGCGAAATTCCCGCCGACGCGCGCGTCATGGTGCTGTACGGCGGCGGCAGCATTAAGAAAAACGGCGCTTACGACGACGTGATGGCGGCGCTTAGGGGCCGCCGGGTTACGGAGTTCGGCGGTATCGAACCCAATCCCAAATACGAGACGCTCATGAAGGCCGTTGAGGCGGCCCGTGCGGCGGAAACGGATTACCTGTTGGCCGTAGGGGGCGGTTCCGTCATCGACGGCACGAAATTCATCGCCTGCGCTTTGCGTTACGACGGGGCCAATCCGTGGGATTTTTTGGTGGACCCCGCTTTGCTGAAACCCGTCCGGCCGCTTCCTCTGGCGGCGGTGCTGACCTTGCCGGCCACCGGTTCCGAGATGAATAACGGAGGGGTCATTTCCCGGTATTCCACTGGGGAAAAATTGGCTTTCCATCATAATGAGGTGTTTCCCCGCTTTTCGGTACTCGATCCCTGTTACTGCTTCACGTTGCCCGACCGTCAGGTGGCCAACGGCATTGTGGACACTTTCGCCCATGTGCTGGAACAATACCTGACCTATCCGTCGCAGGCGATGGTGCAGGACCGTTTCGCCGAAGGCATTCTGCTGACGCTGAAAGAGATCGCGCAACCGTTGATGGCCGATCATACCGATTACGACCTGATGTCCAATTTCATGATCGCCGCCACGATGGGGCTGAACGGCTATATCGCCTGGGGCGTGCCGCAGGACTGGGCTACCCACATGATCGGCCACGAGCTGACCGCCCTGCACGGATTGGACCACGGCGTTACGCTGGCTATCGTTTATCCTGCGCTGATGCAGGTCTTGCGCGAGCCGAAAGCGGAAAAGCTGCTGCAATACGGCGAACGGGTGTGGAATATCGATGCCGGCAGCCGTGAGGCGCGTATCGACGCGACGATCGCACGGACCCGCGCTTTTTTCGAATCGTTGGGTATCCGGACGCGCCTGTCCGATTACGGTATCGGCGTTTCCACCATCGACGCCATCGTCAAACGGTTCTCCGACCGCGGCTGGAAATTGGGCGAACGGGCCGACGTGGGGCCCGATACCGTCCGGCTTATTCTCGAAGCGGCCATGTAATCGGTTTTCTCGAAAGCGGGCGTCCGGGGCACTCCGGACGCCCGCTTATTTTTCCTGAAAAGACGTTTTTTACGGATTTTTGAAAATGCTTACGGTTTTAGCCTCGAAGTCGCCTTTCCGTCCGTGTCGACATAGCAGTTCGAGCCGAGGTGCAGAATCAAGTCTTTCCCGCCGTGTATCAAATCTTCCACGGTAAATGCGTGAAATTTATGCATGGTCATTCCTCCGGGCATTTCTATGTCTTTGTATTTCTGATATTTTCCCGGGTTTTCGTGAAAATCTTCTATGAAGGTTCCGAAATAATAGGGATGATCCCTGATTTCCGTTTCCCACAGGTTGTAGGCTTTTATCTTTTTCCGCCATTCGTCGGTGTATATCTTTTCCCCTTCTCCGATTTTGTTGTCTATTGCTCCGTCTATGCCGGCGCATAGCAGCAGGCAGGAGACTATTTTTCCGCTTTGGCGGTCGTAGAGGGGGATATAATAGGGGAAATCCGGTTCGAAGGCAGTCCAGTCTCCGCCTCTGAATATCTCGTTTTTCCATACTACGGTGGTGTCCGGTCCCGGCGCATCGAAATGAACCACTTTTACGGTGTCGTATTCCGGGGTGTTTTTCAACATCTCCATCGTGGAGGAGCGGTAGGTAAATGCAGTAATCGAATCGGTCCGATAATGCTCCTGATAATGAAAAACATACCAGTACGGCCAGTAGATTCCGCGTACGATCTCTTCATAAAGTTCCGCCAGTTCCTTGAGTTCCTGCGCCTGTATGGTTCCTCCTTCCCGCAGAGCGGTCTGTATCTTCTTCGCCTTTTCGACGTAGGACGCATGGATTTTCTTTACCTTTTCCGGCATTTGCAGCTTGGCTACTTTTTCTTCGTAAAAATTTTTATCGGCTATCGTCGTGTTTTGCGCGTAAGTTGAAACGGTCAGGATGAGACAACCTACGTATATTCCTATCTTTTTCATGGTATCGAGTGTTTATGGGTTTATTGATCATAGTGTTTCTGGTTTTCTTTCTCCGCAAGATTCGATCGGTGCGAAGAAACGGTTCAGGAGAGCCGGTCCGAAAAAAGAAGGACCGACTATGAAACAATCGTTTTGTTCCGGAGCATTTTTTTCACTCTTTCAATCTCAGTTTCGTGGAACCGTCCCGATTGACGTAAATGTTCGATCCGACATGTAGGATGAGGTCTTTCCCTCCGTTCAGCAGGTCTTCCAGCGAGAGCGGCCATAACATCGTACAGGTAATTCCTCCGGGAAATTCCGTCTCTTTGTATAGTTTCGGATCCGGATAGTCGGGTGCCGTTTCCGGCGTGACCCAGGCATGCAGTCCCCGGTTGCTCGTTTCCACTATGTTATAGGCTTTTATCTTTTCCTTCCATTCGTCGGTATATATTTTTTCTCCCTCCGTTATTTTGTTGTCTATTTTTCCGTCGATTCCGGCGCACAGGATGAGGCAGGAAACGATTTTTCCGCTTGAACGGTCATAGAGGGGGATATAATAGGGAATGTCCAAATCGAAGGCGGTCCAGTCCCCGTATGCGGCGGCGATCGCTTTTCTCGTATCGCCGTTATAATGCGTTTTATAGGCTTCCAGCATGTTTTTTGTGGACGGTCGGTAGGAAAACAGGGTGTCTCCTTCGACGATTCGGTAGAAATTAATCGCGGAGCGGGTCAATCCGCCTTGGATGAACCCAATCATTTTATTGTACAGTTCCGATACCTGTTTCAGCTCCCAGGCCGTTACCGTGCCCCCTTCCTTCAGGGTGTTCTGTAACTTTTTTACCGTTTCCACATATGAAAAATAATATTCATCCACTCCTGTGGCTGCTTTGGGTTTTTCGTTTTGTGCGGATGCCATATTTATCCAAAGACAACAGATGATAAATAGTATGATTTTTTTCATGATATATCGTATTTAAGTGTACCCATATGTTTCGTATTGTAATTGATACGAATGTTTTATTGAGAATTAAGACCGATCCTGAAAAATACAACTAAGAACCGGTCCTAATGAACCGTTTTATTGAGGAGTATGTTTCTTAATTTTTTCATGCCAGAATAAAATTAAGGGTAAACCGGATTTCGTTGATGCCATAAACTTAGGAAATTTTAATTTAACATCCAAATGTTTTTTTGATAGTTTGGGAAAAATAATTTGTAATAGTTTTGTATCTTACTGTATATTAGTGGTTTGTTGTGTTTTGTGGTTTGGCTTTTTTGATTTGGTCTTCGTAAAGCCATCCGATTTTGTGTGCAGATTGGAATTATTTGGGTAGGGATGTATCGGTATAAGGCTTAGTGATTTGCAAAGTGATTGATTTAGAGGCTGACTAAAAAGTGATTTTATCTTTTGTAGAATTGGATATTTGCATTCGTTCTCGGATAGGAAATACGAATGAAATACCTCCGGAAACTGTAAAGCACGATTTTTTAATCAGTCTCTTTGTCGAAGGAAATGGATTTGGATTGTTTTTTCAGTCCTAATTTCGTGGAACCGCCGCATTTTGTACACAGAGTTTGAGCCGGGGTACAAGATGCGGTTTCCCTTCCTCACAGTAAATTTACCGTCTGTTACTGTGAGGAAGAGGAACTCTTTGAGATATTTCTTGAGTGGAGCGGTTGTACTTTGAATCGTTCGGTTTTTCGGGTCAATCCTGCGGATATTCGTCGTGTCGGAAAGGGTAGAGGGGTAGCCAGACGAACCCTTCATTTTGAGACCATGTCACGTCGTAGTAGTGCATGGAATATATCTTCCCGTCTGGAGTGAAATATCCGTAAAAGCTTCCTTCGGGCAGTTCGGCCAGTGCTTGGGCGATTTGGCTGTTAAGTGAATTTTTCGACTCGAATTTCGTCCGTTGTCCCGGTTTGAACATGGGCAAATAGTATTCGGGTTTGTTTTGTTTGGTAGCGAACAATCCTTTTTCGAATAGTCTGCGTGCAGTCGATTCATTAGAATCGATAAGAATTCCGGCCTTGTATTTTTTGACAGAGTCTATTTTTTCGTTGAGATATCGTGCCAACGCTTCCGCATTTTCATATTCTCCGGTAGGTATGGAGGTAATTTTGCAGGATTTGATTTTTCCTTTTCGTGCATCGAAAAGATATTCCGTTTTATGGAGGTATCCGTATATTCCCCGTACGCTGTTGGTTCCTCCGCGCAGTTCTCCGCTAACCCATGTTGCAGGCGTGTTTCCCGGAATGAATTTCAGGTTTGCCGCCTGTTCCATGCGCCGAATGAGGGAATCGGTTCCGGGTCTGCGGTCGGCTTTTCCGTCGTAGATGTAGGGCGTTACGGTCATTAGAAATAACTTGCCGTCGGTAATCCTCCAGGTGCAGGTAAAGCCTCTTCTGCAGTTGAAAGCGCGTATGTCCGGATTGCTTAGCGGAAATCCGTAAGCACGGTCGTAAACGGTGTCCGTGGCCGGAACGACCTGTTCGGGAAATCCGGGGAGTTGGAGCAGGGGCGATTTTTCGAGCAGGATGATGCGATTGTCGTAGTATAGTGTGTCGCATACGGTATTGTTGAGGTTGGCCTCGAGCGGTAACCTGAAATTGTCTATCCGGGCATCGTCGGTACCGAAATCGCCTCCCAATCTCCATCCCTTTCGGGAGGCGGAACCGGTATAGAATTTTTCGTCGAGACCGGAGTCGTACATTCTTCGGGAAACGACTCTGGGGCTACCGTTTATATACATGCTGTCTGTATATCTGAGGGTCACGTTTTCCCGGTCGGATATATCGGTGGAATAAACGGTTTTGACGAGCTGGGAGAATGACGGCAGGGGAATCGACAGACTGGCTGTTAATAAGATAAAATAAGTTTTCATGCGAACAGGGTTTATAGGTTTTACAATTCAGTCATAATAATATCTTACGATTCGATTCTTTCCGCGGATTTCGAATATGACATTCGGTTGTTGGCGCGAGGCCTCTGAATCTTGCGGGGACGGTTCCAATAAGCCGTTGGGGATATCCGGATGGTTATGCGTAACGACAATATCGGTCCCGAACCGAGGAGTGCATCCGCTGATATTTATTGTATT
Source organism: uncultured Alistipes sp. (assembly GCA_949286165.1). Classification (GTDB taxonomy): domain Bacteria; phylum Bacteroidota; class Bacteroidia; order Bacteroidales; family Rikenellaceae; genus CASDZK01. The sequence continues at coordinate 15,620 of CASDZK010000035.1, forward strand.
ATGCTTGGTTTTAATAAAAATTACCTATTCTTTAAAATATTTTATGGCAAGAACCGGTTATAAAAAATCCTTTTATTGATAAGGAGTGTATTTCTTGGTTTTTTCATATCAGAAGAAAACTAAGGGAAGAAAAGAATTTTATCGTTGCCGTAAATTTATGAATTTTTTTAGCTGTTTGCCAAATAGTTTCGGAAATATCTTCGAATTTTGTCGTGATTTATTGTAATCTATCGAAAAGTAATTTGTTGTACTACGGTTTTAACCTCGCCGGTCCCGGATCATTCTGTCGAATGAGGAGATTCCGCATCTGTCGGCAGGCGAACCGGTCGGCCTGCCGGTCAGACACGGTTGTCCGGTCTTATATCCACGTTCCTTTACGCCATAAGAATTCCAGCGGTCCCTGTTTGTGGCGTGCGAGCCACCACCGGCTGAACATCAGCTGGACGGCAACGATCAGCAGGGCGATGGCTGCGCTGGTTGTCGCGCCGGCATACCGGTACATGCCCAACCCGAATCCGTAATAGACGGTTACGCCGATGATCGACTGGCCGATATAGTTCGTCAGGCTCATACGACCGTAAGGAATCAACAGCTTCTGCCAGCTGTATCCCCGTTCTTTTCTGAACCAGAGCAGGGTAAATCCGGAAACGAGAACCGCCATGAACGCGAAGTTGGCGTAGGAGGAAACGGCTGTCCGGTAGGGGACGGACAAGGCGGGACCGGTCAGTTCGGCGGTAAATGTTTTTAAAACGTAGAGCGGCACGAAAGCGATAGCGGCATATTTCAGCGTCCTTTTCCAGAAGCGGACCGAGGTTTCGCTCCGGATGAAATACCTCCTGCGCCCCAGCAGCATGCCGAACATGAACAGGGCGGCCGTTTGGAACAACCGGCCGTTTTCCACTTGCCAGATGTTGCTGTACATCTGGCCGTCTCCGATGTTGGACCGCAATACCTCGAAAAAACCGCCGTGGGCGGTCGCTTCCTGGGCACGCTGGAAATAAGGAAGATACCGGTTCGATACCGGCAGGTAGTCGGCATCGATGACGGCATACAACGCCCGTCCCCATTCTACGGGTTGCAACAGCAGAAACAAGGCGATCAGGCAGACGGTCCGGTCCTTCAGCCGACAGACCGGAATCAGTGCGAGCCCTACGACCGCATACAGCAATAAAATATCCCCGTTGTAGAACAGGGCGTGCAGTTGGGCGAACAGGGCGAGCAATACCATCCGCCAGGCGAAACGTGCCCGGAAATCGGTTCCCCGCTTTTCCGCGTTGCGGAACTGGATGTAGAAACTGAAGCCGAACAACAGGGAGAAAGTAGCGTAGGCTTTTCCTGCGAACAGAAAGAACAGCAGGTCCCATACCTGTCGGTCGATTGCCTGCAACCAGAGCGGTAACGGCTCTAACGGCAGAAACAGGTTGTAGTGTTCCAGATTATGCAACAATACGATGGCCAGCAGGGCATATCCGCGAAGGGCGTCCACTACTTCCAGCCGTTGGGTCGTTTGCAAGGGACGGGTCATGTCGTTTCGTTTTAGCGGGTAAAGGTAATAAAGACGGTTTCTGTGTCGTCCGCCGGCCCGGCGAGGGCGGTTGAAAGCGGAAAGCGGAAAGACCGAAATGAAAAAAGTTGTCCCCAAAGGTTTCAGGCGCAAAGCTTTGATTTTCAAAGATGAGGGAGCGTGCCGACGTACGTGGCCGAATCTTTGGAAAGCAGTAACGCAGCAGATGAATCCTTTTGGGACAACTTGCCGGTCAAGTATGAAAGGGAGGCTGTTCTATTCAGCCCCCTCTTTTCTCAATTCAGATCGGATTCGCGGCGATCAGGTGTTCATCCCGCCGCAAACGTTGATGACTTGCCCGTTTACATAAGCCGACAGGTCGGAGGCGAGGAACAGAGCCACGTTCGCCACGTCTTCGGGCGTGCCTCCGCGCCGCAGGGGGATCTTTTCGCACCATTCCTTGCGCACCTCTTCCGGCAGTTTGCCTGTCATTTCGGTAATGATGAAGCCCGGAGCGATGGCGTTGCTGCGGATATTGCGCGACCCCAGCTCCTGGGCTACCGACTTGGTAAAGCCGATAATTCCCGCTTTGCTGGCGGAATAGTTGGCTTGTCCGGCATTGCCCGAAACGCCTACCACCGAACTCATGTTGATGATGGAGCCGTGCTTTTGCTTGAGCATGTATTTCTGTACGGCTTTGGTCAGGTTGAATACCGATTTCAGATTGACTTTCAATACCAGGTCCCACTGGTCTTCGGTCATGCGCATCAACAGTCCGTCGCGGGTAATCCCGGCGTTATTGACCAGAATATCTACTTTGCCGAAGTCTTTGACGATGTTGTCGATCAAGCTCTGCGACTGTTCGAAGTTGCTGGCGTCGGAAACGTATCCCTTGGCCTGCACGCCGTAAGAGGTCAGTTCTTTTTCCGTGTTTTTGAAGTTGTCGTCTTCTGCCAGATCGGTAAAAGCCACTTGCGCTCCCGCTTTGGCGAAGCATACCGAAATGGCTTTGCCGATACCGCGGGCGCCGCCGGTAACGACAGCTACTTTACCTTCCAATAATTTCATAGTTTCTGTTTTTTATTTGCTAAATTTCGTTTATCGTTGTCGTCTGCGCCGGACTGCCGTCGGCGGAACCGGCGGTTCCTTTCCCGCCTCCGGGCCTGAACAAAGATAAAACTTTTTTCATTTGGATACAAAATGTTTCTGAGCCTTCAGCAGGTTGCGCGACTGGAGAATCATGGTCTTCGTTTCGCTGATGATGTCCAGGTACAACATGCTGGCGCGGGTGGACGTCTCTCCCGATTTGATGCGGGCGATCTGCCGCTTGATGACCTGGGCGAACTCTTCGAACAGCGAGTCGCGCAGATACAGGGTCTGGTCTATTTTCGAGTAGTCGTTGTTTTTCAGCATGTGGATCGTCATGCCGTAGATAACGGTTACTTTTTCCTCTATCTCTTTCAGGTCTTTGATCTGTTCCTGCGAGAACCCGGAGTGGTTGTTGTCGATGTGTTCGAAGCTGGGCCGGGTAATATGCACGAGGGCCTTGGTCACTTCATTCACGTAATCCACCACCTGCACGTAGTAATGTCCGTTGCTGATGTAGTTGTCCGTCAGGGCCGCCAGCGTGTTATGCACTTCGTATTTGCGGTTGTGCGCCGCGTTGTACAGGGCTTCCGATTCCTTCATCATGTTCTTCAGCAGCTTGCGGTCTTCGTTGAACAATCCGATCAGGGTTTGGTCATAGACGTAGGTAATTTTCTGCATCGCCTCGCAGATTTCCTGCCGACAGATATCCACGATGTTGTCGTTCGTCGCCGCTGCGGCCTGCGCTTCCGTCTGCCGGCTCGCTTTCTTCTTGACCAACAGGTTGCTTTGCGTGAGCAGGAATACGCAAAGAATCGACATGCCGATTACGGCGACCGTCTGCCCGTACATGAGGATCAACGCCACGACGAATGCAATGGTAAAGGCGATGAAGGCTGTCAGGAACCAACCGGATATCACGGTCAGTACGCCGGTAATGCGATATACCGCGCTTTCCCGTCCCCAGGCTTTGTCCGCTAATGACGAACCCATGGCTACCATGAAGGTCACGTAAGTAGTGGAGAGGGGAAGTTTCATCGAGGTAGCCGTGGAGATCAGCAACGAAGCGACGGTCAGGTTTACCGTGGCGCGGATGAGGTCGAACGGCGCCTTTTCGCCTTCTTCTTTGATGGGTTCGAATCGTTTGGCCACATAATCCTGTATTTTTTTCGGCACGTAACGTTCCAGGTTTTTATTGATGTTTACCGCACCGCGGACGATGGCGCGGGAGATCGAGGTGGAGCCGAACCGTTCCATGCCGGCGTCCTGCCGGGCCAGATCCAGTTCCGTCTGCGTGACTTTCATCGCCTTTTTCGAGAACCACAGCGTCAGGGTCATGATGACGCCTGCCCCTAACAATATGGCTACGTTGGTTTTGACCGGATTGTTCAATTCGCCCATCAGCATATTCATATCGCCTGTCTGCATGGCTATATTGTAAGAGTCGTAACCGGCCATGAATACGCCGATGAAATTGACCAGGTCGTTTCCCGCGAAGGCCAGCGCCAGCGAAAAGGTGCCGGCCAGAATGGTAATGCGCAGGATGTTGATGTGCAGCACGTGTTGCACGAAAGCCATCAGACAGGTCCATCCGACGAATGTGCCGAATACGAGCAGCAGCAGATTGTCATTCAGCATCTGCATGGTTTCCGCACTCAACAGGGAAGTGTCTTTCAGTCCTTTGAATATGGCGAAATAAGAAATCGCCGTGAGTGCGATACCGCACCACAGCGATCCTAAATAGTTGAACGTCTTGTTATACCGGAAAGAAAAGATAATGCGCGTGATGTACATGATGACGGTTCCGAATACGAAGGCCACCACGACGGAGATCAATATTCCGGAGATGATTCCCATGGCCTGGCCCGCATTGATGAAATCGCTCAGCGTTCCGGCATCGGGCGAATTCCATATTTTGACCATGGCTACGGCGACGGCCGATCCTAACAATTCGAATACCAGCGAAACCGTGGTGGAGGTAGGCAGCCCGAAGGTGTTGAACAGGTCCAGCAGGATGATGTTGGTAAACATGACGGACAGAAACAGCATCATCACGTCCGAAAAGGTGTACATGGAGGGGTGGAAAACACCGCTTCGGGCTACCTCCATCATGCCGCTGGAGAACATGGAACCCAAAAGCATGCCGACGGAGGCCACGATCATGATGACATAACGGGGGGCCACTTTGGAACCCATGGCCGAATTCAGAAAATTGGTCGCGTCGTTGGATACCCCCACGATCAGATTAGCTACGGTCAGTGCTGCAAGCACGACTATCACAAGCGTAAAAATACTTTCCATTAAAATTGTTCGTTAGTATTTGCAATCAATCATTTATTTAAGTTGGGTCCGCCTGTCCGGAAACGTTTTGTGAACCTTCCTCTGCCGAAGGTTCTTTACCGACGGGCGGCGTTTCCCTGTGAAATCGTCCGTCATCGACTTTACACAGAGATAACGGTTTGTTAATTTTCCGGCAAAAATAATTTAATTTTTCGGAAACCCAACTTTTTGCCGGCAGAAACCGGCATCCGTTCCGGGAAAACAGGGGAAGAACAATGGAAAGAGTTACAGGTTTTTCAGGGCGTAACGGATGACCTCTTCCACTTTGGCGTCCGGATGGTCCGCCAGAATGTGTTTTACGGCTTTGTCCGAAGCGGTCCGGGCGAAACCCAACATGGTCAGGGCTGTCAGGGCTTCTTCGTAAATTTCATGATCGACGGCGGAAGCGGCCGTGCGTTCTCCGATCGAAGCCGTTCCGTCCGTTTCCACGTTCAGGATTTTGTCGCGCAGTTCCACGATGATTTTTTCCGAGGTTTTCATGCCTAACCCCTTGACCCGTTTCAACGACACGCTGTTGCCGGAAGAGATAATGTCGCGCAGTTCCGCGACCGAAAATGTCGAAAGGATCATGCGGGCGGTGTTTCCTCCTACGCCCGACACGTTGACCAACATCCGGAATATTTCCCGTTCCGCTTGCGTCGCGAAACCGTACATGACCGGCAGTTCGTCGCGCACCATGTATTGCTGCACGTATATCCGGACCTCCTCCCGGCCTTCGATGGCCGAATAGGTTTGCAACGAGATATTGATGAAATAACCGATTCCTCCGTTGTCTATGATGACGGCCGCCGGCAACAGCTCGGCGATTTTTCCGTTGATGTAGTCGTACATGGTTTCAAATGTTTTGCGGGGGATGCCCTGTTCCGGAGGCTTCCCGCCGCGTTTCGCTCGTCTGTCGCGCGGTCCTGCGGAAAACCCCTCGGCAAAGGTAATTATTTTCCTCCAACCTTCGCGAGGTCGATGCTGTCGTCAGGCAAAAAACGACATTCTTTTTGCGGTTTAAATGAAAAAGAGTATATTGCAGCTTGTTTTAACCTGTTCCGGGAATAAATGAAGAAACTTTATTTTAATTAAGGAAACCTTATGTTTTTTAGCATGAACTGCGGTTCATGCTCGAAATTTGCGGAAAAGGGGCTGTTGCGAAACATCCCCTTTTTTCATGAAATCCCTTTTCCTTTCGGTTGTTCGTGTCGTTCGCATGGCGCGATTCGTTTCCCGTTTTATCGGCCGGTCTTGCGGAAAGGACTGCGGTTCCGACACGACGTGGATAAAAATCTTGCCAGTTTTTGCCGTCATTTTTTTGTAATGAAAACTAAAAATATCATTTTTTGCGATTTTTTTTGGCGGTTTGTGTAAAATGTGTTATATTTCGCTATCGAAATTTCGATGAAACCATTCAAAAGTCTTCATTTAATATCTAATTATTCTTCATTTTATTGGAAAGGGGCTGTTGTGAAACATTCCCCTTTTTTTTGCCGGCGTGTGTTCGGTATTTTATGTGGCGGACTGTACCGTTTCCCATGGAACAAGGCTGTTTTTCCGCATGTATTGATAAGGGGCGCTACCCTCTTGCAAATCGTGCGGAAAAATTTGTTTTATGCATATAGAATATTTATCCTTGACAAAGATGATTTTCAGAGAAAAGGTATTTGTCGTTGATTGGTTTTATGGCCGTGTTGTTTTCCTGTGCTGAAACGATTGAAAATGCATAATCGCGATTTAAGCAAAGCTTCGGGAGATCATTGTTTGAAGTACGACGTTTCGTTCGTTTTCTTGAATGAATGGCCTCCTGTCGAGGTCCGAAACCATTAAAATAAAACGGTATGAAAAAGATTGTTGTGTTTTTTCGAGCATTCTCCGCTTTAGCGGTCGAGATAAGTTTCATGGAAAGGTCGTGTTGCCGATGTTGGCGTTTCTTTTCGGCATATGGTTTCAGGAGGTTGCCGCTCAGTCGAGGATATGCCTGATTAACGGGGGCCGTTACTCGGCGAATTTGAATGAAATTTTGCCGTCCCTGCAGTCGGGATATATGCAGACACTGGGTATGCATGATAGTTATCGGGCTATTTTCAGTTATATTTCCGTGGAAGAATATATTTTTTCCCGGGGAAACTGCCACAAGCGGAAAACCGGGTTGCAGAATGCCCGGTGCGCACAGGCGGTGGCAGACGAGCTGCGCGTTTATTTTGGATTCCCGTGGAGAAAAACCGGAAAGCGGTCTTGCGTCGGAAAAATATTAAGGTTTGCGATTTCTACGGAGCGGATATGCTGATATTTTTGACCGATCATCGTATGGACCTGACGCTCGATTCCCGCCGGGTAACTCGAAAGCCCAAGGTTGTTTCCGGCCAATTGGGCATAACCTGCCGTAACGTATGGTCCGTTTATGTCCGTGACCGGAATATGTTTCGGGAAGTTCGGACGGAGGGACGCGACGTTCGGGAATATCCCGGCATTACCCGCAAACAGCGGGACGTGATGTATCTCAAACGCCTTTGGGGAGCCGAACGGGGAAGAGGCAACGACTATTACCGGGGTAAACCTTCCGGGCTTCCCGTCGTTTCGGCTGCCGGTCGGGAGGCCGCCGGAGGGTTCGGGAAAAACGGGTAATTTTGGGGGAATTTTCGAGATCGGTTGAGGCGAAAACAAATCGTTTTCGCCTCAACCGGTTTGTATGACGTAGAAATTTTTCCTGTTTTCCCGTATGCCTTGTATTTCCTTGGGTTTATGCAACCGATTGCATTTTTTGTTTTAAAAAGTGGGATAAAAATTTGTGCTCTAAATTCAAAAATAATATATTTGCAGTTGTGGTTTTTCGAATCCATCAAAAATAATGAATTAAAAACCGAAAACTATAAGTCTATGTATTTGCTCGGATACGATATTGGCAGCTCTTCCGTGAAGGCGGCTTTGGTCGAAGCCGGCAGCGGCACTGTCGCGGCTTCCGATTTTTTCCCGAAGACCGAATTGCCCATGACGGCGCTCCGTCCCGGCTGGGCCGAACAGGACCCGCAAGCGTGGTGGGACGCGCTGAAGCAGGCTACCCGGTCGGTACTTGCCGCTTCGGGAATCGACGCGGCGGAAATCGCGGCCATCGGCATTTCCTACCAAATGCACGGGCTGGTCGTGATCGACCGGCAGCAGCGGGTCTTGCGTCCTTCCATCATCTGGTGCGACAGCCGGGCCGTTTCCTGCGGCGAAGAGGCGTTCCGACGCATCGGTCCCGAACGTGCTTTGGCATGCATGCTCAATTCTCCGGGTAATTTCACGGCTTCCAAACTGTATTGGGTTCAGCGGAACGAGCCGGAAATTTATGAACGTATCGCAGCCTTCATGCTTCCCGGCGATTATATCGCCATGCGGTTGTCGGGCGAAGCCTCCACGACCGCTTCGGGCCTTTCCGAAGGCATTCTGTGGGACTTCCGGCAACACGAACCCGCCCGTCCCGTACTCGATGTTTACGGCATCGACGACGCTTTGATTCCTCCTTTGGTCCCTACGTTCGGTCTGCAGGGGCGTGTTTCCCCCGAAGCCGCTTCCGAACTGGGCCTGCATGCCGGCACGCCCGTTACCTACCGGGCCGGCGACCAGCCCAACAATGCTCTTTCGTTGGGGGTGCTCGAACCGGGGGAAATCGCCTCTACCGCCGGCACTTCCGGTGTCGTTTACGGGGTCAGCGACCGCATCGACTACGATCCGTTGTCGCGCGTCAATACGTTCGCCCATGTCAATCATACCCCCGAACGGCCCCGGCTCGGCATTCTGCTCTGCATCAACGGCGCCGGTTCGCTCAATGCATGGACGAAACGCAATATCGGCCGAAACCTGCTCTCCTACCCGGAAATGAACGCGAAAGCGGCCGAAATACCGGCGGGCAGCGAAGGGGTTTCCGTGCTACCGTTCGGCAACGGCGCCGAGCGGATGTTGCAGAACCGGGAACCGGGAGCCGTAACGGCGGGCGTCAATTTCAATACGCACGACTGGCGCCATTTGCTGCGGGCTTCGCAGGAAGGGGTGGCTTTCGCCTTCATGTACGGTATCGAAATTATGCAGGGAACGGGCATGGAGATCCGAACGATCAAAGCCGGCCGTACCAATATGTTCCTCAGCGATGTTTTCGCCGGCACGCTGGCGGCTGTCAGCGGCGCCGAAATACGGCTTTACGATACCGACGGCGCTGTCGGAGCGGCCCGGGGCGCGGGCATAGGCGCGGGCGTTTATGGGACGCCTCAGGAGGCTTTCGCCGCCTTGAAACAGTGCGGTACGATAGCGCCTTCCGTGGTCGATGCTTCCGCTGTCCGGGAGGCTTATCTGCGGTGGAAAGAGCTGTTGAAACGAACGTTATCGAACGAAAACGATTAACTTTAATTATACGACGATATGAAAATTACCATCGGCGCTAAGGAATATTTTCCTGCCGTTTCCGAAATTCCTTTCGAAGGTCCCGATTCCGATAATTTCCTGGCCTTCCATTATTACGATCCCGAACGCATCGTCATGGGCAAACCCATGAAAGAACATCTGCGTTTTTCCATGGCCTATTGGCACACCCTTTGTGCCGACGGTACGGACCAGTTCGGTTCCGGCACGCTGCGCCATCCGTGGGATGTGGCCTCCGATCCCATTCAACGGGCCAAGGACAAGATGGATGCGGCGTTCGAGTTCATGACCAAAGCCAGGATACCGTATTACTGCTTCCACGATGTCGATCTGGTTTCCCAGGGCGCTTCGCTGGCCGAGTTCGGCGATAACCTGAAACGCCTGACCGAATACGCGGCCGAAAAACAGGCCGCTTCCGGCGTCAAACTGCTTTGGGGTACGGCCAATGTGTTCAGCCATCCCCGTTATATGAACGGAGCCGCCACCAATCCCGATTTCGCTGCCGTGGCCTATGCGGGCGCGCAGATCCGCAACGCCATCGACGCCACCATCGCTTTGGGGGGCGACGATTACGTTTTCTGGGGCGGGCGCGAAGGGTACATGTCCCTGCTCAATACCGATATGAAACGCGAAAAGGAACATCTGGCCCGTATGCTCATGGCTGCCCGCGATTACGGTCGCAAACACGGTTTCAAGGGCACTTTCCTTATTGAACCCAAACCCATGGAACCTACCAAGCACCAGTACGATTTCGATTCCGAAACCGTTATCGGTTTCCTCCGCCATTGGGGGCTTGATGCCGATTTCAAACTGAATATCGAGGTAAATCATGCCACTTTGGCCGGCCATACTTTCGAACATGAATTGCAGGTGGCTGCCGATGCCGGTTTGCTCGGCAGTATCGATGCCAACCGGGGCGATTATCAGAACGGGTGGGATACCGATCAGTTCCCCGTCAATCTGTACGAATTGACGCAGGCCATGCTCGTCATTCTCGAAGCGGGCGGTCTGGGCCGCGGCGGCGTGAATTTCGACGCCAAACTGCGCCGTAACTCCACCGATCTTGAAGATCTGTTCATCGCCCACATCTCCGGCATGGACGTTTTCGCCCGCGCTTTGCTTGCGGCGGCCGATATTTTGGAAAAGTCGAATTACCGCGCCATGCGCCGCGACCGTTACGCTTCGTTCGACAGCGGCGAGGGCAAGGCGTTCGAAGAGGGCAAACTGACGCTCGAACAAATCGCGGATTACGCATTGCATAACGGCGAGCCGGTTGCTATTTCCGGTAAGCAGGAGTTGTATGAAACGTTGGTAAACCGTTATATTCGATAACTTATGCCGCACTCCGACAAACGTTTTCTGTGGGGTATTACGCTGGTGGTTACGCTGGGAGGACTGCTGTTCGGGTACGATACGGCAGTCATCTCCGGCACTACCGGCGCTCTCGAACACTATTTCGTGTCGCCCCTTTTCGACGATCCGGAAGCGGCCCGCGCCGTCATTGCGCAATACAAGGTCATTGTCGGGCTGTGTCTCGGCATGATCCTGTTTTTCGCCGGTCTGTTCCTGCATAAGCTCTATGCGCCCCGTCGGGCATGGACTTATACGGCGCTCGCGGCAGCCGCCTGCCTTTGGATTCTCTTTTCGCAAGTGGTGTCGCTCCCGGCCGAAATGACCGAGAACATGGGCAGTTCCATCAAGGGCTTTACCATTTCCAGCGCTTTGATCGGCTGTGTCCTGGGCGGTGCGTTGGGCGGCAGCGTCTCGCAGCGTGTCGGTCGCAAGCGGGGCTTGATGTTGGCGGCGATTCTCTTTTTGGTATCGGCGGCCGGTTCGGCCTTGCCCGACACGCTCAACTGTTTCGGCACGGCCGACATCAGCTCGCTCATCATCTATCGTATTATTGGCGGCATCGGGGTAGGGCTGGCCTCCATGCTTTCTCCCATGTATATCGCCGAGGTGGCGCCCGCCCATTCCCGCGGTCGGTTGGTGTCGCTCAACCAGTTTGCCATCATCTTCGGCATGCTGGTCGTCTATTTCGTCAATTACGCCATCGCCCGTATGGGAAACGAGGAGTGGCTGAATACTATCGGTTGGCGATGGATGTTCGCGTCCGAAATCGTTCCGGCCGCGCTGTTCTTCATCCTGCTCTTTTTCGTTCCCGAAACGCCCCGTTACCTCATGATGAAGGGGGCCGACGACAAGGCGCGCCTGTTGCTCGACCGGTTGCACGGGACCGAAGCGGCGCAAATCGAGTTCCGGCAGGTCAAGGAGAGTTTCGCGCAGAAAGACGGCGCGTGGCTGTCGTTCGGCGGGCTGGTGCTGTTGGTCGGCATTCTCATCTCGTTCTTCCAGCAGGCCGTGGGTATCAATGTCGTGTTGTATTATGCGCCTGAAATTTTGCGGACCATGGGACTGGCTACCGACGCGTCGCTCTTCCAGACCATTATCGTCGGCGTCATCAACCTGACCTTTACCGTGGTGGCCATCCTCACGGTGGACCGCTTCGGGCGCAAGCCGTTGATGATTCTCGGCGCCGCCGTCATGGCCGTCAGCATGCTGTTGTTGGGCTTTACGTTCTATTTCGACAGCGTGGGCATAGGCAGCTTCCTGCTGATGCTGGTCTATACGGCCGCTTTCGCCGTGTCGTGGGGACCGGTGGCGTGGGTGCTTATTGCCGAAATCTTCCCGAATTCCATCCGCGGAGCCATGGCTATTTCAATAGCCGTGCAGTGGTTGGCCAATTTCTCCGTGTCGTGGAGTTTCCCCATACTGAACGAAAACCGCGTGCTGACCGAGGCTTTCCATCACGGATTCGCCTATTGGATCTATGCGGTCATGGGAGTCTTGGCCGTTCTGTTCATCTGGAAAATGGTTCCTGAAACGAAGGGGCGTACATTGGAGGATATGGAAAAACTCTGGAAAAAATAATCTTTTGTAAAACTACTGACTTTTTACCCGATTGTCCCGGCCGAAAGGTTTGCCATGACCTCTTTCGTGCCGGGACGATCATTTTTTTCGCTGCGGGACCGGAAGTCATTCCGCCGAAACGCTTGTCCGATAATCCGGTGTCCGTTGCCGTTCCCCTGTGTTGTCGGGACGGGAAAAACCGGAATTTTGTTCGTTCCGGCGGGTAATCCGAATTCGGATGTTAAAACGCCTGTCCGTGTTTCGTCTGCAAAGTTGAGTCGTTGCGGCCGGCTGCCGTTTTGCGAAAGTCCGGAAGGAAAAGTCAGTTCTTTTTCGGTTGTTCGTTTCCTGTCGAATGGTTATTTTTACCCGAAAAAAGAAGATATCGTTTATGAAAAACGGAATGATATGGGGAATGGCGGCGGCATTTTGGCTGCTGTTGAACGGTTCGGCGTCCGCGCGTGACAAATATTTCAAACGTTTTCCGGAAGAGGCGTCTCCGAAAAATATCGGGATGTCGTTGGTTGGGCGTTTTCTGGTTTCCGAACACATGTTACACGGGAAAAAATGGATTCATTATGCGGAGGTGTGTACCTGGTACGGCGCATTGCGATATGCCCGGGCGACAGGAGACACGGTTTTGGTCCGTCGGCTTCGGAACCGGTTCGAGCCGCTTTTTGCGGAAGAAAAAAACTATTTGCCCGTTAAAAACCACGTTGATTTGAATATGTTCGGTTGTCTGCCATTGGAATTTTACCGAATAACCGGCGACCGGCGTTATTACGAATTGGGATTACCTTATGCCGACACCCAGTGGGCTTTGCCGGAAGACGTCACTCCGGCGCAGAAAGCGTGGGCCGACCGAGGATTGTCGTGGCAGACCCGTCTTTGGATCGACGATATGTTTATGATTACGATCGTGCAGGCGGCGGCTTATCGGGTTACTGGCGATCGCCGGTATATCGAGCGTGCGGCACGGGAAATGGCCGTTTATCTGGATAGTTTGCAGCGGCCGAACGGTCTGTTTTTCCATGCTCCCGACGTGCCCTTTTATTGGGCGCGGGGAAACGGGTGGATGGCGGCCGGCATGACCGAACTGCTGCTTTCCATGCCGGACGATGTCCCCGAGCGGGAGCGCATCCTTGCCGGATATTGCCTGATGATGAAAAGCCTGTTGGACTGTCAGTCCGAAAACGGAATGTGGAACCAACTGGTGGACAAGGCCGATTGCTGGCCTGAAACTTCCGGATCGGCCATGTTCGCTTATGCGATGATAACCGGCGTGAAACGCGGTTGGCTCGATGCCCGTGTTTATGGACCGGCTGCCCGGCGGGCCTGGCTGGCGCTCGTTTCATATGTCGGCGACGAAGGAGAGGTCCGGGAGGTTTGCGTGGGTACGAATAAACGGAACGACCTGCGATATTACTACGACCGTCCGCGCGTAGCGGGCGATTATCATGGGCAGGCGCCCGTACTCTGGTGCGCTTGCGCGTTATTGGAAGAATAGGCCTATTGCCGCATGAGCCGACGGTACATCGTTTTCCGCAGCGTGCCTTGTCCGTCGTCTCCGTCGTATTCCCAGTACATGGCCCCGGCCAATCCGCGTTGGAGCAGGTATCGGCATTTTTCTTCGATCGATCTTTCGTCTTCGTAGCTGCAAGCGAAACGGCCTGCCGTGTCTGTCAGGTAGGGGGCGCAGGCCAGGTCGTCCCAGCGGCGTTCGTATCCCCGCATCCGCATCAGCGCCCGGTAGGGGCGGGTCCCGATCGTATCCGTACCCCGGCCGTAAAAGGGTATGCCCAACACTAACTTTTCGACGGGCATGCCGGCCGCGATGTGGGCCTCCACGGATTCTTCGCAGGAGATGCCCTGCACCCGTTCCGAACGGAATAACGGGGCGTGGTGGAACGGCGGTACGGCGATGTCGTAAGCCATGATGTTGATGAAGTCCACGTAAGGCGCGACAGCCGCGAAATCGATATGTTCCGCCGAGGCTCCCGAGGCTGCTGTCAATAGCTTTTCGGGACCTAATGCCGTCCGCAGCTCCCGCATCAGCCGGGTAAAGTTCTCCGTGTCTTCGGGCGAGGCCGATATGCCGGCCGCCGTGCTGGTCGGATATTCCCAGTCGATGTCTATGCCGTCCAGACCGTACCGTTCCGTGATTTCGGCGCAGGCGGCGGCGAAAGCGGTCCGTTTTTCCGCCGAAGCGGCCGTTTCGCTGAATCCTCCGCTTCCCCAGCCGCCTATGGCAAGCAGCACCTTGAGTTTCGGGTTTGTTTTTTTCAGGGCGGCGATTTCCCGCAACCGGGGCTCGTTGTCGATGCGTATGCCGCCGCAGGAGTCGGCGATATGCCCGAAAGCGTAATTGATATGCGTGATGCCGAACGGGTCGGGCAGCACTTCGCTCCAGGAGGTCACGTAAGCGACAACGACGGAGGCCGGTCGTTCGGAACGGCAGCCGTTTCCGGTCAGACAAGAGATAAAAAATCCCAGATAAACAATGAATTTTTTCATGACGGCAAGACGGAGAAGTTTCCGCAAAGATAACCGATTCGGAGGATTTGCGGGAGGTCCGTTCCGTTTTTTCTCAAAAAAGGGGAGGCGGAGCGTTCCGCAGTTGCCGGCGTGCGGTGCGGCGGATGTTCGACGGGAATGGTCCGGAGTATCCCGTGTCCGCGAAGGTCTTGGGGAGGGAATCTCCGGAAAAGAGAAGCGCAAAAAAAAAGTTCCGAAACGTTTCGGAACTTTTTTGCGGTATGGACGAGACTCGAACTCGCGACCTCCTGCGTGACAGGCAGGCATTCTAACCAGCTGAACTACCACACCGTTTTTCTTGAATGCAATGCAAAGATAGGGCTTGTTTTCTTTATCTCCAAATGTAATCCGATATTTTTTTGAAATTTTTTTGCTTTTTATTTATAAGTTGTTGAGAATAAGATTTATAAAAAATTATCAAAAAAATAGACCGACATAAAAACGGGACCCCGTTCCGTTTTTCAAGGGCGGAAACGGCCGTGCTTTTTTTCGTAAACCTTCCATAAATTCCGTTATATTTGCAGAAACAAAATTTTCGGACGCTATGATCAGATTCGGCATTGTCGGAACCAATACCATTACGGAGAAGTTCCTGAAAGGAGCTTTTCTCGATCCCCGTTTTTCCCTTTCGGCCGTTTATTCCCGGCAGGAGGAACGCGCCCGCGCTTTCGCCGCCCGTTACGGCGCGCCGCATGTGTTTACCTCTTTGCATGCCATGGCGGCCAGTCCGCATGTCGATGCCGTGTATATCGCCTCTCCGAATGCGTTGCATGCGCCGCAGTCGGTCCTGTTCATGCGGAGAGGAAAACATGTGTTGTGCGAAAAGGCGTTCGCTTCCAACGCCCGCGAAGTGCGGGAGATGATCGATTGCGCCCGGACGCACGGCGTTTTGTTGATGGAAGCCATGAAACCCACGCTGCAGCCCAATTTCCGGGTAGTGTGCGAGAATCTGCCCCGTATCGGAAAAATCCGGCGTTATTTCTCCTCTTATTGCAGCTATTCCAGCCGTTACGATCATTTGAAGGCGGGTATCGTCGAAAACGCCTTCAAGCCCGAACTTTCCAACGGGGCTTTGATGGATATCGGCGTTTATTGCATTTTCCCCATGGTCGTTCTGTTCGGCACTCCCCGACAGGTCATCGCTTCTTCCTATCCCTTATATACCGGGGTGGACGGGCAGGGGGCCGCCATTTTTCGTTACGACGATATGGACGGGCTGATCAGTTACGCGAAGACCGCCCCGTCATCGCTTCCTACCGAGATTCTCGGCGAGGAGGGTTCCATTTTGATCGAACGTATCGGGTTGATGCAGAGCGTGAAACTGATTCCCCGGAACGGAACGCCGGAAGATCTGACCATTCCGCCCATCGAGGGGGATATGTATTTCGAGGTCAAGGAATTTATCGACCTGCTGGAACGGGGCGAACGCGAATCGAAGGTCAATTCGCACCGGAATTCGCTGCTTGTGATGGAGCTGATGGATGAAATACGCCGCCAGATCGGGTTGGTTTATCCGGCCGACACTTTGACGTGCGTGGAGGAACCGGCGGAGGTCGGTTGATCCGTCCGCTGTTTTTTGCAAAAGTCGTCTTGCCGAACAGCGGGAAATCTTTCAGGAAAAAGGACGCAGGCGTTTTTTATGAGCCGAAGCGGTAAAATTACGAGACCGGCCCGAAATCTCTTTGGGGCCGGTCTCTTCACATATTACCAACATAAATAGTATGAAAATGATAAAATTTGTTTTTTCGGGCCTTCACAGGAGCGATACAACTCATAAGCTAAAACAGCTATAGTTGATTTGCAAGAACAAAAAATATCTCATCGGGCCTTCACAGGAACGACCGATGGGACAAATATAATCAATTTGTTCGTATCGGACAATAAAAAGTATGAAAAATTGAAAAAAAATCGGGTTCCCCCGAACGTCGTTTTACAAACGAAGGGAGTGTCTCCTCCTCTTTGCTTTTACCGACAGATTGAAAAAGGCTTCAGATGCCAGGCTTTGCTTTTCCGGGATGGGGGAGCGTACTGACGTACGTGACCGAACCCTTGGAAAGCGGTAACGCGGCAGATGAAGCCTTTGGGGCAACTTCTTGGATTTTTGTCGGTTGCTTTTCGTTCCGGCGGTCGAAATGAATCTCATCGGTCCGGCCTGACGAAGAGGGGGCGCGCTTTGCGGAAAGGGAAACCGGAGGCGGAAAGACCGGTCTCCCTTCGCCGTCAATATCCGAAAATCTGTTCCGTCGTCAGCCGTTCCACGGGGCCGTATTTCTCCAGGGCCTTCATGTCTAATTCCGCTTCGTCGCCGAGGATGCAGTAAACGTATGTGCGTCCCTTGACCCATTTTTCCTGAAAGGCTTCGATGTCGTCCAGCGTCAGACGTTGTACTTCGCGGAACGTCTGTTCCTGCGGGTCGGTATCGAGGCCCAGCTTTTGGAGGCTGAGGTAATACCACAACACGTTCGCCTTGTTGATCCGCGAGGTGCGCAGGCGGGTCAGCAAACCCTCTTTCGCCAGGGCGAAAGCCTGTTCCGATTCCGGCATGTCGTTGATGATCTCGTCGAAAGCGGCCAGGGCGTCCGCCATTTTGTCGTTCTGGGTGGCGATTACCAGCGTCATGAGGTAGTTGTTGCCGAGCTTCGAGGGACTTTGCAGTCCGGCTCCGGCCGAATAGGCCAGTCCGCGGGCTTCCCGCATTTCCTGGAAGACGATGGAGTTCATGCCGCCCCCGAAATATTCGTTATACAGGGTCAGCACGGGCGTTATCGACGGATCGAACGTTTCGCCCCGGTTCGATATGCCCCGCAAGTAGATTTGTTTGGCCTGGTAAGGCGCGATCAGCACTTTGTTTTCCGGCGTCAGTTGTTGTTTGAACGGGTCGCCCGCCGGAACGGCCTTGAACTGCGCCGGCGTTTTGTGTTCCCGGTCCACCGTTTCCGTAATCTCTTTCAGGCTGCGGGGACCGTAATAGAGAATCCGGTGTTCGTAGCCGAAAAGGTCTTGCAACCGTTGCGTCAGTTCTTCCGGGGTAACCGCCGCCAGTTCTTCCGCATTCAGGATGTTCGTCAGCGGGGAGCGGGGACCGTAGATGGCGTATTGCTGCAAGGCGTTGAAGTTGGCCTGCTGGTTCAGTTTGGCGTCCGCCCGGCTTTTCAGCAGGTCGCTTTTCAGGTTGGCCAACGCGGCGGCGTCGGGTCGGGCTTCCGCCAGCAGCTTTTCGAACAGCTTCATGGCCGCTTCCATGTTTTCGTCCAGCCCGCTCAATGTCACGTATGTCTGTTCCACGCCCGGACTGACGCTGAAGGTACAGGCCAACCGGTAGAACTCCTGACGGATCTGTTCGGGCGTCATGTCGCCGGTGCCCAGATAGTCCAGATAGCCTGCGGCCAATCCTAACGTCTTGTCGTTCTGGCTGCCCAGATCGAACAGGTAGGTCAGGGTAAACAGGCCGTTGGTCTCGTTCCTTTTGTACAGTACCGGCAGTTTCCCCCGGGTCTCTCCGGTCTGCATCTCCGTCGCGAAATCCACGAAGTGCGGGGCTATCGGGGCGGGACGGGACAACTGTATGGCCCGCAGGAACGCGCTCGACGTGTCGCGGTTGGTTTCTATGGGCGTGATTTCCGGTTTGGCGATCTTCTGTTCGTCGGGGTCCGTGCCCTGCCGTTTGAATATCGTCACGTAGTTGTCTTTCAGGTTCTCGTTGGCGAACCGCACGATCTCTTCTTTGGTAATCCGCGACAGCCGGTCCAGCGTTTTTACCTCTTCGGCCCAATCGGTCCCGTTGATGAACGAGCTGACGAACAGGTCCGCCCGGCTTTCATTGCTTTCCAACAGGGCCATCTGCGACCGTTTGTAGTTGTTCAGCGTGGCTTGAAGCAATTGTTCGTCGAACTCTCCGCGCTTCACTTTCTCTATCTCCTCCAGCACGACCGCTTGCGCCTCTTCCAGCGTTTGTCCCGCTTTCGGGGTGGCTCCGGCCAGCAACGCCTCGTAGTCCGTCAGGCCCAGCGTGCCGGCATAGGCTCCCAATACCTTTTGCCGTTGGTTCACGTTCAGGTCGATCAGTCCGGCCTGTCCGTTGTACAATACGGCGGAAAGCAGCGCGGTCAGTTCCCGGTCGTGCAAGGTGTTGCCCGCTATTCTCCAGCCCATCAGCAGACTGGGCGTTTCCTGTCCCCATACTTCCCGTACGACGGTTTTTTCAGGCACGGGAACTTCCGCGGGGCGGTATGCCGGCAGCGAATCGTTGGGCCGCAGCGAGCCGAAATACCGGTCGATGACCCGGATCATTTCGTCCGGATCGAAATCGCCCGACAGGCAGATGGCCATGTTGTTGGGTACGTAATATTTTTTGTAATAGTTTTTGATGTTGGTAATCGATGGGTTTTTCAGATGCTCCTGCGTTCCCAGCACGGTCTGCGTCCCGTAGGGGTGGTTCGGAAAGAGGGCGCTCAGCAGGGCCGTTACCATTTTCTGGTTGTCCCGCGTCAGCGACATGTTTTTCTCTTCATATACCGTTTCCAGTTCGGTATGGAATCCGCGGATGACCGCGTCGGAGAACCGGTCGGTCTGTATCTTGGCCCAGTTTTCCGTTTCGTTCGCCGGAATGTTCTCGATGTAAACCGTCTGGTCGTAGCCGGTGTAGGCGTTCGTTCCCGTCGCTCCTATGGCGGTCATCAGTTTGTCGTATTCGTTCGGAATCGCCAGCTTCGAAGCCTCGTACGACAGGCTGTCTATGGCGCGATAGATGGCTGCCCGCTGAACCGGGTCGGTCGTGGAGCGGTAGGTTTCGAACCGGGCCTCTATCGAGTCCAGCAACGGCCGTTCCTGTTCGTAGTTCTGGGTTCCGAACTGTTTGGTCCCCTTGAACATGAGGTGCTCGAAATAGTGGGCCAGGCCGGTGGTCTCGGCCGGGTCGTTCTTGCTCCCCACCCTGACCGCGATATAGGTCTGGATGCGGGGCGTTTCGTCGTTTTCGGTCATATATACCTTCAGCCCGTTCTTCAGGGTATAGATCCGGCTGTGCATCGGGTCGCCGGGAACCGTGGTGTAAGCGTATTCCGCTTGCCGCGTGCATGCCGCTGTCATGGCCCACAAAGCCAGCGACAGCAGAAAGAGAGAGGTCGTTTTTCTCATATACGGTTGTTTTTTTACGTTTATCGGAATGCGGTTCCGGCGCGAGCGGACCCGGACCGCCTGTCAAAGATATATGCTTTCCGTTCAAAAACGGTGCATTTCGGCCTGTTTTTTTTCATATTCCCGCGTTTCGGGTCCGGCCGCTTCCCGAAACATGGCTCCGGCCGTCGCTTTCCGTTCAAAATATTCGTCTTTTTGCCCGTTTTCCGTCCGATCGTATGTTCAGGAACGGTCGAAGCGGAAAATATGGAGGCGAGAAAAACGTTTTATGTAAAAAAATCATTTTTTATGTTGGATGAAAGGAAAAAAAAGATAACTTTGTAAGATGTAATCGGTCGCTTAAAACAGGCTGCAAACGAATCGGCCGGTTTGCTGTCGGAAATGTAATCGTTCCGACATTTTTACAATTAACCTGTAAACTTACAATAAATGGATCGGAAAGATTTTCTTGTAAAAACGGCCGTGTGCGGTGCGGCATGGGCCGTGGCGGCTTCTCCGCTCAAACTGTTCGGCGCGCCGGCTCCGGCGGCCAAGGCCAAATCTCCGGAATTGAAACTCTCTTTTCAGGAAGGCATCGCTCCCGGCGATTCGCTGGAGGCGAAACTCGATTTTATGGAAAATTTAGGTATTCAGGGGCTTGAACCGGGAGGGGGCGGATTGGCTTCGCGCGTTTCCGATCTGACGGCCAAACTGAGCGGACGCAATATCAAAATCAGCGCCATCTGCGCCGGATTCAGCGGCTTTTTGCTGGCAGAGGATGCTGCCGTGCGCAAACAGTGCATCGACAGCATGACCGAAATACTGGCCGCTGCCGGCGAGCTGGGAGCCGCGGGCGTCATTCTCGTTCCGGCTTTCAACAGTCAGAAGCCGGTTTTGCCGCATACGCCCGAAACCCGCGCCTTTTTGGTAGAAGAGCTGCATGAACTGGGAGAGATAGCCGCCAAATACCATACGACCGTTATTCTGGAGCCGTTGAACCGGCGGGAAGCCCACTACCTGCGTCAGGTCGCCGACGCCGCTTCGCTCTGCCGCGACGCCCAGAGCGCGGGGATGGCCTGCATGGGCGATTTCTGGCACATGACGGCCGAAGAGACTTCCGACTACGGCGCCTTCTTTTCGGGCGGTCCCTACCTCAAACATGTGCATGTGGCCAGCCGGCGTAACCGCATCATGCCGGGCGAGGACGGCGAGGCGGACAACTACATCGACGGTTTCCGCGCGCTCAAGGCCATGAATTACGACGGCTATGTCAGCTTCGAATGCGGCACGCGCGGCAACCGGGCGGAAACCGTTACCGCAGCCGTGAATCTGTTGCGCAAGCAGTGGGCCGAAGCCAAAGCATAAATCGGGAAATAAAAACTATTAAACATACTTAAAGACAATGAAAAAAAATAACATCAGCCGCAAAGAGTTCCTTTCTTACGGAGCTGCTATCGGAGCTACGGCCGCTATGGGCGGCGTAGGTTCCATCCTTACCTCCTGTTCCTCCAAATCTTCCGAACCGCAATATACGCCTTTGAAGGCGGCGGGAGAATATTATGTGCCCAACCTGCCCGACAAGGCGCCCGACGGCAAAGAGCTGCGCGTGGGACTGGTCGGCTGCGGCGGACGCGGTTCCGGAGCCGTGCAGAACGTGCTGAACGCCGCCAACGGCATTACCGTTACCGCTTTGGCGGACGTTTTCCCCGACAAGGTGGAAGGAGTCCGGAACATGTTGAAGAAAGACCGGCAGATCGAAGTGCCCGAAGCCAATTGCTACGTGGGTTTCGACGCTTATAAAAAACTGATGGATTCCGGCGTGGTGGATATGGTGCTGCTTTGCACGCCGCCCGTTTTCCGTCCCGAACATTTCAAGTATGCCGTGGAAAAAGGGTTGCACAGCTTCATGGAAAAACCCATTTCGGTCGATCCGGCCGGTTACCGCACCATCGTGGCGGCCGCCAAACAGGCCGATGCGAAGGGGCTGTCCGTCATTACGGGTACGCAGCGCCACCACCAGCGTTCCTATGTGGAAGCCTACAAGAAGGTCATGGAAGGGTATATCGGCGAAATTACCGGCGGAAACGTCTATTGGAACCAGAATATGCTTTGGTATCGTGAAAAGGATCCGAAATGGACCGATACCGAATGGATGATCCGCGACTGGGTCAATTGGACGTGGCTTTCGGGCGACCATATCGTGGAACAGCACGTACACAATATCGACGTGTTCATGTGGTTCAGCGGCTTGAAACCGGTAAAGGCGACCGGTGTCGGCAGCCGCCAACGCCGTATCACGGGCGACCAGTACGATAATTTCAGCATCGATTTCGAATTCGAGAACGGTATCCATCTGCATAGCATGTGCCGCCAGATCGACGGATGTTCTTCCAACGTCAGTGAATTCATTCAGGGTACGAAAGGGTCTTTGTACCTTGATTCGGGTAGCAATGCCGTTATCAAGGACCTGGCCGGAAACGTGATTTGGGAATACGACAAGGAAGCGGCCAAGGCGGCTTTCCAACAGCACGATCCCTATACGCTCGAACATGTCAACTGGATCGAACATATCCGCAGCGGCAAACCGTTCAACCAGGCGGTAGAAACGGCCCAGTCGTCGTTGGCCGGGACTATGGGACGCCAGGCCGCTTATACCGGGCAAACCATAACCTGGGCCGATTTCAGTGCCGATCCGATGAACTTGTTGCCCGCGGATCTTAAACTCGAAAACCGCGACATGTCGCAATATAAGGTTCCGGTTCCCGGAACGGGCAAATAGTTTCGGACAACGACTCGCCTGTCCGGGGTGTTCGGACGGTGGCGGGTGTTTGCCGGACGGAGGATCCGCTCCCTTTTCCCCTTTTTCGGGGAATTACGGGGGCGGATTTCGTTTTTCGGAATGCCCGAGCATGAATTTTGCGGGTGTCGAAGGCATGGAAAACGGTCGGACGTAAAATAAATTTTCAGGAAATTCGTTGAATATGCAAGGGCTTTGGGTCCGTTTAAAAATTAAAACAGAAAATTATGAGAAAATTATTGGTAGCGGCAACGTTGCTGCTTTGTTTCGCCGCAGGCGCGCATGCTCAGGAAAATAACGACATGCCTTATGTCGAAGTGGTAGCGGCCAATACGATGAAGGTGGCTCCCGATTATGCCATGTTGAATATCCGGCTCAACAGCCAGGAGGGAACGAAAGAGAGCATCGACAAAACCGAAAGGCGGATGTACGAGGTGCTTGAAAAGTTGAAACTGGATCCGGAAAAGAACCTGCGGTTGGTTACGCAGACCAGTAATTTCGTCAAACGGAGAGATATCGCGCAAGAGAAGAACTATACGATGAAAGTGACCGACCTGACGCAGTTATCGGATTTGTTCGACCAGTTGGAGACGGCCAATATCGCCAATGTGACCATTACGAGCTACGGCCGCAGCGATATCGAGGAACTGCGTATCCAGAACAAGGATATTGCGGTAAAAAAGGCGAAAGAGAATGCGGAACGGTTGGCGCAGGCGGCCGGATGCCGGATAGGGTCGCCCATTTATATCCGCGACAACGATCGTTATAGTCTTTACGACAACGAGATGGTCGTGGCGGCTCCCCGCATGATGAAAGCCGCGATGGCGGATGTCGCCGTGGAAGAGGAGGCGTTGGACGTGTCGCCCAGAGACATGGAGATCCGCTGCGACATTGTCATTCGTTATCTGATTGTTTTGTAACGGTCGGTTGCGAGCGAAAGTCAAGATATATATATCGGTAACGAGGGGGCTGAATGGCCCCCTCGTTACTTTACCGGCAAGGTTGTTAAAAAGCCTTGCCCCGGAAGCCTTTTTGAACTAATGGAAATCATGAGGTATCTTTATGAGATTTTCCGGCCTTTCGGTCGGGCCGTCCCGTTTTTTCCCGCAATCGATTTTTGGGTGTGTGTTAAAAAGTCCGTTAAATTTGGCTCGATACCGTTGGGATATTTGGACTATGGCGGATAAGGACGGGAAAAGCCATCGGGAAGTCGGTAATGCTCATGGATTTATTTCGAAGGGGGAATTGTCCGGAATTTTATTTCGGAATCCGAACGGAAACGGTCGTAACGATTTGCCGTGGCAAGCGAATGGAAAAAAGGGCGTTGTCGCGTCTTTCGGCAGACAAAACGGCTTTCTGGGATACCGAAATGAAAAGAGGCCCCGGATTTTCCGAAGCCTCTTGCGCCGTTATGAAAACGCGTTTTTATTTGGTTGCGGTGTTTTCTTTCAGGGTCGCGGCATATTCCTTATTCATGCCTTCCATGATTTCCAGAGTAACATCCAAATCCGGGTTGCCTAACCATACCGCGTTAGTCACGCTGCTGGTGCTCAGAATCATGTCGTATTTTTTCTCTTCGTTGTATTTTTTCAGATATTCGTCGATGTTATGACGCACGTTGTTGAACATGACCGATTCTTCCTCTTGCAGTTCCGCCAACGCTTTGTCCCGGTATTCCAGCAGGCTCTGCTGTTCTTTCGCGAGGTTGTTCTGCATCTCTTCCCCTTGCGAACGGGTAATGAGACCTTTGCTGGCTTTTTCCTGCAGGTCGGTCACTTTCCGTTCCCACGCGCGGGTTCTCGTTTCCAGCTCTTTTTCCACTTTGGTGGCGTGTTCTTCGTATTTCGCGCTCAAATCCTTGTACAAGTTGTAACCGTTAATCAGCGTATCGGTGTTGATATATACGATGTTGGCCGCCGTACGGTGGGTTACCGCCGTCGAAGAGGAGTCGCCGGACGCGACCGCTGTCCCTGCCGGGGCGGATGTCCCTCCCTGCGGAGCACAGGCTGTGAATACGGAAGCTGTGGCGAGAAGCACGGAAAGAGCAGGTAAAAATCTGTTGTTCATGTATGTTTCGGTTTAAATTCGTTTTGTTACGGTGCGCCGTCTCGGACCGCTCCGTTTTGTCAGTGCAAATTTAATAAAAAAACGTTATGCGCGGTATTCTGGCCGGTTAATAATATATTTTCCCGGTTTTTTTCCAGTAATAAAGCAGCAGAAATCCGAAGATCATGCCGCCGACATGCGCGAAGTGGGCGATGTTGGAGGCCGTGCCCGTAAGGCCCAGCATCAGTTCCAGCACACCGTACGCGATAACGAAATATTTGGCCTTCATGGGAATCGGCGGTATCAACAGCAGGATGCGGTCGTTTGGGTGCAGCATGCCGAAACTCAGCAGGATGCCGAATACCGCTCCGGAAGCCCCCAACGTTACCACGTCCAGCCGCTGGGCCAACAGGCTTTTCAATTGCGCTATTTCCATGGCGTTGGTGCTTTGGGCGATGTAGGCGGACACCTGCTCCTTGACCCCGGCCATTTCCCAGGCCACTACGCTGCTGTGCAGCAGGGCCGCGCCGATGCCCGTTACCATGTAGTAGATCAGAAAACGCCGGCTGCCCAGGTCGTATTCCAAGATACGGCCGAACATCCAGAGGGCGAACATGTTGGTAAACAGGTGCATGATGTCGCCGTGCAGGAACAGGTGGGTAACCAACTGGTAGGGATTGAACTGGGCGGAACCCCAGTAATGAAGTCCTAACAGCTGTGTCAGCCGTTCGCCGTACCCCCCCGGCAGCAGGGTTTGCGCCGAAAAGAACAGAAGGTTAATGATAATCAGGTTTTTTACCACCGGTGGGGTCGAAAATCTCATCATGAAAGTGTCGTGTTTTTTATGTTTGTGTTTCGGGGGAAAGCCGGTCTTCCCCTTTTTTTCTCGTTCGTCCGGTCCGGCGGCGCGTTTCGGTGCCGCTTCCCCGGCATTTCCCGTGCGGGCCGGGCTACCCGAGCAGTTTTTTCAGCTCTTCCGGCGTCAGCGCTATGCAGGTTTTCCTTCCTTCCGGCGTATAACGGCTGTTTTTGCAGGCCAGCAGCTGCCGGAGGCACTCTTCCTGTTGGGCCGGCGACACCGGCACCGGCCGGTTGCCGTATATGCCCGCCAACCCTGAAATCAGCCTTTCCCGTTTCGATTGCCGGTAATCGTACAACTCGTCCATTTTCAGCACGGTCAGCAACTCTTCGAAAAGCGATTCCGCCCGGTCGCCGTCGGCGTCCGCCGGAATGCCGTTCAATACCACCGTGTCTTCGTTCATTTCTAAGTCGAATCCCATGAACCGGAAATCTTCCAACGATTCGCCGACGACTAACCGGTCGGCGGCTCCCAGCGTCATGACGGCCGGGAACAGCAGTTTCTGGGACGCCGCGCGGCGTCCTTCCGCCGTTTGCCGTTCGATCCGTTCGTAGGCGATCCGGCTCATGGCCCGGGAAAGGTCCGTTATGACCAGTTGTCCGTTGACCCGCGCGACGAAATAGCGTTCTCCCACGGCAAATCCCCCGCTGATCTCCGGTTCGTCCGCAAACAGCCGCCCGGCGGTTTCCCGCGCCGGCGTGCCGAAAGTATCGGTGTCGGCGGCGGATTCTATCTCGATATAGGTCTCTCCCGCTTGCTCCGCCGTGTTTTCCGGTTCCGCCGTCTCTTCCGCGGTTCCGAAACCGCGGGTAGGCTCTTCCGCGGCCGGAATTTCTTCTCCGGTTCCCGTTGCCGTTTCCCCGGCCGGCGGGCCGCTCGTGTTGAAGGCGTTTTCCCATTCGTCGCTGAAAAACTCCCGCGACCGGATTTCGACCCCTTCCTTTTCCTCCGCGTTGTACCGCCGGTTGTCCGTTTCGGAAACGGCGATGTTGTCCCGGAAGGTTTCGTCGTGCCCTTTGACGGCGTTGGTAAAGGAGAAGCTCTCGTCGAAAGGGTTGAATTCGGGGTTGAGGTCCAACTCCGGCGTTTTGAATTCGTCGCTCTGCCGGAAAACGGGAATATCGATGTCGTCGCCCGTTTCGAAGTCGATCATGGGAACGATGCCGTGTTTGCCCAGGCTTTCGCGCACGGCGGCGTTGATGATCTGCCAGATTTCCTGTTCCTCCTCGAACTTGACCTCTACCTTCGCCGGGTGGATATTGACGTCTATCCGGGCGGGGTCGATGGTCAGGTAGATGAAGTAGGGGGGCAGCACGTTCGGGTCGGGCAGTAGTTTGTCGTAAGCGTTCTGTATGGCTTTGCGGAAAGCGGCGCTCTTGAAATACCGTCCGTTCACGAAGAGGAACTGTTCGGCGTTCTTGCGGGCCGCTTCGGGCTTTCCGATGTAGCCGTGCACCCTCACGATGGAGGTCTCCGCGAAGAGGTCCACCAGCGAGGCGTTGCATTTGTTGGCCAGGTTACGCTGGCGCGCGGCGGCCGAGAGGCTGCCTTTGTCGTTGCTTTTGATCGAGTACGACGACATGACATTGACCACCCGCTGCCGCAGGTTGGTCGCGCGCAGGTTGCACAGGCAGGTATCGTTGTTGTAGAAGAAAAAAGCGATTTGGGGGTAACAGAGGGCTACCCGCATGAACTCGTCCAGGATCAGGCGCGCCTCGCGGTCGGCGCTTTTGAGGTGCTTGCGCCGGGCCGGAATATTGTAGAACAGGTTTTTGACCACGATTTGCGTCCCTTTGGCCGCCGCTTCGTAGCTGTGGTCGGCCACTTCGCCGCCGTTGATCTCTATCCGCGTGCCTAACTCGTCTTCTTCGCGGCGTGTTTTCAGCTCCACTTCCGCTACCGAGGCGATGGAGGGCAACGCCTCTCCCCGGAACCCGAAGGTGTTTATGGCGAATATGTCGTCGATTCCTTTTATTTTGGAGGTCGCATGACGCGAAAAGGCCGTCAGGGCGTCTTCATGGCTCATGCCCGTACCGTCGTCGGCCACCTGTATATATTCCGTGCCGCCGTTGCAGATGCGCACGATGATCCAACTGCACCCCGCGTCGATAGCGTTTTCCATCAGCTCTTTGACGACCGACGCGCCGTTGCGTACCACTTCCCCCGCTGCTATCTGGTTGGCAACGTACTCCGAGAGTACTTCAATGACATTCGACATTTGCAGGCGGATAGGATTATTGCGCTCCTCCCGCCGAAGCTACGGTATGCTGCAACCACGCTTCCAGCCAGGTGGAGTTGATGATGAAGTAGGCGATGACGAACAACAGGGCCAGGACGATGATGAAACGGATGAGGAACGTGCGTTGTTTCTGGTCCTTTTCCGGTTCCGCCGTGATACGGTTGAAACGGGCCTTGCGAATGTAAGACCCGGGGACGTATTTTTCCTGCGGTTTCGCCTCGTTTTCCACAGCCTCGTCGCCCAACAGGCGCCGTTTCCGTTCTTCCCATTCTTCCTTTTTCGGATCGAAATAGAGCGGTTTGTAATTGAATTGGCGCGGTTTCGGGCATTTGAAAAAAGAGATTCCCAACATGGCGGTTATGCTTTTAAAAATAAAACGGTCAATAAAGCCAGTACGACGAGCCACACCCACATCCTCCGCAGAGGCATCCGTCGGGTCCGTCTTCTTATCTTAAACTCCATTTCCGTAGAAAAATTGTGCGGAGCCCCGTTTCCGTATCCATCCGTTCCGGCCGGGCTCCGCTACAAATATACAAAACTTCGCGTAAATAAAAAATCCGCATGCTTCGTCCGGCGGCTTACGGATTGCCGCTTTGTCCCATCGTGTTGAACTTGTACGAGCAGGAGAGCAGGAAAATGCGTTTCACGACCGTGCGCCGGGAGTCCTGAACGTAAGCCGGGGTCACGTCGTGGCTGTAACTCTGCGTCTGGTTCAGCAGGTCGTATCCGCTGAGGCGTATCTCCACGTTCTGTTTCTTGCGGAATTTCTTGCCGACGGAAAAGTTCAGCATGTGGTAGTCCGGGTTTTCCGGCTGGCCGGTCGAGTAGTGCTGGTAGGCGTAGTTGTAATCCGTCCGGACGAAAAAGCCCCGGAAGAAGATCCAGTTGATCCGGGCCGAGGCGTAAAGGTTCAGGTAGGCGTTGCCGGGCGTGTAGCCGTTCGATGCGTCGGCGTAGCTGAAATGGCCGCCGGCATTGACCGAGAAGTCTATTTTCTCCGAGATGTTGCTGAACAGTCCGATGTCTGCGTGGCCCGTATGGTTCCGGGAGTAGTAGAACAGGTTGTCCTGCACGGCCGGGTTTCGGCTGAACCCGTACGAGGCGGAGAGGTTCAGGTTGCATTTGAGGGCTTTCAGCGGCATGCCGTAACTGCCGCCGGCAGTCAGGCTGAACCGGCCGTTCACGTTTACCGGCGAAGTAATGCGGGCCCCTTTCTGTACCGATACCCCGTTTACCACCGTGTCCCGCGCGGCGAATACCGTGTTCTGCGCCACGTCGTTGACCGAGGCGGAGTAGTTCACGTAGGCGGAAAAATGGGTGGAGCGTTCGATATGGCTGGCCGTGTAGTAAAGTCCGACGTTGTGGCTGAAGCTCTGCCGCAGTGAGGGGTTGCCTTTCCGCACCTGCAACGGGTTGTCGTTATTGACCACGTCCTGAAGGTAGAAGGCCGGGGGCGCGCTCGAATTTCCTCCCGCCGAGATTGAGAAGTATTTGTAGGGCGTGAACCGGATGTTCACGCTGGCGTGGTAGTTGACCGAATGGAAGTTGTAGCTGTACCGTTCTTCTTCGGGGGTAAACTGCCGGTTCCGCTGGCTGGCGTTGGTGTAGCCCGCATTGATGTGCAGGTCCGTTTTGTCCTTCATGTTGAACGAGTAGCCGATGCCCGCGTTGTTGGCGAGATACTCGTTATCGAGCCGGTTCGACAGTTCCGGAACCAGTTCGGCGTAACTGCCCGTGGCGGGGTCGAACAGCAGGGTCCGCCGGTCCGACCGGTTCCAGTTGTAGTTTCCGTTGTAAAACAGGTTGATGCGCGATTTTTTATTGAGAATGAAATTGTACCCGAACCGGGCCGAGACGGAGTTGTCCGTTCCCGTTCCCAACGTGTTCTGGTTCAGCAGCGAATCGACCAGCTCTTCCTGCCGGTAAAA
Organism: uncultured Alistipes sp.; assembly: GCA_949286165.1. GTDB lineage: Bacteria > Bacteroidota > Bacteroidia > Bacteroidales > Rikenellaceae > CASDZK01. The sequence continues at coordinate 45,359 of CASDZK010000035.1, forward strand.
CAGGTTGCGGCCCGTGACGGTGTTGGAGCTGTTCCGGTCCGAGAAGTCGAAGGATATGCCCGCGCTCAGGTTCTGGTTTTCATTGACGTTGTGCTGCCAGCCGATGTCGCTGCCGATCCGGTAGTTGTCGCTTTGGGTGTTGCCGTGCGAACGGGTGGTGTTGGACATGGCGCCGTTCAGCAGGTTCGACAGGAAGTGGTAGGCGTTGGCGCCGCTGTTGTCGAACGATACCGAAGGGCGGAAGGTAATGCGGTGCCGTTCGTTCGGCTGTCCCGTTACGTCCATGTCGAACCGGTGGCTGTTATTGTTGCTCCGGTTGGTCGATTCGCTTTCGTTTTCCCGCGAGTCGAACCGGTCGGTGGCGAAATAGAGCTGCCGGTTCCAATAGGTGTTTTCGTTGCGGGTATTGTCGTAGGAATAGGAGGCGTTGATTTCCGCCTTTCGTTTTTCCCGCTGGCCGAACTCGCCCGAGTAGTTGGCCCGTACCCCTGCCGCGCTTCCTTCTCCGGCTCCCCCGCCGAAATAGAATCCCCCGCCGGTGCTCGACTGGCTGAGGTTGTTGGCTCCCGCCAACAGGGTGTAGCGGTGGTTCTCCCGAAACAGGTTGGTGTTGGCGCGGGCGAGGTATCTGTCGTCCGGTCCTCCGGCTACGGTGTATTCTCCCATGTAGCTCTGTTTCTTTTTCGCTTTGGTAACGATGTTCAGGGTCTTTACCCGCGTGCCGTCGTCGTACCCGGTAAATTTGGCGTCGTCGGTCTTCTCGTCATAGACCTGTATGCTCTCCACGGCGTCCGCCGGCAAACTCTTCAACGCCTCTTCGGGCGCATTCTTGAAATAGCTTTTCCCGTCCACATAGACCCGTTCCACCGTTTTCCCGTGCACTTCCGTCTTGCCGTCCTGCGACCGGAAGCCCGGCATCTTTTTCAACAGTTCCGCTACCGTGGCGTCCGGGTTTACCTTGAAGGCGGCGGCATTGAATTGCGTGGTGTCCCCTTTTTGCAGGGTCATGACCGCAGCTCCCTGTACGGTCGCTTCCCCGATGTCGAAAGCCGTCGGGTGCAGCCGGATGTAACGGACCAGCGCGTTCTGGTTGCGCAGGGGCTTGAAGGCAGTGGTGTCGGTTCGGTAGCCCATGTAGCTGGTTTCGATCAGGTTCGTTTCGTTTTTTTTCAGCCCGTACAGCAGAAATTCCCCCTTCTCGTCCGTCAGGGTCCCGCCCTCCGCCGTTCCGGCTATCGATACCAGGGCGCCCGCCAACGGTTCGTTCGTTACCGAATCCACCACCACGCCCCGCACCCGCACGGCTTTGTCGCCGGAAACGGTTTGGGCGAAAGCCGCGAAACGGCAGAACAGCAGCGGAAACAGCGTCAGGAGACGGAGTGAACGGCAAAGCGACGGAAACATGGCGGAACGCTGGGGGTTATCGTTTTCAAAGACGGTGCGGGTGCGGAGGCCGAATTTTGTCCGGGCCTTCGAATGCATCCTGTTGGGTCCAAAGGTACGGCTTTTGCCGTAAATTACAACGGCCGTATGTATATTTTGGCGAGTTCGCCGTTTCGTGGGGGACCGGAGGTTTCGGCCGTGCCTGATGCACCCTTCCGGTTTTGCCGGTCCGGCCTTTGCGACCGGGCGTTTTTTATACATGCGAAACGGAGCGGTCCATTGACTTTTCGGACCGCTCCGTTTCGCATGCGTTTTCCCTTTCCCGCCGTTACCCGTTTTTCAGGGTCGTTCCGCCGTAACCGGGTTTGCCGATCTGTTCCGTGGAACAGATGACCACTCGGCTCACGCCGTGACCGATGGCCCGGAAAGCGTTGTCCAGCTTGGGAATCATGCCGTCGGCCACGACTCCTTTCCGTTTCAGTTCGGCGTACGCTTCCGGCGTGATTTCCGGAATGACGGACGTTTCGTCGTTCACGTCGGCCAGCACTCCCTGTTTCTCGAAGCAATATACCAATTCCGTTTCATACGACCGGGCCAACGCCACGGCTGTGGTCTGCGCCACGGTGTCGGCATTGGTGTTCAGCAGCGAAGAGGCGTCCGCGGCCAGCGTGATGGGGGCGATGACGGGCGTATAGCCGTTGTCGATCAACATCCGGGCCGTTTTCTCCGAGAACCGTTCCGTGACCGGATCGCCCACATAGCCGAAATCGACGGGTACGGCCGGCCGTTTGTCCGACGGCATCAGCCGGCCGTCGGCTCCGCACAGCCCGAAAGCGTTCACGCCCCGGCGTTGCAAGGCCGCCACGATTTTCTTATTGACCAGTCCGGCGTAAACCATGGTTACCACCTCTAAGGTCTCCGCGTCGGTCACGCGCCGCCCGTCGATCATTTTCGATTCGATACCCAACGCTTTGGAAATGGCCGTGGCGATTTTCCCGCCGCCGTGTACCAATATCTTTTCGCCTTCCAACGCCGCGAACCCGTCTAAAAAACGGTCCAGCTTTTCGGGGTGGTCCACCACGTTCCCGCCTATTTTGATGATTTTCAGCATGACGGTACGGCTAAAGCAGTTGTTTGAAAGCGTCTAAGAAGGCGTCGCAGTGCGCTTTCGTGATGTTCAGCGCCGGCAGCAGTCGGATGACGTTCTTTTTGCTCGAAGAGCCTACGAAAATCTTGTGGTCGAACAACAGCTTTTTCCGCAACGGGGCGCTGTCTTCCGTGTCCAGTTCGATGCCGATCATCAGGCCCCGGCCGCGCACCTCCCGGATACCGGGCAATTTTTTCAGCTCGCTCATCAGGTAGTCGCCCGTCTGTCCGGCCTGTTCGATCAGACCGTCCTGCAACATCACTTCGGCCACGGCCAAAGCCGCTGCACAAGCTAAGTGGTTGCCGCCGAAGGTGGTGCCCAACATGCCGTATTTCGGCGCGATGTGCGGCGCGATGGAGAGGGCCGCTACCGGAAATCCGTTTCCGATTCCCTTGGCCATGGTGTAGATGTCGGCGTTTACGCCCGCCCAGTCGTGCGAATAGTATTTCCCGCTCCGGCCGCAGCCGCATTGTACGGCATCGGCGATGTACAACGCGCCGCAGGCGTCGCACAGCGAACGGATTTTTTTCAGAAAACTTTCCGGAGCGACCACGATGCCGCCTACGCCCTGTATGCCTTCGATGATGACTCCGGCGATTTCATTGCCTTGCTGCGCGAAGGTCTCCTCCAACGCTTTCTCGTCGCCGTGGGGCAGAAAGATCACGTTGTCGGTCCGGTTGACTGGAGCTACGATGGCCGGATTGTCCGTCGCGGCCACGGCCAGCGAGGTGCGGCCGTGAAAGGAGCCTTTGAACGCGACGATCTTCTTGCGTCCGGTAACGAAGGAGGCCAGTTTCATGGCGTTTTCGTTCGCTTCCGCTCCGGAGTTGCACATGAATAGCTGGTAATCGGGCTTGCCCGACAGACGTCCCAGTTTTTCCGCCAGTTCCCGCTGGGGCGCTATGCGTACGGAATTGGAATAAAAACCGATTTTGTTGAGCTGTTTCGTGACCCGTTCCACATAGTGCGGGTGGGTGTGCCCGATGGAGATGACGGCGTGCCCGCCGTACATGTCGAGGTACTTCTGCCCTTGGTCGTCCCAGACGTAAGAGCCCTGTCCCCTGACGATCTCCAGGTCATATAACGGATATACGTCGAATGGTTTCATGTTTTTCGTTTTTTTTCGTTTAAAAAGCCAGCGGCTTCAGGTTCAGTCCGGCCCGTTCGTCGAAGCCGAACATCAGGTTCATGTTCTGCACCGCCTGTCCCGAAGCGCCTTTCAGCAGGTTGTCGATGGCGCTCATGACCAGCAGCTTGTTTCCGTGTTTCTCTAACGACAAGACCGCCTTGTTGGTATTGACCACCTGTTTCAGATGGATGTTCCGGTCGCTCACGAAAGTAAAGGCGGCGTCCTTGTAATATTGCCGGTACAGCTCGGTCGCTTCTTCCTGCGACAGGTCGCATTCGGTATAGATTGAAGCGATGATGCCGCGCGGAAAGTCGCCCCGGTAAGGGATGAAGTTGATCTCTCCGCCGAACGAAGGCTGCAATCCCCGGACAGTCTCGCCGATTTCGTTCAGGTGCTGGTGCGTGAAGTTCTTGTAAGTGGACAGGTTGGCATGGCGCCAGCTGAAATGCGAGGTGGCCGTTAATTTCTGCCCGGCCCCCGTGGAGCCGGTAACGGCGGATACCTGCACGTCGCTTTTCAGCAGTCCGGCAGCCGCCAGCGGCAGCAGTCCCAGTTGCAGACAGGTGGCGAAACAGCCGGGGTTGGCGATGGCCTCCGCCCCGCGTATCTTGTCCCGGTTTGCCTCCGGCAGACCATATACGAACCGGCGTTCGCCGATGGAGGAGGCGGCCCGAAGCCGGAAATCCTGGCTCAGGTCGATGACCTTCACATGGGCCGGCACGGCGTGCGCCTCCATGAATTTGCGGGCGTCGCCGTGTCCCACGCAGAGGAACATCACGTCCACGTCGTAAGAGAGCGCGTCCGTGAATTTCAGGTCGGTGTCGCCCAACAGGTCGGTGTGTACCTCCCACAGGTAATTGCCCGCGTTGCTGTTGCTGTGCACGTAAGCCAGTTCCGCGTCCGGATGGTTGATGAGGATGCGGCAGGCTTCTCCCCCGGTGTATCCGGCGCCGCCGACGATAGCCGCTTTGATCCGTTTTGCCATGCGTTCCCTCCTGCGGTTAGTCGTTTTCGCGATTGACCAGCCGGTACATCATGGTCTGGTTGCCGAATATCTTGCCGAAGCCTTTCACGTCGTCGCCCGTCCAGGCATTGTTCATGATCTCTCCGTAGCTACCGAAGTCGTTGTTCATCAGGTCGTGTTCCGAGCGGATGCCGACGGTCTGGAACCGGTAGGGGAACAGACGGACGATGACGTCCCCGCTCACGTATTTCTGGCTGCTTTCCAGCATCGCCTCCATGTCGCGCATGACGGGGTCGTAATATTGTCCTTCATGCAGGTAGTTGGCGTAGAAGGCGGAAATCTGGTCTTTCCAGAACAGTTGCCATTTCGTCAGCACGTGCTTTTCGAGCATGTGGTGCGCCTTGATGATGACCATGGGAGCCGCCGCTTCGAACCCTACCCGGCCCTTGATGCCGATGATGGTGTCGCCGATGTGCATGTCGCGGCCTACGGCGTAGGCGCCCGCGATTTCCTGAATTTTCAGAATGGCGTCGATGGGGTTTTCATACGCGGTTCCGTTTACCGCTTTGATTTCTCCCTTTTCGAACGTGATGACAAGGTCTTCCGAACCCTCTTTTTTCAGTTGGGTAGGGTAGGCTTCCTCGGGCAGCGTCTGGTCGGAAACGAGGGTTTCCTTGCCGCCGATGGAGGTTCCCCAAATACCCTGGTTGATCGAATACTCCGCTTTCTTGAAATCGAAATCCACGCCGTGCGAACGCAGGTAGGCGATTTCTTCTTCGCGGCTCAGTCGTTTTTCGCGGATCAGGGCGATGATTTCTATTTCCGGAATCAACGTGTTGAAAATCATGTCGAACCGCACCTGGTCGTTACCCGCTCCGGTACTGCCGTGGCATACCGCGTCGGCTTTGAGTTCCTTGGCGTACTGCGCGATGGCGGTAGCCTGCGAGATGCGTTCCGCGCTGACCGACAGGGGGTAGGTGGAGTTTTTCAGCATGTTGCCGTAGATCATGTAGCGGATGGTATGTTCGTAGTAGGTCTTGGTCACGTCGATGCATTTGAACGATTTGACGCCTAACCCGTACGCCCGTTTTTCCATTTTTTCGATCTCTTCTTTCGAAAATCCGCCGGTATTGGCTACGGCCGCATATACTTCGTAACCCATTTCTTTCGACAGGTACATGGCGCAGTACGAGGTGTCGAGCCCGCCGCTGAATGCTAAAACAACTTTTTTCATATCCGTTATGTTTTTATTGATTATTGATTCGTTGAATTGTTTTCGACCGTTTCCTGGCCCGGCCGCCGAAATGCGTTTCCCGGCGTTCGGCTTCACGAAACCGTTGAAATGCTTTCTGCCGTTTTCCGGTCCGGCCGCCGAAACGGAACGTTATTCTTTCGTCGGGTTGTGCGTCGGTTTTCCGGTAAAGGTGGTCGTGTTCAGTATCTCGTCGATGTCCACCCGCAACTGCTGGTGCGCCGGGTCGAAGATCATGCCCGTACACAGGCAGTTCTTGTGTTCCTTGCTGACGAGAATGGGGTAATTGACGCAACTTTTGCACCCTTCCCAGAACGCTTCGTCGTCGGTCAGTTCCGAAAACGGCACGGGAACGTAGCCCAATTCCGAGTTGATTTTCATTACGGCCAGTCCGGTGGTCAGACCGAACAGCTTGGCCCCCTTGAATTTCTTGATGGAGAGGGCGAACGTTTTGGTTTTGATGACGGTCGCCAATCCTAATTTCCGGAACAGCGGGTTGATGATGAGGCCCGAATTGGCCACGTAATCGCCGTGTCCCCAGGTTTCTATATAGCTGAACCCGGCCCAGCGTCCGTCTTTATGGAAGGCGATGACGGCTTTCCCGTCTCTCATTTTGGATGCGACGTATTCGGGAGAACGTTTGGCGATGCCGGTTCCCCGCGCTTTGGCCGACTCAGCCATTTCGGTACAGATTTCTTCGGCAAATTTGGCGTGTTCGGCTGTTGCCACCATCACATCAAAATCCTCGATTGTCATTTTTGTCAATAAAATTTGTCAGATTAATTTATAAGATATTTTCCGGCAGGGTACACTGCCTCCGCTTTGTTTTTGTGGTACGATAAAAGTCATGAGGGAAATTTCCGACACGGAGCCGAAAGACTATCGTCGTCGTCGGATAGAACGGAAAACCGCGCATGCAGACATGCCGAAAGGACCCGGATGTATTCTCCCGGCCGTTGCGGATATGGTATGGGCTGCCGTGTTCATTGGATTGTCATTGATCGCCGCAAATATAGGAAAATTTTGATGCGGTTCAAAATAAACGGGAGAAATTGTCCGGACAAATTTCGCCGGACGACTGCCGGAACCGCCTTTCCCCGGTTCCGGCTCCTTTTTCCGGCCCGCCGCAAAAAAAGGCCGGAAAGAGAATCGGTCTCTTTCCGGCCGTGTCCGTCCCCGGCAGGAGGGATTATCGTTTTTGCAAAAAGTCCAGCAGGGCCGATTTCATGGGTTCGTGGTATTCGAACCCTTCGTTGAATCCCCAGCCGTGTCCGCCCGAAGGATAATGGACGACCTGCACCGGCACGCCGCATTGTTCCAGCCGGTCCCGGAGGCCGTAGCCGTTCCGGGGCGGAACGGCCGTGTCGTCGTCGCTCAGGAAGATCAGGGTGGGCGGGAACCGGTCCGTCGCCTGTTTTTCCACCGAATAGTAATCGTAGAGCGTCGTGTCGCCTCCCGTCAGGTTTTGCCGGGAACCTTCGTGCGTCAGGGGGCCGAAGGTCACTACCGGGTAGTAGAGGATGCAGAAGGCCGGGCGCAACGCCTTTTCCGCATGGGCCGCATAGGCGGCGGCCAGATGTCCGCCGGCGGAGAAGCCCGATATGCCGATCCTGTCTTTCCGGACGCCCCACGCCTTCGCCTGTTCCCGCATCAGCGTCATGGCGCGGGCCGCGTCGCTGAAGGGAACCGTATGCACTCCGTTCGGCAGCCGGTATTTCAGCACCGCGCCCGTAATGCCGTTTTCCGCCAGAAACCGGGCGTACCGGTGTCCTTCGTGGTCCGCGGCTACGATGGCGTACCCGCCGCCGGGACAGATCAGTACCGCCGTACCCGTGTTTTTCTCCGCCGCCGGATGATAAACCGTCAGTTCCGGAACGGTAATGTTCGCCAAACGCATCCCCCCGACGTCGGTTTCGGGTTCCGTGATGCCGTTGCAGTCGGGCGCTTCCCGCCCTTCCCACAGTTTCAGCGTCGTGACCGACTGCGCCGCCGCCTGCCCGAATCCGGCCAGGGCCAGCAGCCCTATCCATAGTTTTCTCATATCGTTATAAATGTTGTATGCGGTATTCTTTGGGGTAAAGGTTATTGAGCCGGGCGGCGACGCGCTTGGCCCAGCCGATCGGGGTTCCTTCGAAACAGACCAGATTCAGCCCCGGAACGAACCGGTCGGCGTTTATCGCCTGTTTCCGCAGGTAGTCCCGCGCTTCGTCTATCGTCAGTTCCGTCCGGGGGGCCGCCTCCGTCGCCAATCCGGGGCAGAGGGCCAGCGCGTGGTCCGGTTTCAGTTCGCCGTGGATGAGCTGCCCGGCTTCCACGCCGAAATAGAGCGGGTTCAGCGCGGAGGCCAAACGTTCCAGGTCGTCGCCGTGTCCCGCCCGGCAGCCGAACACGCTGCCGTTCCGTTGAAAAAACTCCCATTGCTCCGGTTCGGCGAACCAGCGGCCGAGGGCGGCCCGCTCTTTTTTCGGCAGCGGCGGGAGCGTTTTCCCTCCCGTTTTTTTCCCGGCGGTCCGGGTCGTCTCCTCCCCGTTTTTGCGCAACAGGGCCATGAACAGTCCTTCGCCTTGCAGCTTGTGCGGGAAGAAACGGAACGCCGTTCCTCCCCCGACGTCCGTTTTCGTCACGCCCCATGCGTCCGGCACTTCCGGCGAGAGGATTTCCGCTCCTAACGTTTCCGCGATCCACCGCACGTTCTCTTCGTTTTCCCGGCGGTTGAACGTGCAGGTGCTGTAGATCAGGAATCCGCCCGGACGCAGGGTTTCCCAGGCGTCCGCCAAAATGCGTTGCTGGCGGGCGGCGCACAGTTCCACCGCGGCGGGCGACCATTCGTCGCGGGCCGACGGTTGTTTCCGGAACATCCCTTCGCCGGAACAGGGCACGTCGGCCAGCATCAGGTCGAAGAAGCGGCGGAGCGTTCCGAACCGGGACGGGTCGCTGTTCGTTACCACACTGTTGCCCAACCCCCACTTCCTGGTGTTTTCGAGCAGCACGGCGGCCCGGGAGCGGATGACTTCGTTCGATACCAACAGGGCGTCGGGACCCGCCAGCCCCGCCAGGTGGGTGCTTTTGCCGCCCGGCGCGGCGCAGAGGTCCAACAGCCGCGGCGCGTCGGGCAGTTGCCCGGCGATATGGTTGAAACAGACTTCCAAGAACATGGAGGAGGCTTCGCCGACGTAGTAGGCTCCGCCGTGCAGGTGCGGGTCGAGCGTGAACGACGGGCGTTCCGGCAGGTAACGCCCCGTGGCGCACCACGGAACCGGTGTGCCGGGTCGCTCGCCGGCAGGCGTTTTGATCGGGTTGTAGCGTATCGATACCGGGGCGGGCGTGTCGAAAGCCGCCAGAAAGTCGGACGTTTCCGTTTCGGGAACGAGGGTCGCGGCGGTGGCCGCGAAGTCGGGAGGAAGAGAGGTCATGCCGTTATTTTTTTAGCCGGGTTATCTCCTGTCGCACCTGACGCACGATCGTTTCGAACGCCTCTCCGTGCAGCACGAAGTCGTACCGGTCCACATCCACCACCAATACCCGGCCTTCGTACTCCTTTTCCACCCAGTGGTCGTATAGCCGGTTCAGGCGTTCCAGATATTCGGGCTGGATGCCCAGTTCGAATTCCCGGCCCCGTTTCTGGATTTGGCTGATGAGGGTGGGGACGGAGGATTTCAGGTAAACCACCAGATCGGGCTTGCGGATGATTTGGGTAAACAGGTTGAAGAATTCCATGTAGGTATCGTAGTCGCGTTTCGACATCAGCCCCATGCCTTGCAGGTTGGCCACGAAGATATACGCCTCTTCGAAAATGGTCCGGTCCTGTATCACGTCGCTTTTGTCCTGGACGATGGCCAGTACCTGTTCTATTTTTTTGCTGAGGAAACACATCTGCAGGTTGAACGACCAGCGTTTCATGTCCTGGTAGAAATCGTCGAGGTACGGGTTGCTGACGTCTTCGTAATAGGCTTTCCAGCCCAGCCGTTCGGCCAGCATTTCCGTCAGGGAGGTTTTTCCGCTCCCGATATTTCCTGAAATGGCGATGTACATAAGCGAATATGAGGTATTTTGTTTAGTGCCGGTCTGAAATTTTCCCGTCTTTATTTTAGTTAGTCTCTTTTCGGTTCTTTCGTTCCGGTCGTCGGAACGGGTTCCGTCGCGCCGCCCCGTAAGGAGGGGCGGGCCGTCACGCGTCGTTTTTGCCGAGCAGTTCCATCAACTGGTCGGCGTATTTTCGGTCGTTCGACAACCGGGGAATCTTGTTCTGGCCGCCCAACTTGCCCCGTTCTTTCATCCAGCGGTAGAAAGTGCCTTGCGGCGCATAGGTTATCCGGGCCGGCATCAGGGAGCTGCCCGGCGCCCGTTTGGCCCGGTAGTCGCTATTGACGCGTTGCAGGGTTTCGTCCAGCGTTGTTTCGAACAGGACCCGATCGCCGGGTTCCTGCCCGAATTCGATGATCCATTGGTGCGCCCCGCGGGCGTTCTCGTCCATATATACGGGAGCCACGGTGTAGTCGGTTACCGAGGCGCCCGTGGCCCGGCAGGCTTCGTCCAGGGCCTGTTGCGCGTTGTCGATGATGACCTCTTCCCCGAAAACGTTGATGTAGTGTTTCGTGCGTCCCGTGATGACGATTTTGTGCGGGGCCAGCGACGTGAACCGCACAGTGTCGCCGATCATGTACCGCCACAGTCCTCCGTTGGTGGAGATGATGACGGCGTAGTTTACCCCGCGCTGCACCGCTTCGAGCGGTACGGCTTTCGACGGGTCGTCCAGATATTTCATGTCTAAAAATTCGTAAAATACGCCGTAGTCGAGCATCAGCAGCATCGCTTCGTCCGCCGGGTCGTCCTGCAGAGCGAAAAATCCTTCCGAGGCATTGTAGGTCTCCATGTAATGCATGCCGTCCGAGGGAATCAGCCGGCGGTATTGCTCCCGGTAGGGGGCGAACGACACGCCGCCGTGCATGAACAGTTCGAGGTCGGGCCATACTTCGCAGACGTTCCGTTTGCCCGTGTATTCCAGCAGGGCTTTCAGCAGCACCATGTTCCACGAGGGAACGCCGGCGAATGAGGTTACGCGCTGTCCGGCCGTTTCCCGGCATATCGCCGCCACTTTTTTTTCGAAATCGGCCGTCAGCGCGGTGGCTTTCGAAGGGGTTCGGTAGGCGGCCGCATAGAACGGCGTATGCTGTATCAGGATGGCCGACAGGTCCCCCGACCGCAGGGAGGTTCCCGACAGGGCGTCCACCGCGTGGCTTCCGCCTAAGGTCAGCGTCTTTCCCGTGAAGAGGCGCGAGCCGGGGTAGTTGTGCAGATAGACCGAAATGACGTCGCGTGCGCCCCGGTAGTGGCATTGCATTAAAGATTCCCGCGGTACGGGAATGTATTTGCTGACGTCGGCCGTCGTTCCGGACGATTTGGCGAACCATTCGACCCGTTCGTCCCAGAGCACTCCGGGTTCTTCCCTCCGCATCCGGTCTATGTAGGGTTTCAGGTCGTCGTACGTGGCCACGGGAATTTTGGCGGCGAACGTTTCGTACCCGTCGTCCGGCCGTATGTTCCGTTCCCGGCCGTATGCTACGGCGGCCAGACGGGGCATCAGCCTGCCGAGTTGTTTCCGTTGCGCGGCGGCCGGATTTTTCCGAAAGTCGTCTATGGCTGCCAGCCTGCGGGCGGACAGCAGGTTCAATAGATAGGTAGAAAAGGCCATAATCCGTTTTAAAATGTCCGAAATTCCGTTTTCCGGAATACGGCCCTGTTTGCCGGTAAGCCGGTTGCCGTTTTTCGGGAACGGGGATGTTTCGGAAAGTTTTTCCGGCCGGTCCGATTTTCTTTTCTGTCCGTTGCGGACGTGGAATGCCGGAAAAGAAAGAGAGGAACGCGGTGTCTCCGGACAATGTTTACAAAGGTAGGATTAAAATTTTATTAAAAATGTTTTGGAAGTAATAAAAATTGTATTACCTTTGCATCGTCAAAAAACAACATCGCGGAGTGGAGCAGTGGTAGCTCGTTGGGCTCATAACCCAAAGGCCGCAGGTTCGAGTCCTGCCTCCGCTACA
>CASDZK010000036.1 GCA_949286165.1 uncultured Alistipes sp.
ATCCGAGGCAGGACGAGAACATCCAAACTGGCTGCAAAGAACTTGAAAGTGCTTCTGACAAGAGCCGCTATAACAGCTATGGTTCATGATCCTCAAATAAAGACTTACTATGCAAGAAAGGTAGCTGAAGGAAAACATAAGACATCTGTAATCAATGCTATAAGGTCAAAGATCATTTACAGGTGCTTTGCAGTGGTCAAACGCCAGACCCCTTTTGTTAAATTTATGGCTTAACCGTCAGATAAACATATGATTACACTGTCCGCCCGACATTTTATTGTACGGGTAAGATAGCTATTGACTACAACATACATAATAAAAGAAAAAGAAGAATGGCTTGGCCATTCTTCGATAAATTTAAGGCGAAGCCTAAAATAAATTTGGATTTAACTTAGAATTCGGCCTCTTTTCAGAATCTTGCTACAAGTTCCAATACGATTTTATCCTGTTCGGAGATAGCGGGAATCGTATTTTTTCTGTAGAAATATTTTTCGTAGTTAAGTCGGATATCGGCTTGGAATGGGAGTCCGAGACTAAAAGTAAGCCCTGTTGTCAGTCGATGCCGTTCAGGATCGTTTATGCGAAGCATCCCTGTATCGTCGGCTATCCCGTCGCTATGGTCGGACATATAGTCGTAACGGGCCAGAAATGATATTTTTTTAAAAGTTCGTTTGGTCTTCAGGTCATAACAGGCAAAAGCGTCGATGACATTTACTCCGGCAAAATCGACGTCGGCATAATTTTTTCTCAAGTATTCCGCTTCAAGATGCCATCCGTGTTTCTCATAGTAAATGCCCGCATCGTACATGAATATATCGGTAATGTCGGGATGCGTTTTTTGCAGGCTGAGTGTCAGATTGACACAACGATTGAAAAGCATCTGTATTTTACCTGAATAGTTATAATTTCCGGTCCAGAAATCTTTTTGTTCGGTAAGACCCGAGCCGTTGAATATCCCGGCATCGATCGTTACGGGAACCGTATTCCCGAAACTGTAACTGAGTGTAGCTCCTACATCTCGTACATTCCCTGCCTGTTTGGCGATAAACGACCGATTGGCGAAATATTGTTCATGAGGAGAACGGTGAGCGTCTATGGTAAAAGGAACACGCATTTGCCCGATGGTAAAACGTAATTTTTTTTGTAACATGTTAAGCCTTACATAGGCATCCAGCATTTTAATCTTACCTTCGTCGGAAAGATCGATTTCCATTTTATATCCGGCAACAGAGGTTACGTTTCCAGACAGGCTGAATCGGGCATTACGTACCTGGAACCGTCCTTTCCCGGTGTCGAATTGGTATTCGTATTTACCGCGGACTGTACCGTGGAGTCCGACAGTAAATATCGGTTGTTTTTCGTTTGTAGTGGAAGTTTGTTCTGAAGAAATGTTTAATAAGTTGTTTTTTTTAGCTAATGTATCGGTATTTTGTGCAGATATAAAGCAGGGGAACAGTAGCAGGGAATAGAATATTAATGTAAGTTTCTTCATGAATCGTTTTTATTGGTTTTTATTATGGTTGAAATACAATTGTCGAATGATGCCGTCTATCAGGCCCAGTTTGGGAACGATAAACGTGTCTGTTTTACATGTTTGGGCGATGGAGGTAAATATATCCAGTGCCGGAACGATAACGTCCGCTCTGTTTTCGTTTAAATGCAGCCGTTCCATGCGTTCCGTGACAGACATGGTTTGTAATTGTTTGTGAAGGGTAATCAACTCTTCGGTGCGAATGGTTTCTTTTGCTTTTTTATCGAGTAATTTGTGAGCTTTGTTGATGTTACCGCCGGAACCGATGATTCCGGCCGGTAGGTACCGATCGGTCATTTTTGTCAGCCATTCGGTAAGTCGATCGATTTCTGCCGAATCGACCGCGTTGCATAAAAAGCGTACGGTCCCTAATTTAAAAGACCGGGCTGCCATTTCGCGTCCCTTGGCGTATATGACGATTTCGGTAGAACCGCCGCCGACATCGACATACAAATAGTTTTTCGATTTGTCGAGCACTTTGTTCAAACCTCCGGCTGCATAAATGGTATTGGCCTCGACATTGCCGTCGATAATCTCGATTCGAATGCCGCTGTTTCGGCGAATCGTTTTTACGACTTCCATGCCGTTGCCGGCTTCCCTCATGGCACTGGTCGCATAGGCCCGGTAGTCGGTTATCCGAAACGTCCGAAGCAGTGCTGCGAAGGCTTGCAGAGCGGAGGAGAGGTCATCCGCTTTTTGGTCGGTTATATATCCTTTGGTAAAAACATCGTCGCCCAGACGAATAGGAATTCGGACGAACGCCGCCTTTTTGAATTCCGTTTCGTTGCGGTATTCCTCAACATAATTGATAAGAAGACGAATGGCGTTGGAGCCGATATCGATGGCTCCGAAAGTATATTTATTCACGGTTCGATAATTCTTTATAATAGTCAAACAATGCAGTTTGGCTGCGTAACGGCATTTCTCCGGGAAGCGGATTGATGTAGGTATTTTGTAATTCCGGTACCAGAGTCCGGGCTTTTATGTTGTCGTGCCATTGAATGGAAAAAAATTTACGAAGGATTTTTTTTATTTGGGAATTTAAAATCGGAGTACACACCTCTACCCTTCTGTCCAGATTACGGGACATCCAGTCGGCACTTCCGATGTATATCTGTTCGTTGTTGCCGTTGCAAAAAATGAATAGGCGGGCATGTTCCAAATATTTGTCCACGATGCTGATGGCCCGGATATGTTGGCTGACGGGAGTCGTTTCCGGTAACAGACAACAGGCGCCGCGGATAATCAGTCGAACCTCTACCCCGGCTTGGCTGGCCTCGTATAATTTTTTGATAATTTTTTCATCGGTCAGGGAATTGCATTTGGCGTAAATGTAGGCCGGTCGCTTTTTCCGGGCTTGTTCTATTTCTTTGTCGATCAATTCTGTGAATTTTTTCCGCATGTAATACGGGGAAACGAGTAAGTGTTTGAATCGGAATTCTTTGTGGGTATTCATTAAGAAAAGAAAGACGTTGTACACATCTTCCGTAATGCCTTTGTGACAGGTAAAAAGGCCGAAGTCCGAGTAAATGGAAGCTGTGTTTTCGTTGAAATTGCCCGTGCCGATGTAAGCGTACCGTTTGTTCTGCCCTCCTTCGTGCCGTTCGACCAGAACGATTTTGGAGTGAACTTTCAAGTCTTCCATCGAATGAATCACTTTTACGCCTTCACGTTGTAACAGATCGGTATGTTCGATGTTTTGTTCTTCATCGAAACGGGCTTTCAGTTCTACAAGCACGATGACCTGTTTCCCGTTTTTGGCGGCATTGATTAGGGTGTTGATTACTTTTGAATGTTCCGCCGTGCGGTAAAGAGTAATGTAAATGCTGTCAACCTGCGGATCGACAGCCGCTTCTCGCAAGAAATCGATGAAATGTTGGAACGGATGGTAAGGATAGTTCAAAAAGATATCTTTGTGCCGGATAACTTTTAAAATGCTGGAAAACGGTAAAATATAAGGGTGGTAAATCGGTTGGGGAACGGCATTCAATAAATCGGGACGTATTTTGGGAAATTTCATCAGGTCTTTCATTTGATGATACCGTTCTCCCGGAGCCAACATTTCTTCGCTTTTTAGATTCAGTTTCCGAGTCAATATGTTTAATAGGTCGTTCGGCATCTCCCGATCGTAAATGATGCGGATGGGCGATCCGTTGCTGCGATTCGATACTCCTTCGGATATTTTCTCGAAAAGGCTTTTCGATACGTCGTCATCGTAGGAGAGTTCCGCATCCCTCGTAATTTTGAAGGCATGAGCGCTGATTGTCCGATAGGAAAACATGAAAAATATGTCGTCGATCATCAGACGTATGATATCGTCCATGAAAACAATATCGTGTCTGCCTTCCGTCGAGGGTAAAACGATAAAGCGGGGACAAGCCGAACTTGTGGGAATACGGATAATGGCATACCGGGTGCTTTTTTCATTCGTTCCGGTCATTTTTATCCCTAAATAACAATGCCCGTCGGGTAAAAAAGGGAGCTTTACCGATTTTCGTATGATTAACGGAACGAGACGGGGAGAAATGACGGTAGCGAAATACTCGCGGCAGAACTCTTTTTGTTCTTCCGTCAAACGGTGTTCGTCGATTACGAAAATATTTTCGGCTTCCATTTCCGCCAGAACGGTTCGATAGGTTTCGGCAAACATGTCTTGCGATGCTTTTACCCGTTTATCGATTGCTTCGAGCAGAGTTTCAGACGTATACCCTCCGATTAGCGGTTGTTGTCGTCCGCTTTTGGTACGGTTTAACCGCATCAGGTTAGCGATTCGGACTTTGAAGAATTCGTCTTGGTTGTTTGAGTAGATTCCTAAGAATTGTAATCGTTGCATTAATGGAACGTTGGGATCACGCGCTTCCTGCATGACTCGCTCGTTGAATAAAAGCCAGCTTAACTCCCGGTTGATAAAGATGTTTCCCATAGTTGTCGTACGTTAAATGTATGAATTTGGCATCCGATTCTGCGACCCATGTGCGGAAAGAACCGTTATCGAATTCGCTTTGTTCGATAAAGTCTATGAAACGGGTTAAATCGAACGATTCAGAAATTGTGCCTGCCCCGATGGAAGAGGCGTCGCAAGCATTGACCCGTTGTTCGATATGAGAAGGAATCAACATAAGGGGTTTTCCTAAAAACATCGCTTCGCATACCGATTCGAACCCGGCTGTCGTAATGTATCCCTTACAGCGTCGCATGAATTCTAAAAAGAGTTTGTCGTCGATTTTGTGAAATGTCAGGTTATTTCCCGCCTGCCATGTTTCCGGACGGTCTTTGTTGTCCCAGAAAACATGGATGTGTTGTTCGGGGTGTGTTCTACTCCATGAAAGGATTTGCGTTGCATAGGAGTTGTTGATCATATACCCTAAAATGAAATTTTCTTCGGTTACCGGAGAGCATTCTCGAATTTCTTCTCGCAAGAGGGGGGGAACTACTGAGATTGAACGGGTCTTGTCATCGGGCATGGGATAAAACGACAGTGCTAACAGTCGGGAACATCCCTGTGCGCTCAATCGTACATGCAGGCGCAAAAGCCAGCCCTTTATCCCGAATTGTCGGCCATGCGGATAATTTTCATGCAGTAATAGAAATTGATGCCCGATGCCGATCATGGGGACTTTGATTCGGTAACGTTTGACGGCCAGGCCCGAGAGCATTTCGTAAAAATTGACGATAATGTCGGGGCGTTGTTTCTCGATGGTCTCGCGGATCGTTCGCATGCTTCGTATGAAAGTTACTAAACGAGCGGGAGCGAAATTGCTGAAAACCGTATATAACAGATTGACGCGCGAACCGCTGAATGAGAAACGGGGAGCGTCGAAAGTTTGAACGGGAGCGTTTATCCGTTCAAAAAAGAAATCGGGTATTCGATGATTGGGGCTATTCCCGACAAGCACTTGTACGATTTCGTGTCCTTGACGTCTCAACATGGCGGCAAGCGATAAGGCTTGTGTCATATGTCTGCGTCCTTCGCCTTGGATGATAAATAAGTAACGCATGGTAAATCGTTCCGGTATCCGATAATTATTCAAGAACAAATTTATAGCAATAATTGAATGTAATCGACGTGTTAACAGTAAGTTAATCTACTTGAGTAAAAATATACGTTACGATAATGTAAACTTTATATTTTCGTAACAATCGAATTCGGAGCGTCGGCAGCTACGGATAGAAGATGTTATCTTTATTTTTGTAGAAAAGGAGAATGTTGTGTATGGAGAAGACAGGAAAAACAGGTGTATTGCGGGGAATGTCTCCGGCGGGAACGGAAGTATTGAAGGCGTATCTGGAAAAAGTTTCGTATGAAAGGAATGGAGTTATTACCAATGAGGGAGATGAGAACAAATATGTATATTTTGTCGAGGAAGGACTTGTTCGGGGATATATCGGTTTGGACGGACGTGAAGCGACTTTCTCGTTTTCTTTTGAAGGGGATCCGGTCGTTTCTACATTTCGGCCTAAAGCCATTGTTGCCGAAGTAGCCATGGAACCGACCATCCTGTTGCGGATAAACCGGGAACGGTTGGAGTCGTTGTTTGCCGTTTCTCTTGAACTGGCGAATTGGGGGCGGAAAATCATGGAAAGAAGTTTTTTCGATGCGGAGAATTATTTTGTAAATTATTTTTGGAAAAACAAGGCGGAGCAATATGCCTTATTGTTGCGGGAGCATCCCCGGTTGCTGCAACGGGTTCCGCTGAAGGACATTGCCTCGTATTTGAACGTGACGCCTCAATCGCTGAGTCGGATTCGGGCCAAAACGAAATAATTATCTTAAGATAACTGCATTTGAAAAAAGAAGCCGTATTTTTGTCCGCAAAAACGGAAATATGAAGCAATACATTCCTTTGTTAATAGCTATCGTGTTGGAAACGATCGGTACGTCGGCATTAAAGGCCAGCGAACAGTTTTCCCGATTGTGGCCGAGCCTGATAACCATAGTAGCCTATTTGGGCGCTTTTTACTGTTTGAGTCTTACTTTGAGGACCGTGCCCGTGGGCATTGCTTATGCCATTTGGTCCGGGTTGGGAATTGTTTTGATTTCCCTGATCGGATTTTTCGTATTTAAGCAAACGTTGGATATGCCAGCCGTTATCGGATTGCTTTTGATTATTCTGGGAGTCATCGTTATTAATGTGTTTTCCAAATCGGTAGCGCATTGATTGATGCCAAAATAAAAAATAAAGAGGGTGACCCAAAAGTCAAAGACAGACTTAAGGGTTACCTTTCTTTTTTTATAATGCCAGGAAAGTCCCGGCGAGTCCGGGTAATGGATTTTTTTTGGGGGGGTGGAGGACAATACAGATAATTAACGGTTATCCTG
>CASDZK010000037.1 GCA_949286165.1 uncultured Alistipes sp.
TCATAAGCATCGGACTCGATCTGAAACGAAATACCGCAAATGCTCGCCTGAATAGTCTTTTCCATCGTATGTATATTTTTAATTATTTCGTTCCGGTACGGATCCGGTAAATCTGTTCGACCAATTGATTCCATGTTTCATCGAGCTGAGCGAGAAATTCCAACCCTTTTTCCGTGATGGAATAATATTTCCGGGGAGGTCCCTGCGGAGACTCTTCCCACCGATAAGACAACAACCCTTGATTCTTCTGACGGGTAAGCAACGGGTAAAGCGTTCCCTCCACGATAATCATCTCCGATTCTTTCAATTCGGCAATAATGGCGGATGCGTAAGCATCGCTCCTCGACAGAATGGAAAGGATGCAATATTCCAATATACCCTTCCGCATCTGCGCTTTCAAATTATCTACGTTCGTACTCATAATCTCATTTGTATTTTTCCCGGTTTTCACGGATTTGCTCCAATTCTCTCTCCGTCGCCGCCCGGGGAATGATAACCCATAACCCTATATACAAAACGACTATGGAAAAAAATGTCAAAAAAATCAAAATAATTATGGCCAGCCGAAATCTCGACGGACTAACACCGAAAAAAGCAGCCAAACCGCTGCAAACGCCGCCGATCATTCCGTTCGGATCACGCCGAAGTATCCGGCCTTCACTTTCTATCCTGATATTCATCGCATACCTCCTTTCTCACAACCGTTCTTCTCGCATTCGGTCCATCATCTCTAATTCTTGGGGAGTACGGGCCGCCGGAATCACAATCCATAAAATAATATAAATCCACACACTCAATCCCGCCAAAAAGACCAGCAAAAACGTAATGACCCGAACTATGACGGTATCCATTCCGAAAAACGCCGCCGCACCGCTACAAACGCCTCCCAACACCCGATGCCTCGGATCCCGCATGAAACGCCTCTCTGTCGGAACGGCATGATAAGGAGGAGGAGTGCCCATTTGTTTGCCATCCTCCGCATCCCCGCTAAACGTAGCTGGAACGCCAATAATCGAAATCATCTCCCGCACCAATTCCACACTCACGACTTTGACTCCGAAAGCTCCCCGGTTTCGAAAAATCTCGGCTATGCGGTTTTCGATATCCTGCATCGTTTCTTCTTTCTCTCCATCATTCAATCGTCGAGAAATATCATTTAAATAAGACTTCAACAGAGAATAAGCATCTTCGTCCACAATAAATGCCATCCCTGCAATGTTTACAGTTACTGTTCTTTTCATAATCACATCGGTTATATAAACTACTTTCAATACCAAGTATTTTTATTTGACAAATATAGAAAATCAAATACTACCTTGCAATACAAGGTAGTATTTAAAAGAAAAAAACAACGATACAAAGCATAAAAACATCTATAAATCAATAACATAGAATAAATATATTTTTTTCAGAACCAAACATTTTTTCTCTATTACCATTATTTCAACCCCTACTTTCACTGTTTTTCTCAAAATATCCGAGCCCATTCCCGACTTTTCAAAACGGAAACGACATTCGCCCGGTTTTCCGAAATCGCATTTCGTATCCTATACCTGCGAACGGCTTCGGACATCCGGTCCAAAACATTTTGCTCCTTTCCCTTCTTTTCGGGCGATCCCCCCCTTCCCGACCATACACGGCAACATTAGGAAAACACAACAGCGGCCCGGCGAACTGTTCGCCGATATTTCGCTCATTCTTCTAAAGTCATCCGACTTTCGCAGGTTTTCCTTATCTTTGAACGGACCCTTAAATAACGAATCCTATGAAAAAGAAACGTATTGCCGGAATGATCGCCGGCTTTTTGACGACAGCCGCCCTGACCAACGCACAAAACACGATTTTCCAAGAAGTCACGCGCATTTCATGCATAGGAGCCAGCATTACGGAAGGCTACGGAGTGGACAACCGCAATACCGACTCATATCCCGGAGCCATGGGATTGTTATTGGGAAACGGTTATGCGGTCGAAAACTACGGACGCGGAGGATGCACCATGCTCAACAAAGGCGATTGCCCTTACCGCAAAATGGAAAAATTCGCTCCCTCCCTGAAGTCGGAACCGGATATCGTATTCATAGACCTCGGAGGCAACGACGCGAAACTGCGCAA
>CASDZK010000038.1 GCA_949286165.1 uncultured Alistipes sp.
TCTTGGAACATAGCAGCCATTTGTATTAGACTGCAAAGTTGCAAAATCAAGTCCGTTTCATTTCAAAAAACCGTGTAATTGACTATATTTCAATAATTTCAAAGAACTATTTATCCACTTTTACGGGACAGTAGTGAAGAAACATCATTTATATAGATACAATTCATTTTTAAACTCTCTACCAACCCTTATTTTCCATATATTTGCACCATTCAAATAAAAATCCGCATGAAAAAACATCTGCTTTTATTATTCTCTTTATATTCCGCATCGGCAACTTTTCATACAACTACGGCTCAACCGACGGCATCCCCCTACCAACGGCACATCGACACGCTGGCCTCGGTGCGTTACGAAGGACGCAGGGCGGGAACGAAAGGGGATACACTGGCCGCCCGTTATATCGCCCGGCAATTTGCAAATATAAGTAATTTAGAATTATTGGGCAACGACGGTTTGCAGGAAGTCGATTACCTCGAAAAACAACCGTCCGGAGCCATGAAGAAAGTCCATACCTTCAACGTGGCAGCACTTCTGAAAGCGCCTGCCAGAAACAATCCGAAACAAAGTCGGATCGTCATAGGAGCCCATTACGACCACGAAGGGATAAAACCGTTCCGGGGGAAAAAAGCCCTGCATCCGGGAGCGGACGACAATGCTTCCGGAATCGCCTTTTTAATAGAACTGGCCCGGGAACTGAGTCAGAAACAATCCGAATTGAGACAAGACGTAATATTTATCGCTTTCGGTGCTGAAGAGCGGGGTCTGAAAGGGTCCGCCTACTATGCCGCCCATCCGCTGCTGCCTCACGAGAACGTCAAAGCCATGGTAAATTTCGATATGCTGGGCCGTATGCGAAACAAGGGAATTACCATCCGGGGACTTTCCACGGCGGAAGAAGCCATCGACCTTTTCCGGGAACTTCCCAATCCGGACGGACTGGAAATCGTATGGGAAATGCGGGGAAACGGTCCTACCGACTACTCCTCCTTCTATGCCGCAGGAATCCCCGCTTTTTCATTCTCGACCCGCATACACAACGACTATCATCTGCCTGGCGACACCCCTGACAAAATCAACTACGAAGGGATGGAAATGGCCCATCGGTACATTGTCCCGTTCATCAACCGGTTAGTCTTCAAAAAGACGAAACTGACCTATAAGCCGGCACCATAAGGCTTCTTGCGTTCAAAAAAAAGCCGGGCGATTCATAACATTCGTCCGGCTTCCGCATCCTTTATAAATCCTTATAATAAATCTTATATTCCCAAGCCCCGAACGGATCGTACTGCCCAGGGAAAAGGGGTTGGGCTCCGAACCATAGCTTACGATATACGCCCACATAATCCTCATCCCAGAAAGCCGGCTGGATTTCATACGGGGTAAGATTGAAAACGGCGATTACGATATTGTCGGCCGTTTTACGTTTAAAAGCCAGGACATTATAAGGCTGGGAAGATTCGATATGCACCAGTTCTCCGCCTGCTCCTCCGTCCTGCAATGCGCTGTTTTTCCGCCGCAATTCGTTCAAGCCCCGATAAAATGCCGTATATTTCTCTTGTTCCTCCCGTCCTATCAAATCCTTTTCGAAAAATTCCAGTTTCTTTCTCGATCCGAATTCCTGTCCGCTATAAATCAAAGGCGTTCCCTTCAGTACATAAGTCAAAGCGGCAAAAGCCTCACAGGCTTTACCGAAACGGGCGAATTCCGTATCATTCCACGAATTTTCGTCATGATTGGAGGTAAAAAGCAACCCCATATCCGATTTTTTATACAACTGCTCCTGTTCGCACAGAAAAGCACGGAAACGGTCCACGTTTTCCTTCCCTTTCGCCAAAGCCTCCATAAAATGAAACAGTTTCCAGCGGTAAGTGACATCGAAAACATCGTCCGCATGATAGGCCGGATCCTCCACCTCTCCCAACATGTACAAATCGGGTTTGATCTCGCGCAGATGCCGGACGCATTCCTCCCAAAAATCGAACGGGACCAATCCGGCCATATCCTGACGAAACCCGTCCACGTCCATCGAAGTAATCCAGAAACTCATCGAGCGAATCATCTCCCGGCGCATTTCCGGATTCGCATAATTCAGTTTAGCCGTATCACTCCAGTCGAACGGGGAGACGATATGCCCTTCGGCATCGTGCTCGTACCAATCGGCATGCCCTTGCGCCAGCCATTTGCTGTCCCATGCAGTGTGATCAGCCGCAATATCGAGAATCACTTTCAAACCCAACCGATGTGCCCGGTCTACCAAACGGCCGAAATCGGAGAGCGTCCCGAATTCCGGATTGACCGCCGTATAATCGCGGATAGAATAATAACTGCCCAATGTCCCTTTACGATTGACTTTCCCTATCGGGAAAACAGGCATCAGCCAAAGTACGGTAACTCCCAAATCCGCAAGACGGGGCAACTCTTTTTCAAAAGCGGCGAAGGTTCCTTCCTCCGTATACTGCCGGATATTCACTTCATAAATGACAGCCCGGTAACTCCATGTCGGATGCAACATAATTTTTCGTTTTTATCATAACCGGAAATTTCCGTACCGGCAAAAACCGCGAAACTTCCGTTCGTTTTCCGTTTTCTGTCGATTCTCTGCCAACAAGAACCATACAAATTTTAAAGATACAAAAAGATTCGGAAACCGAGCTATCTATTTCCGTCAAATAAAATCTTCTTTACACACTCATCCGCCGACAGACGACAACAATATTCATACTGTTTTTCGGAATTGGCACAATAATCGCATAATAGACTTTACTAAAAAATCGTTTTGCATTACAACATTCTAAAACATTGAAGAGTATGAAAAAATTTTTAATGTGGTGTTTACTGCTTATTCCCGCATTGGTCTTCGTAAGTTGCGACAAAGACGACGACATCCATCCTACAACGGCAGTGGAAGCCAAATTCAAAGAAATGTACCCTCAAGCCACCAACATTTCATGGGGAAGCACAACCAACCATTTTTACGTTGCCTATTTCCGGAACAACGGAATAAAAACCGAAGCCTGGTACAGCAGCAACGGTACATGGGCGCAAACAGAAAGCCTTTTCAAATATTCGGACCTGTCGCAAGCCATTAAAGACAATCTCGCCGCCAGCAAATACAGCGATTGGGTTGTGGACGATGTTACCAAACTCGAACGTCCGGATATCGAAGATACGTACATCATTGAAGTGGAAAAATACAATGCTGAGGCCCTATTGTATTATACAACCGACGGCGTGTTGATCCGCGAATCATTCAGCAACGAATGGGACAATCTGCCTGTCATGATGCCCCAGCCAATACGTCAATACGTAGCCGACCGATACCCTTTTGCCCTCATCATCGAACTGGCTATCGACGAGTCCGGTTACAACGTCTATCTACTGAACGACCGATCTATTATCCGAATGGTCTTCTCCAATCCTGAATACGAATGGCTGGAAACTTACCAACTGGTTTATAAAGTCCCGACAATCGTTATGGATGCTTTCAGAGCGCAAACCGGCGAAAACGAAGAATATACTCAGGTAAATTACGTGACCACCGCAACCGGCGAAGCATATTATGCCTTTACCGTTGCCAATGGAACCAGCATATCCGTCATTAAAATCGATCCAGAAGGAAACGTAATCCAGTAACCGGTTACACCCGAATCTAAAAAAGAAGGTAACCTTAAATCTGTCTTTGACTTTTGGGTTACCCTCTTTTTTTATCCTTTTTGTCCGCTTTCCGGATTCCATTTCATTTCAAAAGCCGATAAAAAGATTCGGGAACGGGAGTGTCGAAACTCATTTCCCGATTCGTTACCGGATGCAAAAAACGGATCGACCGGGCATGCAAGGCCAGCCGATGAATCGGAGAGATTTTTCCTCCGTATTTTTTGTCTCCGACAATCGGACAGCCCATATCTTTCATGTGGACGCGAATCTGGTTCTTTTTCCCGGTTTCCAAACCCAAAGCCACCAATGTATTGTCGCGGCCCTGCTGCAACACACGGTAATGCGTCACGGCCAGTTCTCCCGCCCGGGAATCGGACACGGAGTACACGACATACGCTTTATTCTCGGCCAAATAAGAGCGGTAAGTTCCCTCCAGCTTCGGCAGCATTCCCGACACTACCGCCACATATTCGCGTTCCAATACCAAATCGTTCCAGTTCTGCTGTAACCGGTGCTGAACCTCTATGCTCTTTGCAAAAAGCATCAGACCGGAAGTTTCGCGATCGAGCCGGTGTACGATAAAGATACGATTGCCGCTTCCCTTGCTTTTTACATATTCGCTCAGTATATAATAAGCCGTCTTCGTCCGTTCCCGGTCGGTGGCCATGGAAAGCAACCCGTTCTTTTTATGGACAACCAGCAAATAATCGTCTTCATATACGATAGAAAGCATCGGATGACGGAAAATATTTTGTACGACTTCCCGGCGAAACGAAACGACATCCCCCGGTATCAACCGATAGTCAAACCGGGTAACGATTCCTTCATTGACGCGAATTCGGCGATGCGTCAAATACGATTTGACGGCCGTTCTGCTTCGATCAGGCATAGAGGAAAGCAAAAACTCCAACAACAAAGCCTCCCGGATTACCGGATAAATTTCCGGTCGAACGGAACCAGCCCCTCTCCTTGTTCGCTGACGAAACGGAATCTTGTCTTTTTCAATTTCAAACAACTCTTGTTCAAACGCTTCCGGATCAAAAGTCTCCGCACCGTTTCTTCGTTTATTCATACAATAAATATTTTTCTCGTATTTTTTTAAACCGTTCGACATCCGGTTGCCAATGGGTCCGAATCTCTTTCGCAGTTCTCCCTTCCCGCACCATCTGTCGTACATAATCCACACCTGTCAATTTTTCGAAATACGAAGTAAAAAAATCAGGATCGTCCTTCAAATCGCGGTAGGCATCGATCAGATACTCGAGATTTACTTCTCCCGACAACAGTTTCTCCTCGGGCATCTTTCCCAGATATACTCCGGCACAGGCGCAATCCTTTTGCGGAGGATTCTGCGCACCCGGCATCGACCGCGGTGTAAAACTAAAAGAACGCCCCTTCATACCCGGGTGTCCATAGGCCTTAAACGGGAATCGGGTTCCCCGCCCCACGCTGACAGGTGTACCCTCGAAAAAACACAGTGAAGGATAGAGATAAACCGAAGTCATATCAGGCAAATTGGGAGACGGCTGGACCGGAAGGCGATACAAACTGTCATGGGTATAATTCAAACACCGGACAACCGTCAGTTTCCCGGTCGCCGATACCCAGCCCTCTCCGCGAGCCATACCAGCCAGCTCGCCCAAAGTCATGCCGTGTACCACGGGTATGGGATAAATGCCGACAAACGACTGGTGTTTGAGATCGAGAACCGGTCCGTCCACGTAAAAACCGTTGGGATTGGGCCGATCGAGAATAATAACTTCCGTTCCGTTTTCACTGGCCGCTTCCAACAGATAGTGCAAAGTAGAAAGATAGGTATAAAAACGCACGCCGACATCCTGCAAATCGAACACCACTACATCCAACCGCTGCATCACACTGTCCGACGGCTTCTTCGACGCCCCGTAGAGCGACACGACCGGAATCCCCGTGCGGGCGTCGGTTCCGTCTCCGACAAGGCTTCCAGCATCGGCATCGCCCCGGAATCCGTGTTCCGGAGCCAAAATGCAAACGATATCGATTCCCAGCCGATTCAACGTATCGACCAAATGGACATCGCCTACCATCGAAGTTTGATTGACCAACAACCCGACCCGCTTATTCTCCAACAACGGCAGATAAGTTTTCATATCATCGGCACCGGGACGTACTCCGGACAAAGAAAAAGCCTTCACACATAACCCGCAAGTCAGGAACAACAATCCGCACCAGCGAATCATTCTGTCGGTCGATACCCTTTTTCGACAATTCATATTTTTTCCATTTTTTCGTATTACCTTCCGCCTTGGAAATAACGCTGCTTCCCTATGGAAACGCATCGTATCCGTTTACAAAAGTATAAAAAGTATCCCGTTAAAAACGTCAGGACAATAGAAACGATGTTCTAACACTTAACTCGGTTATCGCAATAATCGATTCGTTCCCGGCAGACTTTTTCCACAACATCGCGAAACATTTTCCCTTTAGGCACAAGTGCGTCGATATCCTCTTTCGTTATAATAGAATTCGGAGTTGTACCGAAATTCGATATAAGCCTTTTACAGAAGATTGAACGACTATTTTTCTTCTTCGTCATTTAATCAAGTCCTATTACCAGAACAAAATAGTCAAGATGACATTATACCTGTTCCGTTTTTATAATCGTAAATGCGAAATTCCCTGTTTACAGTCAATCATATCCCCTATTACAACAATTTGCATTGTACAACATCTCTTATACTTTTAGGTCCGATACACAATTATCAGAAATGGTATTAATATTCATTAACCTCGCTTTCTGACAGGGGAGCATCAATGTTGGTTATTGATATATTCCACATGTTTTGGTCCGGTAGCCCCCCAAAGAATACACCGGAGGAAATGCGCGTCTGCCCTGCTACATTCTTGCGGATTATACATTTTTAACCAATAATCGCCGCCCGGCGGAAATTGTATGATGTTTTCTCCCACGTCCAAGTCCATACCGTAAATAGATTGGTTTTCGTGATAGACTTCGCAACGAGTTACCTGCATTTCATTGAATGTAATCGAAGGATCGGCTACGATAATCCGGGCCACGCCTGTTTGTATGACTTCGACCGCTACATGCCCATAATTCCGCCCGCAACTGTAAGGATTCCCAGAACTTCCTCCACTTCCTTCCTTCAAAGAGAAATTTACAGTTTGAGAACAACGAGATTCCTCTCCTGCCGGTTTACATCTTGTGTCGTTATTCTTGCAGATCAAAGTCGCACTTCCCGTACAGCTTTGTCCGTATCCGATACGTATATCGGTTACATACACATCTGTTCCGGAAACATCATCATCAGTATATGTCGTTCCGTTTATTGTATACTGTAATTTAAAGCTACTGCACCCGTAACTTCCTCCCAGCGGGAAAGTGAACGTCGGTACTTTCGTAACAATAGATACTTGAATTGGCAGTACGCAACCACAACTTCGCCCAATACCATACGGCTCGAAATAGATAAAATCGTCGGAAGAAGCATTCAGTGTCGTGTCGATGTCGAACAACGATTTTGTCATCTGCTTGGCCTGAAGTATCGGATCTCCGTATTTTTATCTGATTCTTCCCATTCCGACTTATCACAAGCAAAAAAAACGAACACGAAAAACAGCGGCAAATAAACAGCCGACAATTTGCTGATTAATAATTTGCTTTTCATAATCGTAAACATTAAAGAGTTAACAATTAAAAACACTCGACCATCCATACTGATCTGTCTTTCGATTCAGTTCCCGTTTACTCGTCCCTCCTGTAAACGGTCGGCTATCTGTTCGGC
>CASDZK010000039.1 GCA_949286165.1 uncultured Alistipes sp.
CACAGAACCCGTTTCGGTGTATATCCCAAGCCATTTTTGGCGCATCCGTATTTTTCGTATATCTTCTTTCATGACACGAAGATACAGATTAAGATTTGTCTACGAAAAGAAAAATTGTAGCGTATCTATTGATACTTTACAGCAAAGTGGCATATTTCCTCGATACATCCGAAAAAAACGTTTATATATTTATCTGATTTTTACAACCCCAACAGGATTCTGTTGTTATAGATTGGTTTACGCATTATTTACTCTTCTTTCCCTTTCAGCATCTTGATAGCTCGGTCGAAATCGCTCTCGAATAGACTCATCTCGCGTCGACGGTAAATCTCAAACTCCTTTTCGGCCTTTTCTATCGCTTCTTTGTGGGAGATGTTGCCTTTGCCTATCAACACCTTGCGCTTGTTGGCGATGATTTGATTATCGAGCGTCTCAATCCAATCTTTCATTGTCATTGGATTCATCTCCAACGCCTGAAATTCTGCGAAATCCAAAAATCCCGATACTAAAAGATTCAACCGCTGCAATTCGATTTCCGATAAGTAGTTCTTGGCAATTTTCACATCGTCTTTGGTTACATAGTTGCCTTTGAAGTTTGTCATTCCGACAAAAGGCTTTTCGTTGTCCACGCGGTTATAGATTACCTCGGCTGCGGTATTCTCGTGAACGGCATAGTGCAGCTTATTCTGAACCGTAGCGAAGAATGTTTTGGTCATATCGCTGCGCGGGTCATAGTCGACGGCGGTCGCGTAAATATCCGTAACCTGCTGATAGAAATTGCGTTCACTGCTGCGAATATCCCGTATGCGCTGCAAGAGTTCCCTGAAATAGCGATTCCCGCCCTGTTTAAGCCGCTCATCGTCCATTGCAAAGCCTTTCTGGATATATTCGTGAAGCCGTTGCGTCGCCCAGCGACGGAATCGTGTAGCTATCTGGGACTGAACACGATAACCCAATGCGATAATCATGTCGAGGTTGTAGTGGTCGATATTGCGTTTTACCTGCCGGGAGCCTTCGGGGCGAACTAATAAAAATTTTTTATAAGTTCGTTCTTGCTCTAACTCTCCATCACGATATATGTTAGTAATGTGAATAGAAATATTTTCTTGCGTTGTATCATATATTTCAGCCAGCTGCTTTTGTGTAAGCCACAGATCCTCGTCGGCAAAACGAACGGACACCCGCGTTATCTCGTTGTCATCTTGGTAGATAATTATTTTATTGTCTTCCATATTTTACCCCATTTACATAACACGAATTGCTACTCGGTTTCATTGAATGTCTGTACGTTTGAATCTGTTTTTTATCGTCACATTACACTCAACCTTTGCAAAAGCTCCTTGATAGTAACCGCACCATCCATCTGCTGTTTATCAAATACCATAAAATAGCGATATTGCTCGCCGGCCTTATTGGCCCAAGTCTTTCCTAACTCAACCTTTGACCGACTGTCCGAGTTGTCTCTGTCGTCGCCCTTCGTTTCAAGGAGTACGGTAATACCGCTATTCAATCGGACGATAAAGTCAGGATAATGATTTATATAACCATTGATACAAAACCCCGTACGGCTCGGATTCCTATGCCAAAACAATACGTTGTCCAAATTGGCGACAGCGTTTATCACTTCATACTCGAAGCCGTTGATAGTCTCCTCTTCCGTATAAAGTCCTTTTGCCAAACCAATGGACTTTTTTTTCACGGTTATCCGTTCCGGCAGACGATATGTAGCTTGACATTTTATCTGTCCGGTATCGAGCCATTCTTTGAACTTCTTTTCTTGATATGCAGACAGCAGCGATTCTATTTTCTGTCGAATCGTATTTCTTGTCTGCCAATCATTCGAGTGCAGGTCTTCGAGTTGTTCGGAATCTATGCCCTCAATTGCCTTTTTGATATAACGTGCGATCTGTGGCTCGGAAATTTCGTCGAAACAAATACTCTTTGTTAGCATTTCCGCCAACTGCCTTTGCTTGCTTTCCGGCGATAACGTCGCAAAATACTGTTTTATCAATGTCAATTGATTTGCACTCAGGTTTCTTCTTGTAACGGCATATTCCTTTTCGCCGGATTTTTCCAAGTCCACACGTACCGCCTCGCTTTCGGTACATGTAAAATCGATATTGTGGTCGCATTTGTCCAGATCGAAACCTTCGGTAAGCATTGTCTTGTCCAACGGCACATATTCATCGGCAAATATCAAGTTGGCGTTTATTTTTTTCACGAATTGCGGCAATACCAATTCTTTTACCTTATCCGTAAAAATATCTTTAATCGGATATGTATTTATCATATCTTTAATATCATTCGGAATATCATTGTTTTCTGCCTGTTGCGCTGCCTGTTGATTGTAGCTTTCGCTTTCCTGCCGGGCAAAAGACTCCAATTCGGCAGTTCCTGTATTTGCGGCAGGAGCTGCAATGGTCATTTTTATCGTTTCGGTATTTATCTGCTCGTTGATGTCATCGGCTGTATTAGTTTCAGGAGTATTCCGCATCGACTCGTCGTTGTCGAACAGACTTGGGTATGACTGTTCAGTCGGAACGGTAGCAGATTCTGTCGGAGGTTCGGCAATACGGTAATCCTTTTTGCTGAAACCTGCACGGTTCAGTCCCTCTATGATATTTTCGACCGTATTCCGAAAATCGTTGGAAGAGGTAAACACATATGACAGGTCAAGCAACTCTTCTTTATGCTTGGTCGTATAAGGCAATCGCAACACACGGCCCAATATCTGCTCCACATCCACCCGCGAGGTTTTGTTGGCCAGTGAAGCAAGAATGTAGGCGAACGGACAATCCCATCCCTCTTTGAGGGCATTGACCGTGATGATATAACGTACCGGGCAATCGCGGGACAGCAGGTCGGTATTTTTGATTTCGTCTTTGTTGGCCGTTTTAATTTTTATCTGGTTTTCGGGGATGCCGATTTCGATAAGTTTGTTTTTGATTTTGTCGAACGTAATGTTGTCGTCATCGGTTTTCGGCTGGGCCTGAAACAGCACAATCGGGCGAATGTATCTGCCGCCTTCAGCCTCCATCGCAATGGCTTTTTGTTCCAGACTGCGCTGCATCTGTATCGCACTTGAAACGACATCATTCGTCGAGCGATGGTTATAAACGATAACCGGCAGCTTTACCATGTTGGCCCGTTTGAGCTTAATGGCGTCTACGAAACTGATGATATTGCTTTTTTTACGGGGCGTTGCTGTCAGGTCGAGGATGAAACATGGATTGATAGCCTTGAGCATATCCATGCGCAAGTTGGCTTCGAAGTTGTGGCTTTCGTCGATGATAACAACCGGATTCAGATACGACAATACCTGAATCAATCCCGTTTCGTCCGATCCCTCCACGCGCTTGGTCATCGTATCGTACAGTTTGGCATACTCCGCCAGATTTTCGTTTTCGCGATAGACACGCCGCCCGTCCTTATTGTTGGCGGCGAACGACTGTACGCTCAATACGAAAATCGTCAGCTGCTCGCGGATTTCCGTCGGACTGATGCCGTGTCCGAACAATGCCGATTCTTTATCGACAACGCATACGGCATTTCCGAAATGACTGTCTATTTTCTGGCGGTACGGATGCGACGAATCCCGTAAATTCTTCAACGTCTGTTTCAGAATCGTATCGGAGGGAACGAACCATGCCACGACTTTCGGCTTCTCGGCAGGCAGATGTCTGAATATCGTATTCAATGCATGGCAGGCTATAAAAGTCTTGCCGCCGGCGGTCGGCACCTTGACCGTTACGTGCGGTACATCGGTAATGCTGTTGTCGTACGGGTGCAGATAGTAGTTGTCGATTGCCGAAATCGGAATACCTTTGTCTTCCCAGAATTTATGAAAAGCCGTATCGGGGTGGTCGTATTTCTCGACATATCCGATATACGTATCCAAATCGGCGATTACTTCTTTTTGATATTGCTTGAGTTCCATAAAATCAGAATTGTTTGATGTCGCGCGGAATTTTTTTGAAGGTAATGTTTCGGGCAGCCAACACTTGCGGCGGTATGGTGCAGATGTCGGCGTAAATAACGTACTGCTCGGCACGTTCCGTTACGATATGCAGCGTATCGATGCTGAGCGTTGTCAGTCGGTCGCGCTCGTAATAGAAATAATAACCCGTCGCATTGTAAGTGTCAAGCAGATATTTCGACGCTTCGGTGCGCTCGCGCTCTAAATGTCGTTTGGTTTCGGTGTAGTAGATATACTCGCGAATCTTTTCCTCGTCGATATTCTCGTTGAGGTTTTGCTCCTCGTCGAACATCCGTTCGCCCAACTCGTAATAATCGAATGCGCCGTTCGTGCCGGCTACGGCATTTTTACCTTCGCCGTAACCCCGCATGACCCGACGCACCCGCTCGGCGGTAATGCTTTCGGCATAATTCTCCATTTCGACGAGGATGAATTTACGATTGCCTTTGTCTTTCTTGTTCAGATTTAACACCGCATGAGCTGTCGTCCCCGAACCTGCGAAAGAGTCGAGGATAATATCGTCGGGACTACATAAAAAGTTTATAATATACTCGATTAACGAAATATCTTTGGGGTAATCAAACACATTTTGTCCATCAAATATAGAAAATAAGACTTTACCCGCTTCTTCCGTCGTATTTACACCGACTGTTGAATCTATTAGATTAGGTGGGACTTCAGGATCGTATTCGTGTTTTTTATAAGATAAAACAAGTCTGTTCGAGCAATTTATGATCGTATTTTGCGCAAGTTCGTTTTCCAATTTCTTTTGTAGCCATATAAATTTGTTCTCGAATTCGACTTCGTTCGCATTTACTCCATTTGTTACAATCAAATCGTTTAATAACTTGTTAGGAAATTTGTCAGTTCCGTATATACCCGCAGGAATAGTTCGGTTGGCTCCTTTGATATGAATGCTTCCTGCTGGAAATTTTAAAGTTTTCAATGAATTCTGGGGTTTTGTCATAGGATCATCACTGCCACTAACCTTTTGAATACCTTTGTATTTAGTATTGCTTTTTTGCTTTTCGTAACAAATAATATACTCTATGTTCTTTTTGATTTTATAAGAAAGATTGGGTGGTGTTGCAGACTTGAACCAATGCCATTGTCCGATAAAATTATTTACTCCGAAAATTTCATCGCAAAGCAGTTTCAGATTGGCAAGTTCGTTATCATCGATCGAAATGAAAATAGCACCATTCTCCGCCAGCAGTTTGTGCAACAGTTTTAGACGCGGATACATCATACAAAGCCATTTGTCGTGGCGGCTTAAATCCTCGCCTTGCTTGCCGACCACTTCGCCCAACCACTTCTTGATCTTCGGGTCGTTCACGTTGTCGTTATAGACCCACTTTTCATTGCCCGTGTTGTACGGCGGATCGATATAGATGCACTTGATTTTCCCTTCGTACTCGGGCAGCAATGATTTCAGCGCCTCCAAGTTGTCGCCGTGTATGATTTTGTTGCCGCTCTCCGTCGGTGTCCGATCGTCAGCATCCTCCGCCCGAAATCCGTATTTATGCTCCAGTACGCGGTACGGCACTTCCCGATGATGGTTCACAACCTTATCTTTTCCTATCCAAGTCAGTGTAGGCATATTTTTATGCTTTAAGTAATTTTGTCGCTTCTGTTATACATTCGTCGTAAACTGTTATTAAGGTCGAATATCCTTTTGCAAGTCTGTTTCTGGCTGCGATTTGGGATTTTATCATGCTGGGCATACTCGATAAAACGTCTTTACCTTGAATTGTTGCATCTTTTGCTGAAATTATGGATTGAATCAAACTGTTTAACACCTTTCTATTTTCTTCTTTTGTGTCTTGATCCGTATCAAAGCATTGTTGCATTTTAATGGCGTTTTCAATGGCTGCTTTAAAATGCTTTGATAGTTTAGGTGCATTATTATCGATGGCATCCGACATTTGATTCATGTCTTGTGCAGACCCCATTATGATTTCTTTGGCTTGCGATGGACTGTATGCTTGGGTATTTAATGACGATAATTGTTTGGTGCGAATTATTGTCTTGTCCTTTAGTTGATCCATTTCATCTGTTAACACTTTCGCTATTTGACGGAATAAATCCAAGTGGTTATCGAAAGCCTCTCGATAATCTAACAGCCCAAATACTTCACTTTCTTTTATTGGAGTCATGCAAATAAGCGCAGTATTATTTTGTGTTAATGTCGCCATTTTGGCGAGAAATTCGGCTTTTTGTCTATTCCATACTACCGTTTTAGGACAAGAGTCGTATTTCTCCAAAAATTCATCCCGCAATTCGTCCAGTCTATCTGCATCGTCTATTTTTGCGCATAGATTCATCCCATATAACCAACCGACAGATTTGAATGATACATTATGCAGAAGCAATGGCTTGACATTTTTGTCCAAAGCCCACGCTGCGCCCATTTCATTCAGGCATACTTCGCTTTTCCGATAGTTATCCGAAATCATGAAAAAGACAAAGTCGCTATCGGCAATATTATCTTTAATATATTGTGGAATATTGCCACCGGTAGCTACACCGGTTTCCGGTGCTGAAGTGTATGTAATAGCGTTATCTAAAATTCCCAATCCGGCATTTAGAATTATATTTTTGAATAAATCGACAATCTCTTTGTCTTTTGAAGAATGACTTATAAATATTTTTGCCATAACTGTTTACTTTTGATTAAATTTTTCGGGTTCATTTGAAGTGTTTTGCTATTTCAAATAGTACTTTGCAAACTTGGCTGTTGTAAGAATTAACAATACTGAAACTCTTACCGGGTTTTTCTGCCAGCCAAGTCTGTTTAACACCTTTTTTCATCGGCACTTCTTTTATACGGTTTATACGAAACAGTATTTCTACTGTCTTTTATGATAAAGATATGAAAAAATCTGAGAGAATAAAAATTTGTGCCTTCAATAATCCGCATAATCGCTTCTTGTGAACCCAATTTAATGTCATTGTAATAAAAAATACGATTAGTGTGTTTTTTATGTTTCCACACTAATCGTATTTGAGTTATGCTTGACCGTTTTACAATTTCCGGAACGATAACGCTAAACGCTTGTTGTAGCGATTTGCCCCTAATCCGATGGCAGATGTATTAACGTCTGCCATCGGTTGCAGAAACGGACTTTCGTTTAGTCCATCTTGTACATGCCGATTTCGTCCGGTCCGTTCGACAGGATGTAATCGTAATGCGCGGCGTTTTTGGCCTTTCCGCTCTTGATGTAGGTCACGGCGCTGATGCGGTACTCTTCGCAACCGCAGGTCTCGTCGCTCGCCTGACGCAGCAGCAGGTGTCCCAGCACCACGTGTCCGGCCATTTCTACCAGACGGCGGGCATGGAAGTCGATGAATTCCGAGGTGGAGCCTTCGGTGTGCATGACGAAGTCCACCGCTTTTTCCAACTGTTCGCGCATGCCCTTCAGCATGTTGTACTGCGCCTGCAGTTCGGGAGCGTAGGCGTCCTGTTCGTATTTCCTGATGTTTTCAACATATACGCCCGTCGTGATGCCGCGGATGGCGGCTACGACCTGCAACTGCGACGTCCCTTCGTAGATGTTCGTGATGCGGGCGTCGCGCACCAGCCGTTCCACGGGATAGTCCTTCATGTAGCCCGATCCCCCGTGAATCTGCAGGGCGTCGTAAGCCACCTGGTTGGCGTATTCGCTGGCGAACAGTTTCAGCATCGGCGTATAGGCGTCCGCCAGACGGCCGTAATATTTCATTTCGTCCCGTTCTTCCTTTTCCAGTTTTCGCTCTTTCGACAGGTGGAAGTAGGCTTTCGTCATATCTACGTAACGGGTCGTTTCGTACAGCATGGCGCGCGACGCATGCACTTTGGCCCGCATGTCGGTCAGCATTTCCGAAATGGCGGGGAATTCGATGATCGCCTTGCCGAACTGCCTGCGTTCGTGCGCATATTTCAACGCTTCGCGGTAAGCCGCTTCCGAAATGCCGGTGGACTGTGCGCCCACGCCCAGCCGGGCGGAGTTCATCAAGCCCATCACGTAGCGGATCAACCCCATCTTGCGGTCGCCCACTAACCGGGCCGGAGCGTTGGTAAATACCAGTTCGCAGGTCGGAGAACCGATAATTCCCAGTTTATGTTCGATGCGGCGCACCTTCACGGCGTAGTGCTTCTTGTCATAGACGAACAGCGACAACCCGCGGGCGTCCGTCGTTCCTTCTTCGGAACGGGCCAGTACTAAGGCGATATCGCCGTCGCCGTTGGTAATGAACCGTTTTACGCCGTTCAGCAGCCAGGTGCCCGCTTTTTCGTCGTAATGCGCCTTCAGCATGACCGCCTGCAAATCCGATCCGGCGTCCGGTTCGGTCAGGTCCATGGCGCAGGTGGCGCCCTTGTTGATCAAAGGCAGGTATTCGTCGTTGATTTCGTCCGAAGCGAATTCATGCAGCGTCTCCGCACAGTCCTGCAACCCCCAGATGTTGCCGAACCCGGCGTCCGCCCGCGAAACCAGTTCGCACGACATGACGTAGGGAACCATCGAAAAGTTCAGACCTCCCCATTTCCGGGGCAGCGATATGCCATATACGCCGGCTTTCGTCAGCATTTCGTGGTTTTCCGCCGTTCCGCGGGCATAGACCACGCGGTCGTTCACGACCTGTGGCCCTTCCTGATCTACGCTTTCCGCGTTCGGGGCGATGACGTCGCCGCAGATCTCACCGATGATTTCCAACACTTTCTTGTAGTTGTCGATCGTATCTTCGAAATCGATCGGGGCGTAGTCGTATTTTTCCTTGTCTGCGAAATTGCGTTCTTTGAGCTCCACGATTTTTTTCATCAGCGGATGGCCCAAATGATATTGTATATCCTTGTTGTCTAAAAAGAAATTAGCCATTTTTTTCTATCTTGTTAATGAATCGCGGAAACCGCTATTTCGAGTTTTCCTTGTAATATTTGATCATTTTGGGAACCACTTCCATCACGTCGCCCGTGATGGCGTAGTCGGCCAGCTTGTTGATGGGGGCTTCCGGATCGTTGTTGATCGAGATGACCATGGCCGCGCCGTCCATGCCCGCCGTATGCTGGATCTGTCCGGAGATGCCGCAGGCGATGTACAGTTTCGGGCGTACCGTTACCCCGGTCTGTCCTACCTGACGGGCGTGTTCCGCGAACCCTGCGTCCACGGCGGCGCGTGACGCGCCTACTTCGCCGCCCAACACTTCGGCCAGCTCATGCAGCAGTTTGAAGTTTTCCTTCGACCCCATGCCGTAGCCGCCGGCCACGATGACGGAGGCGTTTTTGATGTTGATTTTCCGTTCTTCCAGTTCGCGTTCGAGAATCTGCACGGCGAAATCCGCGTCGGTCACGTATTTTTTCGGGTCTATCTTGACGACTTCCGCCGGTTTGGGAGCCGCCACGGCTTCTTTCTTCATCACGCCTTCGCGCACGGTGGCCATCTGCGGACGGCATTCCGGGTTGATGATGGTGGCGATGATGTTGCCCCCGAAGGCGGGACGTATCTGGTAAAGCAGGTTCTGGTACTCTTTCCCGCTCTTCGCGTCGGTGTGTGAGCCGATTTCAAGGCTGGTGCAGTCGGCCGTCAGCCCGCTGTGCAGGGCCGAAGACACGCGCGGCGCCAG
Organism: uncultured Alistipes sp.; assembly: GCA_949286165.1. Classification (GTDB taxonomy): domain Bacteria; phylum Bacteroidota; class Bacteroidia; order Bacteroidales; family Rikenellaceae; genus CASDZK01. The sequence goes on from CASDZK010000039.1 coordinate 9,578, forward strand.
GTCGCGCCCGATGGTGGTGGCGCCGAACAGCGCGATCTGCGGCTGTTGTTCGCGGAAGACTCCGCATACGATGGAGGCGTGGGGCAGGGTGCGGTAGGGAGCCAGACATTCGCAGTCGGCCACGTAAACCGTGTCGGCTCCGTAAAGTTCCAGTTGCTTTTCGATGCCTGCGAGGCCGTGCCCTATGGCCAGCGCTTCCAATTTGCAGCCTAAGGTTTGCGCCAATGCGCGCCCTTTGGTAAGCAGCTCGAGGCTTACGTCGGCTACTTTACCGTTTTCTATTTCGCAATAAACAAATATGTTATTCACTTTCTTACTCGTTTTTCGTTATTGATTCAGTTCCGGCGATTAACCCAGCGTATGGCTGGCGATCAGTTCCTGCATCAGCCCTGCGATGTCGTTGTCGTCAGCGGTCAGGCGTTTGGCCTCTTTGGCTTGGAACACGATGTTTTCGATTTTTTTCACTTTGGTCGGGGAGCCCGGCAATCCCAGCTGTTCCGCTTCCGCGTCCACGTCGGCTACTCCCCATTCGGGAATCGTCAGGTAGTCGCGTTGCGACCGCAACGACTGGTAGTAGTCTTCCGTCGCTTCCTGCGTCTCGCTCACGCTTTTGGCGTATTTGTATTTCATAACCAACTTGGCGTTTCGCGGACGCGCTTCAGGCGCCGAAGCGTTTACCGTGACCACTAAGGGATAGGGCGCTTTGACCTTTTCGATACCGTTTTCCAGACGGCGGGTTATGTATATTTCGTTTCCTTCTATCTTTTCGATCTCTTCGGCATAGGTTACCTGCGGCAGGTTCAGCTTTTCCGCCACCTGCGGGCCTACCTGGGCGGTGTCGCCATCGATGGCCTGGCGGCCGGCGATGATGATATCCGGATTCATTTTCCGAATGGCGCAGGCCAGCGCGTAAGAGGTGGCCAGCGTGTCGGAGCCGGCGAATTTGCGGTCGGTCAGCAGCACACCTCCGTCGGTTCCGCGGAACATGCCTTCGCGGATGATGTCGGCGGCGCGGGAAGGTCCCATGGTCAATATCTTGACTTCGGCCGCGTACCGGTCCTTGAGCCGTAACGCCTGTTCCAGCGCGTTCAGGTCTTCCGGGTTGAAAATGGCCGCAAGAGCGGCTCTATTGACGGTTCCGTCCGCCTTCATGGCGTCTTTCCCCACATTGCGGGTGTCGGGAACCTGTTTGGCCAACACAACGATTTTTAAGGGTTGTTTCATGTTCTTCTGTCGTTTATATATTGTATCGATTTTATGCTCGGTAGGGAGCGCAAGGTAATGAATTTATCCCGAATTCCAAAAAAATACGAATAAGCGGCCTTTTTACCAGGCAATGCCGTTAGGGTTTGTACTCGGCGGCCCGGCGGCAGTTCCCGATCGGAAGGTTCCGCCCCCGACGGCCGTTTTTTCCCGGCCGACGAAAGACGAATGGTCGTCCGAAAGCCCGCTGCCGCAACGATTTCGGATTTTTCCCGAATTTTTGCGGGCGAATTCGAGCCGGTCCGAATTGTATATATATATTCCGATTATTTTCGAATATTGCACCGGAAACCGAAATGAATCTCGAAACATGATGACGAAAAACGATGAACTGCAATTCCGAACCATCGACTATTTACGCTTTCCCCTGATTGTAGGTGTATTGTTTATCCACAATTTCAGCGTGGGAAGTTCCGGCGATTTCCCTGTCTGCCGGACGGTCATGGAACTGTTTTCCCATGTGTTGGGCAGTTTGGCCGTGCCCGCTTTTTTCCTGATTTCCGGATTTCTGTTTTTCCGGCATACCGAAACCGGCTTTTTCGGGAAGGCGTATGCGGGAAAGCTGAAAAAAAGAACCGTGTCGTTACTGGTTCCTTACTTGTTCTGGAATGTGGCTGTCCTTTTGCTTTTCTTCCTGTTGTCCCGGTTACCTTTCCTCTCCGGCTGGTTCGCCGGCAGGGTCGAATGCTCGCCGCGCTTTTTCGTCTCCGCCCTGTGGGGTATTCCCAACGACGAGGGCACGATGACTTATCCGATCGCTTATCCTTTCTGGTTTATCCGCGACCTGTTCGTCATGGTGCTGCTCTCTCCGGTCGTTTATAGTTTTATCCGCAAAACGGCTATCTGGGGCATTCTGGCACTGGGGCTTTTCTGGGGAGCGGGAGGACAGTTGCCCGTTGTCGGAATTTACGGTTTGAGCAGTGCCGCCCTGTTTTTCTTTTCCGCGGGAGGGTGGTTTGCCGTTCGCGGTAAAAATCTGTTGTCCGAATTCCGGAAAACCGGCCGGTGGACGTTTTTTCTCTATCCTTGCCTGGCGTTGGCCGATCTGTTGACCAAGTGGCAGCCGTTCAACGCCTGTTTGCATAGACTCGGCATTGTCGCAGGCGTTGTGATGATCTTCCTGTGGGTCGGCCGGTCGCTCGAACGGGGCCGCATCGCTCCCGTGCCGTTTCTTTCCGCCGCCAGTTTTTTCGTGTTCGCCGTTCACGAACCGTGGTTGCTGGCGCCGATTCGTAAAGTCCTGTTGCGCCTTTTTCAGCCGGAAAGCGATGCGGCGATGGTACTGATCTATTTCGCGGTCGTTGGGCTGACCGTCGCGTCCGCACTCGTCCTGTATCGCCTGTCGAACCGTTTTCTGCCCCGTTTTACGAAAATCGTGACCGGAGGACGTTAGCGGTCCGAATCGGAAACCGATCGGGCAGTTCGGGCATGTCTGTGACCGGATTACGGGACGGAAGAGTCCGTTTTCGTTTTTACGGTTCCGGTTTGTGGAAGCGGTTATCGCCGGACCGGGCTTGACTTTTCCGCCGGCCGGGCAGCCGTTTGCGCAGGACGAAAACGGCCAGCAGGACGGCCGGAATCCCGAGGGAAGCGCAGAGGGGCCAATTCCTCTTCTTTTCCGTTTCTGCTTCGGGAAAGGGATCGGGACCGAGGTAGCGGCCGTCGGCGATCAGTTGCAGGGCATGGTCGAGCACGAGGTCTTTGGCCGAAGTGAAAATCTCTTCGTAGGTCAGAGGCACTTCGTAGTCGGGCAGGAGGCCGCGTCCCCGGGGCGTGCGGGCCGTGACGAGCGTGTCGAAAACGGTTTTTGTCAAGGGAATGCGCACCATGATACCGGAACGGGGCAGGCGCAATTGGGCGAACTTCATGGCGGTCATGAAATGGTAGCCCGACCTTGTTTCGCGTCCTACCGTTACCGCTCGGTGGTTGCGTACCAGCGTGGCGGGAAAGAGGGTGGCCGCCGAGACGGAGTGTTCGTCCGTCAGTATGTACAGTCTGCCGGTATAATTCAGCGTGGTGTCGGGAAAGAGAAGGGGGTCGAGGGCGGTCTCGTCGGTAAGGTAACCGGTACCCGTGTCCATGGGGCGGGCATCGGGAAAAAGAACCATCGAGGAGTCGTAATTGATGCTGTGAACGAAGCTCCGGAATGGTCCCGGACGGGTTACCTGATTGTACGATGCCGTCTTTCGGGAGGGGGCGTTGAGGAACCAGGTCAGCAGTTTGTGCATTACCTGTACGTCGCCGCCGAGATTGTCCCGGACATCTATGATCAGGTGCGGTTTCTTAAAGAGCGGACGCAGGGAGTCTGCCAGTTGTTCCAACTGTATTTCGTTGAGGTCAAAGGTCGTCAGTCCGAAAAAGCCGGTCGAGTCGTTGAGTACGCCGAACCGGTAGGGCCGTTTCCCGCTGTCCACGAGCCGTTCGAAATAATCGACGCCCTTTTTGTTCATGGAAGGCGTTACCTTGCCTGCCTTTGAGGCGGGCACCCACTCGTCGGTTACTTCCGTACCGTCGGCGAAGGTCAGCCGGGTGGTGCGGGGACCGAAAATACGCATCTCGTACATGATGTTCCACGAAACGGCGCGGATATAGTTTATGTAGCTCCGGTTGCCGCTTCCGTCGTAGCCTGTGACGAGCCGGTCCGTACGGGCCAGGTAGGCGGTATCTCCGATTCCGTCTATCGCAACGACCCGTTTGCCTAAGTGTTGTTCGTAACCCGGTTGCGCGTGGACGACCCGGATGGAGTCGCCGAAGGCGGCGATCAGCAGGTGCGGGACATGGACGTCGGACCCGCTGCGGGGATTTCGGGTCAGTAAGTTGAGGTGACTGTCGGGGATGCGGGCCAGGGTCGCTTTTACGACATCGTAAAAGTCTGCGTAACCGATATCCTGGGTTTCGGCGATGCGGGCGCGGGCGGCCGAGTCCGTCGCGGCCAGTTCTTCCGGGGTAACGATATCGTAGAGGGAAGGGTAGGCTTCTTTTAGGGCATCGATGAGGAGCGTATAATCTTCTTCCGCTTCCGTTCGGGAAAGCTTTTCGGGAAGTTTGAATTCTTGGGGGGGAATGAAACTCGTTTTCAGTCCGAAAGGAGTCATCGGGTCTATTATGGAAGAGGCTTTGGAGAAGCTGAGCCGGATGTGGGGTTCTTTGATGGCTTTATAGGCGTAACCCACGCTTCCCAATACATCGCCCCGCGAGATCTTCATCCCCGTTTTGTAGGGAACGTCGCCCTCCAGGCCCGATATGGACAGCTTGCGACCGTCGGCAAGGCGCAGGGTTAGCGATCCCGTGACGTAACGGGCGGGAACGGAAAGCATCTCTTTCGAATGGCGGGCGTCGGCCAGCATGGCGTCGAAGGTGGGCGGATCCGTTTCCGGGCGCATGCTCGTGGAACGGGTCAGGGAAGAGGCGTATCCCACGCTGAAAAAATCGACGGTTCCGTCTGCGGGAGCCACCACGGCCGTTCCTTCGGGGGCGCCGATGAAGAGGTTACTTGAATTCAATTCCTCGTTTATGTATTCCTGCGGACGGAAAAGTATATTTTCTCCGGACCGGTGCCCTTGGATGGGCCACAAAAGGGGGGCTTGCGCTTCGCCGCTCGCTGCCAGCAGGCACAAGGCGGCGGAGAGGGACAATAGACGTGTCTGGCGTTTTTTCTTCATGACGGTTGTTTTTGGGACAAAAATATGTAGCAATTTATGAAAAAAATCCTACCTTTGTTTGAATCAAAGAGCGAAGTTTTGGATACTTACAAAACGATAACTGCATTATCCGAAGGATTATACAAGGAAAAAGGGAGTAAATTCATCTCCTTCGCTCTTCCCGTTTTTTCCGAATCCGATGCGGTTTCCCGTATCGAATCCATCAAAAAGGAACATTACAGCGCACGGCACCACTGCTTCGCATGGCGGTTGGGCGCCGAAGGCGAACGCACGCGGGCGGCGGACGACGGCGAGCCTTCTTCCACGGCGGGCCGTCCCATTCTCGGACAGATTCTTTCGTTCGGTCTGACCAACGTGCTGGTGGTCGTCGTCCGTTATTTCGGCGGTATCAAGCTGGGGACGGGAGGGTTGATCCAAGCGTACAAGACGGCGGCGGCCGATGCTCTTGCACGGGCGGAAATCGTGGAAAAGACGGTCGATGCGCATTACGAACTCGTCTTTCCTTATTTTTCCATGAACGACGTGATGAAGGCGGTCAAGGAGATGCAGCCGCAGGTGGTGTCCCAGCGTTTCGACAACGATTGCGCCATGCGTCTCGCCATCCGCCGGGACGAGGAGACGCGCCTGAAGGAACGGTTGGAAAAGGTGGAAGGGCTCGCCTTCACGTTTGCCGGATATGAATGAGCGAATAAAATCAAACAATACGATTATGAGCAAAAGTCTTGTGTCCATCAATGATTTCACGAAAGAGGAAATTCTGAAAATCATGGATCTGGCGGCCGAATTCGAGGCCGATCCCAACCAGAAGCTGCTGTGCGATAAGGTCATCGCCACCCTGTTCTTCGAACCTTCCACCCGTACGCGGCTCAGTTTCGAGAGCGCCATCAACCGGTTGGGCGGCCGCGTCATCGGGTTCGCCGATACCAGCAATACCAGCGTCTCCAAAGGCGAAACCCTGCACGACACGATCCGCATGGTCTCCAACTATACCGACATGATCGTCATGCGCCATTACATCGAAGGGGCCGCCCGCTACGCCAGCGAATGCGCCACCGTTCCCGTGGTCAATGCCGGCGACGGTTCCAACCAGCACCCCAGCCAGACGTTGCTCGATCTCTATTCCATCAAAAAGACGCAGGGCCGGCTCGACAATATCCATATCATGGTCGTAGGCGATCTCAAGTACGGCCGCACCGTCCATTCCCTCATTCAGGCCATGGCCCATTTCAACGGCCGTTTTACCTTCGTGGCGCCGCCCGAACTCGAACTGCCCGAAGAGTACAAGATATTTTTGCGCGAACACCGGATGGAATTCCGGGAGACGACCGATATGAACGCTTACATCCGCGAAGCCGACATTATCTATATGACGCGCGTGCAACGGGAACGTTTCTCCGACCTGATGGAATACGAAAGGGTAAAGAATGCCTATATTCTCCGGGATTCCATGCTGGAGGGCACGAAGGAAAACATGCGCATTCTTCATCCGTTGCCCCGGGTCAATGAAATCCATACCTCCGTCGATGCCAACCCCAAGGCATACTATTTCGATCAGGCCCGCAACGGCGTGTTTACCCGCATGGCCATCATTTCCTATCTTTTAGGCGTCAAATAAAACCGAGCGATATCATGAAAACAGTATTAGAAGTAAGCGCCATCGAAAACGGCACTGTCATTGACCACATACCTTCCGGCAGCCTGTTCAAGATCATGAACATTCTGCAACTCGAAAACATTACCAACCGCATTACGTTCGGGAACAATCTCGAAAGCAAGCGCATGGGAACCAAGGCCATCATCAAGATTTCGGATATGGAGGTTCCGCAGGAGGCGTTGAACAAGATCGCGATCTTCGCGCCGATGGCCCGTGTCAATTATATCAAGAATTTCGAGGTGGTTCGCAAACTCAGCGTGTCGGTTCCCGATACGCTGGAGGGGAGCATCCGTTGCGCCAACCCCATTTGCGTTACGAACAAGGAGCCGGTTACGCCGAAATTCGAAATCGTGGACAAGGAAAAAGTGACTCTCCGTTGCCATTATTGCGAGAAAATCACGACGCAGGAGCAGTTCGAGATCATCAAATGATTTTCCCCCGAAGCATGCCCCGGTTCCCCGATAAAGCCGGCCTCGGACGTCCGGAAAACCGGGACCGTCATGAAATCCGGTTTGTCTGCCGGGGAAAATGTCCGAAAGAATTTCGACGGATTTGAAAATAATTCGCTATATTTGTATGCCATTCCGGAAGCGGGAAATCTCCGGAATGGTTTTTTATAATTAAAATCATAAATCGTTTTAACATAACCCTGATGAAACCGGATATTAAATTTGTTACTCCGCAAGAGGCGGTCAAAGTTATCAAGTCGAACGACCACATCCATCTGAGCAGTGTGGCCAGCGCTCCCCGCATCCTGATCGATGCCATGGTGGAACGCGGACGGAACAAGGAATTTACCAACGTGCACATCCACCATTTGCATACCGAGGGGCCTGCGCCTTACGCGGCTCCGGAACTGGAAGGGGTGTTCCAGCTCGACAGCTTTTTCGTGGGCAGCAACGTCCGCAAGGTAACGCAATCCGGTTATGCCGATTATATCCCCGTTTTCCTGAGCGAAACGCAGCGGCTTTATCGTGCGGGGGTGTTGCCCTGCAACGTGGCCATGATTCAGGTTTCGCCCGTGGACAAACACGGCTACGTGTCGCTGGGAACTTCCGTGGATGCTACGCTGGCCGCCGTCGAATGCGCCGAAACCGTTATCGCCGTGGTCAATCCCCATGTGCCCCGTTCTTTTGGCGACGCCATGATCCATGCTTCCATGATCGACTATTTCTGTGAAGACGACACGCCGTTGGAAGAGGCCCGTTTCGCGGTTCCCAACGAGGTGGAAACCGCCATCGGGAAACATTGCGCCGCGCTGATCGAAGACGGCGCGTGTCTGCAAATGGGTATCGGCTCCATCCCCAATGCGGTGCTGGCTCAGCTGACCGGTCATAAGAATCTGGGAATCCATACGGAAATGTTCGCCGACGGCGTGTTGCCGTTGGTGGAAAGCGGAGTGATCAACGGGATGAACAAGACGACGGACAAGGGCAAAATGGTCTCCACGTTCCTGATGGGGTCGCAGAAGGTGTACGATTTCATTGACGACAATCCCGGCGTGATGATGATGGATGTGGGATATACCAACGATCCGTACGTCATTGCCCGCAACCCGAAAGTAACGGCCATCAATTCCGCTTTGCAGGTGGACCTGACCGGACAGGTCTGCGCCGATTCGTTGGGAACCACGTTCTATTCGGGCGTCGGCGGCCAGATCGATTTCATTTACGGGGCGTCGATGAGTAAGGGAGGCAAGGCCATTATCGCCATGCCTTCGGTAACGAACAAGGGTATCAGCAAAATCGCTCCGGTGCTGAATCCCGGTGCGGGCGTAGTGACCACTCGGGCTCACATCCACTATTTCGTGACGGAATACGGGGCGGTGGATTTGTATGGAAAATCGTTGCAGGAGCGGGCCAAACTGATTATCGGCGTGGCCCATCCCGACCATCGCGAAGCTTTGGAAAAAGCGGCGTTCGAACGTTTCGGCCCGCATTACCAATATATTAAGATGAACGCATAGAATATCCCGGTCTGGATCGATCAAGCGGGGCTGCCGGAAAGGAACGGGCAGCCCCGTTTCGCGTTTTCCGGCGGAATTCTTCGGTCCGTTATTGTCCGTTTGCATGGAATTTGTTATTTTTGAAGTATGATTTTGATTTTCGATGCTTCCACTACGGCGGCTTTTACCGGTTACCGGCTGGAGAAGATTTTCCCCGGCGGATACGACGCCGTCCGTTACCGGCAGATCCGTACCCGTTTGCAGGAGGCCGTGCAACAGTTGTACGGAGCGGGTTACCGTACCTTCATCAGCGGCATGGCCACCGGTTTCGACCAGTGGGCGGCCGAAGCCGTCATTCTGTTGCGCGACAGCGGTTCCTGTCCGGATATCCGGCTGGTGGCGGCCGTTCCCTGCCCCGATCAGCCGGCCCGTTTCGACGACCGCTCGCGCCGGTTGTACGCCCGTTTGCTGGAACAGGCCGACGAGGTGTACCGGTTGTCGGAAACGCGGGACCGCGGCTGTTTCCTGCGCCGCAACGACTGGATGCTCGAACGTTGTTCGCATGTCATTTGCTATTACGACGGTCAGCCCGGCGGTACGGGTTATACCGTCAATCGGGCGCGGCGGCTCAATCTGCCCGTCGCCAATCTGTGGCGGCCCGATGAATAGAGAAATTTTTCCGAAGGGGGAGAAACGAGGCGGTCCGGAAGACAATCGGCGGCCTCGTTTCTCTTTTTCAAACCGGGGGCGCACATACGGGAATCGGGCTTTCGAGAACGGATGAATCCTGCCGGCGGGAACGGACACGGGGACGTGCGGCGGACGGGCGTTCGGGAAGGTGTTCGGAAAATCTTTCGGGCCGAACCGTGCCGTAGCCGCGCTTAATTTCCCGTTTTCGCTTTTTCGGCAGGCAAAAAAGATATATTTGTGCCTGCGGTTTATACGAGTGAAGATGAGTGACAATTTATATGTGGCCGTTTGTGCGGCCGTAGCGGCCGGGAACGATATTCTCCGGATTTACACCGATCCCGCCGCCGATTTCCAGATCGAACGCAAAAGCGACAACTCCCCTTTGACCGTGGCCGACAAAGCGGCCCATAAACGGATTGCGGAGGCTTTGCGCCCTACGGGCATCCCCATACTCAGCGAGGAAGGACGGCACGAGCCGTACGGCGTCCGGGCCGGATGGGAACTTTTGTGGGTCGTCGATCCGCTCGACGGAACGAAAGAGTTTATCAAGCGCAACGGCGATTTTACGGTCAATATCGCTTTGGTCCGTTCCGGAACGCCCGTATCGGGCGTTATTTACGTGCCGGTTTCGCGGACGCTTTATTTCGCCGAAGAGGGTTTGGGCGCTTACCGGCTGGACGACGTGGAAAACGCAGGTTCTCCGGCATTCCGGCAGCAGTTGGAACGTGCGCGACGGCTGCCGCTTGACGCTGTGCACGATACGTTCCGCATCGTGGCTTCCGCTTCCCACATGAACGAAGCGACGGCGGAATATATCGAACGGTTGAAGGAAAGCCATGCGCGGACCGAAATCGTGTCGCGCGGCAGTTCGTTGAAAATCTGCATGGTCGCCGAAGGCACGGCGGACGTTTATCCCCGTTTTGCGCCTACGATGGAGTGGGATACGGCGGCCGGCGACGCCATCGCCCGGTGCGCGGGACGGACGGTTTGCTGCCTGGACGACGGCATGCCGCTGGTTTATAACAAGCCCGATTTACTGAATCCCTGCTTTGTGGTCAAATCGTCGGAATAATTGTCCCATATCGGTCCAAATGATCGGTCGGGATTTCGCTTTTCCGGTTTTTCGTTTAATTTTAACCCGTTTTTCGCAATTTTGTTATGGAGCAAAATCACATCTATCCGATATACGACCGCATGTTGCAGCGGGCCGACCGCGAACGGTTGCTGGGGCAGCGGGCAGTCATGATCTGGTTTACCGGCCTGTCGGGGTCGGGCAAAAGCACGCTTGCCCTTGCGCTCGAACGGGAGTTGTACGCCCGCGGGTTCCTTTCCCGGATTCTCGACGGCGATAATATCCGCCACGGCATTAATAAGAATCTGGGCTTTTCCGAAGAGGACCGGTTCGAAAACATCCGCCGTATCGCCGAAGTTTCCAAACTGTTCGTCGATACGGGCATCATTACCATCGCTGCCTTTATCAGTCCTACCCACCGTATCCGTGCCGCTGCCGCCGAAATCATCGGTCGGGAGAATTTTGTGGAGGTCTATGTGAACACTCCTCTCGAAGTGTGCGAAGCCCGCGATGTCAAAGGGTTGTATAAAAAGGCCCGGCGCGGGGAGATCCGGGAATTTACCGGTATTTCGTCGGTTTTCGAGGCGCCGGAACATCCCGATCTGGTTATCGACACTTCCGCCGCCCCGCTCGAAGAGTCGGTGCGACGCCTGCTCGAAGTCGTGCTGCAAAGAGTTTCCCTGCCCGAATAACCGGTCCGTTTCGGCCGTTTTTCGGGCCGTTTCGTGTTTTCCCGGTTCTTTCCCGCTTCCGGCGCGGGGAAGTCGCCGATTGGCTGGTTGGCAAATAATGTTTACCTTTGCGGAGCAATCAGATAAAAAAAGTATAATTAACGGCGTTTCGACGCCTTCATGCAAATATGCCTACCTATAAATTAAGTCATTTGAAAGAACTCGAAGCCGAGTCCATTCATATTATTCGGGAGGTGGCTGCGGAATTCGAAAACCCGGTCATGCTGTATTCCATCGGCAAAGATTCGTCCGTGATGGTGCGGCTGGCCGAAAAGGCTTTCTCTCCGGGCAAAGTGCCTTTCCCGCTGATGCATATCGATTCCAAGTGGAAATTCCATGAGATGATCGAATTTCGCGACCGTTATGCGAAGGAGTTCGGCTGGGACCTCATCGTGGAATCCAACGAGGAGGCTTACCGCCAGGGTGTCGGTCCCTTTACCCACGGCAGCAAGGTGCATACCGATTTGATGAAGACACAGGCTTTGCTGGCCGCTCTGGACAAGTACAAGTTCGATGCCGCTTTCGGCGGCGCCCGTCGCGATGAGGAGAAGTCGCGGGCCAAAGAACGGATTTTTTCGTTCCGCGACCGTTTCCACCAGTGGGACCCCAAGAACCAGCGTCCCGAATTGTGGGATATCTATAACGCCAAGATACACAAAGGGGAATCCATCCGCGTTTTCCCGCTTTCCAACTGGACGGAACTGGATATTTGGCAATATATCCGGCTGGAAAACATTCCCATCGTTCCGCTCTATTTCGCCAAGGAACGCCCGATCGTCGAAATAGACGGCAATCTGATTATGGTGGACGATGACCGTATGCCCAAGGAGCTGCGCGACAAGGCGCGGATGCGCATGGTGCGTTTCCGCACGTTGGGGTGCTATCCGCTTACCGGAGCGGTGGAGTCCGAAGCCGATACCATCGAAAAGATCGTGGAAGAGATGATGACTACGACCAAGAGCGAGCGCACGACCCGCGTGATCGATTTCGACCAGGACGGCAGTATGGAACAGAAAAAACGGGAAGGCTATTTTTAGCGGAAACGCAGACCTTTCCGTGCCGGGTCGTTGGCCGGGCGGAAAACGGTCGGAAAGTCTGCAAAATCTAACGACAAAAAGCGAATGATGCAAGATACAAAACTGAATATCAAGGAATTTCTTGACCGTGACGAGCAGAAGGACCTGTTGCGTTTCCTGACGGCTGGTTCGGTCGATGACGGCAAGTCCACCCTGATCGGGCGGTTGCTGTTCGACAGCAAGAAACTGTACGAAGACCAGCTGGATGCGTTGGAACGCGACAGCAAACGGGTGGGAAACGCCGGCGACAACATCGATTACGCCCTTTTGCTCGACGGTTTGAAAGCCGAACGCGAACAGGGCATAACCATCGACGTGGCTTACCGTTATTTCTCCACCAACCAGCGGAAGTTCATCATTGCCGACACGCCGGGGCACGAACAATATACCCGCAACATGATTACGGGCGGCTCCACGGCCAATCTGGCCGTGATTTTGGTAGACGCCCGCAGCGGAGTCATTACCCAGACCCGCCGCCATACCTATCTGGTCTCTTTGCTGGGCATCCGGCATGTGGTGCTGGCGGTCAATAAGATGGACCTGGTGGGGTACGACCGGAAGGTATTCGATGCTATCGTTGCCGATTACGAGGCTTTTACGGCCGGGCTGAACATTCCGGACATCACTCCCATTCCGCTGTCCGCCCTGAAGGGGGACAATGTGGTCGAGCGGTCGGAGAACATGCCGTGGTACACCGGGCCTTCGTTGCTCGATTTTCTGGAAACGGTCCCGGTCGGCAGCGACCAGAACTTCGCCGATTTCCGGTTCCCGGTGCAGTACGTCATGCGCCCCAATCTCGATTTCCGCGGTTTCGCCGGCAAGATCGCTTCCGGCGTGGTGCATAAGGGCGATGCCGTGGTGGCCCTGCCTTCCGGCAAGACCTCCCGCATCAAGGGCATTCATGTTTACGAAGGGGAGCTGGAGGAGGCTTTCGCCCCGCAGTCCGTCACGCTGACTTTGGAAGACGAGATCGACGTGTCGCGCGGCGAGATGCTGGTGCATCCTGATGACCTGCCCTGCATCGACCGCAATTTCGAAGCCATGCTGGTCTGGATGGATGAAACGCCGATGGACGCCGACAAGCAGTTTTTCATCAAGCATACCACGAACCTGACCCGCGTTCGGATCGACGAGATCAAATACCGGGTGGATGTCAATACGATGGAGCAGTCGCAGGCGGCGAACCTTGCGCTGAACGAGATCGGCCGGGTGGTGTTTACCTCCAACAAGCCGTTGTTTTTCGATCCTTACGAACGGAACCGGAATTGCGGGGCGTTCATCCTGATCGATCCCGTGACCAACAATACCAGCGCGGTGGGAATGATTATCGGCCCTGTGGAGGCCGCCGGCCTTTCCTCGGCCCTGACGGAAGAGCAGCGCGAGGCGATGCGCCGGGGTGTTTCGTCGCTCACGGCCGCCCAACGGGCGGTGCGCTACGACCAGCAGGCCCGTATCGTGTGGGTGTCCGCTCCTTCCGATGCCGCGGCGCACGAGGTGCTTTACACGTTGGAACGGCGGCTGTTCGATGCCGACAAACGGGTCGCGGTGCTCGACAACGCCCGGTTGAACGTCCGGCCGGATACGTTGTTGTCGTTGGCCGAGGAGCTTCAGGAACAGGGGTATATCGTTTTGGCGTATGCCTGCGGCGGAACCGACGATTCCGTGTGCGGCCTGGCTTCGCGGGACCGTTTTACGGTGGTGTCGGTGGATGCGGCCTGTCCGGGGGCGTTCGAGATCGATTCCCGCAAAATGATTTCCCGGATAGAAGAATTGGTAAATACGTTGTAAGTTATGGGACGACTGGAATTCAGTAAATTACCCATCAATACGCTGGTCGGGGCCAGTTGGGATACTTTTTGCAAGATTACGCAGGGGCGGGAGATCGATAAGGGATACCGGCAGAAATACCTGCTTACCAAATGCGTGTGCCGGTTGTTGAGCTGCCTGAACGGCATCGAGAATCGCCGTTACCGCAAACGGCTGGCGGGACAGCCTATCGAACACGATCCCGTTTTTATTCTGGGACACTGGCGCAGCGGCACTACTTTTGTACATAACGTGCTTTCCTGCGACAGGCAGTTCGGCTACAATACCACCTATCAAACGGTATTTCCGTTCCTGATGCAGTGGGGGCAACCCTTTTTCAAGAAGCAGATGGCGGCCCTGATGCCGGACCGACGGCCGACGGACAATATGGAATTGCAGGTGGATTTGCCGCAGGAGGAGGAGTTCGCCCTGGCGAACATGATTCCTTATACGTTCTATAATTTCTGGTTTTTCCCGAAATACACGATGGAGTATTGCGACAAGTACCTGTTGTTCGAGCAGGCTTCGCCGGAAGAGATCGCGGTGTTCCGCGAAACGTTCGAGCGGTTGATCCGGGTGTCGCTCTGGAATACTTCCGGCAAGATATTCTTGTCGAAGAATCCGCCGCATACGGGCCGTATTCCGCAATTGCTGGAAATGTTTCCCAACGCCCGTTTCGTTTATCTCATGCGGAATCCCTATACGGTGTTCGAATCTACCCGCAGTTTCTTTACCAATACCATACAGCCGTTGAAGCTGGAGGATATTTCCGACGAACAGCTCGAACGGAACATTTTGGAGGTGTATGCCAAACTGTATCATAAGTACGAACGGGACAAGGCTTTGATTCCGGAAGGGAATCTGATCGAAGTGAAGTTCGAGGATTTCGAGGCGGAGCCGTACGAAATGACGAAACGGATTTACGAAACGTTGTCGCTGGACGGGTTCGACGCGGCTTCTCCCGCCATTCGGAAGTATCTGGCCGGGAAGAAAGGGTATCGCAAAAACCGTTACGATTACAAGGAACGTACCGTGCGTTTGGTGGAAGAACATTGGAAATTCGCGTTGGACGACTGGGGCTACCGTCTTTGAAAACCGGTTTTCCGGTAGTCTTCGTAAAAAACAAGGATTATGAAAAAAGCAGAAATAATTTGCTTGTTCGCCGTTGCTGCGGGCGTTTCGCCCGTCGGGGCGCAGGTGTTGGAGCCGTTGCCTTTCGGCGACATGGACCGCTGGATGACGCGGGAAGTGGAAGAGTCGTTCGTGATCGGCGGCAAGACCCGTTATATCTATGAGCTGGCCGAGGGGGATACGCTGCGGAACAATACGCCTTACCAGCCCGACCTGACGGTTTCTCCGTGGGCCACTTCCAGCGTATTGGCGAAGGTAAGCGGGGTTGTCAAGTCCAGCACGACCGTTTTTCCCGAAAAACGCGGCGACGGGTATGCCGCCCGTCTGGAGACTCGCATCGAACGGGTCAAGGTGCTGGGAATCGTGAATATTTCCGTTTTGGCCGCCGGAACCCTTTTCCTGGGCGAAATCACGGAACCGGTGCGCGATACCAAGGACCCGCAGGCCAAGCTCATGATGGGTATTCCTTTCACGAAGCGTCCGCAAAGTCTGGTGTTCGACTACAAGTTCAGACAGGGCGAGGAGAACGGCAAGCGGCTGCGCATTTCCGCCGGTTTCGGCCGGGACAAGGTGCTGCCGGGAACGAATTGTGCGGAGGTGTGTCTGTTGTTGCAGAAACGTTGGGAGGATGCCGACGGGCAGGTTTTTTCCAAACGGGTAGGTACGGCGTGGGTGCTGTACGACAAAAGCACGGGCGAATGGATCAACGACCATACCTTGCCTATTCTGTACGGCGATATTACAAACGACCCTTCCTATCAACCTTATATGGGCTTGATTAACGATGAGAACCAGCAGTATTGCCAGAACAGCAAGGGCGAAAGGGTTCCCATTCAGGAGGTGGGATGGGCGGAGCCCGACGAACAGCCGACCCATCTGGTGCTGCGTTTCTCTTCCAGCCACGGCGGAGCCTATATCGGTGCGCCGGGAAGCACGTTTTGGATCGACAATGTCCGGTTGGGCTATGCCGAATGATTCGATGACGGAAAACGACAGAGCCGGAAAGCAATTTGCGTTCTTTCCGGCTCTGTCGTTTTCTGTCGTGGCAAGGAGGTTCGTTCGGCTTTTCCGGACATAAAATTGCGGAGTGCCGCGGATAGTTCGTTTAAATTCGTTACTTTTGTCGGTTATACGTCATGTAAGAAAATAGCTTATGCTTCGCCATATTGAAACGAAATTGCCGGTATTCGGTTGGGTGTTGTTTTTCGCTGCGGCTTTCTTTGTCCGGTGCGCCAATCCGTTGCGGCCGGAAGGTGGTCCGGTGGATTCGATTCCCCCGAAATTGGTATCGCTCACGCCGCCCAATTTCACGACGCATTTCAATGCGAAAAAGGTATATATCGAATTCGACGAATATGTGCAGTTGAATGATGTGCAACAAAATGTGTTCATTTCTCCGGAATTGGAACGCCGTCCCGTTTATTCCGTCAAGGGGCGGGGCGTCCAGATCGAATTTCAGGGAGAACTCGACTCTGCCACCACTTATAAGATCGATTTCGGCAATGCCATTGCCGATAACAACGAAGGAAATGTCTTGCGCGGGTTTTCTTATGTCTTTTCTACGGGCGATTATATCGACAGTCTGGTCATGTCCGGACAGGTCCTTGACGCTTTGACGCGCGACAGCGTGGTCAATGCCCTGGTGTTGCTGTACGATGCCGCTGCGGATTCTTTGTCCGACGATTCGGTGTTGTACAATTCCCGTCCGTTGGCTATTGCCCGCACCGACAGCTCCGGGGTTTTCCTGGCTTCGAACCTGAAACCGATGGATTATCGGGTATATGCTCTGAAGGATGACAACGGCAATTTCAAATACGAGCGGGGAACCGATTACGTGGGCTTTACCGATACCGTTTACAATCCTGTGCTCATGCCGCCGTTCAAGGTGTGGTACAATCCGTTCAAACGGATCGTGGAGGCCACTCCCCAGATGTATTTCAATGTTTTTCCCGAGGAGCCTTTGCGCCGCCAGGCCCTTTCCGAGTTGAACCGACCGGAGCGCAACCGGTTGCAATTGGTATTCGGCGACCGGCATCCGAAAATCGAACGGATATGGATCGACAGTGTGGATATGGCTTCGCTGGTGCGGCAGGAGTCGTTTTACGGAGATACCATCGATCTGTGGATTCCGGGGCCTCTCGAATCCATGCCCGATACGCTGAAAGGGCGGGTGGAATATTACATGAAAGACAGCGTGGGGAACGATACGCTGGCCGGCCGGAATTTCTCGTTGTATATCCGTGCGAACAACAAGAAAAAACGCAGGAACGATGACGAAAAGGAACCCAATCCGTTTTCCGTTTCGGTAGAGGGAGCTTCAAATCTGAATCCGCACGGTCGTTTGATTTTCCGGTTCCAGAATCCTTTGACCGAGGTGCATGCCGATCGCATCGAACTTTTCTATACGCCGCCGTTGGAGACCGATAACGGTCGGGCGCCCCGGGCGGGCCAACAACAGCAGGAGCAGCGGACGGCGGAGAAAGTGCGGGCGGAATTTTCCTTTACTCCCGATTCTTCCGACCGGTTGCGCTGGTATCTCGATTCGGAGTGGGTTCCCAACGCCCGGTACGAAATTTTGTTATTGCCCGGAACATTCAAGGATATAGCGGAGCTGTCGAACGATTCGCTGCCGTCTCTTTTCCAGACGGCCGATCCGGCCAAATACGGCAAATTGACATTGCATATGATGCCTACGCCCGATACAACGAAAGAGTACATTGTCCAGTTGTTGAAGGGCGGAAAGAAAACGACCGTGGCCTTACAACGTGAGCATGTCCGGGGGGGGGATCTCTTGCTCGACTATATTCGTTCGGGAAACGACTATCGGCTGCGGATTATCGAGGACGCGAACGGCAACGGCAAGTGGGATGCCGGCGATCCGGTGCGGCGCGTGCAACCCGAGCGGGCCGCTTTGGTGCGGGAAGAGGACGGGGGCACGTTGTTTGAAATGAAAGAGAATTGGGAAATCGACAAAACGATCGATCTGAACGGCTTTTTCGAGGTCGGGCGGAACGGAACGGGAGGACCGGCGGAATGAAAGGTGCGATGAAGAAACAATGGTTGTGCGCGGCGGTGGGATGGTTGTTTTTGCTGTTGCAGGCATTCCCGATACACGCTCAGCAACATTACATAGGGATACGGGGCGGGGCCGTGGCAGGCAAAGCCCGCATCAAACCTACGGTGGAATCGAAATATTTCATGGCGACGCCCATGGCGGGCATTTCATACAAGTTTTACGGTACGGACCGGTTTCTCGGCGGTATTCAGATCGACCTGAACGTATTGCAGAAAGGGTTCAAGACCATTCCGGAGGCCTCCAAACCGGACACTTCCTACCGGCGGACCATTACCGCCGTGGAACTGCCGTTCCTGTGGCAGCCGCACGCCAACCTGTTCCGGGGACATGCCCGGGTGTTCCTGAATCTGGGACCTTACGTCTCGTACGCCCTGGCCTCGGAAGAGCGGATGGTTTCCGCCCGTGACGGCATGTTGTGGAAACGGGACTATGTGTATGATTCCCGGCGCGATAACCGGTTGGAGATCGGTCTGGCCGGAGGCGGCGGAGTGGCCGTGGCCATTCGGCGTTTCGAGCTGCAGGCTGAGTTCCGTTACGTTTTCGGTTTCTCCGACATGCTGAAGCAGCCGATGAAATATCCGGGAAATCCCGACTCTTCGCCCATCGACCAGATGAATATTTCGCTGGGCCTTTATTACCGATTGTTCAAACAGAATAAAGACAAATAAGACTATGGAAACGGCATCTACACGTTCTTTGAAGATGGCGCGCCAGATACAGCGCGACATCAGCGATATTTTTCGGAAAGAGTGCGCGTCGCTTACGGCGGGCGCGCTGGTTTCCGTTACGGTGGTGCGCATGAGTCCCGATTTCGCGCTGGCGAAAGTCTTTCTCAGCATTTTCCCGTTTTCCCGCCATGAAGAGGTGCTGGAAACGATTCGGGAGCATGCGTGGCAGGTCCGTTACGCTTTGGGAAAACGGATGAAGCATCAGATCAAATCCATTCCGGAAGTGGCGTTTTTTTTGGACGATTCCATGGAATATGCCGAAAATATAGATAACCTGCTGAAAAAACAGTAACCCGTGAAGCCGTCGAAACTGGTCCGGTTCATCGCCCGCCGCTACCTTTTCTCGCGCAAGTCGCACGCGGTGGTCAATATCATCTCCTGTGTCAGCGCGCTGGCCGTGGCGGTTCCCACGGCGGCTATGGTCGTTCTGTTTTCGGTGTATAACGGGCTGGACGACTTGTTGCGGTCGCTTTACCGGAATTTCGACCTGCCGATTAAAATTTCCGCCGTGGAAGGCAAATCGTTTCCGGCCGACTCCCTGTTGCTGGCCCGCCTTTCCTCCGTGGAGGGGGTGCAGTACGTTACGCAGGTGGCGGAAGAGAATGCGTTGGCCGAATATCGGGGTCGGCAGCATATCGGGATGGTGCGGGGCGTCGATTCGTTTTACCGTCATGTGGTTCCCATCGAATCCATGATGTCGATGGGAGAATACGCCCTCCGGTTGGGCGATTTGGAACAGGCCGTAGTAGGTATGGGGGTAGCCTATTCGTTGGGAATCAATGTGCAGATGTTTGACAAACTGACGTTTTACGCGCCCCGGGCGGAAGGCCCTTCGCCCGCTCTGGCATGGCTGGGAGGAGCGGCTTACAACCGGCAAAGTCTTTTTCCCGTGGGAGTGTTCTCGCTGGATGCCGATACCGACGGGGTATATACCTTGGTTCCGTTGGAATTCGCCCGCAGGCTGTTCGATATGGAGGGACGGGTTACTTCGTTGGGCGTGAGCGTGCAATCCGGTTACGACGCCGACCGGGTGCAGAAACGGATTGCCGAGGAGCTGGGGCCGGATTACCGGATTCAGAACCGTTACCAGCAGAAAGAGAGCCTGTATCGCATCATGAAGTACGAAAAGGCGGGGATTTTCCTGATTTGCGTGTTGGTGTTGCTGGTCGCTTCGCTGACTTTGGTCAGTACGTTGATGATGCTGATCATCGACAAGCAGCTGGGAATTTTTACCTTGCGCAGCATGGGGGCTTCCGACGGGTTCGTGCGCAAGGTTTTCGTCGTGCAGGGAGTCTATATCGCGTTGATCGGTACAGCGGCCGGTATGGTTCTGGGAATAGGACTTTCGCTGGCGCAGCAGTATTTCGGGTTGATTCCCATCGAGGGTCCCAATATGCTGATCGATGCCTATCCCGTGCGGGTAAAGTGGTCGGATTTGGCGGTTATCGCGGTTTCCGTTCCGGCCATTGATTACGCGATTGCCCGGTTGACGGTACGAAGCATTATGAAATGAGAAAAGATATGAGGAACAAGATGTATATTTGGCGCCGTCCGGCGATGTTTTGTCTGTTGGGAATCGTCCTGTTGGGCGCTTGCCGCAAATCGCCGCGTATGATCCCTCCGGAGACGTTCAAGCAGATTTTCGTGGAGGCGGTGTTGGCGGACAGTTACCTCGACAGCGAAAATGCGAAATACAGTCGGGATACGTTGCGTTATTTCGAACCGATCCTGGCGTCGCACGGTTATACGATGGACGATCTGGATTATACCATTGAAAAACTGGCGCTCCGCAAAAGCAATGTGTTCGCCATATTGATGCACGATGCTACGCTTGAAATAGATCGGCTGTTAGAGCGTTACCGGCATTTCAACAAGATTGATATCCGCTGGAATGTGAAGGCGCAGAATCTGGTGCGTGACACGGTATTGCTTGTCGATTCGCTGCGGATCAATTCCCTGGCCGACCTTTCCCGAGGAAATCTGTATGTGGACAATTTGTTGCGTGGCAATTACACGATTACTTTTTATGCAACAGTGGATTCGACGGACCGGAACAACGATCATTACTATTACAGCCATTTGTACGATACTTTAGCGCCGTATAAGCCGGGCATGGTCCGCCGCAATTCGAACTGGATCTCCCGAACGTCGCGTAACCGCCGTATCCGGGAGGAACGTCGGATAGAGTCCGGCGACATGAACCGGTTGCGTCTGGAGCTGGTCAATCTGGGAAACAAGCGCGCTCCGCAACGGCCGTCCGTGAGAATTGACAGTCTGACGGTCGTTTACGATCCGCCTGTCGAATATGCCCGTCGCCGTTTGATGCAAAAATACCTGTACGGCGATTCTGGTAAGAGTTTGATGATTAAATATTTAAAGATAAATGAGAAAGATAGCAGCACATTACTTGATAACTTCCGGCCGCCTGTTAAATAGGGCGGTAGTGTCGTTGGACGACGATGGGGTCGTTACCTCCGTGGAAGAGAACGTGGAAGATATCGATTCCATCTGCGGTGTCGAGTTTTACAACGGCATCCTTATTCCGGGCATGGTCAATTGCCATTGCCATCTGGAATATTCCTATGTCAAGGGCATGATTCCTCCGCATAAGGGGTTGCCTGTGTTCATCGACTCCATCATCGATATCAAAAAGCGGAACGAAGTGAGCGACGAGCAAAAGACCGCCAGCGCCGATATCTGGGACGATGTCATGTACAACGAAGGAATTACGGCCGTGGGCGACCACAATAACAACGATTACGTCTATTCGGTCAAGAAAAAGAGCCGCATCCATTACCACTCGTTCGTGGAGTTGTTCGATATGGACGGCAAAAGTGCGGAAGAAACGTTTCGTTGGGGGTTGGACCGCGTGAAAACTTCGCTGCAATACGGCATCGAAGCGACGATTGCCCCTCATGCCGATTATACGATGGAGGAACGGCTGATTCGTCTGACGGGTGGGGAGGACGCTTTGGAAGACGGAACCCGGGCCGACGGCCTCTGTTCCGTCCATTTCAAGGAATCGGTAGTGTTGGGCGGTCCCGACGAACGACGGCTGATTCTCGGATCCATCAGCGACCGTCGCGACGGGGTTTTGCTGGTGCACTGCATTTACGCCACGGAAGAGGATATTTCGGCCGCCCGCGAGAAGTTCGGCGATAAACTTACCGTAGTGCCTTGTCCGTTGTCGAACCTCTATATCGAACAGCGTTTGCCGGATATCGAAATGATGAAACGGCTGGGCGTGCGCATCGCGCTGGGAACGGACAGCCTCAGTTCCAATACCGTGCTTTCCATGGTGGAGGAGATGCGTTGCCTGCAGGAACATCTGAACCTGCCTTTGACCGAAGTCGTGAAGTATGCGACGGAAAACGGGGCGGTTGCTTTGGGAATAGACTCATGGGCCGGAACGGTGGAGGTCGGCAAGCGGCCGGGGCTGGTATTGCTTTCCGGCGTCGATCCGGAAACGATGCGGCTGACGGAAAAGAGCAAGGGCCGGCGGCTTATTTAAGGTTATGTTGCCGACCGGCTTTCCGGTCGGCGGATGAATTGATAAAATCATTATGTTTTATGTCCACGACATTGTTTCATGATATTATCGTAGGGCCGATCAGAAGCCGGCGGTTAGGGAGTTCCTTAGGCGTCAATCTGATGCCCGTGAACGGTAAAATCTGTAATTTTGATTGTATTTATTGCGAATGCGGCTGGAACGACAAGTCGTTCGCCGGTTTGCGCCATAACGACCGCGGAGAGGTGCGCCGCCTGCTGGAATGGCGGTTGAAAGAGCTGGCGGCGTCGGGAGAGACGCCGGACGTGATTACTTTCGCAGGGAACGGCGAGCCTACCATGCACCCGGATTTCGCCGGCGTGATCGACGATACGGTGGCTTTGCGCGACCGGTATTGTCCCGGAGTCAAGGTGGCGGTGCTGTCGAATGCGACCATGCTGGGACGCGAGACGGTCCGGGATGCGTTGGCGAAGGTGGACCGGGCTATCCTGAAAATCGATTCGGGCAGGGACGAAACCATCCGGCAGATCAACAAACCCTGCTTTCGTTATGCCTTGGAAACGGTTATCGAAAACATGTCGCTTTTCCGCGGGGAGATCATCGTGCAGACCATGCTGTTGCGGGGCGAATACGAAGGCCGCAAGGTGGACAATACGACGGAGGAGGAGGTGTCCGCCTGGCTTGATGCGGTCAGACGGGTAAAACCGGTGTTGGTCATGCTTTACGGCATCGACCGCGATACGCCGGCCCCCCATTTGCAGAAGGTGCCCGTCGAGGAGATGGAACGGGTGGCCGGACGGGTGCGCGCGTTGGGCATCGATTGCATGGTAACGGGGTAGCGTTCTGCCGGGAGACGCCGGGGATAGAAGAGTTATTACGAATCATCATTGTAAAATTTTTTAGTATGACGGGAGAACAACAGAAAGAGCTCTTCGAACGACTGGAGTCGTTGAGGAGGTTTCTTTGACAATAAAGTAGACAAAGAAGAGTTGCGGAAGAAGCAGGAACGGACGTTGCAGCCCGATTTCTGGAATGATGCCGCACAGGCGGAGGAGTTGCTCCGGGAGATTGCTGCCATGAAATGGTGGGCGGATACGGCTGCCGAAATCGATTCCAAGGCCGAAGAGTTGCGGCTGACGGAAGATTTTCTGAAAGAGGGGCTGATTACTCCGGAGGAACAGGAAGAGACGTACCGCCAGTTGCTGACGCTTACGGGCAATGTGGAGATGCGCGCTACCCTTTCCGGCGAGGAGGACCGTCTGAACGCCATCGTGGAGATCAATTCGGGGGCGGGCGGCACCGAAAGCCTCGACTGGGCCGCTATGTTGCTGCGCCTTTATACCCGGTATGCCGAACGCAAGGGGTTTACCTGCAAGGTGCTCGATTTGCAGGAGGACGGTATCGGCGTGAAGTCGGCCATGATCGAAATCGGCGGGGAATACGCCTACGGTTATCTGAAATCCGAAAGCGGCGTGCATCGGTTGGTGCGCCTTTCTCCGTTCGATTCCAGCAACCGCCGTCACACCACCTTCGCTTCCGTTTTCGTGACGCCGGCCATCGACAATACCATCCAGATCGAGGTCAATCCGGGGGATATCCGGTGGGATACCTACCGTTCCAGCGGCGCCGGCGGACAGAACGTAAACAAGGTGGAAACGGGGGTGCGCCTGTATCATATTCCGACGGGCATCGTGATCGAGAATACCGAAACCCGTTCGCAGATCATGAATAAGGAGAATGCGCTCCGTATCCTGAAAAGCAAGCTTTACCAGCGCGAACTGGAGAAAAAGATGGAGTTGCAGCGCGAGCTGGAAGGAAAGAAGAAAAAGATCGAGTGGGGGAGCCAGATCCGCAGCTATGTCCTGCATCCCTATAAATTGGTCAAGGACCATCGGACGGGGGTGGAGAATGTGAATGTCCAGGATGTGCTGGACGGCGATATCGACGCCTTTATCAAGGCTTTTCTGCTGTCGTTCGACAACGAATGATTGCATTGACCGGCCTGCGGACAAATCGTTTGGCCGGTTTTTTGATATTTTATTGAAAAAAAATAATGTTATGGGACTGATTTTGTATTTGATCGGCGTCGCTTTGACGATTTATGCGATAGTCGATCTGTTCAAGAAAAATTTGACCGCTCCTGCCAAATGGTTGTCGGCGATCGTGTTGTTGCTGACGAGTTGGGTGGGCCTGCTCGTTTATTTCCTGTATGCCCGCAACCGCATGGAAACATGGTTCGGTAAGGCATGACGGAGTATCAACGGAATAAAGAGGCCGACCCCAAAGAGATTTTTTGAGGTCGGCTTCTTCGGTCGGATCGTTCGTGTTTACATTCAGCAGATCGGCGATATTTACGGCAGCGGGACTCTCCGTTTGCAGATCGCCTTCCCGGCCGATTCCCCGGACGGCACTTATTTTACCGTCTTCGGCGTTTTTGACAAGCATGACCTTTTTCTCGTCGGTTTTTACGTTTTCACTCATTTTACGAGAATTTTAATTGGCGTCAACGGCGACGCCGG
>CASDZK010000040.1 GCA_949286165.1 uncultured Alistipes sp.
CTTCCAGACTACCGGCGTTACCGACAATTTCGTTACGAATGGTATAAACCATCATGGCCGTAACGGCATGTTTGTCCTTGAAGGTACGGTCGTAGTTGATCGCGCCTTCGAAATACATGGCCGTGGTCACGTCTTTGTCCGTACCGCTGTAATTCAACGCTTCCGACCCGGAGGTTTCGTTCAAGCAGGTCAAAGCGTAACGTCCCGTTTCACGGTCGTAAGAATCCAAACGATAATAGTACGGTTGATACTGACGGGTAATGTTGTAGTAGGAATACCGTTTGGTGTAAGCCAACATGCGGGCCGAAAGCCCTTCGGTAATTCCCTTCAAATCCTGATTAGCAGACAATTGCGCCAGGAAAGTAGAGGAAGAGTTTTGCTTATACCCCCGAACCATTTCGGCATAAGGGTTGGTATATTCGGGTGAGGTAGCACCATAACTCTATAATATATAGCTGTAATTAGGCTATTTGTAAATATCCGGGACTAAAACAGGGACTAAATATCCGGTTTTATCTACTATTACTTTTTAGGAATTTTTGGTTGATTGAAATTTTTAAAGATTTATAGATTATGATGTATTTTTTTCGGTTTTACCCCCGGAAAGGAGTTGTTTCATTTGATAAAAACGGACGATACTCAACGACAGGTATTGAAAAATTTTAACGACTTTTAGTAAAGATCTTGGACACGTGTTACTTTAGCCGTTCCGAAAAGTTTTTTCGTAATCACTCATTTGTTAAATGCTT
Organism: uncultured Alistipes sp.; assembly: GCA_949286165.1. Classification (GTDB taxonomy): domain Bacteria; phylum Bacteroidota; class Bacteroidia; order Bacteroidales; family Rikenellaceae; genus CASDZK01. The sequence continues at coordinate 750 of CASDZK010000040.1, forward strand.
TCATTGCCTCGAATTTGACGGAATCGGCAATATCGATATACGGCTTCATCGCTTTGTAATCGCTATGCCCTGTCCACTTCATGATAACCTGCGGAGGAATCCCTAACGATAAGGCATTGCATATAAATGTCCGGCGGCCGACATGAGTCCCTAATAACTTGTATTTAGGGCATATTTTTTCGATACGGGTATTGCCTTTATAGTAGGTTTCGGTTATCGGTTGATTGATTCCGCATGCTTTACCTATTTTTTTCAGATAATTATTCATTTTCTGGTTCGATATGACCGGTAATGCTCTGTTATTGGGGTATTTCTGATTTGCATATTTGTCAAGAATCGACCGAGAATAATTATTCAGTTCTATTTTGATGCTGTCCGCTGTTTTTATCGTTGTAAGGGAAATGTAATCCTTGAAAACGTCCGACCGTTTCAGATTCACGACATCCGAATAACGCAGGGAAGTAAAGCAGCAAAAACAAAATACGTCCCGTACCCGTTCTAAATGCTTTTGTGTCGAAGGAAATTCATGATTATAAACAGATAACAATTCGGACCAATCTAAAAAAATGATCTTTTTTTGGCTGGTTTTCAATTTCGGTTTAAACTGAAGGAAATCGAGTGTGTGGCAAATATCGTTTGCAGTAGCCCACCGTAAAAACCATTTTACAAAAGACAATTCTTGTAATATTGTAGTGTTCCGCATTTGTTTTTCATCTCTCAACCAAGCTATAAATTTGACAAGACCTGCATTGTTAAAAGACTTAAACGTCAGACAGGAATCATATTCTTCGAGATGGTTTCGAATCGACTGAAATTTTCTGTACGTACTATTGGTCCAATTATGAAAATCCCCTTCCGTTTCTACGAATTTATCGAAATAGTCTAACAAAATTTTTTCTTGTTTAACATTTAATCCATTTTTACGATCGTGAAAAAAATAGAATTTATCCTTCAATTGGTTTGGAGAGGGAACTATCCCTTTCAATTCAAATGAGGTAAAAACATTCTCTACCATGTTTTCAACAGATTGTATCGTCCTATTTATCTGCCTTGCAGACTGTTTTTGAAAATTCACGGTCTTAACTCTGCATCGCTGCGTATGTTTGTCCCATTGGGATAACTTTACCCTATACCCGACATTAAAATCGACCTTGTATTTGTCCCATCGAATTCGGAAACGCAATCTGGCATCCGGTTTATATCCGTTTTCTGTTTTTTCCTTATCGGGAAAAAATAAATAATAGCGTTTTATTTTTATACAATCCATAGAACGATATTGCTAAAACCTGGGACTAAATTAGGGACCAAAATAGAGAGAAAACCTGATATATCAAAGTATTATTGAACAGAAATGTCTTTATGGAGAATTACCGCATGTTGATAAACTAAGCATAAATTTACTTGTAATATTGTCAGATTGAGAACTATTGAAAGGTAAAAAATGTGATAAAATCGCTTCGGAGATTATTAAGTTATGGGGCGGATGAATAACAGAAAATCGTTTGAAAACCCATTGAAAGTGAAGATGAATAAAAGGCGGAGTTAACAACAGACTTGATCCGTTTTTGAATACTCAACAGTTACTGCTATTTTTCGAATAAAAGTGTGATATTGCCGCTTTTGACTTTGCTGTTCACAAAACGAAAACGAGTGTAAATCATTTGATTCACACTCGCTTTCGGGGTACCCAGAGCCGGGATCGAACCGGCACAGTATTGCTACCATTGGTGTTTGAGACCAACGCGTCTACCAATTCCGCCATCTGGGCATGGAACAATCGTTGTATCGACTTCTCAATTCCGACACAAAAGTAATACTATTTTTTATTTGTGCAAAATATTATGGCCTTTTTTATGGACTCTTTGTCGTAACCGCACAGATTCCGTAATTCCCGGACTTGTCCGTGCTGGACAAATTCGTCGGGGATACCCAGCCGTTTTACACGAACGTCGTAACCGTTGTCGCTGATGAATTCCAGAATGGCGGATCCCACCCCACCGTTCAATACGCCGTCTTCTACCGTAATGATATTCCGGAATCGTCGGGCGATATCGTGCAGCATGGCAGTATCCAGCGGTTTGGCGAACCGAAGGTCCACATGTTCCACTTCGATGCCTTTCTCGTTCTGCAATTCGGCAACGGCGGCAGCAACGTCCGTTCCTACGGGACCCAGAGACAGGACGGCAATATCTTTCCCTTTCGTTAAAGTCCGGCTTTCTCCGATTTTGACGGATTGAAAAGGATTGCGCCATTCTTCCAAATTGCCTTTTCCCCGTGGATACCGAATGACGAAGGCGCCGTGCCCCCCTTGTTGAGCCGTGTACATCAGGTTACGCAGCTCGTGTTCGTCCATCGGAGCCGAAATGATAATATTGGGTATGCAGCGAAAGTAAGCAATATCGAACGCGCCGTGGTGCGTGGCGCCGTCTTCTCCGACCAGTCCGCTCCGGTCGAGACATAAAACCACGTCCACGCCTTGCAGCACGACGTCGTGTATGACATTGTCGTAAGCGCGTTGCATGAATGACGAATAAATGTTGCAGAACGGGAGCAGACCGTTCGCCGCCATCCCTCCGGAGAAAGTCACGGCATGCCCTTCCGCTATGCCTACATCGAATACCCGGTGCGGCATTTCAGCTTGCATGATATTCATGGAACAACCGGTAGGCATGGCCGGCGTGACGCCGACGATCTTGTCGTTCTTTTCCGCCAATTCCAGTAATGTGTGCCCGAATATTTCCTGAAATTTCAAACGCCCTTTCGCACCTTTGATCTGTTCTCCGGTAGCCATGTCGAACTTGCCGGGAGCATGCCACGTCGTTTGGCTCTGTTCCGCCGGTTTATAGCCTTTCCCTTTTACGGTCAATACATGCAGGAGTTTCGGACCTTTGATGTGTTTCATGTCCTCCAGCACTTTGGTCAGGGCTTTCAAATCATGTCCGTCCACCGGTCCGAAATATCTGAAACCGAACGATTCGAACAGGTTGCTTTGTTGAAGCAACGACCGTTTGATCGACAATACGAATTGGGCGATGGCGCGATTCAGCCGAGGGAAAGCCCGCAATGCCTGTTGCACGTTTTGTTTGAACCGGTTGTAGCCTCTGGAAGTGGAAATGCTCAGCAAATATTCCTTCAACGCCCCGACATTCGGGTCAATGGATATTTTGTTGTCGTTGAGAATGACCAACAGGTCTTTGCCCGATACACCGGCGTTGTTGATTCCTTCGAAAGCCAGACCGCCCGTCATGGCTCCGTCGCCGATAACGGCTATGGTGTGTTGTTTCTTGCCTTGCAGCCCCGCCGCTATGTCTAAACCGAGGGCGGCGGAGATGGATACGGAAGAGTGCCCGCCTCCGAAAGCGTCGTATTCGCTTTCGGAACGTTTCGGAAAACCGCTGATGCCTCCCAATTTTCGTTGCGTATGGAATTCCGCTTTACGTCCTGTCAGTATTTTATGGGCATAAGCCTGATGTCCTACATCCCATATCAATTGGTCGCGGGGAGTATCGTACACGTAATGCAAAGCTACCGTAAGTTCGATAACGCCGAGACTTGATCCCAGATGTCCGGGATTTTCCGCCAGTTCCGATATGATGAAGGTCCGCAATTCGTTGCAAAGCGTCTTCAATTCTTCGGCAGACAGGGATTTCAGGTCCCGGGGATCGTGTATGCTTTCGAGTACGGACATAAGCAGTGCAAAAAGTAGATTGAAAAGTTTTCCGACCGTTTCCCTTCTCGGCAGTTTACCGAGCCTGGAACAATGATACGGTTCATTTTTGGCGGTACAAAGATACGATTTAAATTAAGAAACTGTTTACTTTCGAAGAACAACATGTTTCAGAGACCGTAGGAAAGGACCGTTTTCATATTGTTTGTCCGGTAAATATCGTGCCGTTTTTCGGAGAAAAACGAGAAAAATCCGGATTGAATTCCGTATGGGCGAAATTCGAAAACGGCAGACAAAAAGAATTCTGTCCGGCGTGCTGTTCGGATTTATTTGTACTTTTGTAGACAGTCGGGAGTTTTCCTGTTTTGTAATTCGGGCAGTATGAAAGAAGAAGAAAAGTATTGCGATTCATTGTTCCGTTACGTTCGTCGGCCTACCTGCGCCGTTCATACGGGCACGGTAACGATAGGCGGCACGGCGCCGTTGGTCGTGCAGTCGATGTGTACGACCGATACGTTGGATACGGAGGCTTCCGTCGTTCAGGCGAAAGAGATCGTCGGGGCCGGCGGTCGCTTGGTCCGCTTTACGGCTCAGACGGTAAGACATGCCGCCAATATGGGGGAAATCCGGCGAAAACTTGCGGCTGAAGGATGCGACGTCCCGTTGGTCGCGGATATTCATTTCAATCCGAAAGCGGCGTTCGAAGCGGCTCGTCAGGTACAGAAAGTCCGGATCAATCCGGGTAATTTTATCGATAAACGGGCCCGGTTCGACACGGTGGAATACACGGAGGAAGAATATGAGGCCGAATTGGAGCGGCTGCGGGTTCGGTTGCATGAATTGTTGGAAATTTGCCGGCAATACGAAACGGCTTTGCGGATAGGCGTTAACCACGGGTCGTTGTCCGACCGGATCATGTCGCGTTACGGCGATACGCCCGCCGGAATGGTGGCGTCTGCCATGGAATTTTTGCGAATATGCAGGGACGAGAATTTTCAGAAGGTCGTGGTATCGATGAAATCGAGCAATACGCAGGTAATGGTTCATGCCTACCGTTTGTTGTGTGCTGCCATGCGAAGGGAGGGCATGGAATATCCGCTCCATTTGGGGGTAACCGAGGCGGGCGAAGGAGAAGACGGACGAATCAGGTCGGCCGTAGGAATCGGGGCTTTGCTGAACGACGGCATCGGGGATACGTTGCGGGTGTCTCTGACGGAACATCCTGCCCGGGAGATTCCCGTGGCCTGCATGTTGGCGAAACATTATGACGGCAGGGGTAAAAATCCGTCCTTGCCGGTTTGCGGAACGGAAAGCTACCGTCCGTACGAGTCCGTTCGGCGTCCGACCCGTCGGATTCATAATATAGGAGGCGCTTTTCCTCCGGTGGTCATCGGAGAAGAGGGGGCGTTGTCGCCCGATTTCTCTCCCGCGATGTTAGAAGACAAAACGGTCTCGATAACACTGAAGGAACTTTCGGAAATGCCTGCACGACGTATTCCGGAAGACAAAGTATTGGTCTTGCATAGCGAACATGCGAATGCTCCTGCGGAGATCCGTGCTTTTTTCCTGCATCTGGATGCGAAAGGGGTAACCAATCCGGTTGTCATCCGGCGCGTGTATGATGCCGTTTCCTGGGACGAGCTGGCCGTTTATGCAGCAGCCGATTTGGGAATGGCTTTTATCGACGGGATGGGGGACGGATTATGGATCGAGTCTCGGAATCCGGAAATTGCGAAAGGCCGATTGACGGAATTGGCTTTCGGGATTTTGCAGGCCGCGCGGGTGCGCATTTCCAGAACGGAATATATTTCGTGTCCCGGTTGCGGGCGTACGCTCTATTCTTTGGAGGATTCGCTACGCGAGATCAAACGGAAAACGGGCGGATTGAAAGGGTTGAAGATAGCGGTTATGGGCTGTATCGTGAACGGGCCGGGGGAGATGGCCGATGCTGATTACGGTTATGTGGGCAGCGGTCCGAAGCGGGTCACGCTTTATAAGGGGAAGGAACCGGTGCGCCGGAATGTTCCTCAGGATGAGGCGGTAGATGCCCTGATCGAGTTAATCAAAAAAAATGGAGATTGGCGGGAATGATTCTGTTATCTACGGCTTATGCGGGTAATGTGCAGTATTTTTCCAAGTTGCTCGGAGGAGAAAAGTGCATTGTGGAACGGTACGACAGCTATGTGAAACAGAGCTATCGGAACCGGTGCGACATATTGTCGGCCAACGGCGTCATATCCTTGTCTATTCCTATTGTGAAAACTCATGGAGAAAAGACGCTGGTAAAGGATACCCGGATCGATTATTCGATGGATTGGCCGACGCGGCACTGGCGCGGAATCGTATCGGCTTATCGGAATTCAGCTTATTTCGATTATTACGAGGATTTGCTGGCGCCTTGTTACGTGTCTCGTCCCCGTTTTTTGCTCGACTTCAACGACGAGCTTTTGCATAAGTTGCTGGTCTGTCTGGAAGCGGAAGATGCGGATTATGTTTATTCCGACCGATATATGACGGATGGACCGGGAATTCGGGATTACCGGAATTCATTGTCGCCGAAAGCGGCTTTGCAGCGGGAAGATGCGCAGTTCGAACCGGTTCCTTATTACCAGGTTTTTTCTGAAAAATTCCCTTTTATTCCCAACCTGTCCGTCATGGACTTGCTTTTTTGTGAAGGGCCGCATGCGCGGGAGATCATAAAACGTTCTATTGTTGAGTTATGAGTTTGCGATTGAAATTTACGTTAGGTTTATGGACCGGCCTCGTTGCCGGATGTGCGGAAATGAATCCGCGGACGGATACGCCGGTAGCCGTCGATTTTGAAGGAAACGCTTATGTGACCGTCCGGCATGCGGACGCTCATCTGTCGCGCAAAGGACTGTTTTTTTCCGCCGGAGATTCGGCTTCTCTTTTTTTCCGGCATACCCGACCGGGAAAACTGAACGTAGCGGTGGTATGCGATTCGGCATCGAAAGGCGTTTTGACGGTCATGATCGGAGACAGGGAGATGTCGGTAAGTATGGATCGCGATACGGTTCCCGTGGGGGTATTCCGGTTGCGGGATACCGGGTATGTGGAAGTCCGGTTGGGAACGGACGGATATGCCGCATTGAAAACTTTGTTGGTCGGAGGAGAAGCCGCGGAGGGAGAATTGGCTTATGTCAAGGATTTCTCTTCCTATTGGGGACGCCGGGGACCTTCGGTGCATTTGGGGTATGCCTTGCCGGAAGGACGCACGGTGCAGTGGTTCTACAATGAGGTTACCGTGCCGGAGGGAGAGGATGTCCTGCACAGCTATTACATGGCCAACGGTTTCGGAGAAGGGTATTTCGGCATGCAGGTAAATTCTCCTACGGAACGCCGCATACTGTTTTCGGTATGGAGTCCGTTCGATACGCAAGATCCGAAACAGATTCCGGAAGACCAGAAAGTCAGGTTGTTGCGTAAAGGAGAAGACGTGTATGTCGGAGAGTTCGGGAACGAAGGTTCCGGAGGGCAAAGTTTTCTCCGGTATGATTGGAAAGCGGGCAAGACGTACAGGTTTCTGAATGAAGTGCGTCCCGACGGGGCCGGAAATACCGTTTATACGGCTTATTTCTACGCGACGGATGAGGGGCGCTGGCGGTTGATCGCTTCGTTTTTGCGTCCGAAAACCGATACTTATTATACGCATGCGCATTCTTTCCTTGAAAATTTTTCGCCGGAAGGGGGACATAAAAGCCGGATGGTGCGTTTCGGCAATGCATGGGCCCGGACGACGGACGGGAACTGGTACCGGATAGCGAACGCCGTGTTTACGCACGACGCCACGGCAGCGGCCGGCGTGCGGAAAGATTATGCGGGCGGCGTGACGGACGAAGGAGATTTCTTTTTAAAAAACTGCGGATTTTTCGATGAGTTTACCCCTTACGGCACACGGTTCGAATCCACAGCGGCAGGAACGCAGCCCGAAATCGATTTCGAAGCTTTGCAGGCATTGTAAAATAAGGCAAGTATGGCAAGAGGGTATAGATATGCGCCTACCAAAGAGGCCATTGCGAAAATCAAGCGTATTTTCGCCGATAAGATATTGGCGGAACACGTATCGGCCGATTCGGAGATCAGTTCCGCCGATGCGGAAATTTGCGAACGGTTGAGGCATGCGGCCGTTCCGCGCTTTCGATATGCCATGAGCCGGTATTGCAAATACGTTACTGTCATTTTGTTTTTGCTGATTACGGCCATCGCTCTCCTGTTGCTGTTTACCAGCAGCGGAACCTATTTGTCGGCATGGTTTACCAGTATTGCCGCGGCGGTTTTGTTGTTGTTCATCATTTCCTTTCCTCGTTATCTGGCCATTACCGATAAAAATCTGGAAATTCATTGCGTGCTCGAAATCACGGAAATCCCGTTGGCGGATATTCGCCGTATCCATCCGATCAGCCGATACCGTTTGAAACGCCATGTCCCCGTATTAGGCAGTTACGGGTTCGGCGGTTTTTTCGGGTATTACGTCGATTTAATTCATTTGCGTATCGTGCGCATGTACACTACGAGGCTCGATCATATGATTATGATTCAGGATATTTACGGCCAGCGGTATATTGTCAACTGCCGTTACCGGGAACTTTTCGTCGAAATATTGAAGGAGAGGGTGGAACAGGCGCGGGCGGTATCTCCCGTGCTGGAAGAGGACGACGAGCAGGTTAGTGACGACGCCGCTTATTTCGACCGCGAGGAAACGGGCGACAACGTCTGAGCCGTCACTCTTTTTCTGTTCCGATCGTTCTGTTGGCCAGGTAGTTTTCCCACTTCTCGATGACGGTTTTCATGTCTTCGGGCAATTCGGAATCGAAGAAGATGTATTTTCCGGTGGAAGGATGGATGAAGCCCAGGCTTTTGGCGTGTAGCGCGTGACGGGGAAGAATATGAAAACAGTTTTGAATGAACTGTTTGTATTTGGTAAATGTCGTGCCCCGTAAAATCTGATCGCCTCCGTAACGGTCGTCGTTGAACAACGGGTGGCCGATGTATTCGAAATGAACGCGGATTTGGTGCGTCCGTCCGGTTTCGAGTTTGCATTCGATCAGATTCACGTGTCCCAGCCGTTTCAGAACCTTATAATGCGTAACGGCATGTTTTCCCGTGTCGCCTTTGGGATATACGGCCATTTTCATGCGGTCTTTCATGCTGCGGGCGATATTGCCGCGAATGGTTCCTTCCTCTTCGGGCAGGTCTCCCCACACCAGCGCGATATAGGTCCGGTCGATGGTATGGTCGAAAAATTGTTTGGCCAATGCGGCATGCGCCCGTTCGTTTTTGGCCACGACCAACAGGCCGGAAGTGTTTTTGTCTATCCGGTGTACCAGTCCCGCCCGCATATCTCCGCTTTGGAACATCGGCAGGTCTTTCAAATGGTAAGTCAGGGCGTTGACCAAAGTTCCGGTATAATTGCCGTGTCCCGGATGTACGACCATGCCGGCCGCTTTGTTTATCATGATGATATCGTCGTCTTCATACACGATGTCCAGCGGAATGTCTTCCGCAATGATTTCGAGCTTCCGAACGGGATAAGGCAGAACGATAGAAATTTTATCGAACGGCTTGACTTTGTAACTGGATTTTACGGGAATACCGTTTACCCGGATGTTGCCGGCATCCGCGGCCGCTTGTATCCGGTTCCGGGAGGTATTGTCCAACCGGTTGACTAAAAATTTGTCGATACGTAACAGTGCTTGTCCCCGATCTACCGTCAGGGCGAAGTGTTCGAACAACTCTTCTTCCTCGCGTTCTTCGGTTTCGTCTGTTTCGCGGTCTTCCGGCATTTCGGTCTCGAAATGCAAAACGTCGTTTTCGGTCATGGGCTGTTTATTCCGGAATGAGGTCTTGTTCTGTCATGTTCAGGGAGTCCTGCAAAAGCGCTTCCTGTTCGCGTTGATAAGCTTCGGCGTCGCGGTTCATGGCCTGTATGCCGTTTGCCACTTTTTTATCGTCCATCGTTATCTTCAGCGATACGGAACGTCCGAACATGGCCGGTCGGTTTTTGCCGATGGATTGGGAATATACTTTGGCGTTTTTTAAATTATCCGCATTTACGTTGTCGTCCTGGTCGATGGAACCTACGTTGAATCCCGATTCCCACAACCGGTTCCGGGCCTGGTCCACCGTCAGTCCCACCAATCCGGGAACGATGGGATCGGGATCGGCCGGGTTATTCCCGACGATCAGTTCTACCCCACTGCCGATTTCTCCCATTGTGCCGTTCTGGGTAATGTTTTTGCCTTTGTAACGCTGCCCGAGAATGTTGTTGGTGGCGATATCTTGTTTGTAGGTCAGTTTGCTGATTGTCAGCCCCGCTCCCACGATTTTGTTTTTTGCCTGTCGCAATGAAAATCCCGTTACATAGGGGACAGGAACCATTTTAGGCGAAAACGTGTTGGTCGTTAGAAAAATGCGCCGTCCCGATTTGACGAAATTGCCTGCTTTGGGATATTGTTCCAGAATAATTCCTTTGGCTTTCGTCGAAACGAAGACGGAGTCGATGACTTCCAGCCGGAGTTTCAACTTGGCAGATGTTTTTCGGGCTTCGTCGAGCGTCATGCCCGAAAAGTCGGGAACCCGGTATTTTTGCCCGTGCCGCGTAAATATAGACAGGGATACCGAGATCACGATGAACAGAAGCAAAAGAAGCGACACCGCCAGAATGATTTGGCGGGCTAAAAAGTTTTGAGAGATCAATTGTTTGAATTTCTCGATGACGTTCATGTTGCGGGGTTGTCGTTTCATTTCGTAAATCGCCGGACGAAGGTTGCGGTACAAAGATAGTAAAAATGTTTTTATCCTTCCACTTTATTGTAGAAGGTGTCGCGGATGACCGGAACGAAACCCGACTCTTCGATCATGGTCCGGAGTTGCCCTTCGTTCATGGCCCGATCGTTTACGCCGGCCATACTGTATATTTTGGTCGTGTCCTCCACCGTACCGTCAATGTCGTCCGCTCCGAACGACAAGGCAATCTGGGTGGTTTGTTTGCCGTACATGGGCCAGTAGGCCTTGATGTGGGGAACGTTGTCGAGAAATAACCGGCTAACGGCCAAAGTCCGCAGGTCGTCGATGATCGAACATTCGCCAATGTGGCTTAATTCGTTGTTTTTGCTTCTGTATTTCAATGGAATGAATGAGGAAAACCCTTCGTGCCGGTCTTGCAATGTCCGAAGCCGGTTCAAATGGTCTATCCGGTGCGAGACGGACTCTATATGTCCGTACAGCATGGTCGCCGCCGTTCGGATCCCTTTGCGATGCAGGGTTTCGTGCAAGGCCAACCATGCTTCCGCATCGGGCTTGTCCGGACATATTTTGTCGCGGATTTCTTCCGCGAAAATTTCGGCGCCTCCTCCGGTAATCGTGTCCAGCCCGTGTTCGAGCAAAAAATCGATGCCCGTTTCATAATCCATTCCGGCTTTTTCAATCATGTGAATATGTTCTACGGCGGAAAAGCCTTTGACGGTAATGCCGGGCAACATCTCTTTTATCATGGCGATAAGGGCGGCGTAATGCTCCAGCGAATGTTCCGGATGGACGCCTCCGACCAAATGGACTTCCGTCATGCCCGGACGGAAATGTTCCCGTACATGGCGGCGGACCTCTTCCCGGCTCATGTTCCATGCCTGGGGATCCGATTTCCCTTTTCGGAATGAGCAGAATTTGCAGTGGTAGCAACAGATATTGGTCGGTTCGATATGGAAATTCTTGTTATAGAAAATTTCGTTTCCGCTGATTTGTCTTTTCTTGAACAAAGCCAGTTCCGACAACAGAAACAGAGGAGCTTCCCGAAATAACAGTTCGGCTTCTTCAGGAGTGATTCGTTCGAGTTGCCGGATTTTTCTCGAAATGCGCTCTATCTGCGGATTTTTCTGTTGTGTCGGGGTGTCGAAATAGATTTCCATGACGGTTGATTTTGCCATGGCAAATGTACGCCGTTTTTACCGGTTTTAAAATAAATTGTTTATTTTTGTAACCGCTCGGACGACGATTTAATCTTTGGAGAGGTTGGTAAGATTGATATTGGAATCATATACTTATTGGCAGTTGGCTCTGATAGCCGTGGAAACGGGTGCTTTCTGCGGTTTTCTTTATTATGCAGTGCGTTTTCTGAAAGCGGTCAGGCATCGCCATTTGAAACGGTTGGGGGAGAACGGTTTGCCAGAGGCCCGTTCCGTCTCGGTTATCGTAGTGGTTCATGACGATCTGGATTATATCGAAAATGTTTTGCCTTTATTGTTACAGCAGAAATACGATGTTCCTTATCAGATCGTAGTCGTCAACGATATGCCGGAGTTGGAAGAGACGGGGGATATGCTGAAGATGCTTTCGGAACGTTTCCCGAATTTGTATGTGACGACTATCCGGAATAATTGCCATTTCAAACATACGCGCAAGCTGGCCTATACTATCGGAATCAAGGCGGCACGGTATGACTGCGTGTTGTTCACGACAACCCGGGATATTCCGGCCAATGAGAAATGGCTGGGACTCATGTGTAAAGGATTTGTGTCCGACAGGTCTTTGGTATGGGGGTATAGCCGGATAAAGCGCGTGCCTGGGGTGTTGAATCGTTTGGAACGTACCGTCAATATTTATGCTTCTCTCCCCATGCTTGCCGCAGCGGTATCGGGAAAACCGTTTTCGGCGCGGCCGGGCAATATGGGGTTTGCGCGGCGGCTGTTTTTCGACCATAACGGCTATTGCAAGCATCTGCGATTGAATAGCGGAGAGAACGACCTGTTTCTGCAACGGATAAGACATGCCGTTGATACAAGTGTGATTCTCAGTCCGTCCGCCGTGACGGAACGTATGCCTGCCGGACGTTTTTCGGTCTGGTACAATCGGAGGAAATTCGATACCTATACTTATCGCTATTATCCGGTTTCGTTACGGTTGTTTTTGGGAATGGAAAATATTTTCCGGGTATTGTTCTGGGGAACGGCCGTTACGCTGATTGCAATGCAGATCCCCTTTTTATGGGAGATTTCCGTGACATTGATCGGTTTGCGTTTGCTGACGATGGCGGCGGTGTTTCGGAAATTGTCGAAACGTACGCAGGAGAAGATTCCCTATTTGACCTGTTTCCTTTGGGATATCGTAGCGCCGGCAGATGCCCTGATTTTAAGTATAAGCAGGCGATTGAAACCCAGCATTGATTTATGGATTTAGAATTGGATGAAATAACGTTGATTAATCGTTCCCTGAAGGGGGACAAACAGGCTTTCGAGAGTCTGTTCGTCCGTTATAAGTCCGTCATTCTGCAAATGCTGGTCAATTACACCGGAAACGAGTTCGATTCGAACGACCTGCTGCAGGAGACTTTTATCAAGGCTTTCTTGAATCTTCATCGGTACGATAGCCGTTATACTTTCGCCCAATGGATCAGAACGATTGCCCGGAACACCTTTATCGATTACGCCCGACGGAAAGGGGTTAAAAGCCCGATTCTTTTGTTGGATTCCGTACCCATGCAGGAATATTCGCCCGAGAATCCCGAAAATTTGATTATCGGAAGGGAGTGGCAGGCTGAAATCGAAAGGGAGTTGAATGCGTTGCCCGAAGATTACCGGCAAATCATCGAACTGCGCTATTACATGGGATACAGCTATGACGAGATCGCCGAAGAGTTGTCCTTGCCGATGGGAACGGTAAAGAACCGTTTGTTTCGGGCCAAAGGGTTATTGAATAAAATATTGAAGAAATACCGCCAACCTTGAAAAAGATGGGAAGCGAAATTGTTTATAAATATTTCCCGGGCCTGACCGACGCGCAGCGTTCCCGGATAGAAGCCCTGCAAGAATTGTATGCCGAGTGGAATGCCCGTATTAATGTCGTCTCCCGTAAGGATATCGATCAATTGTATCTGCATCATGTGTTACACTCTTTGGCCATTGCCAGAGTACATGCGTTTGCTCCGGGCGACGTCGTCATGGATTTGGGATGCGGAGGAGGGTTTCCCGGCATTCCCTTGGCTATTCTGTTTCCGGAAACGGTGTTTAAAATGGTCGATTCCATTGGGAAAAAAATCCGGGTAGTCGATGAAATCGCGCGGGCGTTGGAGCTTTCCAATGTGGAAGGTATTCATGCCCGGGCCGAATCTTTGTCGTTCGAGGTCAATTTCGTGGTATCCCGGGCTGTGACGAATTTGACGCCTTTTATGGGATGGTGCTGGAATAAAATCAAGCCGGGCGGTGCTGTTTTTTATTTGAAAGGGGGAGATTTGACTGCGGAAATATCTTCTGGGATGAGAGGAGTAAAACATGTAGCGAATGTAAGTCTGATTCCTATTTCGACATTTTTCGATGAACCGTTTTTCGAAACAAAGAAGGTACTCATTATCAGCAAGAAATAAAAATATTTGTTTTTGAATAAAAATAATTGCTATATTTGCAGTCGTAAAAATCGAAAAACGCATATAAAAATAATCAGATAAGGCGATGAAAAGAACATTTCAACCTTCTCAACGCAAGAGAAGAAACAAACATGGTTTTCGTGAAAGAATGTCTACCGCTAACGGGCGTAAGGTGCTTGCCGCAAGAAGAGCCAAAGGCAGAAAAAAATTGACGGTATCGGACGAAGTAAGACACAGATAGTTTTCGAGCTTGATTCATACGGAACGGGAGGTTTTATTCTTGCGAGAGCGTAAAATCTCTTTTTTCGTTTTTTAGGACCGAAACCGTATGGAGTTTGCCGATTTTTATTAATTTTGCGAACTGTTTAACGTTAAATAATTTTTACAAAATGCCAAAAATGAAATCCATTTCGGGAGCCAAAAAACGTTTTGAGCTTACCGGTACGGGTAAGGTAAAGAGAAAACACGCTTTTAAAAGCCATATCCTTACCAAAAAGACGATCAAACAAAAACGTAATTTAACCCACACCGGTATTGCGTGCGCATCGGATGCGGTTACGATCAAAGCGATGTTGGTTAAATAGGTTTGTTGAAATTTATTTGTTTTACACAAGAGTGAATTAGCCTTCAAGAGCTTCCGTTAGGGAAGACGCTAACCATTCGAAAAAAGGATGAATTATGCCAAGATCAGTAAATGCTGTGGCTTCCAGAGCCAGAAGAAAGAAAGTATTAAAAATGGCGAAAGGCAACTTCGGTGCCAGAAAAAATGTATGGACAGTTGCCAAAAACACCGTGGAAAAAGGTCTGACGTATGCATACAGAGACCGTAAAAACAAAAAACGCGAATTCCGTGCTTTGTGGATACAGCGTATCAATGCAGCCGTTCGCATGAACGGTATGACTTACTCGGAATTCATGGGTAAAATCAATAAGAACGGGATTGCCTTAAACCGCAAGGTATTGGCGGATTTGGCGATGAATCATCCCGAAGCATTCGTAAAAGTTATTGAATCCGTTAAATAGGTTTGCGGTCCGTCTCAGCTATGAGGCGGATTTTTTTATATGCGGAGAAAGCGTTATTTCGAAGGAGTAACGCTTTTCTTTTATACAAACGAAACCGCCGTCATTCATTTTAGAATGACAGCGGTTTTTCGTTCAGGGAATTTATACGAATTTTTCGCGTTTTTGCAGATTGAATAATCCCAGCATGATCCAGACAATACTGCCTATGCCCAGAAAGATGCGGTTGTTCTTGACGATATTGCTCCAAATAGCCGGATGCAGGTTGTCCGGCAGTTCGAAAGGATTCAGAAATACGTCCCACATGGAATGGCGAAGCAATGCTTTCGATAAAATACTGAGGATGATTCCTGAGATGATGGTCAAAACGGCCGTTGCATTGCCGTTTCGGGTTATCGTGGAATATAAAAAAGCCAGATTCCCGATAAATAATACCGGCAACATCAGCTGCAAAGCTATTTCGAACGGATTGACCGGAAAAAGAAGATAACGTGCGGCATACGCATAAATGACCAAGATAAAATAGATTTCGATATAAATCAGTAATAGGCGGGTCAGCCATACCTTGTACATGTAGTTCGGAATTCCGAACAAAACTTCTAAAATTCGGTTGTCTGCATCGTTTTGTATGCCGAAAACCGCCGGATAGAAAACCAACAGCAACGCAGGAAAGAACAAATGGTTGTAAACCATGTCTTCGCTGGGAAGCAGTCCTTCGTACGCGCTTTGAAACATGAAATAGCAAAAGAAGAGAAAAGCCACGATGAAAAACCAGATGAATTTCCCTCCGAAAATGATTTTCATGTTGTAGGAGGCCACTTTGACCGCCGTTTGTATAATTTGAGTAAAAGTCATAATCAATCTCCTCTTTTAAAGGTTTTTCAATAAGCACAGATAGGCATCTTCCAGCGAGGGTTCTACCAGTTCTGCTCCTTCATACGGCTTTTCTACGGAGATGTAACGTACCCGTATGGTATTGCCGTCCTGCATGTGATTGGCTACCAGTTTGGGATCGAGCGTATCGAACAGTTCCGGCGGAATATTGAACTGCCATACCTTGTTTTCTGCCAGATGTATCATGCTCGACGGTTCGCCGAAATATTTCAGTTGCCCTTTGTCGATCACAACTACCTGGTTACAGGAACTTGAAATATCTTCGATAATGTGTGTGGAAAAAATGACGATTCTCTCACGGCTTAGTTCCACCAGAAGGTTCCGGAACCGGATTCGTTCGCGGGGATCAAGCCCGGCCGTCGGTTCGTCCACAACCAAAATGCGCGGCAGATGCAACAATATCAATGCGATTCCGATACGTTGCTTCATCCCTCCGGAGAATGATCCGATTTTGGCATCCTTCCTCTCATACATATGCACGGCCTTTAAGACGTATTCCAGCCGTTCTTTCCGGATTTCGGGATCCGTAATGCCTTTCAAGATAGCCTGATAATCGAGAAAATTCCACGAAGTCATGGTTTCGTAAGTACCGAATTCCTGAGGCAGGAATCCGATCAGACTTTGCAGCTCTTCCCGATATTTCAACGTATCCATACCGTTAATCCAGATCGTTCCGTAACTCTGTTCGAACATACCGGTTATGATACGCATGAAAGTCGATTTCCCGGCTCCGTTGGGACCCAATAAACCGAACATACCCGTTTTAATGTCGAACGATATGCCTTTCAAAGCCATGAAAGGTTTATACCGTTTCCCGATGACGGGAATGCTGAGAACGATTTTATAAAGGCTGCGGCGCAGTTCCGCATGTTTCCCTTCCAATCGTTCGATATTTACGTTGTTCGAATAAAGATAATCCGATATGCGAGAAATGATAACGCCCAATAACCAGATGAAAATGTAGAGCAACGTTACACCCAGATTGTCTGTTTTTTCGTAAAAAGCGAAAAACATTAGCAACGGAATGCCGAATATCATGATCCGGTTCAAGAGCCGTAACGTTTTTGCATGTCTTCCTTGGGTTCTGTATTCCAGAAATTCCCGGAATTTTTTCCATACGAACAAGATTCCGGCACAAGTGCTGATCAGGAAAACCAATATCCAGAAAGAATTGATGAAATAACCTAAGGCTAAATATCCGAAAAAAGCGAAGAGAGTAATTTGCCACAACATACCGATGAAGTCACTCCATTTCCGGTATTGTTTAGCTAATCCTAACCGTTTCCGAAGATTGATCCCACTGTTCCATTGACGGATAAATCGGTTGGGACGGTCATATATTTTGACGAGATTGCGGACTTGAATGAAAATCGGTTCATGTTCTCCGATAATTTGTTTATTGGCTAACCGGATGGTATGTTGGGCAAAAAATGTAATTCCCGGGATCAGCACCACAGCTAACATCAAATAAAGCAACTGAATAAATATACCGTCCACTCTCAAGAGAGTGTAAATGACGCAGAGGACGAACAGTATTCCGTGGAAAATATACATGGGAATACTTAGCGACCGATACCATTTGAGAATGTTTTCCATGGACAGATATACCGTCGGAACCAAAACCAATGTCAGCATGGCGGAGAAAGAAAGTCCTCCGATAACGGTAATGGCGAACGGTGCGCCGATGGCGCCTGCATAATCCTGATCGCCCATGGCCATTGGCAACAAGGCTATGATCGTGGTAATGGTCGTAATCATGATGGGGCGTAAACGGGACAACCCGCTGGAAAGCAGAGCCCGTTGACGATTGTAACCTTTTTTCCGCAGTATGTTGGCATAATCGATCAGAATGATTCCGTTATTGACCACTACACCTAAAAGAATCAGAAACCCTGTGAGTGTGTTGGCATTCATTAAACTGTTGCCGGACAGGATAAGCCCCAGCAGGGATCCGATAGCGGCCAACGGAATGGCAAACAATAGAACGAAGGGGGTTACGACCGATTCGAATACGGCTGCGAGAATCATGAAAATCAGTATGAGCGAAGCGAGAATCAGAAATTTGAAATCGGAGAGAGTATCGTCTTCCCGGTCTATTTCCAATGCAATCCCGCTGGGTAGATTGTAATCTGCGATCAACTGATCGATTTCCCCCTGATAGCTTTCCAGTATGTCCTGGGGAAGATCGGCACTTTGGGCGATGTTGTAATTTACGGAGATTTCCCGTTCCCGATTGACTCGACGTATTTCTGAAGTTCCCCGGGAATATTTGACAGAAGCCAGTTGATCCAACTGGTGCAAGTTGCCCGAGGCGTCCGGAATCATGGCTTTTCGAAGATCGTCCACGGTTTTCGTACGTCCCTGCTTTTCTTCTTCCTCTTCGCTGATATCGTCCTTAATCATAATTTCGTATTCGTCAGAACCTATTTTAAGATTGGCTCCGGAACTGGTCGATCGTTCCAGCGAAGTAAGCCCCGTAGAGATATTCTGCCGACTGATTTCGTAGGAATTCAGGAGAATGGGATCGAATCCGAGCTGGATCTCACGGCGTCTGCCCGGATAGTTTACCGAGACATTCCCGATGAAATCCATCTGTTCCAGAAAATTCCTGAGGTCGTCGGCGACAATGGTCATCGTTTCGAAGTCGTTGCCTTTGATAACGATGCGTTCGCCGGCATCTCCTACACCCAACATGTTCATAAAGGAACTCATGGCGGATAAAGCGCCGTTTCCGGAATTTCCGGAAGAACTCATGCCGGCCGACACTTGAATATCCACTCCTCTACCTACCCGAAGTCGTCTGCTGACGTCGGCCGTAATTTCTCCGATCTGACGTCCGCCGTGTTTCTCATAGTCTTCTTTTAGTACAATCGCGATGGATGCGGCGTCTTCCTGAATGCGGCAAATGACATCTTCTTTTTCAGGGAAACTGTCAAGACGCGCTTCCAGCAACTCCACGAATTTGTCCGTGTTTTCCAAAGTGCTTCCCAACGGCATGGTAACCGTTACGTTTACTTGGTCGCTGTTTACCTGTTTCCGGTTTTGGCTCTTCGAATTCAGAGCGATCATCAAAGTAGCAAAAAGAACGACCATGGATCCGACAATGGTATAAGCCGGTTTTCGCAGGCTGGTCTTGAGCAACAGCAGATATATTTGTATCGGACGTTGGTTGATGGATAATTTCTCATAGAATACGCTCTTCCCTTTGCCTTGTTTCAGCATGACGTAAGTGGCCATGGGAATAAACAGCAATGCCACGAACAACGAGAAACCCAATGTCGAGATAATGGCTATTCCGATATGTTCTCCGAGCAATCGCGTCATGACGTCGTCGGAAAAAACGAAAGGCAGGAATACGGTAATCGTGGTCAGCGTAGCTGCCAGAATGGATCGCCATACCTCTTTGGTCCCTTGAATGACTGCCTTATCCGGCGGATATCCGAGAGAAGAGAGCCGATATATGTTCTCCAAGACGACTACGCTATTGTCCAGCAACATACCTATGGCCAATGCTATCCCGATCAGGGTAAGGCTGTTGATCGATATGCCGAAAGCGTAAAACAGGTTGAATGCCGCATAGATGGAAATAGGAATGGACAGGGCAATGAAGAGGACCAATCGAAGATTCCGCAAAAAGAACCAAAGAATCAGGATGGCCAGCAGGCCTCCCGTTACGCCTAATTCCACGATTTGGTTGATATTCGTTTCTATGTCGTCGGCCGTATTGGATTGTATGACCATCGTGATATCGTACGGCATGTATTCTTTGTTCAACCGTTCTATTTCCGCTTTGGTCCGATGTGAAAGTTCCAACAGGTTTACCTGGGCGTCGTTCGTCAAGGTTATCGAGATAGCTTCCTGTCCGTTGACGCGGCTTAGCGTCTCTTCTTCCTTCAGATCGAAAAATACCGTGGCGATGTCTTTCAAATGGATGGGACCGGGAGCCACAATGACGTTTTCAATTTCAGAAATATTGTCGTAGTTGGCGTCTAAATGCACGAAATAGCGCAGGTCCGGTTCATTCGCATATCCTAAGAAGGTCCGGTTCTGATTCAACTGCGTCAGGGCTTGACTGATCGTTGCGGAAGTAATTTTTAATGCTTCGGCAGCAGCCGGATTAACACGGATTTCGATCGCTTTTTCCCGTCCCCCGTAAACGTTGACGGCAGCTATGCCGTCGATATTCTCCAGTTTAGGCTTGATCTCTTTGTCTACAAGTGCCCGCAAACGATCTACTCCTCCTTCTCCCCGGACCTGAAGAGTCATGAAGTTGTTGTTTACCCCCGTTACGTTTACTTTTTCGATATTGACAGTATAACCGTCCGGAAGCGAGGGCAATATGCTGTTTACTTTTTCTTGCAGTTTCAGGGTGGTATATTTCAGGTTGACGTTCTTTTTGAAATCTACCCGAATGGACCCGTTTCGGTTGCCGGCTGTCGATTCGAGGTTTTCTACGCCTTCGATGGTACTGATAGCCCCTTCCAACGGAACGATGACCTGGGTTTCCATGTAAGGCGGATCCACGTCGGTATCGGACGATACCTGAATGTAAAGCATCGGCAACTCTGCATTGGGCAGCATCTCTATGGCCAGTTGTTTAAAGGAGACGAATCCCAATAGGGATACGGCGATAAACAACATGCAGATGGTTATTTTTCGAGTTATTAAGAAATTCATCGACAGTTGCTCTTATTGATGATTGTTTTTGTTTCTGCCGGTAACCCGGATTTTCATGTTTTCCAGTACGTCATATACGCATGGAATAACGATTAGGCTCAATAGGGTTGACGTGACCAGACCTCCGATGACGGCAATAGCCATTGGAGCCCGCAATGAGGCTCCTTCTCCGAATCCCAACGTCATGGGCAATAAGGCCAGGATGGTAGTCAAACTGGTCATGAGAATGGGGCGAATACGTTGTTGTCCTGCCTGAGCGATGGCATCGCTTAAATCCATATCGATTTTTAGCTGGTTGATGCGATCGACCAGAATAATGGAGTTATTGACGGCAATACCGGCCAACATGACGATTCCTATTACTCCCATGATGTTGATAGTGGTTCCCGTAATGAAGAATAACAGGATGGCACCAACCACGGCCAGCGGGATGGTCAGCAAGATGGTAAACGGATGCAACAGCGATTCGAATTGAGAAGCCATAACCATGTAAACCAGGATTATGGACAAAGCCAATGCAAACAACAGACTGTCCATTGACTCTTTGCGTTGTTCTTCCGCTCCTGTAACCGTAATGGAGTAATTGCTCGGCAGATCGATGTCGCTAACTGCTTCTTCGATTTGCATGGCTACTTTGTTCAGGGAAGCGTTGTCTTCCAGATTGGCCATGACCCGATTGATTCGACTTTGATTCCTGCGGTAAATTTCTTTCGGAGCTGTTGTATATTCCAATGAGGCCAATTCGATCAGACGGTATTCTTTTTCTCCGCTTTTTATGACTATGTTGTTCAGTTGGGATAACGTGACGTCGGGGACCTTGATCACAATATCCCGCATTTCGCCCCGGTAATCCATTTGTCCGACCGTTTTCCCTTCCAATTGTTCCTGTATTTGGGATACGATAGTACTGATATTGATGTTGTTCAAGCCGGCCAAAACCCGGTTTACCGTAATGATGATTTCGGGGGCTCCGTTTTCTACCGAACTGACAATATTGAACAACCCGTCGATGCCGTTCATGCGTTCCTGTACTTGTGCTGTAATGTCGGCCAGTTCGTCCAATTCCTCCCCTTTGATTTCAACGACTACGGGAGCGCCTTCACTGCCCAAAAGCGCGTTCATGGAATTGTCATCTTCCGAGAATGTGATTTCGAGTCCCTCGATATTTTCCGTTTGGTTCATCAACCGGGAAATAAGTTCCTGCGGTTGCAAAGAGGCTGAAGGAGACAAAATGAGTTTCATGGATGCCGTGTTGTCGCCTTGAGTCAGAATATCGGCATTTTCGCCACCCGGTCCTACATGAGAATAGACGGTAACCGAAGAGTCTCCTACCATAGCATATATCATATCCTCTATGTTTTGTACCGTTCGTGAGGTTCTGTCCAAACGGGTTCCTTCCGGCATTTTGATATTCAGTTTGAAAGTTTGGCTATCGGCCTGAGGCATAAATTCTGTTCCGATGTACGGCAACAGACAGCAGGTACCTGCAATCAATGCAGCGGATAACAGAATAACGGTCCATTTATGCGGTAATAACCATTTTAAGAATTTACTGTATCCGGAGAATTGAATCGATTTTTTCGGGGCTTGATTTTTCTGTTTCGCTTCTTGTTTGCCTCCGAAAAACTGATTGTAGAGCATGGGGATAACGAAGATAGCGACGAACAGGGAGGATAATAACGAGAAAGTAACGGTCCAAGCCTGATCTTTGAACAGTTCTCCGGAAGCACCGTGCAGGTAAACGATGGGAAGGAAAACCACGATCGTGGTTAGGGTGGAAGCCGTTACGGCGCCTCCCACTTCACTGGTCCCTTGAACTACCGCTTCTCTTACGTTCAATCCCTTTTCTTGATTTCGGAAAATGCTTTCAATGACGACAATGGCGTTATCCACCAACATCCCGGCTCCTAACGCCAGTCCGCCCAACGTCATGATATTCAGAGTTAAATCATTGAAATACATTAGGTTGAAGGTGGCAACAATCGAGATCGGAATAGCCAGTGAAACGATCAACGTCGTTCCTATACGCCGCAAGAAGACGAACAAAATGATAACGGCCAAAATGATTCCCATCACGGCGCTGTCTTTTACTTCTCCGATAGCGCTGTTAATGAAGTCTCCTTGATTGCTGACAACTTCGAACCGGTAACCGGGCAGGGCTTTTTCCAATTTCGTCAAAGCCTTCGATACGCCTTCTACCGCCTTGACAGTGTTGTAGCGCATTTCTTTATAAACGGATAGTCCGATACACCGGTTGCCATTGATACGGACGATGTTTTCCGGTTCTTTATTTTCGAAATGTATCGACGCTACTTCACGTAGATAAATGGGAGCCATGTTGGTCTCTGTCGCTGTCGCTGTCGCGGTTCCGGTCGTTCCTGCCTCGGTAGAAGTTGTGGCTTTGTATCCTACGATGATATTCTCGAAATCTTCGACCGAGGAGAGTATATTGACGCCGCTTACGATATATTGTATGCCCAGTTCGCTGACGCGTCCTCCTGCGATGCGTTGGTTGTTTTCTTCGATTTTGCCTGCCAGATCTTCGATGCTCAGGTTAAATGCCGCCAACTTGTAGGGATCGGTTTCTACGATCATGTTCGTTTCTTCCGCTCCCGAAAGGGTTACGTCGGCAATACCTTCTACTCGTATCAGTTCGTTCCGAATGTAGGATTCCGCTACTTTTCGTATTTCCGCCATATCGGTAATGTTGTTGTGCGACAAGGCGATTAGGACGACAGGAGCTGTGTTCGGATCGTTTTGAGTAATTTTCAACTCGGATATTTCCTCGTTTTGGGAAAAGCTGTTCATGGCCTTTTGCAAATCAAGGAAGGCTTCGTCCATATCCTTCTTCCAGGTATAGCCTACCGTAATGCGGGCACTGCCGGCCTGGATTTCGGAAGATACCATTTCTACGTCACGCTGACGGATGGCCATAGCTTCCATGCTTTCTACGAACTGTTTTTCAAGTTCTTCCGGCGGACGTTCGCTCGTGGTAATTTCCACATATAGACGCGGGTTATTCAAGTTGGGAAGCAAATCTACACTGAGCTTGTCGTAAGAGATTTTTCCCAACAGCAGAATAGCCAATACTACCATGAATATGGTAACCGGGTTGCTGACTGTAAATTGAATGAGTTTCTTCATGATTCAGGTGCGGAAATAACCGTCTTTTATTTTTGTACCTTAACTTTGCTGTCTTCCCGCAAGGTCTCGTAACCGCGGATGATGAGGTTGTCTCCTACTTGCAAACCTTCCAATACTTCTATGTTGTCATTGTCTTCCAAGCCCACACGCAGATTACGGACTTTGGCTATATTTTTTTCGACGACATATACATAACGTCTGTTCCGGTTGCTCAATACCACTTCTTTCGGAATGACAATGGTTCCGTTGGCCTGATCTACCACGATATCGGCTTTGACGAACATGCCCGGACGTAATTTCAGGTTTCTGTTATCGATGGTAATCACTCCCTGAAAAGTGCGGGTTTCTGTGCTGATGGCCGGCGAGAGCTGAGACACTACACCGTGCAGGGTGTCTCTGTCCAGCGTATAGTGCGTAATGTAGGCCGGTTGTCCGGTTTTGACCGTTTGGAGAGCACTTTCGGGCAAATTGATTTCCATATACATTTTGGAATAGTCCATAATGGAAACGATGGATTGTCCCGATTCCAATTTGACGTTTTCCGTATAGTGAGGTAAAGCTATGATTACGCCGTCGAACGGTGCTTTTATCTCTTTTTTGGCTAAACTCAATAGGGCATTTTCATAATCGTATTTCGACGATGTGATTTGAATTTCCGCATTTTGTATGTCCGTCAAAGTGACGCCGCCTTTCTCATAAAGGGCTTTTTGCTTTTTCAGGTCTTGTTCCGCCAATTCCAACGTCAATTTTTTAGATTCGATAGCGATGCCGTTATCGTATTCCTGATCTTCGAACTTGACGATGACTTCGCCTTTCTTTACCATGTCGCCCAATTTATAGGGTTGTCCTGTTCTTGGATTTTTTTGCAACAGATAGGCCCCAGCCATTTCCGATTTCAATTCCACTTCGGCATTGGACATCACGGTTCCCGTCGTGCTGTTGAATTTTTTGATGGAGTTGGTCGTCAATTCCATGACGGAAACGGGGGAAGCGAGATCGTTTGCGGTATTGGTATTTTGTTGATTGCTACAACCGGCCAGCGACAAAGAAGTTGCGGCCATAACGGACAGTATCGTATAAGTTTTCATATTCATCGGTTTATGGAAGTGTTTCGGTTTATGTTATTTATTTACGTTTCTTTTTATCGGTAGAGGCTACGGGCGAGTAGAGTTCGAGCGGAATGATGCTTTCCGATTTCTCGAAGTCGTAAAGCGACAGGATTTTCAGGTTCAACAGTTCCAATTTATAGTTGATCAGTGTTTGCGTATAAGAGGTTTTTTGATTGGATAATTGCGTTTGAAACTGACTCATCTCCATCCCGGTAAGCTCTCCGTTCCGATAACGTTCCGCATTTAAGTCGTAAGTGAGTTGGGCATTTTCAACGCTTCGTTTGGCAATATCGATTTGGAGCAGTAAATTATCGAGATTGCGACACACTTGGCGAATATCCATTTCGATCTGTTTCAGTTCTTCCGCTGCATCGATCTCCTCCATTTCTATGCTTTTTTCCTGAGCTTTAATTCGGGATTTACGGGCTCCCCAGTCGAAAATGGGGACACTGAACGAAACGGCTACTTGCGGATTGGTGGTCGGGTTCTGGTAAATGTTTCCTAAGTTTTGATTATCTCCGATAATTCCGACAGAAACTCCCAAGTTCCCTTTCAGTTTGTTTTCGTCTTTTACCCGGATCAGTTCGAATTCCGCTTCTTTGCGGGTAAATTCCCGTTGCCGGAGTTCCAGACGGGAAGAAAAGGCATTGGCGATAGCTTTTTCCGGGTCGATTTTAACCGAATCCGCAGAAACCGTTACCAATGTAATGATTTCTTCGGAGAGAGGCAGTCCCAGAATCTGTTTCAATTCGTCTTTGGCATTTTCTAAGGATACCTGGCTGTTTTCCACGGTCGATTGGGCTGTCGCAAGGTTCAATTCGGCCTGGAAGAGTTCGGATTTCGGAGCCAGATCGGCTTCTACTTTATTTTTGATGGCTTCATAGTTGATTTTGGCGTTGGATAATTCTTCTTCACTGATATTCAGATTGTTTTGCGCACTATATACGTTGTAGAACTGTGTAGTGATCGATCTCTCCATGTTTAACCGTTGCAACGCATAGCTGATTAAAGCATTTTCGTAATCCATTTCCAGTGTCTGCAACTCCATTTTGGTTGCGTTGTAGGTAAATAACGGTTGGTCTAAGCTCAGATACAAGTCGTTGGAAAAGGCTTTGTTGTGGTTTTGTCCTCCTCCGCTGATGTCGGAACGGTTGTTCTGCCAACTGAACCGGTTGTTCAACGATATGGTTGCGTCCGTCCAGATGATGGGTTGCGAAATACTGAAGGTTCCGCTGGTGCTAAACATCCGGTTGGTGTACCATTGAGACAAACGTTGATCGAATTGTCGGTTCTGGCTGTAAGATACAGGATTCAGGTCCAAAGAGAATCTCGATTTCAACGAGGCTTCCTGTGCATGTAACAGCTCTTGGGCTCGTTCAAGGCTCAAGAGTGATTTTTGAAGATCGGGACTGTTTTCCACGCTGATCTCCAACGCTTTTTCAATGGTTAGCGTCATTTGAGCTTTTGCCGTAAAACCGAAAGCCAGACAGAAACACGCAGCTGTCAGTAGTTTGAGTTTGCTTTTTATCATATCGTTTCTCTTTATTTATTTTCGGATTTTAGTGTCTTATTGTTACTCTTCCGCCTCCGGGACCGAATCTGCCTTGCGGCGGTCCTTGTCTCCTTCTTTGCGGGCGTTTCCCTACCTGGTCTATATTGACAGCTTTGACGGCATCGGCGATGACCATTCTCAATTGGGATTTATTGCTCAAGGTAACAGTAAGCGTGTCGCTGTCGATATTGTACGTGCCGAGCAGCACCCACGAGTTGTCTTCGGACCGATTCAGGTCCAAGGTAACATCTTCGGTATAACCGCCGTAAGAGAGAGTAAAATTGTATTCTTTAGGTTCTCGCCTGCCTCCATGACGGTTCCATCGGAGTTCGTCGGGTTTTCGCAGATAATAATATATTTCGTGTTTTCCTTGTTGTTCCAATGGAATGGTCCAGGTCGCCGTTTGCGAACCGTCGCCCGATCGGATACCATAAGCAGACCGAATGGATAACCCGTAATACGAGTTGTCCGTAGCTGCTGTCCAGCGGAAGGGAGGGCGCCAATTTTGCAAAGCCGTATATTTGAAATCTTCTTGCATGCTCTTGTCGATCCAATGGTTCAACAAGCCCGATGTCGGCGGATCCGATAACTTGAAAAGCAGCGAATCTTCGTTATCGACGACAATTTCTCCTTTATTTTGCAAAAAATCGCTGGAAACGGACTGTTCGCCTTCAGGAATCAATATCCGGCTCTCTTCGACATTTCCGGCCGACAGGTTCACGGCAAGCGGTAAATTTTTAGCGTATAGTCCGTTGATTTGAAACAATATTGGGTATTCTTCTTCCCAATGAGACACGATTCGTTTGGTTTCTTTCGGATCGAAATGCACGATCCATTGGCGGGGTTTCAGTCCCGGGCCCATGTCTGAATCGTAAGAACTGTTGAAGTGCAGTTGGAATTTGAGGTATCCGGGAAATTCGGAAATGTTGCTGATGACCATTTCGGCCTGATAAATATCTTTTTCCCGCGTTTGAATACTGGTTACTTTGGGAGTCCCCAGCAAATATTCAGGAAGTTGGGAGGGTTTCATCCACATTTCCATCGGTTTGAAAAGATCGCATGAGGCCAATTTTCCTAACGAATCCAACAAATATTCGAATGAAAGATTTTTGAATTCGTTGGATTTCACGATGCTGAACAGTGAATCTCTGAAAGCGGCTATCCCCATTTTCATTTGTCCTTCGGCGAATAACTGGCTGGACGAAATATTGATAAAATTATTGATCAAATCGCGGTGTTCGACTTCTGTCAAAAGGTCTTTGAACGACCGTTCCTGCATCATCAGTAAGGCTTTTTCGTCGTTGCTCAGTCCGTTGATATTCCGCATCCACTGGTCGTTGTTTTGGCCTTGTTGGAAAAAAAGTTCGACCAACCGATTGGCAATCGGCCATTGAACCGAATAAATATTGTAACGGAAATTGAACATTTGAGGAAAAACGTAATAAGGGTTTTCCTGAACCATCATAGAAGCACGCCCCAACTTCCCTTCTTCATATTCGAAGTTGCTGTTCTTATCGTTCATGAACCAGAAGGAGTTTCGGAATGTCTGGGCAAGTATTTGTTCATCTGTTTGTTTCTCGCGCCAGCCTCTGGTCATAGCTTCCTTTTCCCATTTGATACGTCCATTGAAATTCAGTCCCCACTGGTCGTATCCTCTTTCTCGGAGCAGTACCATTTCGGGCTGCATACTTTCTTGTGCCATCGTCCACGTACGGGAATAAGTAGCGAATTGGGCGGGTACTTCAACGAAAGAGAACCGGCTGAACGGATAATCCAGTTTGAAATTAGTCTCGAAATCCTGTTTGATCAACCGGATCAGCGCAGGAATCGTGTCGGATACGGATTTGAACGTGGATGAAAAATAGTCATGTCCGTCGATGTATTTGACACTGTATTCTATACTGTCCACCATCAGAGAAACTTCCTTGTAATTTCCGATAATCAGGGATACCGATTGCAAACGCTGATCAGGAACGAATTCAAAGGTCCCCGGAACGTTTTCCGTTCGCATCCCTTGAGAAATGGGCATTAATCCGGGAGCGGGCGTTACTTTCATTCGGTAGCGGGTAAAATAACTTTGCTGCCAGTCCGGACTTTGATCGCTGTATGAAACACCGGGACGCGGATACCAGTAAGTTTCCGGAGTCAGCAAAATATAATTGTCGGATTGGAAAGCGTAACGTTTACCCGTAGTTACCAACGGCGTCCCGTTTATTTTTTCGTTTTGTATCAACAACTCTTCCGGAATGTCGAGATAGCATATCCGTTCGTCGATTTGTCCTCGATAGGCAAAGGTAAAGTTTACGGTTTCGTCTTGTTCTAAATTTTCTCCGAAATCGATCAATACCAAATGGCGAAGTCGAGTATGTGAAACCGGCGATCCGTTTCGGGTTATTTCCGTAATTTCGAATCCCGGATTCAGACAAAAGGTAAAGACCGATCCCGATTGTACCGGTTTCCCTGCGATATCGGCCCGTATAAGCAGGTCCGCCCCGTTTTGCTGAATGTCGAATGCACAACTGTCGATAACCATTTTAGGATCATGGACATGTTCGTTATTCAGAGCAACCATTTCTGTTTGTATCCGTTCCTGTCGGAGAAAACCGGATACGTGAGAAACGCCTCCCCATAATCCCAAAACAATGAAAAAACTACCGTATACAGGCCATGCGTAACGTTTCTTTTTGGAGTTCGGCAGTCTGCCGAACTTGAAAATACTGAAACAGATCAGTCCGCATCCTAACAAAAGGTAAATTAATCTATGTCTCAATAGAGATTCGAAATCGCTAAATCCGGTAATGGTCGATTGCGTCATGGGAATGTTGAAACCCAAGTAATCGAAGAGGTAATAGTAATAGTCGCCAATATAGAATAAAGTGAGTCCGATATAGCCTAAAACGATGACGAACGTGAGTGCTTGATTGCGGATGAACAGCATGATCGTAGTGGACAATCCTACGATGAATACCAGAGTGGGAACACCCAGCAACAGAAAATAAACCAGAAAACTGAGATAGTCCGTAACGGTTCCCAGCGCCACTACCGAAAGGATTAGTCCACAACCAAGCAACAACAGGTCGAAAGCGAAGAATACCCGTAACGTACCCCATATTTTCCCGATCAGGTATTCCGCATTGCTTGAAGGGCGTACGTAAAACACTTCGGAGGTGTCCAATTGTTTGTCCCGTTTCAGGTATTCTGAAGCAAGGAAGATGGAGACGACCGCTTGTCCTACGCTCAGAATCAACATGAAAACATAGGGATAGAGAGAAGGAATACAGTTAATGGGCCAGTTTTGTTCGGCAAAAAGGAGTCCGTAACTGAATCCTCCTAATCCGAGAACGGCCAATACGGAAAAAACTTTAAAAAACCAACTGCGAACCAATAATTTCGATTCGTATTTCGCGATGGTGTGAACATTTCTGAAAAATTGTATCATAGCGCAGTTAGTCGTTTAACCATAAATTCAGTTTGCTTTCCATAAAATAGACGTAGGCATGTTCCAGATTGGGCGGATAATTTACCGCATTGTCGTATCCTTCCAGCTTATCCGCCACTACCTGTATGTCCCACTCCATGCCACAGGGAATAGTAGCGATGACTGGATATTTTTCGTTGATTTCCCGGTATTGTTCGTCGGTCACACGCAATCGCCAAACTTTTCCTTCCGCCCGTTTCAGCATTTCTTCCGGAGAACCGTTGAATGAGAGTTCTCCTCTGTTCAGCAAAGCCATATCCGTGCAACTGCTGGATATGTCTCCTACGATATGAGTGGAAAGAATGATAGTCGTATCATTTGCGCTGATTTGGGAGAGCAGGTTTCTGAAACGGATACGTTCTTCCGGATCGAGTCCGGTCGTCGGTTCATCGACAATAATGACTTTGGGTTGATGAATCAATGCCTGAGCTATGCCCAATCGCCGTTTCATCCCTCCGGACAATTTCGAGGCATAGCGTTCCCGGACCTCATAAAGTCCCACCTGTTCCAGCATGTCTCCGACCGCTTTCCGGCGCAATCTACCGTTGTTCATGCCGGACAATCGGGCGGCATAATCTAAAAATTCCTGGACCTTATATTTGGCGAAAAAACGGAAATCCTGTGGCAGATACCCTAAGATTCGTCGAACTTCCTTACGTTCCCGCAACAGGTTGTAACCATACACTTCCACTTCTCCGGAGGAAGGTTCCATCAAGGCCACTAAAATACGCATCAGGGTGGACTTTCCGGCTCCGTTAGGTCCTAAGAGACCGAACATGCCGGAAGGAATCGTTAAATTCAAATTTTTTAGGGCATGATGTCCGTTCGGGTATATTTTATTCAAATCTTTTATGACAATAGACATTTCGGGTGCAGGTAGATTTTTGGGTATTATGATCGATTGTTTTCGACAAATCGATGAAGTTAAACATTATATTTGACAAATATAGCATTTTTTTCAGGCGTTTCGGGGGTAAAAAAGAAATTATATATATTTTCTCTATCGAAAAAATTTTGTTCTTTCGGTTTTCCCAAATATGCAATATTT
The DNA here is from genome assembly GCA_949286165.1 of uncultured Alistipes sp. GTDB lineage: Bacteria > Bacteroidota > Bacteroidia > Bacteroidales > Rikenellaceae > CASDZK01. Next base: position 31,714 of record CASDZK010000040.1, read on the forward strand.
TGAGATAATTTCCTCGAAAAAATCGACGAATGGGCATATTGAGTCGATGAACGGTTATTTATGGTGTTCCTGTCGAAAAGTTCCGAAGCCTCATTTATCGTATGCATAGCTTTGTTTTGTTCGATTATTTGTTGGTTTCTGCTATGGATGTGTTATAAATACGGAACAAATATATGTATAAAAAAATAATACCTTGCATAACAAAGTATTGTTTTTTTATGAATTATCAGAAAACCTTTATGTCTGATTGTTTAAATATTTGATATTTAGAGTGTTTTGTTTTCAGCTTATCAATCTTGGAGATTGGAAACAGGGAAAGTTGTCTATTTTTTTGACACTGTACGATATTTAGAAGATAGAAGAAGCTACTTATCGGGGTCGTAACGGGATATGCGGAAATAAAAGAACGGAATTCGTCAGTGGTTATCGACCGACGAATTCCGTTGAATAACACGAAACGTTTATATGTTTTTCTTACAGTATTGGGTATAACTGCCCATGACATTGGACACGAAACTGAGGGTTTCGCGTCCGGAAAAACGGCCTTGGCGAACGGCATTATCCGTATAATAAGTTGCCTCAGCCTTTTTTTGCAGATATTTGGCAACACTTTCCCAGTTATTGGGATTTTCGCCATATTTAGCGGCTAATCTGCGGGCATCCATGACATGACCGATTCCGGCGTTATAACAGGCCAGGATGATACATAATTTGTCATAGTCGCTGGTATTCGTGCTGAATTTCAGGGATTGTTCTATTTTGTTTAACAGTAACAGCGCGACCTCGATATTTTTTCGGGGGTCTTGTATCTCTTCCGGAGAGACATTGAAAGAGCGGGCAATGGAAGGCATAATCTGCATGATTCCCCGTGCCCCGCAACGGGATACCACATTCGGTTTGAATCGGGATTCGTGATAGGCTATGGCCGAAACGAACCGCCAGTCATGTCCGGCTTTAGCCGCCTCGCTTTTGAACAAATCGTCGAACGCGGAGATTCGCTCTTTGATATTTTTGGGCGAAACATTGTTCCAGATGCTGTTCCGGAAATATGTATTATAAAGGTTGGCATATCCCGGAGTGTTTCGAAATGCCTCCAACCATTCGTTGAAACGGTTTTCCAATCCTTTATTCAGACTGTTGACGAACAGGGCAGAAGACTCTTCCGCTTCAAACACGTATAAGGGATGGATATTCGGAAAATCGGCTTGCACCATATCGGCTTCCTGTCGTTCGCATACTAAATAGTCGATCTGTTTTTTATCTAAAGCAGTCATCAGATTATGCGTGTTGTCGTAAGATACGACAGCGCTGTTGTTCCCGATGGAATCCAGCCAGTACCCGTAGGTCCGGGTGCCCGTGAAATCCTGTTTTACAACTCCGCTTTTGTGCGACAACAGTTTTTTCAAATCCTGTATCCGTATCTTTCCCTTGGGCTTTTCACGGGTCATGACAAGATATTGTTGCTGGCATAAAGGGGGCAATACCTTTACCGATTCGCTGCACAGTTCCGTATATTTCGACATGGTAACCACCATATCCACCTTGCCCGTCGCCAGCATTTGCATGGAGGCGTACAGATCGTTTTGGGGAATGAGGACCAAACGGGCGCCGATATGTTCGGCGAACCGTTCCAACATGTCCCGGTTGAACCCGAAAGAGGTTCCGTTAAATGAAAAATATCCCGGAATGTTGGTGTCCATGGCCACGGACAATGTTTTGTTCGGTCTTTTTCCCGTGTTCCCGGACATCCCGACGGAACGCGATTGTTGTTGGACGATCAGTCCGATAAATGAAATGAATAAAATGAAGATTAAGGTAACGATAAATAATTTTCGCATAAGATTTCTATTGGTCGGGCGAGTTGCATACTCGAATAGCCTTAGTCATAGAAATTCCACGATACTCCCAACTTCAACATTCTACGATTCAACGGATAATGGGCTATCTGAAAATAGTTGCGCTGTCCGAATAAATTGTAATTCAGGTGCTGGAATTTGACCAGAAAACGTACGCGTTTCCACTTCCCCGAAATAAAACCGTCCAACCAGATGTAATTGCCGGTTTTCGTGTCTCGCTGGTTGTAGAACCGCATCAGCGCCGGATTGTAACCGAACCCGTAATATTCCGTGTTGTAATAGCCGTCGAGCCCGATCTGAAGCCGGAGGACGTCTTTTACCACATTGAATTCGTAATAGTAGGTGGCGTTAGCCGAAACTAACGGTACCGGGGCAACTTCTTGAGCAGAACTCCATTGGAGTAACACCCTGTTGTTCAAGTGAAGTCCGCCTGCGCGGAAATCCTTTTGCAGATAAATGCCGGTAACGCTCAGGGCCCTCTGGTATTGAACGGGAATGGATAAGCGGTTGTAATATACTTTGTTGTCCGTTATCGATTGGGTAAATCCCACTTCCGTCCCGATGGACGGAATACTCAGACGGGCGCCGAGCCGGAGCTCATTCTCTTTATTGAAAGAGTTATCCCACATGAAGTGGTTAGACGTGTAATGCTCACTCCAATAGTCGGGTTTTTCGAGGCGATAGTGAACATTGAACGATAGCGATACGGGATGTTGCCGGATTTTTGCGCTGACGGTCAGGTTGCCGTCTACGGAGAGATCCTGCGAGCGGTATCCTATCGGGTAGTACTGGAAACTGCCGTTCCATTTCACATATTCTTTGAAGGCTCCTTCGGCATTCGCATATACGTATACGCTGTTTTTCTTGACGTTTTTTTCCTGGGGAGCCAAATATTGGTTCAGGTTAAAATTGTAGTAACTGTTCATGGTATAACCTAAACCTCCATCTATGGTTCCGAGTATGCCTTCCCGATTGTAAGGCTGGAACTGGGCAAAGAATTTCAGGTCCATCCGATTCTCCTTGATCGAATCGTTGCTTTGGTTGGGATTGATGAACCAATTGGCGTAGTAGTCTTCAGCTGTTTTGTCTTTGGTGTCGGTATATATTTTTTTGAAGCCGGTGTATTCGAACGAGTTGCCGACGAAGAGAGTCGTGACGTTCGCCAACGTTTCGTCCTCTTCCAGTTTTCGGAAAGGCAGACCGTAGGATTGCGTGAAATAGAAGGTATTGCCTTTAAACCGGTTGCGGGCGTCGGTCAGGTTCATTTCCAGGTTTTGCGGCAGGTCGATCAGCGTGTCCAGTACCTGCCCGTCGTCCGTCAATCCCCCGTTTTCGTAAATATCTCCCATATTATAGAGGTATCCTCCGTGTATGGAATATTTTCGTCCCGAATGAGAAAACGATAACGACAGATTCTTGTCTTTGGACCGTTGGTTGGTGTACATCCCCCGGGTGCCGTTGTTTCGGTAATTCAAGTTGATGTTCGAAGAAGGGGATATGTTTTGGGCGTGGATGACCCGTAACTGTTCTTCTGCTCGTTTGGTTTGCCCCGACATGAAAAAAGAGAGTTGGGTAAACGGGCGTTTCCCGTTGTAAAACGGAACGTTTTCCGGAGTGAACAGATAATCGGCGTAAGCGTCCAGAAAAGAAAAACTTTGAAAATGGGGTCGGTTGAAATAGTTCAACGGGATGGAGGCCCCTCCCAATTGTCCCAGATAGGCCGAGCCGACATTTTCCCGCCTCAGGAAAATATAATCCTTCTGGAAGTTGTAGAGAGCGGTATCGATAGGGATAATTTCTATGTTGTTATTGAAGGGGTTATGCCGCCAGGAGAATACGTTTTGCCGTTTGGTCGAATCGTTGAAGTAGTAGGAAGACAGCGGTTTTTTTTCTCTCCGCTCTTTTTTCTTGCTCAGGGAGTCCACCGGAGCGTTGGGATCGCTGAGAAGCGGATTGGCGTTCAGCAACGTTGCGCTTTGATTTCTGTCATATACGCTCGCGTCCGTCCCGTCGCCGAACGATTGGGCGGTTGCCGGCGATAGGGCCGATAAGGTTACGACAGATATCAATATCCATGATAACGCTCCGTAAAATTTGCTCCTGGCGTTTCTCATTGTGTGCTTCAATACGAAAACAGCTGCAAATATAGTGTTTTTTCGGGTTATCCCGCAACTCTAACCGGACCGCCTTCGAGAGCGTAAGTGATTTATAATGTTTATGATAATATATGTAAGGATTATGAAAGGAATGGCAATGATCCCGAATACGAGCAGTGAGAGCAATGCGCAGGCCAGAAATACGTATCGGACTTTGTTGTCGCTGAAACGATAGCTTTTCATTTTCAGCGAGAACATCGGTATCTCGCTGACCATCAGCAGGGAGAATACGACGGTCAGGACCAGCAATATCCACCGGTTCTCCAAATAGGGGGTCAGGAAGGCGCCTCCTTCCGCATAGATATAGCCTAACGAAGTAAAAAACAAGGCGTCGGCCGGGGTCGCCAAACCGATGAACTCGCTGGTCTGACGGGTGTCAATGTTGAATTTGGCCAGTCGGAGCGCGGAGAATATGACAAGCAGAAAGGCCGGATATCCCAATCCCAAGGCAAAAAAGACGGCAGCGGGAGCCATGCCGAAACTGATTAGGTCGGCTAAAGAATCGAGTTCTTTCCCCATGGGGCTGTACGCTTTCAGCAGGCGGGCGGCAAAACCGTCCGCAAAATCGAATACGGTCGCCAAAATGACCATCCAGAAAGCGACGGAAAGTTCTCCGTTAAAGGCCATCATGGTGGCTATGCAACCGCATAACAGGTTCATGCAGGTAATGGTGTTGGGAATCATTCCCTTGATTTTATTCATGGCTGTTTCGATCGGTTAATAAAAAATCTGTCGGGATGGTCTTGACGGATAAACAGGCACTCCGTTTTTATTTTTCGGCAAATCGTTCGAAAATGCCCGGATGCGGGGTATGCGAGCTTCGTAAGGCAGAGAACGCCGCAAGCGCGGGCAGTTTCGGAACGTCTTCTTGTTCTTACCTGATTCGGATTTTGTCTATGCGGGCCTGATGTCTGCCGCCTTCGAATGCCGTTCTCAAAAACGAGTCGATGATGTCGCAGGCCGTTTTGTTGTCGATGAAACGGGCGGGAAGCGAGCATACGTTGGCGTCGTTGTGCTGTCGGGCCAGCATGGCCAGTTCCGGTTTCCAGCAAACGGCGGCGCGGATGTCCTGGTGTTTGTTCAGGGTCATGGAGATACCGTTGGCACTGCCGCACAAGGCTATGCCTAACATGCATTCCCCCTTTTCGATTCCTGCCGCCAGCGGATGGGCGTAGTCCGGATAATCTACGCTGGCCGTGGAGTGGCAGCCGTAATCTTTTACCGGGTATCCGCAAGCCATTAAGTATCCCGCTATCACTTCTTTCATTTCGTAACCGGCATGGTCGGCTGCTATCCCTATTACTTTATTGTTCATGGAATGTGTTTATTTTTTTCTGTTCAAAATGTAATCTGCGTATTTGATCAGGGCCTCTTTGTAAGGCGATGCGGGATAAGTCTCCAAAATCCGCAAAGCCTCCCGTTCCTGCTGCTCCATGATCGTAGCGGCTTTTTGAAGTCCGCCGTTTCTAACAACGAACTCATATACCTTTCGGGCTGCAGAACGGTCGTCGTCAGCCTCCCGCAACCAGGTTCTCACTTTCTCCTTCTCCGGCTCTGTCGCGCATTCCAACGCTTCGATCAACGGCAATGTCATTTTGCGTTCTTTGATGTCGTTGAGGACGGGTTTCCCGATCCGGTCGATCTGGTTGTAGTCCAACAGGTCGTCTTTGATCTGGAACGCGAGACCCAACAGGTTCCCGAATTGCCGCATGCATTCCACCGCTTCGGGAGAGGCCCCCGTACTCCGGGCTCCCGAAGAGCTGCAGGCGCTGAGCAGAGAGGCCGTTTTGCACCGGATGATCTCAAAATATTCGTCCCGCGAAATGTCGAGGGAAAGCGAGGCGTCGGCCTGAATCAGCTCCCCTTTGCTCATGTCTTCGATGACGAACGAAATTTCCCGGATGATGTCGTATAGCTCGTTGTCCACGGCAGTGCGTATGCCGCGCGCCAGAATGTAGTCGCCGATCAAAACGGCCTTTTTCGACCTCCACAAGGCGTTTACGGACCATCGGTTTCTGCGTTGGTAGGCTTCGTCCACAATGTCGTCGTGTACCAGCGAAGCCGTATGCATGAGTTCGATCAGGGTCGCGGCCACGTAACTTTTGTGGTTGATCTCGCCGTGCAGGGCGGCGGTCAACAGCAGAAACAGCGGTCGCATCCGTTTCCCCTGCGTTTTCAGGATATAGTTGATAATTTCCTGAATTTCCGGCTGTTCGTTTTCCAATGCGGATGTAAAATATTCCGAGAACCGTTGCAGTTCGCGTTCGATCGGTTTTTGTATTTCATCCAGACTGTACATTCGTTTCAGGGGCGAATCGTTTTTTTATCGGAGACAAAGGTAATAAGAAACTGTGAAACCGGTTTAATTTTCATACAGGTTTCTTTCGGGCCGGCAGCAGTCGGCGTCTCGTTTTTCGTCTTCTGCCGGTTTGCTTGACGGGAAGGGAAATGGAGTCCGGGCAATGAAAACGTTTTTTCCCCGTTTTTCGAACGACGAATCGCATAAATTCGTTATTTTTGGACCTTAATCGAAAAAATTAACCCATTTATATCATGCGAATTAAGAAAATTTATCTGTGGTTCAGCCTGTTGGCCAGCGTTCCTGCATTTTCGGCGGCGCCGGAAGAAGGCAGGCTGTTGCGTTTTCCCGCCACGAACGGGGAGACAGTGGTGTTCAGTTATGCGGGCGACCTTTATTCCGTGCCGATTGCGGGCGGTATGGCGCGGCGTCTGACCTCTCATCCCGGCTACGAGATGTTCCCCCGTTTTTCTCCCGACGGCAAGACGCTCGCTTTTACCGGTCAGTACGACGGAAATACCGAAGTGTTCGCCATGCCTGCGGAAGGGGGCGAACCGTTGCGTCTGACCTACACGGCTACTCTGTCGCGGGACGATATCGGCGACCGTATGGGGCCTAACAACATTGTCGTGAACTGGACTCCGGACGGCAAGGTGGTGTACCGTTCGCGGCAACGTACGGGCGGTTCTTTTACCGGACACCTCTATACGGTGGATAAGGAGGGCGGCTTGTCGGATATTCTGCCTTTGCCGGAAGGCGGTTTCTGCTCTTACTCTCCGGACGGCAAATACCTGGCCTACAATCGCGTCATGCGCGAATTCCGGACGTGGAAATATTATCAGGGCGGCATGGCCGACGACATCTGGATATACGATTTCGCGACGCGGAAGGTCGAAAATATTTCCGGCAACAACGCGCAGGACATTATCCCCATGTGGATCGGCGATAAAATTTATTATTTGTCCGACCGGGACCGCATCATGAACCTTTTTTCTTACGATACCCGGACGAAGGAAACCCGGAAAGAAACCGATTTCAAGACTTACGACATCAAGTTCCCTTCGGCGCACGGCAACCTGATCGTGTTTGAAAACGGGGGATATATCTATAAATTCGACGCAACTGCCGGAAAAGCTGAAAAAATCGACGTTACGTTGGTTTCCGACAACACTTACGCGCGTAGCGAAGTCAAGGACGGAAAAAATTACATAACCTCGTTTTCCGCTTCTCCCAACGGGGAACGTCTGGCCGTTACCGCGCGGGGAGAGGTGTTCGATGTGCCCGTGGCCGGCGGAGTGACCAAAAACATTACCCGTACGCCGGGCGCGCACGAACGCCGGGCGAAATGGTCGTACGACGGCAAATCCATCGCTTACATTTCGGACCGTACCGGAGAGACCGAGATTTATTTGCAACCTGCGGAGGGCGGCGATCCCGTACAGCTGACTTCCGGCAACGACACGTATATTACCGATCTGTTATGGTCTCCCGATTCCAAAACCATCGTTTATCTCGACCGGAAGAATCGGGTAACGGCTTTGGAGGTGGAATCCCGGAAGAAGAAGGTGCTGGTGGAAGATCCCAACGGACTCCCCGGGAACGTAAGTTTTTCTTCCGACGGGAAATGGCTGACCTATACCCGTTCCGCCTCCAACGACATGTCCGTCATCTATGCCTACGACATTGCGGCAGGGAAGGAGTACCAGCTGACCGATAAGTGGTATTCGTCATTCGCGCCGCGGTTCAGCGACGACGGGAAATATATTATCTTTACGTCCGCCCGCGATTTCAATCCTACTTACGGTTCCACGGAATGGAACCACGTATATAACAACATGAACGGGATCTATCTGGTCCTGCTGTCCAAAGACACGCCCTCTCCGTTTCTGGAATCGGATGCCGTGGTAGGGGAGGTAAAGACGGAACCCGCCGATACGTCCGCCGGCATTCGCGTCGATCTGGATGGTATCGCCGACCGTATCGTCAAACTGCCTCTCAGCCCCTCCTATTATTCCGGATTTTTCGGAATCGACGGCAAGGTATATTACCACCGGGGCGGTTCGGTTCGTATGTATAATCTGAAAGACAAGACGGACCACCTGATCGTCGAAGGGGGGTATATGGATCTGACGCCCAACGGCAAGAAAGCTCTGATCAACAAGGGCGGAAATGTCTATATCGTCGATCTGCCTTCAGGTACGGTCAATCCGGAAAAGGCGGTGGATTTGTCCGATATGAAAATTACGACCGATTACCCGCAGGAGTGGGCGCAAATTTTCGACGAGGCATGGCGCCACATGCGCGACGGTTTCTACCTGCCGAACATGCACGGTGTGGATTGGCCGGCCATGAAAAAGAAATACGAAGTGTTGCTCCCTTACGTCAAACACCGGCTCGACCTGAATTACGTGATTGGCGAAATGATCGGCGAACTGAATTGCGGACACGCTTACTTCAATCCGGGCGAGGTCGTTCGTGCCGGTCGTTCCAAGCTGGGGCTGTTGGGAGCGGAAATTTCCCGCGATAAATCCGGTTATTTCCGTATCGATAAAATTCTGAAAGGGGCTTCCTATTCTTCCGCCTTGCGTTCTCCGCTGACGGAAAACGGACTCGACGTGAAGGAAGGACAATACATTACGGCAATCGACGGGGTGGATGTCTCTTCCGTGAAGGACCTTTACTCCCTGCTGGTGGGCAAGGCCGATGTGCCTACTGAGATAGCGGTAAACGATACGCCTTCTCCTTCCGGTGCCCGCAAGATCGTGATCCGTCCGATCGCCAGCGAAGCCGAGTTGTACCATTACGAATGGGTACAGCGGAATATCCGCAAGGTCGAAGAGGCCTCCGGCGGACGCATCGGATATGTCTATATTCCCGATATGGGCGTGGACGGCCTGAACGAATTCGCTCGTTATTTCTATCCGCAGCTCGACAAGGAGGGGTTGATTATCGACGACCGGGCCAACGGCGGCGGCAATGTGTCGCCCATGATTCTCGAACGGCTGTCTCGCGAACCTTACCGTGTTACCATGTCCCGCAGTTCCGCTCGTACCCATTTGGTTCCGGACGGAACGCTTTACGGACCGAAAGTGTGCCTGATTAATAAGTATTCCGCTTCCGACGGCGATCTTTTCCCGTGGGGCTTCCGGGCTTTGGGTTTGGGCAAGCTCATCGGCACGCGCACTTGGGGCGGCATCGTGGGCATCAGCGGTTCATTGCCTTTCATTGACGGCTCCGACTTGCGGGTTCCGTTCTTTACCTCCTATTCTTTCAAGGACGGCCAGTGGATTATCGAAAACCACGGGGTCGATCCCGATATCGTGGTGGATAACGATCCCGCCCGCGAGTGGGACGGCGAAGACCAACAGTTGGATGCGGCCATTCAGGAGGTCATGAGCCAGCTGAAGAACCGCAAACCGGTTCCGCCGGTCCCGGCTCCGCGCGATTTCAGCAAATAATGTAGCGAATTATCTGTTACATGTTTGCGGAATGTAATATTTATTAGTATATTGTCGGCATATTTTTGGCTGTTTTGAATTTTTGCCGTACAAATGTTTAGGGTACTTCCCGCTTTTCTTATCGAATGTTTTTTGAAAGAGCGGAACGGGGAAAGGGAAAAATTCGAAAACAGATGTACGGGAAAGATTTGAAACGGCCTTTTTTATGTGCTTTGTTTAATCTGAATCTAACTAAAACGAATGCCATGAACAGAAAATTGAGGATGGGAATGGTCGGAGGAGGTTCCGACGCTTTTATCGGGGCCGTCCATCGGGCGGCCGCATTGATGGATAACCGTATCGAACTGGTTTGCGGATGTTTCAGCATCGATCCTGAAATTTCGTATACGTCGGGCAAAAGCTATTTCCTGCCCGACGACCGCATTTATGCAACGTATGAGGAGATGATCCGCAGAGAAAGCGCATTGCCGGAAGGCGAACGGATGGATTTTTTGACGATCGTTACGCCCAATATCGTGCATTTCGGACCGGCCATGATGGCGCTTGAAAACGGTTTCGACGTGGTAATTGAAAAACCGATGACTTTTTCGCTCGACGAGGCCGAACGGTTGCGGGACAAAGTGGCCGAAACGGGGCGTACATTGGCCTTGACGCACGTTTATTCCGGTTATCCGGCCGTCAAGGAGGCGAAAGAGCGGTTCGCTGCCGGACAGTTCGGCAAAATCCGGAAAATATACGTGGAATACCCGCAGGGCTGGCTGGCGGCGAGGGTGGAACTGAACCCGGGCAGCAACGCCGGCTGGCGTACCGATCCCAAACGCTCTGGGAAAGCGGGTTGCATGGGCGATATCGGAACACATGCCCTGCATTTGGCCGAATATATTTCGGGGCTGCGCTGCGTCTCTTTGTGTGCCGATCTGGGAACTTTCGTTCCGGGGCGCATGCTCGACGACGACGGGGCGGCGTTGCTTCGGTTCGATAACGGAGCCAAAGGGGTGTTGATGGCTTCCCAGGTGGCGGCAGGAGAAGAAAATGCGTTGAAAATCCGTATCTACGGCGAAAAGGGCGGTATCGAATGGAATCAGCAGGAACCCAATACGCTCTGGGTCAAATGGGGCGACCGTCCGGCGGAAGTGGTGCGTACCGGAAACGGATATATGGGCCATGCGGCAGCGGCCAATACCCGTACTCCGGGAGGACATCCCGAAGGGTATATCGAAGCGTTCGCCAATATTTATCGGAATTTCGCCCGTACCGTCGCGGCTAAACGCGACGGCGAGGAGCCCGACCCCTCATGGCTCGATTTCCCCGATGCGGAAGACGGCGTCCGGGGCATGCAGTTTATCGAGACGGTGGTTACGTCGGGATATGAGGAAAACAAGAAGTGGATCGACTGGATTCGTTAAAAAGGAGGGAAACTATGGCACGCAAAGTGATTTTATATACGGCCCAATGGGGCGATATGCCGTTGGAGGAGTTATGCGCTAAGGCCAAATCGTTCGGTTACGACGGATTGGAACTGGCCTGTTGCGAAAATCATTTGGATATAGGCCGCCTTTCTCCGGCCTATATCGACGAGATAAGGAATACCGTGGAGAAATACGGTTTGTCGGTCTATGCCATCGGAAACCACTCTGTGGGACAGTGCGTGTGCGACCCGGTCGATTCGCGGCATAAGGCCATTCTGCCGCCCCGGCTGTGGGGCGACGGCAATCCGGAAGGGGTCCGGCAGCGGGCGGCGCAGGAGATGATCCGCAGTGCCGAAGCGGCCAAAATGCTGGGCGTGAATACGGTTGTCGGATTTACGGGTAGTCCCATCTGGCACATGCTGTACGCCTATCCTCCGGTGTCGCAGGAGGATGTGCAGGCCGGTTACGACGAATTTGCCCGGCGTTTCCTGCCCGTTCTCGACGCTTACCGCGATCTGGGCATCCGCTTCGCCCTTGAGGTGCATCCTACCGAGATCGCATTCGATATCGCTTCCGCCCGACGGGCCTTGGAAGCTGTCGGTTATCATCCCGCTTTCGGGTTCAATTACGATCCGAGCCACATGGGCTACCAGGGGGTGGATTATCTGGCGTTTCTACGACGCTTCTCCGATCGCATTTTCCATGTTCACATGAAAGATGTCTGGTGGAGCGACGTTCCTACGGAAGCGGGCGTTTTCGGCGGTCATACGGCTTTTGGCGAAGACGGCCGGTATTGGGATTTCCGGAGCGTGGGCCGGGGTAAAATCGCTTTCGAGGAGATTATCCGGCTGCTCAACCGTATCGGATATGCCGGCCCGCTCTCGGTAGAGTGGGAGGATAGCGGCATGGACCGGGAACACGGTGCCGCCGAAGCGTGCGCCTATGTCCGGAAAATCGATTTCCCCGCGTCGAGCATCGCTTTCGATGCAGCTTTTATAAAAGAGTGACATTCACTTATTTATAATTACTAAACTAACTTAAATCTTGTATTATCATGAAAGAAGAGAAATTGAGCCGTAAAAAATTTCTGTCCTACTCCGCGGCGGCAGGCGTAACCGGTGCTTTGAGCGTCAGCGGGTTGTCCGCGTTGAGTTCCTGCGCGGGAACCGGAAACGGACAAAAGGGGGAGGTTTCATACGAACCGCTTCAATCCGATACTCCCGTTTATATCCCCGATCTGTCGGGCGATAAGGCGGTAGCCGGCAAACCGTTGAAAGCCGGGATTATCGGTTGCGGAAGCCGGGGAAGCGGGGCGGCGATGAACTTTTTGAACTCGGCCGACGACGTTACCATTTCCGTAATGGGCGATATTTTCCCCGACCGTCTGGAAGGGTTGCGTAATCACTTGAAGGAACAGAAAGGGATCGAAGTGAAGGACAGCGACATACATTACGGTTTCGACGCTTATCAAAAAGTCGTCGATTCCGACGTCGATCTGGTCATCATCGCCACGCCTACGGTATTTCATCCCGATCATTTGAAATATGCCATCGATAAAGGGAAACACGTGTTCTGCGAAAAACCTGCCGGGGTCGATCCCGTGGGATGCAAAAAGGTGTTGGCGGCCTGCAAGACGGCCAAGGCCAAAGGACTTTCCATCGTCACGGGAACCCAGCGGCACCACCAGCGTCCGTATGTCGAAGGATACAAACGGGTCCGCGACGGATATATCGGCCGCATTGTCAGCGCCAATGTCTATTGGAATCAGGGAGGACCGTGGTTCTTTACCCGCAAGCCCGGCATGACCGATATGGAGTACATGTTGCGCGATTTCTTCAGTTGGAACTGGTTGTGCGGCGACCACGTGCTCGACCAACTGGTGCATAACGTCGATGTGTTTACCTGGTTCTCGCATCTGAAACCGGTCCGCGTTACCGGCATGGGGTCCCGTCTGCGTCGTACCACCGGGGACATTTACGACAATTTCAGCGCTGACATCGTTTACGAAGGCAATGTGCGCGTGCATGCCGCCGCCCGGCAGATCGACGATTGCGCGAACGATATCGGGGAGACCATTTTCGGAACCAAAGGATCGTGGAACAGTTACGAACACGCCATTCGCGATCTGGACGGAAATATCGTTTGGCAATACGATTTCAAGAAAGAGGAGGCGGAACATCCGCAGCGCGATCCGTATGTACTCGAACACATGAATCTGGTAAACAGCATCCGCAAGGGAGAACCGATCTGTCTGGCCGAAACCACTGCCGTTTCCTCTTTGGCTTGTATCATGGCTCGCGAATCGGCCTATACGGGCAAACAGATTACGTGGGACGACATGATGGCTTCGGAAATGTCGCTGCTTCCCAAAAAACTGCACATGGGCAATGTGGGCATGGAAAACTTCCCGGTGCCTATTCCTGGATTGGTCAAGTCCAATGCAGGTAACTGGTAGAAATTTGAATATGAAGAAATTGATCAAAAAGTCCTTATCTGCTGCGTTACTGCTTTTCAAAACTTTGCAGATGGGGACTTTTTGACCAACCTGCCAGTAAAGTATGAAGAGGGAACGGTTTACACCCTCTTTGATTAAAGAAATGAGAGGAACGATGAAAATAAAAACATTGATTTTTAGTGGCCTATCCTGTATTGTTACGACAGGTTACGCCCAGCAGAAAGAGTACCCGAAGCCGGAACCGATGAGGCCCGGCATGACGGAATTTTGGCTGCCCCAACCGCGTATCGTTACCCCGGCGGAAGAAGATGTGCTGGTGGCTCCTCCTTCGGATGCCGTGGTCCTGTTCGACGGACGCGATCTTTCCGCATGGCAGCACGACGACGGAAGCGCGCCCCGCTGGACGGTGGCCGACGGTTGTTTTACCGTGAAACCCGGCACGGGACAAATATCCACCAAACAGAATTTTACCGATTTCCAATTGCATATCGAATGGCGGGAACCGGAAGATATTGCCGGAGAAAGTCAGGGTCGCGGCAACAGCGGCGTTTTCTTGCAGGGGAAATACGAAGTGCAAATTCTGGACAGCTACGGAAATGAAACCTACGCCAACGGACAGGCCGGTTCCGTTTACAAGCAGACGCCGCCTTTGGTAAACGCCATGCGGCCGCCCGGGAAGTGGAACGTGTACGATATTATTTATACCGCGCCCCGTTTCAAGGCCGACGGATCGTTGCAGTCCAACGGTTTCGTCACGTTGTTGCACAACGGGGTACTGGTGCAGAACCATACGCTGATTCAGGGAACCACCGAATATATCGGGCTTCCCCGCATTCAGGCGCATGGGGCTGGTCCCCTGGTTTTGCAGGATCATGGCAATCCGGTTAGTTTCAGAAACGTATGGATCAGGGAATTGTAAGCATGAAAAAGTGGATGATAATCGGCCTGTGCCTGTTGGTCGGGTGGCAGGCGGCTCTTCCTGTCGCGGCAAAGGCCCCGATCGAAACGTTGCTGATAACCGGCCAGAACAACCATAACTGGCCGGTCAGTCATCAGGTGTTGAAACGGATTCTCGAATCTTCCGGCCTTTTCACGGTCGATGTGGCGCAAACGCCTCCGGCCGGAGGCGATATGAGCCTTTTTTCTCCCGATTTCGATGCTTATCGGCTGGTGGTGCTCGATTATAACGGCGACGCATGGCCCGAAGCCGTGCGGGAACGGTTCGAAAATTATGTGAAGAACGGCGGCGGCGTAGTGGTCTACCATGCCGCCAACAATGCTTTTCCGGACTGGAAAGCCTATAACGAAATTACGGCGTTGGGCGGTTGGGAAGGCCGCAATGAAAAATCCGGCGATTGGGTTTACTGGAAAGACGGGGCGTTGGTCCGCGATTCCGGGGCCGGTATCGGCGGTTCGCACGGACAACAGCACAGCTATGTGCTGAACCGGCGGAATGCGGACCACCCGGTTACGCGGGGACTGCCCGAACGGTGGCTGCACGCGCAGGACGAGCTTTACGACCGCATGCGCGGGCCGGGCAATATCCGCGATGTGCTGTTTACGGCATACAGCGATCCGGCCACGGGCGGTTCGGGCCGGGAGGAACCGTTGATTTTTACCGTCGATTACGGCAAGGGGCGCATCTTCCACGATATGCTGGGACATGCCGGTCCTTCTCCGGAAGAGTCGCCGGCCCTGCAATGCACCGGTTTCCAGGTGTTGTTGCTTCGGGGAGCCGAATGGGCCGCCACGGGTAAGGTCCGGCAGCCGGTTCCCGACGATTTCCCGACAGCAACGACCCTTAGCTACCGTAAAAACTACGTTGAGGAATAATGCTCTTTTAACAGATACGTATCCCCTGCAATCGTTGTCGGTTGCAGGGGATATGTTATTGTATCGGGAAGCGATCCGGTTTTACCGGATGCTTTCCCGGATAGCGTTCCGGATGCTGTCTATGTCGTGCGCCTGTTGTTCGAAATCGGTCTTTTTCAGTTTCGCTTTCGTGATTTTGAAATCGAAATCGTCCAGATTGCCGAATATGTCCACGCCGGCTTTGAACGGCAACGGCGATTTCATGATGGAGATGTTGTATTTGAAATCGATGTTGTAGGCGGAATCGATGGTTTGCGTTCCGCCTATGATGGCCCTGTAGCGGTCAACCGAGGCTTCGAACGGCACGACGTCGATCCGGCTGTCGTCCATGACGATATCTAAACTCAGCGAATCGATCAGGTTCCGTTCTTTATTCTTGAACATCAACATTTTCGATATGGAAGCAAACGTCTCGCTGTCCATCAGCACCATATTCTGCCCTTCTACATGCAATACGGCTTTGACCGACGGCAGGGCGAACGTGTAATCCTCCCGCAGTTCTCCGCTGGCGTGCATGTTCAGCGTGATTTTCCCGTCGAAGGAGCGGAACATGGGCATCAGGCTGTCCGTGATGGGGAAAAAGTCGGGAATTTGCGAAATATCTATCGATTTCAGATTCAGTTCCATGCCCATTTCTGCCAATGAGGCGCTTAACGGCTTGTACCGTCCGTAGGTATGCAACGGCGCACCCAACACTTCGGCGTTCAGGTCCGACAGGGTCAATACCTGGTCCCGGATGGCTACCGCACCGTTTATGTTGCGAACGGGAACGCGGTCGATAATCAGGCTGTCCGCATCGACTTGCAGTTGCAACCCTATTTTCGGAGGAATCTGCATCAACCCTATATCCGTCGTGTCGGTTTCTATGCTTACGGCTGCATAGGCGTCTTCTTGCTCGTTCGCTATGGAGGCGTTGGCGGCGGCGATGATGGGGTTCAGGTCGATCCGTTTCGAGCGGATCGAGAGGTCGGCTGTCAATCCGTTGTCGTTCCGGCTCAAAAATGTCCCCAACAGGTTGTTTACCGATCCAGAGGCAGTCATGTCGGATTGTCCGATGAACAGGTTCGTGTTCCGCAGGGTCAGCGTGTCGCGGCGGAAAGCCAGCTCCGACGAATCCATGCGGATCGGAATGGGGAACAGTCGGGTAAATATGTTCAGGTCGGAGAAATTCAGGGTTCCTCGGGTTCTCCATCGTCCCTTCCCTTTTTGCATCGGCGGCGTGGTGGTCAGCCGGATGTCGGCGCGGGACAAATTCGCCTGCGTCCCCGTTTGCGGGGCCGATACGTCCAGGGAGTCGGTTTGCAGACGGAACAGAATATCCGGCCGTTTGGGATTTCGCGCACCGGGAACGATGTCGAGGCCGAGCCGACCTTGCGACAGACCGACCGACAAAGTATCCGGATTTTCGAAGCTGGCGTTTCCTAAGGTTACCGCGCTGTGCAGACGGGTAATCCGGTTCGTGTCGGAAGCCACGTCGCTGTCCAGTTCCAGCCGAATATCGCTCAGGGAACCGGCCTTGCCGCTCTTGTCCCGGAAGGCCAAACCGCTGAAATTGATGTCCGCGCTCAGGTTGGCGCTGTCTCTTCCGGCCGTCTGTATCCGTTTCGTGCGGTCGCTTCCGAATTTGAACTGCCCGGTCTTCATCTGCACGTACAGGTAACTGGTGCTGTCGTTCGAAACCTGCAGGGAGTCCGGGTTGAAGTATATCATCAAATCCTTGAAGTCGCTTTCCCCTTCGATTCTCATTTTCCCGTAATCTTGGTTCTGCAGGTCTTTCAACAGAAATCCGCCTTTTATCCGGGTCGTGTTCTGTCCTTGCAGCGTAATGCCGGCCTGAAGCGGGAATACTTCCATCAAACGGGTAATGTTCAGGTTACTGACAATGTCGAAAGAGACGGCAGGGTCTCGAAGCAGATCCGTCACTTCTCCGGTCAGGCTCAGGGAGGAGCTGTCCGCCACGGTCACGTCCAACTGTTTGATATTGAGATACGAGGTTTGTTTCCGCATCAAATCCACATAGGCATCCAAATCGGCCGTAACCCGGTCGATCCCCCATTTCATGTCGCCGTAACGGGCGGAGGCGTCGTCGATTTTCAACCGGGTCCATAGCTCCGGTTGGCTTTCCGGGCCGTATGTTCCCGCCAGACGGGCGGTCAGCAGCACTTCTCCTCCGGTTTTTATCCGTGCTTCTTGTTGGATGAACGCGGGCGGAATCAATTTCAGCAACTCGGCTAAGGAGGGGGTTCTCAAGCCGGCCGTTATGTCCATGGTAACGCTCCGGGCCGCAGTGTCGGCCTGCAACGTTCCTTTGGCTCCCAGGGCGAGACCGTTGATACGCAGGATGGCTTTGTCGAGGCGGAGTTTCGTCGAGTCGCGCAGCCAGGTCATGTCCGAGTCCATGTACAGTTTCAGGTTCCGTAGCAATACCTGTCCCTGTTCACGCATGTAAATCCGGGGGGAAGAAATTTCGAAGGCGATGCCCGCGCTTTTTTCCTGCCAGTTGCCCCGGCATTTCAGGTTCAGCGAATCGGTTTCCAGCAACATGTTTTTGCTCTGGTCTTCTATGCGGATGCGGGCGTTGAGCACCCGGATTCTTTTGATGTCTATTTCGGAATCGAACCGAACGGTGTCCGAGGCGGTCGATACCGTATCCGTTTCGGAACCCGTGAAGAGGTCCAGCACGGATTTGCCTTCCCGGTCGATCAGGAGCGACACGGCGGGATTTTCGAGGAACAGCCGGTTGACAACGATTTTGTTACCGAAAACGAATGCCGTGGGATTGAAGGATACGGAAACCCGGTCGAGGGTCAGCAGCGGGACGGCGGTCGGGTCGGCCGTTTCCCGGACGCGGATGCTGTCTATCCTCAGTCCGAACCGGGGAAAAGTGCTGAAATAGGTCAGTTCTACGCGGGAAAAGTCGATTCTCTCCTCCGTTTGTTGAGCCAATACCTGCCGGACCATCGGAGTAATTCTTTCCGGCGTAAAGACGAAATTGACGGCGATGGCGATTACCAGCATCAGCAGCAGAAACAGACTTGCCGATGCGATAAGGATGCCTTTGACGATTTTTTTGTTTTTCTTTTTCATGTTCCGAAAAAATGAAAAGGGTTTAGAATCGGACTTGACACACGGCTTCCAAAAAATGCAGGAATAACCGCGCGTCGATGAACAGCGGGAAGACCAGACCGAATATGGCTCCCCAGAAGTGAGCCATGTGGTTGGTATTGTCGCCGCCCCGCCGGCTCATGTACTGGGAATACCACAGGTAAAGCGCACCGAACAGGAGGCTCGGTATCGGCAGAATCCCCATGAAATATATTTTGCTCCAGGGAGCGAAAAAGATGACCGTGAACACGACGGCCGAAACGGCTCCGGAGGCTCCGATGGAGTTGTAACGGTAATCGTCCTTTTTTTGAACGACGTCCGGCAACGCGCTGAATATCATGCCGCCTAAATAGAGGGCGAGAAATGCCGCCGACGGTTGCCGCAACAGGTCGTTCTGAGCCAGATTCCCGAACGTGTAGAGTACCGAACGGCCGAAGGACCACAGCACGAACATGTTGATAAACAAATGCATGTAGTCGGCATGCACGAATCCGTGCGTAACGATCCGCCACCATTCGTTCCGGTGCCGGATGCTGTACGGGTTCAGGGATAACCGGTAAAAGAGGTCTCTGTTGTTGAAACAGACGACGGATACCAGTACGGTCAGGGCGATGATGACGGTATTTGCGGTAAACATAAATGATAATGACAATTACGCGGTAAAAATTTTGAAAATCAGTTCCTTCAGTAAATCCCCTTCGGATGCGTTCCCCGTTTCCAGGCCTTTGCTCTTCATGTCGTATTCCCGTATCAGGCCCAGTATGGCGAAACTCCGTTGAGTCGGGAAATGGCTCAACGCCTGCCGATACTCTTTCAGGAAAAAGGCGTTGGACAGTTTCATCGTTTTGGCCAACTGCAAATCGTCCGGAACGGGCTGTCGCTTCTTTTTGCAGTTCCAATAGATGATTCCCAACGTGAATATGCGTAAGAAGTGGTTGAACAGCAGTTGTATCGTTACCACGAACGGGTTCTCCTTCGGATTTCCGGCGAAATGCTCTGCAATAAGCAGGGCTTTGTTCAGGTTTCGTTCCGAAAGCGCTCTGGTCAGCTCGAAGGTATTGAAATCTTTGCTGATCCCGATGTTCTGTTCGATGTCCTCCGGAGTGATTTCCGAGGTCTGCTCGTTCAGGCGGGTAACGAGCTTGTCCGTTTCGTTTTCTATTTTTTTCAAATCGGTGCCGAGGTACTCCACCAACATGGCCATGGCTTTGGGACCGATGCTTTTCCCCCGGTTCCGGAAAAGCTCCGTGATCCATTCCGATATTTCGTAATCGCGCGGCCGGACCGATTCATATACGGTCCCTGTTTCCTTGCACCGTTTATATACGGCGGAACGTTTGTCTATGTTCTCTCCCCGGAACGCCAGTACCAGCACGGTAGTATCGGCCGGATTTTTCAGGTAGTGCTGCAACTGGTCGATATTTTTGATTTTCTGCGCCTCTTTTACGATGACCACGTTCCGTTCCGAACCTATGGGGTATTCCCGACAGGCGGCCGCCACGTCGCCTGCTTGCGCATCCGCACCGTAAAATACCGTCTGTCCGAAGTCCTGTTCTTCGGGCGTCAATATGCAGCGGGACAGTTTGTCCACGAGCCGGTCCGTGAAATAGGGCTCCTCGCCGGTCAGCAGATAGACCCGCTTATACAGCCGGTTGTCGATCTGCTTCATTAACGTCCGGAAATCTTCGTAACTCTGTTTGAAAGTCGTTTTTGTCTTTGCTGCCGCCATGTTATATGAAAGTCGTTGTTCGGTCTGTTTCCATTTGTCCTTTGAGCAGCTCTTCCACCGCTTCCATCCCTTCCTCCCCCAAATCCAGAGAGTAGTCGTTGACGAACATCGCGATGTGTCGGTCGATAATGCCATCTTCCATCTCCTGGGCGTGGGACCGGATAAAATCGTAGCCCGATGCCGGATGGTTAAACGCAAACCGGATGCTCTCTCCGATCAATTCGGATATTTCCTTTTGAACGTCATCTTCAAGAGAACGGCTTATAGCTATGGCACCCAACGGAATGGCCTTCGATGTACTCTCTTCCCATAAGGCTCCCAAATCTGAAATTAAACGAAGATTCCGCTTTTTATACGTGAATCTTTGTTCATGAATCAATACGCCGGCGTCGGCTTCTCCGTCCGATACGGCCTCCGCTATGTCGCTGAACAGATACGCTTTTTTTCGGGGGACGGGACCGAAAGCGTGTTCCAGCAGCAGGTTGGCCGTCGTGTGCAATCCCGGAACGGCGACGGTTACGGAAGACACCTCGTCGGGATATATTTTGTACCGGCTGATTAACAGCGGCCCGTTCCCCCGCCCCAACGCGCTTCCGCTCCGGGATATTTTGTACCGGTCGGCGATCAGCGGATAGACGGCGCAACTGATCTTGGAAATGTCCGGCCCGCCTTCCAGAATATGTTCGTTCAGTTGTTCTATGTCAGCCATGCCCGTTTCGAACGTATATCCGCGTGTGTCGATCTTGTGATGGATCAACGCGTCGAACATGAACGTGTCGTTCGGACAGGTGGATATATTCAATGTCAGTTTCATTTTCTCAGGTAGTCGATGAGCTTGCGGATTCCTTCGGTCAGGTTTCGTACGGATTGTTCGTAATTCCAGGCCTTATGGTCGGTATTTACGACGTTCGATACGGAACGTATCTCGAAAAAGGGTTGTTTCTCCTGCAGACAGGCATAGAAAAAGGCGGACCCTTCCATGTTTTCTATGTCGGCCTCCGCCGTGTTCACGAAAGGGGCGATGGCCGCATTCATGGAGTTGCTCCGAACGGCGGGCAGCGGCATGTCGGGAGTCAGGTAGGGGCAGGTCAGAAACCGGGCCGTGTCGAGCTCCATGTCGAGCCGCATGTCCGAAATATGGCGGAATCCGTCGTCGTAAAAGAAGCCCAAATCCGCTTCGTGTTCGGCCGAAACCAACACCGTATCCCCTATCTTCAGGTCGGAATGGGGGTATGCGCCGGCTATCCCGGCCAATATCAAAATGTCGGGATGCAGCTCCCGGATGGTCTTTGCCGTGGCGTAAGCCGATGCCGTCAGTCCTACGCCCGTATAACGTACCGTTACGTCCGGGTCGTCGAAAAACCGGCTTTCCGTCCGCGTGGGAAAAAGAATGGTAATTTTTTGTTTCATGGTTCCGTGTAAAATAATCGGGAGATCAGAAAATCCGAAATCAGAAAATCCCTGCTTTTCAGGAAGATTCTGCCCGCCTCCTCGTGCAGCTGCCGGTCTCCGAACCATGCGGAAACCTCTTTCCGGAAATATCGCGATAATTCCGGGCCGAACTCCTTCCGCAACAGGTCCGTATCTATGCCGCGGGCGGTCCGGAGCGAAGTCATGACATATTCGTTGTACCGGTCATACAAAGATAATGTTTCCTCTTCATAATAGGTCCCTTTCTCCAATCTTTCCAGATACAATTTGTTCGAAGCCACGTTCCACCGCCGCCCGACCTTGTCGTAGGAATGGGCTGACGGTCCCAGCCCGATGTATTTTTCTCCCTTCCAGTAGTTGCTGTTGTGCAGGGCTTCGAAACCCGGCCGGGCGAAGTTCGATATTTCGTAGTGCGCGTAACCGGCCTGCCGCGTCTTTTCTTCCAATATGGCGTAGTGGCACTCTCCCGTCTCTTCATCGACCGGATGGAAAAGCCCCCGTTTCATCCGGTTGCCGAACACGGTGCGCGGCTCCACGGTCAGATGGTAGGCCGAGAGGTGCGGAACCGCCAATCCGAGCGCCGTCTCCAGGTCTTGTTCCCATTGCGATTCCGTCATGGAGGGAATGCCGTAAATCAGGTCCAGCGACAGGTTCTCGAAGCCGGCTTCCTGCAAGTCCCGGACGGCTCGCAGGGCCGTCGCTCCGGTATGCCGCCGGTTCATCAGGCGCAACAGGTCGTTCTGGAAGGACTGCACGCCGACGCTCAACCGGGTAACCGGCGTGTTCCGCAAGGCCCGGATATAGGCCCGGTCGAGGTCTTCCGGATTGGCCTCCACGGTCAGTTCGTCCAGCGTGTCGATCTCCCAGACCTCCATGCAGCGGTCGATCAATCGGTTCAGTTCGTCCGGACGACAGACGGAAGGAGTTCCGCCGCCGATATAAAGCGTTTTTACGGGCGTTCCGCCGAGATATTCCCTGCGCAGTTCCATTTCCCGCAACAGGGCTTGCAACATCTCTTCTTTCCGTTGCAGGGATACGGAGAAATAGAAGTCGCAATAATGGCAAAGCCGTTTGCAGAACGGAATATGTATGTAGATGCCGGCCATATTCGCAAAGGTAGCGATTTTTACATGTCGTACCGGTCGGCAGCGGCTCGGTTTGAATTTTTTTTCGGAACGAGAGCTGAATCTGAAAAAATGAAATTCGGTTTTCGTTCCGAAAATATTTTTCCGAACCGAGCGTTATATTTCAACAATTGGAACCTGTTTCGATTTTGTGGGCTGAGAATTGGCAACGAATGGCCCGAATCGGATTTATACGTTTGTAATCATAATATGTACAATAGGTAATATAATATGTCAGAATTACCGGTGTCGAATTATGATATGGACGTATTGTCGAAAAATTTTATTGGGGAATGTTTGTTATATGGAAAATTAGTACTAATTTAGTCGCGAAATATATTAACTAATTTAACGGAAGGAAGGAGGACCTGCTTATTAAGAAACTGTAACCGAGTGTTCTGTCTAAATGACAAGAATAATGATTATGCACTTTATACTTTATTAGAACCAAAACTATTTTTTTATGAAGAAAATCTACTTTTCACTATTGTTTACCCTCATCTCTTGCGTGATGTATGCACAAAGCATAGAGGTGTCCGGTACTGTCGTGACAGAGCTCGACAAGTCTCCTGTTGTGGGGGCTACGGTCTTTATCGCAGGTACCAGTGAGGGACGTATTACCGATGCTGAAGGTAAGTTTACCATCAAGGTAAAAGTCGGTGATAAACTGGAAATCTCAAGCATGGGTTACCAAGTCGTTGAAGAAACGATTACTGCTGAATCCCAAAATTTGATTATTCAGTTGAAAGAAACCGCGATCGTTACCGATGACGTGGTCGTTGTGGGTTTCGGTACGCAGAAAAAGGAAAGCGTCGTATCTTCCGTATCGACGATCAAACCGTCGGAACTGAAAGTTCCTTCCAGTAACCTGACCACCGCGTTGGGAGGTCGTATCGCCGGTATGATGGCGGTACAGACGACAGGGGAACCCGGTCGTGACGGCGATGCCGTGAACTTCTTCGTCCGCGGTGCCGGATCGTTCGAACAAGGGGTGCGTAACCCGTTGATTTTGATCGACGGTGCCGAAATGACGACGACCGACTTTGCTCGTTTGCAGCCCGATGATATCGAATCTTTCTCCGTGATGAAAGACGCTACCGCAGCAGCCGTTTACGGTTCCCGTGGTGCAAACGGTGTGATCGTGGTAACCACCAAACAGGGTAAAGAAGGTAAAGCCAAAATCAATATCCGTTACGAAACTTCGGTTTCCATGCCTACCCGTATGATCGACTTGGCAGACAATATCACTTATATGGAATTGCATAACGAAGCGATTCGTACGCGGAACCCGAACGGAGTGGTTCCTTACAGCGATGAAAAAATCGCAAGAACTGCTGCCGCTAATGCTAACCGTATGGTGTATCCTTCGGTAGACTGGTACGACATGTTGTTTAAAAACAGTACGGTCAACCAACGTATCAACTTCAATGTCAGCGGTGGTGGCGCCGTTGCCCGTTACTATATTTCCGGAACCTACAACCGCGATAACGGTATCCTGAAAAACAACGGATCGAGCAATTTCAACAACAACATCGCCATCAACCAATACTCTTTGCGTACCAACTTCGATATTAACGCAACCAAGACTACGAGAATCGGGTTCAACCTGCAGGGCGAATTCAACGACTACACCGGTCCGCTCGATGGTGGTGACGGTATGTACAACAA
>CASDZK010000041.1 GCA_949286165.1 uncultured Alistipes sp.
GTTGTAATTTGCTTTCAAAATTGTAACTTTGTTCTATCAAGAACACCACAAACAGCACAACAACCTGTAAATCAATTGATAGTAATCAAATTGACAAAAATAAAAAATGGTTGTTTTAAACAGAAAATCCCATCATTCGAATGGGATTTTCATTTCTGGAAAATTAAAACAATTCCAATTGTTGTCCGGGCGTATGGACTTTCTGTTCCTTTTTTTGATAAAATATTTCCATCTGGCTGAATTGTTTATCCGTAATACATAAAATACCGATATGTCCCACCGGAGGCATAACGGCCTTTACCCTTCGGATATGCACTTCCGCATTCTCCCGGCTCGGACAATGCCTCAGATAAATCGAAAACTGAAATTGGGTAAATCCGTCGCAAAGCAACCGTTTACGAAAATTCGCGTACTGCTTCCTCTCGTAAGGCGTTTCCGTCGGAAGATCAAACAATACGATAACCCACATAAGCCGATATTCACTGAAACGATCCGTCATTTTCACTACATTTCCGGATAAGCGATTTTCCGCAACTCCCCCGAAAAACATTTATACAACGAAGCGGCAGTCTGTCCCGCAGCTACCATCAACGGACTCCTGCGCCCGCCGATGACCGTATCGAGAACCGGAATGCCCAATAACCGGATCTTTATTTCCCTGTTCAACTCGTCGAGCGGAAAATTCTCATCCACGATATCGACCACGACACGGTCCACATAGGGCCGGTAAGGTTCCATAATGTCGTCGGCCAGACAATAGGCATTGTAACGGTTATGATGATGAATCCCGAACGTAGGCAGCAATCCGCTTGCGACCAACGAACGGGCGATAACGGCCCGCAATACGGCATAACCGTAATTCAGCAGGGCATTCGGAGGTCCTCCTTCCCGATCCCGCCGGAATCCGGTTACCGACGGAAACAGGTTGGCCCAGTAATACACCGCCGCCCGGGCCTCCAGATTATCCGGATCCCCGCTGCGTACCTGAGCCGCCCATGCCTGCATATTTCCCGTTTCCGCTTTCCGGCAAGCCGACAGCAATTTCGCCTGATTGGCGATCTTGCATTGCACGGTCTGCTGCCAAAGCTGTTTCCGCAAAGGTACGGAAGCCTGTAACTGGTGCCGGAACCGTTCGTTCTGAATCACGTTTCCGGCCAACGGCAGCATCAATCCCGCCGGCATGCGATTGGCGTCACAGGTAATCAAGGCACAATTATTCGCCAGCAACGCTTCCAGCAACCCGTGCGTAATCGTAATCTGCCGATGGTCCAGTACGACCACACCGATATCCTCGACCGGCACGGTATTCCGGCCGCTGCGGTCGTCATGCCCTTCGGCTCCGGGCAAATGAACGACCAACTGAGCGTTCCTTAAACTCAGGTAAGCGGGATTTCCGAAATATAACGTACGTTTAATCATCCTCTTATGACTTTACGATCCGCCCCAACACATCGATCCGCACTTTCCGGGGATGCAAATCGAATAACGCCTTAAAACTTACAGTCCGTTTCATTCTTCCCATCCGCAAAGACAACGCTTCATTTTTCGTTCCCTCATACTTGTCATCCACTCTGGTTTCGATATGCAGACGGAATACATAACATCCGGCCGTAATTTTCTGCACCCGGTACAAACAGGCTCCCAACGAAGCGTAATCTTTCCGTTCCATCGCCGTTTCAAAGGCTTCATCGTCCATTCCCAACACAAACATCTCGTTTTGCTGCAAGCTCAATACCAATTCCCAGCCCGGATCCGGCAACTTGTCAAGAAAAGTTTCCGGCCAATCCGTCCCCTTTTCCCGGACTTCTTCTACGATATCCGTATCTTCGATAACAACCGGAAGACCGTACCTTTTCCGTTGCACAGCATGCCAGAAGGTCACGACATGTTCATGCAAGCCGCCCGCCGCATCCCGGTAAACGGCGACATGGTGGTTATTGCCCGGTTTGACGAATCCGATCGGCCGGCCCGCACCGTCGAACCGGACCGGTTCTACCGCAGACAGCCCGGTCACACGACGGACACGTTCGATCCGGATCCTCTTCTCCTCGTTCAGCCAAAGCGGTTCCCGAAACGCCTCCTTCTCCTTACCTCCGAAAGTTTCCAAACGCTGTTCTACAATTTTACGCACCTTCCCATCGACAATGGCCGGAACATCCTGTGCTTTCAGACTTTCTATCGGATACCTCAATACATACTTGAATTTAAAACAGGTGGCGTACTTCAGCGGAACCGTTCGCGCAGCATCCAGATAAAGCGGATTTTTCCGCAAAGAAGCCAACGCTTTCCTGACATCGCCTCCATGCTCCCGAATACGCTCCTCCACCATTTTGCGAATGTACGGTTTCAGAATCAGAGCGCTGTGCTCAAACAGGTATTTCAACGGTTTCTCCCGTTCGATCGTCCGAATCCGACCATACACGCTCTCCTCGCTCAAAGCACCGCGCGGAACCAATACCCGTTGCAACTCCTTTCTTTCGCCGCCGACATAAGAGATCCGTTTCCCGGGCGTAGCCACTTTCTTTCCCGCCTTGAACGAAACCAGAATCCTCGACACGGCTTCCGTTACCTCCCGCACGGAAAAATGGGGTTGGTCGGCAAACCATCCTTCCAAGGAACGCCGCCGGGGGTCCTGTTCCCGATCTGCCGTTTCCGACGAACCGGCGTCACGAGCGGCATTCAAATCGTTCAGTCGCTTGATATAAGCCGGACGGGTACAAGCGACGACCAGCGCATCGATCGCATGATGCCGATGATCTTCCCGTTTCGTCCAGCCTTTTATACGTTCGACACGATGTTTCTGACCGCCGCGATCGATGGTACGTTCCTCGGTCAGTCCGACCGACCGGAAACGGTCCCGGTTCAAATCGTGCAAGATATCGTCCCACCCCCAGACATGACGGATAAAAGCGGTTACTCCCCCGGAAGTGGTCGTCACATTCCGGCAAACAGTTTGCAGAATTTCACGCGACTTGCGGGCGATATACTGGCTTTCGCGCAACTGGCGTTCGATAAAATCGGCAGGAATTTTAGACTGCGGCGTCAGCAACCGGTCCCGTTTGGTTTTACCGATCTTTTTGCGTTTGTAATAATCCTCTACCCGCTTCAAATATTCCTGAAACTCCGCCTCCGGCTTCCCGCGCATGTAGTCGTAGGCCGTACGGTTCCCCTTTTCATGATTGCACCGGCGGCAGGCGCAGACCTTATTGGAAAAACTGTCGTCAAACAACAGCGACCGGGGTACGATATGTTCCACTTCCACGTCGGTTCCGGACAGAAATTCCTGAATACCTACCAATTGACCGCAATAAAAACAGTGATGTTCGGCCTCTTCCCATAACCGGTATTTTTGAATGCGGGACCGTGACGGAGTTTCATATTCCGCCACACGAAGCGCAATTTTTTCATTTTCCCTTTCCTGCCGGGAAATGCGGGAAAAAGTTTCGTTCCGTTCCTCCCGGCTTTGTTTCAGCTCCCGGGCCAGTTCCACCCGGATTTCGTCGATCGTACCGTGTTCCTCCAACAGGGCATTGACCAGATTGACCATTTGGTTCAGTATTTTCTCGACGACCGGTTGCCGCAACGCGTTTTTCTCGATCGGTTTCAACCGCTCCTGCAACGGACGGGCCGCATTTTCCTCTGCGGTCAATGAATCGGAATGGCGGAACCCCGCCGCCAGGCAAGCCTTATCGTATTGCATGCCCTCCTGCAAATAAGGCAATATCTTCCGGATCGCTTTCGCCGACTTATTGCCGAAGCCGGGTTTCACGAAATCGATCCGGGACAACTTATCAATCGTTTCGGCATCGGTAATCCCGAATTTCCGTTGCAGCACGGAGGCCAACTCCTCTTTGTCCCGCACGGAATACAAAACGTGCCACAACCGATACAGCGGTTCCTGTTCATAAGCGGGATCGACGATTCGGCGAATTTCTCCGGTTTCCCGATCGGCCGGAGCATCCGCAAGAACAAGGTCGAAGCGGAGCAGCTTCTCATCGGCGGTATCGCCCAAAGCCTTCAACAGCTGCATTTTGGTCGTATTGCCCGACAACCCCTTGCCGATGGCCTTGCCGCCCCAATATCCGTCAGCTCTGGAAAGTCCGAGAATCTTATACAAATCGGTCAAAGTCAGTTTTTCATGACAATCCATATGCCGGAAAAGCGCCGCTTTCTGTTCGGGCGAAATAACGTACGTCTCCCCTTGGCGGTTTTTCAGTGTCAGATTATTGATGCTTTCCCATATTTTGCACACCTGAAACAACGGAGAGGTCCGGGGCGCGACCCGCGGACCGTCATACACCGTTTTCCCTTTCGAATCCCGGTAAGCCCTCTTTTCGAACTCGCACAAAGAGACTAAATGTTTGCAGGACTTCAATCCCCGTTGGTAATAAATGATCCGGTTCCGCAATTCGTCGATACTCTCCGGGGTCAGAATTTCCGGATAGAACCGCCGCTGAACCTCCATGATCGAATCGAACTCGTCCGTATAGGCCCGGCGGGGAAACACCTGATCCTTGACCCGATAACGTTCGTCCGCCTGCAAGCAGGAAAGAAAATACTGGCCGATCGTCTGCCGGCGCTCCTGCAACATCCGGTAACGGTCGCTGATCGCCCGGACATAATCCCGCTGCTTGTCGTCCGATTCATCGGTTCGGGCATGCTTGTATCCCCGCTTCTGATTCAGATGCAGCAATACCCGTCCCAACTCCGGCAAAGCGATCCGTTCCTCCGCCGCCCTGGCCCGAAGCCCCCATAACCTCAACGCCGGAATCCGGGCCAGCGATTCATCCGGAAGCATCTGACGCTTTTTCAACGCCTCGACCAGCAAAGCCCGCCGCTGCTGAAAACGATCGTACCCCTTTCGTTGCGTACGGCGCTGCGTACGTTCACTGTTTTTGGAAATAGCGTTTCCTCTGCTGAACTCATCGGTATCATCAGTCGATAACGGCACGATCCGGCTTCCCATACCCGCAATATATTTCCGGTCCTCTTTTCGGTCGATCAAAGCCCAGCCGATGCTCGACACACCCAAATCCAATCCTAAAACACGATTTGCCATAATCAATAAAGAATTACAGTATTTTTTCTTGATAGCGATAAAAATAAAAAAATTTTTTCAATAAAACTATTTTTTAGAAACAAAAAACTATTTATATTTGCAGAACAATTTTGAAGCAAATCACAATAAGGATAATTCCGTTGTGAAAACATGCAGAAGGGGGCTGTCATAGACAGCCTCGTTCTTTTTTACTCCCCTCCCGAATCGCCTTTCGACCGAACAAAATCCGATTTAGAGCCTGTTTAAAATTTTCTCACTACTTTTCTTAGGGTCTCTTTTCGGTACTTTTGTTTCTCGCTTTTTCGGTTATATAGTCCCGCTATACTTTCTCAAAAAGAGAAAAAACAGTCGCGAAAATAGACTCTAATAAAAACAACGATTAAAATTAAACAGGCTCTAACGCATAAAATCGTATCTTTGAACCGCTAATGAAAACATTGTTATCCATGAAACATAACATCAAACCGATACTGGCCGCAGCTTTCGCGTTTCTCGCCTTCCCGCTGACGGCTCAACCCCAACTGACTTCATACGTCGATCCATTCATCGGGACCGGCGCCGTGGAATCGAGCCTTTCTGGAAACAACTACCCCGGAGCCACCGTTCCTTTCGGCATGGTGCAACTCAGCCCCGACACGCGGGTAGCGCCCGACTGGGGACAGGCCTCGGGATACGATTACAACGACAAGGTCATCGTAGGCTTCAGCCATACCCGACTGAGCGGAACCGGCGCTTCCGACTTCATCGATATACTCATGATGCCGACGACCGGAACGCCGACGACCGACGCTTCGGAATCGACCGATCCCGGCAGCGGCTATCAATCGACCTTTTCCCATGAAAAAGAGTCGGCAAAGCCGGGTTATTACCGGGTATTCTTGGACAAATACGGCATCGATGCCGAACTGACCGCCACGACACGGACAGGCATGCATCGGTACAGTTACCCGAAAGGATGCCGCGACGCCCATGTCGTCCTCGACCTCGACCATTCGGCCAACAAAGGCAGTTGGAACCGGCGCATCATCAACGCCCAGATACGGATTACAGGACCGTCCACGGTAGAAGGCTACCGCATCATTACCGGCTGGGCCAAACTGCGCAAAATCTATTTCCGGATCG
Source organism: uncultured Alistipes sp. (assembly GCA_949286165.1). Classification (GTDB taxonomy): domain Bacteria; phylum Bacteroidota; class Bacteroidia; order Bacteroidales; family Rikenellaceae; genus CASDZK01. The sequence continues at coordinate 6,182 of CASDZK010000041.1, forward strand.
ATTTTTCCCGGCCGATCGTCCGTTCTTTCCTTTCGGACGGCGGACGGAAACATGAAAATACCGCCGTTATCAACGGCACGAACCTGAAAGGGGTGTTCGACTTCGACGTGCAGGACGGAACGCCGTTACTGGCCAAAGTAGCCCTGTCGCCCGTTTCCATCGAAAACGCGCGGGAAAACATGCGGCAGGAAATTCCCGGATGGGATTTCGACGGCGTTGTTGCGGCGGCCGATGCCGCATGGGAAAAAGAGCTGCAAAAAATCGCCGTAGAAGGAACCGAGCTGCAAAAGGAAATTTTTTATACGGCGCTGTACCACACCCTGATACAGCCCAACACCATGTCGGATGTCAATGGGGATTACATGGCCGCCGACTACGCCACGAAAAAGGTAAAAGCCGGAGAGACCCACTATTCCACATTCTCGCTATGGGACACCTACCGGGGCGCGCACCCGCTTTACACCCTCATACAGCCCGAACGGACGGGGGATTTCATCAAAAGCATGGTCCGGCAATACGACTACTACGGCTATCTGCCCGTCTGGCAACTGTGGGGACAAGACAATTACTGCATGATCGGCAACCATTCCATTCCCGTAGTGGTGGACGCCGTGATGAAAGGGCTGGCGGGCATGGATGCGGAAAAAGCCTATGAAGCCGTTCGCAACAGCGCATTGACCTCGCACCCCAACTCTCCCTTCGAAATATGGGAACAGTACGGCTACATGCCCGAAAACATTCAGACGCAATCGGTCTCCATCACGTTGGAACAGGCTTACGACGACTGGTGCGTAGCGCAACTGGCGAAAAAACTCGGAAAAACGGAAGATTACGACCGCTTCATCAAACGTTCCGGATTCTATAAAAACCTGTTCAATCCTACGACCCGTTTCTTCCAGCCGAAAGACGACAGCGGGGCCTGGATGGAACCGTTCGATCCGTACAAATACGGCGCGAACGGAGGGTATCCGTTTACCGAAGGAAACGCATGGCAATATTTCTGGTATGTACCGCAAAACATTCCCGATTTGATCGCCCTGACCGGCGGGGACGAAGCCTTTGTCGCCAAACTGGACGAGTTCTTTACCTCGACGGAACAAAGCGGACAGAAAAACGACAACGCTTCGGGTTTCGTAGGGCAATACGCTCATGGGAATGAACCCAGCCACCACGTGGCTTACCTGTACGACTATGCGGGAGAACCGGCGAAAACGCAGAAATACGTGGCCCATATCATGAACACGCTGTACGACAACACCTCGGCGGGATATGCCGGCAACGACGATTGCGGGGAGATGTCCGCCTGGTACGTATTCGGCGCGTTAGGCTTCTATCCCGTCAATCCGGCCAACGGCGTTTATGCGATCGGAACGCCCATGCTGGAATCGGCGACCCTTCGGCTGCCGGACGGCAAACAATTCGAAATCAAAGCGCCGAAAAAATCCGCCGAAGAAATTTATATCCAGTCGGCCAGACTGAACGGCAAGAAATACGACAAGACCTACATTACCCATCAGGATATCCTGAACGGCGGCACGCTGGAATTCAAAATGGGAAGCAAACCCTCTTCATGGGGGACAGGACGGGACAGCCGGCCGATCGACTCGGCATTCTGACAGGTTCCCGACAACGGCATGGCAGAAGTTCCGGGATCGTCTTCGGAAAAATACGAAAGGGGTTATCGTTTTAGGACAACCCCTTTCGTTAAAACGACTCCTCAACCGGAAGAGTTTTTTCTCCCCGAAAAACACGCCGACAGGCAAACGCCGGAAATCGGCGCCATTACCCGATTCGGGAAAACGGTTACGGCAATTTTACCGATACGGAATCGCCTTCCTTCACATGTTTTTCGAAAACCGTCTTTCCCCCTTCCGTTACGGAGATATGCAACCGTCCCGGTGCCGGACGTTCGACTACGATATCGAAATCGGATTCGAAGGCCCGAATTCTCCTCAACGCCATCCGATCCCACGATCGGGGAAGACGGGGCGTGCAAACGAACGAACGCAAACCCGTAGGGCGAATGCCGAACATCCCCTCCGTAACGATACGGGCGTATAACCCGCTTTCCGCCGACAGATGCCGCTGGTTTCCTTCCGGCCAGGCTTCTATCGCATAAGGGACATGTTCCCCCAATAAACGGGCGGCGGAATATTTTTCCAGATATTCGACGCCTTTCTCGGTTTCGCCGCAGGCGAACACGCCGCGCAAGGCGTACAGGGTGGAACGGTCCCAGAAAGTGCTGCTGCCGGCTTGGGTCAGCAAACCGTTTTCCGTCCACAAACGGGGCGAAAACAACGCGTCTATCGTTCCCTGCCTGCGGTCATAGATACCCACTGTAAGCGGAATGCAGATCCACGACCGCAAAATATCGTTTCCTTCATAATAACGGTAGGTGTGGAACCCTTCCACCTCCGCACCGAAATAATTTTCCATATTTTCGCGAAGCCGCCGGGCCTCCTTGCGGTAGGCGGTCAGTTGCGCCGCCGGTTTCCCCAGTTCCGCCCCCAGAAAAACCGCGGAATTGAGCGCATCGTAATACAAGGACGAAGTGCACAGATTGGCCGGTCCCGCCGGGAAACGATTTTCCAGCTCATCGGCGTCCGAAGCCACCACCCCCGCTTCGTTCAGTTGCCTGCGGGAATATTCCAAACACCATTCGATCAAAGGCCATATCTGCTCCGCCTCTTCCCGGCTTCCCCGCGCCAGCGCATAACGGGACGCGCCGTAAGCGATCATGGCCGCATCGCCCCGATCGCCGGCTCCGCCCCAGAAATCGGTCCCTTCGGCAATGATCGAACTGGGCAGTTTTTCGTACCGGTCGTTCATATAAGCGGCGAACATGCCGAACGAATTGAGCGCCGAACGGTTCCCCGTATCGTATCCCAGGAACGGGAAAAAAGGATTGATGTATTCGGCCTGGTCGTTCGCCCAGATAGCGGCGTAATACGCCTCTCCGCCCGGACCGTGCATCAACCCGCCCTTTGTGTCGTATATGCTCTCCGCCCCGCGGATTTTCGCAAAATCGAACATGGTGTTGATTACCGTATCCGGCGTTTCCAACACCAGATTCTCCCGCCATTCCCGGACCAAAGCCCGTCTGGCCTGCAACTCCCCGTTCACGTCCGGCGATCCGACGGATTCTCCCGACTTATATCCCGAATAAGTCACGAAACACTCCGCCGTCTCTCCCGGCCGCAACCGCCGCGCTCCGGGTCCGTCGATCCGGGTTACCAAACGGTAACTGCCGTCCACGCCCTGCGACGGATCGGTCTCCGTCACGATTTCTCCCGAAGCGATTTCCAACTGCACATCCGACCCGCCCGTATTCCCGAACCGGTAAATTTCGCAAACGGAAGCCTTGTCCGCCGACGGGAACACGACCCTTGTCAGTTCCAGCGAATCCCGGCCGTTTCCTACAAGGCTGTGCACCCGCAACGTCCCATCCAGCACGACCTCCCGCACCTTTTCCTCCATTAAGGAAAGGCCGTTCAGACCGACCTGCCGGAGCGGATCGAACGCAAAACGACGCGTCAGGCTCGCGTGCGTATCATTGGGCACGGTACGCAACGAAGGCCAGACGATACTCCGGTTCAGCGAAAACGAACCGTCCTCTTTCACGCCGTAACGCAAAACGGTCGAAACTTTCAAACCGCTCATCTCGATATGGTCGGCATGGGCTTCCCCCGCTTTTACCGTCCACGAAATGGAACCGTCCGACCCGATGCGCCAACGGTTTTCCGCCGGTCCCGCATACAGCAGTCCGGCCCACAATACCAAACAAATACAAAGTTTTTTCATAGAACATTTATTTTATTAGACTATCTGAGTTTGTTGCGTTCGAAATGAGGAGCCACCTTGAGGTTGAAATAGAAAACGGAAACGACGGTCAGACAGGCCCCGAAAAGATAGGCTTTGTCGAACGTGCTGATCTGCGCGATATAACCGCCGAGCAGCAACCCGATACCGATGCCGACATCCCAGGAAGTGAGATACGTGGAGGTAGCGGTTCCGCGTTTGTTATTGGGAGCCAGATTGACGAACAGCGTATTGAACGCGGGGAACATCGTCCCGAAACCTATGCCGAGGAACAGGGCGATACCGAAGAACACGCCGGTTCCGAAAACGGAATTCCACGTCATCAGCGCGGCGCAGGAGGAGAGCAGAAAAAAACAGAAACACACTAAATACATGCCCAAAGAGATGACCCGCGTGACATATCCCTTATCGACCTGACGGCCGGAAAAAATCCGCGACACGGCCATACCGATCGCCATCAGGGTAAAAAACAGCCCCGTCCCGCCCGTAATGCCGATCTGCCGGGCATACATCGCCACGAACGTCGTGGTCATGCCGTAAGGAATGGAAAGCAGCAGCAGATCGATACCCGCGGGAATGCCTTTGACCAGAAGGAACCGGTCCAGCGAAATCGGCTCGTGCTTGACCGGCGGACGGGCGGGAGCCTTGACCAACAACGCCATGACGAAACCGAGCGAACAGGAGATCAGGGCACAGGTAAAAATGACGTTGAACGAATAAAAGTCGTGCAGGAACAGCCCGACCATAGGCCCTACCGACATGGCGATATTGTTCGACAAGCCGTAATACCCCAAACCTTCGCCCCTGCGCGAAGAAGGCATGATGTCGATCACGACCGTATTGCCGGAAACCGTTACCGTTCCGAAAGCCAGTCCGTGTACGATACGCAAAACGGTAAACAGCGTAATCGTCCCCGCCAGCAGATAACCGGCAAAAATCGAGGTAAAAACGAAAAACGCCAACAGATAGAGGGGTTTCCGGGCGAACGTGTCCAGCAAATAACCGGAAAACGGACGGATGGACAACGCTGCGATCGTATAACAGGACAATACGGCGCCCACAGCGCCGTGTTCGGCATGAAACACCTCCGTCAGATAAAAAGGCAACACGGGCATCAGCAGGTAAAAGCCGAAATAAAGCAGGAAATTGGCCGCCAGAATATAACAATAACTAGGAGTAACGAGACGATCTTTAGTCATGCATTCAATTCAATTTAACTCAATTCCATACCGGAATATAATTGAGCCTCAAAGTTAATCAAGAAAAAAAGGGATTTCAAATATCCCTTCTTTTTTACTCGATATTTCCCCGATTCAAATTTTTTCAGACTATCCCCGACACAGCATCCACCTTAAAATTCAGCCGAATCTCCTGAAAACTTTACTCCTCTTCCGTCCACAAATAACTCAATACGTCTCCGCAAAGTTGAAGCAGGGAAATTTCGCAAAGCTTAGTATTATAGCGGGCAATCAACAATCGTTCTTCCGCATCCAACAGACTTTTTTGCGCTTCGCGCATCTCGAATCCCGACATGTTTCCGAGCCGCAAATAACTGTCTCTTGCTATATCGTAATTTTCCCGGGCGGTCTTGACATTCTCCTCCTCCAATTTCAACACTTCGATATTATTCCGGTAGGCTTGCCAGAAATTGGAAAGATCGGACTTCAAACTCAACTCCAATTGTTCCCGCTGTAACTGAGCATTTTCAATACCGATACGGGCATTCCGCTGTTCCCTGCGGCGATTGCCATCGAAAATCGTCATGCCTACCGTCACTCCTACATCCCATCCAAGTGTCTGACGTTGTCGATTCACACCGGCATTATATCGATTGAGCGTATAACCGTACCCCGTATTCATCCGAACATAAGGGTAATTCCGCGATTCCAAGATTTTCAGATCAAGTTCCGCCAAGGTTTTATTCCGGGCCGCCTGCAACAACGAAGCATTCGTTTCCAACATCCGTTCCAACAATACATCCCATTTCAAATCGGTATTGATCCGAATCGTCGAATCCCGAATATCGAGAACCTGGTTCACATCGGACATCGCCATCAATTCGTTCAGGCGGATCCGGGAAGAATGTACCAATTCCTGCTGCGTCATGTACTGGGAACTGTCGGCATTAAAATCGACTTGAGCCTGCTTCACATCCAATCCGGAATAATTACGTACATTATAACGCGCCTCCGCAATGCGCAACCGCTCTTTCGACAACGAAACCGCATACCGAAAATTATTCAACCGGATTTTCTGTTGAATGAAATTATAATATTCGGCCGTCAAATCCGCCACAAAATCTTCAATAGTAATCCGAGTATTAAGTTCGCCCTGTTTCTCCAATTCCAGCAACCGATCGTAAGTAGCTTGCACTTTAAACCCCTCGAAAACCGTCCATGCCAACCCTACCCCGGCATCGACGTTCTGATCGTACGAACCGCCCGGTTTTTCGACCTCTCCGGATCGTAAAGTCGTCCGGGTATTGTCAAGGTTTCCTCCATAACCGGCCGACAAATCAATCTCCGGCAAATAACCGGCATTAGCGCGTGTGGCATTATTCCGCTCGATCGCCTCCTCATTACGGGAAATACGCACGGCATAATTACGTTCCAACCCGAGCTCTAAACAAGACCGGAGCGTATAAGACTGGGCATATACCGAGGGAAAAACTCCCGCTACTGCTATCCAGCATAAAAGATATTTTTTCATGCTTCCGTTTTTTTCCTATTCGTTGAAATATAACTGTACATGGCTGGCACTACATACAACGTCAGCAACGTTGACACCAACATGCCTCCGACAACAGCGATCCCCATGGCAATACGTCCGTTCGCCCCTTCGCCCGACGCGAAAACCAATGGAATCAGCCCCAAAATGGTACAGGCACTGGTCATCAGAATCGGGCGCAACCGTTGTAAGGATGCCTCCGCAATTGCCGTCATTTTATCTATGCCCGCTTCTTGTTTCTGATTGGCGAATTCCACGATTAGAATACCGTTCTTAGCCACCAAACCGATAAGCATGATAATTCCGATCTGGCTGAAAATATTCATCGTCTGATCCGAAAAATACATGAAAACAAGCGCTCCTGCAATTGCCAACGGCACAGTCAACATAATGACGAAAGGATCTTTGAAACTTTCGAATTGCGCCGCCAAAATCAAATATATCAACACGATCGCCAAAATGAAAGCGAACATCAAACTCGACGAACTTTCCCGGAACTCTTTGGAATCTCCGGTAAGAGCCGTCCGGAACGTATCGTCCAACACCTCTTTGGCAATACGATCCATTTCATCCAACCCCTGACCGATAGTATATCCCTTAGACAAACCAGACGAAACAGTCGCCGACACGAACCGATTATAGCGGTACAATTGGGGGGGAGCGATATCTTCAGTCAGAGTAACCAGATTATCCATCTGAATCATGTTGCCATCGTCGCTACGGATATAAATCGAACGCAGGTCCGACGGCTTATTCCGTTGCTGGCGATTAATCTCGCCCAATATTTCGTACTGCTTCCCGTTCATGTAAAAATACCCCATACGCTGACCGCTAAGACCGTATTGCAAAGTCTGGGCAATATCCCGCGTACTAATCCCCATCAGGTTGGCTTTATCGCGGTTGATAGAAATCCGAGCTTCGGGTTTACTGAATTTCAGGTTTACATCGGCCATCTGAAACACGGGACTGTCATAAACCCGAGCCATAAATTCCGGCAAAACTTTCTGCAGCTTTTCAATATTAGTCGCCTGTAACACATATTGCACGGGCATTCCCCCGCGTTGTCCTCCGAACGTACTCTGCTGCCGGACAAAAGCCCTCGCCTTCGTTTTAGACTTAACGGCCTTAGATATATTCTCAGCGACCTCCATCTGAGATTGCTGACGTTCCGATATGTCGAGCAAATCTACCTGAATATTCCCGGAACCGCTGGACACCCGGGCCGTTATCGCCCTTGTCTCCGTCGTAACCGAATCGATTACCCGTTTGATATCCTCCGTATAATCCCGCATATACTCGTAAGTTACCCCTTCCGGACCACTGGTATTGACGGAAATGTAAGAACGGTCTTCCAAGGGCGCCATCTCCGAAGGAATAGCACTCCATAAGAAATAAATGATTCCTAACATGACCACTACCAGCGGAACCACTAATATCCTAACACGCAGAAAAGCGTTCAACGTACGCCGATAAAAACGATTCATCCCTTCGAAAAAAGGTTCGGTTTTCCGGTAAAACCATCCCTGTTTTTCTCTTTTTATCAACATTTTTGTCGCCAACATGGGCGTAAATGTCAATGCCGCAATGGTAGAAATGATTACCGCACCGCTAATGACTATACTAAATTCCCTAAACAACCGGCCCGTCGTTCCCTCCATGAAAACAATCGGGAAAAATACAGCCACCAACGTTACGGATGTGGATATGACAGCGAAAAAAATTTCTTTAGCTCCCTCAATTCCCGCCGCTTTCGGCTCCATTCCCTGTTCTATCCGAATATAAATATTTTCCGTCATTACGATGGCGTCATCGACCACCAATCCCACAGCCAACACAATGGCCAGCATGGACAGGACATTGATGGAGAAACCGGCAACATACATCACGAAAAACGATCCTACCAACGATACCGGAATCACAATACAAGGCACCAGGGTCACTCGCCAGTCGCGCAAAAACAGGAATATAATGATAATAACGAGCAAGAACGCCTCATAGACAGTATCTTCCACCTCTTTAATCGAGGCTCGGATAAAACGGGTATTGTCGAAACCGTAACGCACTTTCACATCGTCCGGCAAATCTTTTTCCATGCTTTTCATCCGTTCGTAAACGGCATCCGCAATATCAATATGATTGGCCCCCGGTTGAGGAATTACCACCACCCCGACCATCGGGACATCATCCATTTTCATATAACTGCGAATATCCTGCGCCCCTAATTCGGCCTGACCGATATCACGGAACCTAATGATACGGTTGTTCTCCTCCCGAATAACCAGATTGTTAAACTCTTCGGCCGTATGCATCAATCCCAAAGTCCGTATAGTCAATTCAATCGTATTCCCCTCAATACTTCCCGACGGTAATTCGACATTTTCCCGATCCACCGCATCTTTCACATCCATCGGTGTAATCTGATACCCGGCCATTTTAACGGGATCGAGCCACAAGCGCATGGAATAACGCTTTTCTCCCCAAATTTCCACACTGCTGACATCGCTGATGGTCTGCAACTGTTCCTTGACAGTCAAATCGGCGATCTCGCTCAGTTCCAACAAAGAACGCTTATCGCTCTGTATCGCTACCATCAAGATAGGCTGTGCATCGGCATCGGCTTTGGAAACGGTAGGCGGATCGCAGTCTCGCGGCAGATAACGCTGTGCCCGCGACACCTTGTCGCGCACGTCATTGGCCGCCGTTTCCAAATCGACAGACAATTCGAACTCCACAGTAATGCGGCTCGACCCTTGCCTGCTGACGCTGGAAAGCGAACGGATTCCCGGAATCCCGTTAATATTCTGCTCCAAAGGTTCGGTAATCTGATTCTCGATAACATCGGCATTTGCCCCCGGATAAGAACAGGAAACCGAAATAATAGGGTTATCCACACTCGGATATTCCCTGACCCCCAAATAATTATATCCAATTATCCCAAACAGTAGAATGATAATGGTAATTACCGTCGCCAAAACCGGCCTGCGAATACTTAATTCCGATATGTTCATAGCGACTCCGGATTAATCGATCTGATCCAATTTTACATCCAAACCGGTTCTTAACTGTAAAGTACCGGAAACTATCAATGTATCGCCGACATTCAATCCGCTAATTACATGAACTTTGGCTTCCGTCCGGATTCCCTTCTTAATCTCTACAGGTTGCGCCTTGCCATTCTTATATAAGAACACCTTATCGATCCCCATTTCAGGGACCAACGCTTCCGCAGGAATAGTAATCGCATTCGGAATTTCATCCATTTTGATACGAATACCGACATAACGGCCAGGCAACAGTCGCCCGTCAGTATTGGGATATAATGCTCGGACCGGTAATTGCCGAGAATCAATATCCACCTTGCCTTCTACGGCATAAACCCGTGCATCGAATTCCCGCAAGTCCCCTTCGATCGAAAAACTCAGTCCCGTTCCTTTCCGAATCTGGGAAGCATACCGTTCGGGAACCGCAAAATCGATTTTCAACGGCGATATTTTGGAAAGCGTGGCCACTACCACACTGGGAGAAGCATAAGCCCCCTCGCTGATATTGCGCAATCCGATAATACCGTCGAACGGCGCCCGCAATTCAGTCAAACGAATATTAGCCTTAACCAACTCGATCTCCGCTTTCAATGTCGCCAAATCGGTTTGAGCCTGCTCGTAGGCCTCCTGACTAACCGCATCTTTCGCCAGCAAAGCATTTTGACGAAAAACCCGGTCTTCCGCCAATTTAACCTGTACCTCATATTTGGCCAACTGGGCTACCAAAACCTCATCATTGACCTTGGCCAGCAAATCGCCTTTCTTAACAACAGACCCCTCCTCGAAATTGATCTGTACAATTTTTCCCGACGTTTCAAACGATAAATCCACCTCTTCATCCGGCAATAACGAACCTGTAACGAAGATACCGTCAGTCAACAATTCTTCCTTTACAATCTGGGCATTAACGTGTAAAACACTTCTCCCCTGAAGATTAGCCGTCGGATCGGGTTCTTCCGACGCCGGAGTCTTTTTCATAATATTGTACATCCCTCCAGCCATCGCCGCCAACAAAATCAGGGAGGTCAATATCCATTTCGTTCTTTTCTTCATTTATATATCAAGTCGTGGTTTTACAAGGTTATGCAAAGTTATCAAAAAAACAGTAAAGAAAACGTTGGTTCTGTGCTTTTTTCAATCGATTTTTCCATACTTCGCAAAGAACAAAAAATCTTATCGAACAACACTTTATATTTCCTTACTACACAAAGATTGTAAAAATCGACCGACATACAATAAAAAAAACACAAGCGACGAGTCATGAGGTCCGTCGCTTGTGTTTTTAATTTCCTCCGGATTTAAGCCACCGGATCTTCCGTATCGGGTTGTTGTTCTTCGGGTTGTTGTTCTTCAGGTTGTTGTTCTTCAGGTTGTTGTTCGTCCTCTACAGTCATTGAAAAAACATCCGAGAATTTTTGGTTTTCGTTGATCGCTTCGATCGCATACGTCGTAGAAGCAGCATTGGTATAAGAAACCACTTCATTCACAGTAAGCGTAAATTCTAATGCCAACTCCTCTACCCATGCATTATAA
>CASDZK010000042.1 GCA_949286165.1 uncultured Alistipes sp.
TCTTCGGCGTTTTTGACAAGCATGACCTTTTTCTCGTCGGTTTTTACGTTTTCACTCATTTTACGAGAATTTTAATTGGCGTCAACGGCGACGCCGGGACGAATTTATCCCTAAAAGACGGGGCTGAAAAAGGTTACAGGGATATTAGAAGCAAGGGTAGCCGAACGGATGCTTGCGATGTTGAGAAACGAAAGCCCAAGCGATGAAAATCATAAAAAATGGAGCAACTATATGGTTTTTTATCGAATAGTATTTGGAAAACAAAAAATATTTTTTAAATTTACAGAACCACAACCCCTTAAATTTTACCGCCATGAGAATCAATACATTGATAACCAGAGGAATATCATCTTCTTTGCAGGGGGGGATCCTGTCTGTTTTTTCTGCCTGCGAAAAATCGGATTGGGAGAAAAGGGAGGAAAAAGCGGAAAGTGCTGTATCTCAAAGTCTAAAACAGACCACAAAATCATTGACCGATATCGACACGACGTTGGATGTACCTCTATCATTAAAAACAAAATGCCTCTTACGTAGTTCAAATACGGTACCGAACCGTACATCCTTCAAAACTGAAATAGGCGCAAATACTGTTAGTGATAACACTGGAGTTTATAATTATCAAATATGAATGTATAATCCCAATTTGTGTCCCGGTGGAAACCCTATCAATCACTATTTGGAATGCGATTTACTGGATAGGCTGGGACAGAAAGTTGTACGAGGAATTAATAATATTTACTAAACATATATTACAATATGAAATCAAGAAGCTATGTTTTATTATTAATGGGTTTAACGTTATCAGGATTATCTAATTTATTGATAGCGGGTTCTCGTATGGTTGTTGTCAATGAATGCGACTATCCGAAGGATTGGAATCAGTTCTTACCAGGATCAACATATATAGAAGGTGGACAAGGTAGTATGGCGGGAGTTAAACCGATAATACAACACAAATATCTTTTTGAAGAGTATATTTTCTTTCGAAAGAACTGGGATTTCTCCCGAAAAGGGATTAAAGCTGACGAAGGCGCCTCTTTTGTTGCAGATGCCATCGGACGGCAATTGTCCTGCGAAACAGTCGTGCTGACACGCGACAGTTTGCGTTCCTTCTGTCGCCGGTTCGGACAGTGCGACGAATTGCCGACAGACACGCTGGAGCGTTCACGCATATATACGTTATTATGTGAATATTACGAAGCAAATTATTTGTTATTATTGCGGGAAAGTATTTGGTCGGTAGAACTTCAAACAAAAAAAACAGGATCGCGTCCCCGCCGCATTTCCGGTTGGTTAGAACTGGAATGCGAGAATCAATGGGCCATTTATAATCGTGCTGCCGGAACGATAGAAAAAACCTTTGCTGTTTCCGGACATGGTAGCGACCAGAAAATTGATGTCCTACAAGCACAATGTGATTCTATTGCCAAGCTGCGTCATATTGTCGATACTCGTTTTGCTACTTTTGAAAAACCGGTAGTCGTTTCTGCTTTATTGAAAGCCTCGGATGCTTCTGCCGTAGAAGTGAAAGAATACTTATTCCCTTTACTGAATTGACTAAAATAAAAAAAAATTGAATAGAAAAAACGAATAAACAAGAATACAATAGCGAAAGAAAAAAGAATAGATACCCGTAAAATCATTAACCTTTTAATTTTTACATCTATGGGAAAAAAATGTTAATTAACAGGATTTTATCTGTCTTATTGTCAATGGTTTTCTTAATTGATTTTTTTTCTTGTGAGAAAGTTGATTTAGAAACAATAGAAGAAAAAATGGAAGACCAGGTCTTCCTGAATATGCGACAGAACACAAAATCAATAAATGACATTGATACGACTTTGAATGTTTCCTCTGACGGGTTTGTCTATTTTGAACCATACGTGATAAAAAACTGCGGTTGTGTACCGTCGGTAACAGTAGAAATTATAACTGGAGCCTTAGTGTTCAAATTTCCCCTTGCTTCTATGTATAGCTGTCCTCTCTTTCATATATCCTTCACAGCTAATGGATACTCAGAAGAAGCAAACATTTTTACAACAGATGGCATGTATGTAACAAACAAACGAGTTGGTTATGGTCAATCGTGTGAAGGAAGTGTAACTTTAACTTGCTTAAATCAAGCATCGCCTTGTAATCAACAATGTTCTCACACAACTTATTTCTCATTGCGGGAGGGCGATATAGTAACACCTAATCCTTCCGGTTGCGGACGATCCTATGGAGAAGTGACGGTAGAAGTCACTCAAACAGGAGTGGCCCAAATCAACGTTGCCGAGCCTTCGATAACATTTAATGAAATGCAAGCAACCCGTTGTGAACTATATTACGAAAATAGGTCTATTTACGGCATAAATTTAAAGGTGGGAAAAAATAGTATCCAGTTTCCCAATGGTGGCTATTGGCTGAAAATGTATAATGACAAAGGAGAGTGTCAAAGCATAACTAATCATTATTTGAAATGTTCTCTTTGGGGAGCTCCAGGGCCGAAATACGTGGAAGAAATCAATAATAAACATTGATGTCATCTGATTGGTCCTTTTTGAAGATTCGTAAAATAGTAAAGAATCTCCATATTTTTTATGAATGAACATTTAAGAACCTCCCATATAGCCTTTGGTAGGAGGTTCTTTATTGTATTGTATAACCCGGCATGGTCGTTAAATATTTCATTTAAAACTTGTTTAATGTGCCGAATGTATTTTTCTTCGCAGATGATATTAATTATTAATGACGTATACTATGGCAGCTCAATTCGAAGCCGGGGATATGGTAAAGCTCGCCGCCCCGGAAAAGTTCAGAAACTCCCTTATATTCAAGGAGAACGTATTTAAGATTGTCGCTATGTACGATGAAGGAATCAAATTATCCTTTTCGGATCAAATTGTAACGGCCGCAGATATTCTGCCGGTAAAAATAGACGGAGCGGAAGATCGGTCTATTTATTACGATCCGATTATTGCAGCGTCCATTGTTCTTCCTGGCCAGCCTATTCCTGTCCATCATAGGGATTATACATACTATTTTGACGCTTTTGCCAAAATGAAAATAGAGAAATCCGATAAAACGCTTCAGGACTTAGTACGAGAACAGAATTTCGAATACGTGCATGAGATTCAACACTTTCTCCGCCAACGGTATCAAAACGATGAACTGGAAATAAATTATACACTGTAAATACTTTACAGAGACCGTACCCGAATTTTATCGAATGTATTTTCGTTCGGCATCCGGCGGGCGATGCCTCATGTTCTCTTATTTATGCCATAAACTGCCGGGGAATAGCGAACCGAAATATACCGGCATCCGGTAAATTATATTTGCCCCTCGATCGTTAAAAAACAGGAAGTATGCAGGAAGACGATTTGAGGGGGAGTGCCAAAACCTTCTTCGTCCGTTACGATTTTCCCAAAGACTTCGATTATATATATTTTCTCGAATTATCCTGTATTTTCCTTGATAACTATCGAGTTTATACATAATTTTGAAAAAAATGAATCCATGAAATACCTGTTATTGTCTTCAATTCTTTGTATTCTGTTAAGCAACAGTTCGTATGCCCGAACCATAGTGCCGAGAGTCGACGAGAACGTGGAACTGATGAGCATCCTGTCACGGTTGGCCGGATATCCGGAATATTGCATGAACAAGGCAGGCGAATACGACACGGACATAGCCCGATACTTCAATGAATATGCCGATCACCCGGCCGTAACTTTCATGAAAGAAATAAGAAATACAGACGGAATTTCGTACGATGCACCGATGTCCATGGCCATACATTTACAGAAAAGCGACGACGACCGTTTTACTTTAGCGGAAACGGAGGAAAACGCGCTTACGCGTTGGAACCATGTGGACAAGACCGAATTTCTTTCCCTGCTTACCCAATTTTATGCAGACACCCGATTCCATCGCTTTTTTACGACACATGACTCCATTTACCGGCGCAGCATAGCGATTTATGAAGAAAACGTACTGAAAAATTTCGACGAGAATTGGTATTCCGATTTTTACGGCACTGCGCCGGAAGAGTCTTACCGTATCATCATAGCTTTCTGTAACGGAGGAGCGAATTACGGTCCTTCGAGACACTTAAAGGGGCAAAAGAAAGAGGTTTTCGCCATCCTCGGGCACGGATTGACAGAAGAAAGCGCTCCTTGGTGGAACGAGTCGAATCTTCCGACGTTGATCCACGAGTTCAACCATTCCTTCATCAACCATCTGCTGCCCGCCAACGACCCCGTTCTCGAAAAAGCCTGGGAATTATTATACCGGACGACCGAATTTTCCATGCAAAGACAGGCTTACGGCACCTGGGAAACCGTACTCAACGAATCATTGGTTCGGGCCGCCACCCTCTGTTACCTGCTCGACAAATTCGAAGATGAAAGCACAGCCCGGAAAGAGTTGGAAATAGAGTTGCAACGCAATTTCCATTGGATGCCGGAACTGGTGCAGCTTTTCCGCAAATATCAAAAACAGTCGTCCCGGTACGGCACTTTCGAAAAGTTCTATCCGGAGATAACCGACTTCTTCGACAAATATGCGCAAAAACAAGAAAAAAGGATACGGAAAAGCATAGAATCATAAGAGCCTGGTTAAATTCTCCATGGCATGAACCCGTTTACTCATTCAGCCTCAGGGGCCCCCGGACAAGCCATTTCATTCATTACGACACAGCTCTGCAAAGCGTGAATGCCGCGTCGTGTCCATTCCCATTACAACCCGTCATTTTCCATCCGTCTTGCCGATTGTCCGATGAGAGGTTGCAATATCTGGCAATATGCTGACCGACAACAAAAAAGACAGTCTTTTCAGACTGCCTTCGAGAGCGGAAAACGAGACTCGAACTCGCGACCCCAACCTTGGCAAGGTTGTGCTCTACCAACTGAGCTATTTCCGCATTTACACTAAAACATCCCGGTAGTTTTACCGATCTGGAGCTGATGACGAGATTTGAACTCGTGACCCCTTCCTTACCAAGGAAGTACTCTACCCCTGAGCTACATCAGCAATTGCCTGGAGCGGAAGACGAGATTCGAACCCGCGACCCTTAGCTTGGAAGGCTAATGCTCTACCGACTGAGCTACTTCCGCAATTTACGCTCTCTGGTGGGAAGAGCAGGATTCGAACCTACGAAGACATAAGTCAGCAGATTTACAGTCTGCCCCAGTTGGCCACTTTGGTATCTTCCCTAAAACCTTAAAAATTATGTATTATGAAAAAGAACTTGCGTTACTGTCATCGCCGACCCGTTGTCGTCCGGCTTTTCCCCTCCAACGCGACTGCCGGCGATTTTCGAGTGCAAATATAGGGACAATATTCAAACTTGCAAAAAAATCCCCGAAAAAATCGCTTACGCCACCGGCGCATCCAACGCAATCCGTTGAGGGAAAACCGGTTGAAGCCTTATTTTTTACCGTTTCTCCCGGCACGCAAGCGAGCGAACAGCCGGACGGCCTCCCCGATCCACAAAATCAGCGAAGTAGCCGCCAAAATCCCGATCCAGTCGGCGAACGCCAACGGTTCCACCCGGAACATCTGACCGCCGAACGACACGATGAGGATTTGCCCCGCGACGATCAACAACGCCACGAACAGAAACGCGGGCGCCTGTCTCAACCCCTTGAAAGCCGTCTGGTGGCCGCTGCCGAAACTTTTCGCATTGAACATGTTCCAGAACTGCAACAGCACGAATACGGAAAAGAACAACGACATGCCGTAGCCGACCGTGACAAGGGTCCCCGACGCGAGGAACCGGTAAAGCCCCATGAGTACGACGACGAGCGCCAGCCCCACTCCGAAAATATTCCGCGTCATCTGCCGCGTAATGATAAAATCGGAACGGCGGCGCGGTTTCTCCCGCATGACCCTCCGGCTGGGCGGCAACGAAGCCAGAGCCGCCGCCGCAAAGGTATCCATGATCAGATTGACCCATAACATCTGGGTAATGGTCAGAGGACTTTCAGAACCCGTCAATGCCCCCAGAAAGACGATGGATACGGCAATGACGTTGATCGTCAGCTGGAACAGCAAAAACCGCTGAATATTCTTGTACAGCGACCGGCCCCACATGACCGCTGTGGCGATGCTGTTGAACGAATCGTCGAGCAGCGTGATGTCGCTCGCTTCCTTGGCTACCGACGTGCCGGACCCCATGGAGAGTCCCACATGGGCGTAATTGAGCGCAGGAGCGTCGTTGGTCCCGTCGCCCGTTACCGCCACCACGCACCCCTTGCGCTGCAACAGACGGACCAGCCGTTGCTTGTCGCCCGGCCGGGCCCGCGACATGATCTTCAGATCGAGAATCCGCTCCAGCAACGCCTCGTCGGACAACGCTTCGAACTCCACCCCGGTCAGATGGCCCCGTTCCGCATCGCGGGCGTCGTCCCACAACCCGATCTGCCGCGCAATCTCCTTGGCCGTAGCGGGCGTATCGCCCGTCACGATCTTGACGTCGATACCGGCCTGCAAACACTCTTGCACGGCAGCGGGAACCTCGTCCCGCACGGGATCCGAGATGGCCGCCACGCCCAACAGCGAAAATCCGCCCGCATCGACCGCCGCCTGGCAATCGCCCTCCCGGACGATCTTATACGCCAGTCCCAACGTCCGCATCGCCTGGTTCTGAAAAGCCGCGATGCCGGACGCCACGGCCGCTTCCGTTTCCGGCGTCAAGGGCCGCCGGTCTTCGGGCGTCCCCACGCTGTCGCACCGTTTCAGGACGATTTCGGGCGCCCCCTTGATGAACACCACCGGCTCCCCTGCCGGCGTCATCGCCTGCGTAGCCATGTATTTCCGCTGAGTGGAAAAAGTGATCTGGTCGGTCATGGGGTATGCCGCCCGCAAAGCAGCGTAATCCGTGCCGCGGCCATCCAGCCAGAGCAGCAGGGCCGCCTCGGTCGGATTGCCGATGGTCCTGACCTGCGCCGCATCCGTCCGGTCCAAATGGGCCGTGGAATTCACGGCAATCCCTTCGGCCAGCAAAGGATGGGCGGCATCGCAATACAGCAACATGTCGGCCACCCGCATCTGGTTACGGGTCAGGGTCCCGGTCTTGTCGGTACAAATGACGTTGATGGCCCCCATCGTCTCGCAGGCGTGCATCTTGCGCACCAGATTGTTGCTTTTGAGCATCCGCCGCATATTCAGGGCCAGGCTCAGCGTCACGCTCATCGGCAACCCTTCGGGAACGGCCACGACGATCAGCGTCACGGCAATCATGAAATGGTTGAGAACCGCCCGCAGGGTCTCGAACGACACCCACGACTCCGCCCGGAAAACATTGACGCCCGCCAAAGCGAAAATTCCGGCCGTAACCGCGGCGAATGCCAGCGCGACCGCACTCCAGAAAAGCCACCCGCGGTTCAAAAGCGGCAACCGGTAACGATCGTCTTTCCGAACCAGCCGAACCCCGTCATTGACGATGGGCAGCCACACTTTGGCCAGCAGCAGCCCCCCCGTTACCAACAGCGTCACGAGCAGCCAAATGGCGGAAGGATCGTCCGCATCGGGACTGTGCAGAATATCTTTCACGAACAACAGGACAAACGTCAGGAAAGCCAGGGCGAACCCCGCCACACCGATCACGCCGGCCAGCTTCTCGAGTTGCAGGGTCAGCGGCGTCTTCTCCTCGCTCTTCTCTCCCGAAGCCCTCGCCACACGGCCGTATTCGGTAGCGTCGCCCACTTCGGTTACCCGCATGACGCCATGCCCTTCGAGCACCGTCGTCCCCCGATAGACCCGGTTGGACGGATAGGTGGCGTCGGACTTGAACTGCGTCTCGTCCACCGTTTTGGAAATGGACGGCTCGCCCGTCAGGGTGGACTCGTTGACGATCAGGTGCGTCGCCTCCGCCAACTCCCCGTCGGCCGGAATCTCCTCGCCCGTCTCCAACAGGACCACATCGCCCACCACGACCTCTTTTTTGCCGATTTCCGTTACCCGCCCGTTGCGCAACACGCGCACGGGGGTATCGTCGTTCACGCTGTTCAGCACGTCGAACTTCCGCGACGCGTCGTATTCGAACCAGAATCCGATGCCGGTAGCCAGCAAAATGGCGACGATGATGCCGATGGTTTCGATGTAATCGTTATGAATGACCGCGATGATCAGAGACAGCAACGCCGCGATGATCAGAATGCGGATGATGGGGTCGCCGAACTTCTCGGCCAGCAGTTTCCACACCGATTCGCGAGGCGGCGGCGTGAGCAGATTGGATCCGTGCAGGCGACGGCTCTCCTCCGCCTCGGCGTCGGTCAGACCCGTCAGGGAAGACTGTGGTGCTGTGTTCATGTCGTTTCTCGTTTTTAATAATTCATACTCGGATTTTCCCGCTTTCCGCCGATACCGGACACGAACCGCATCCGGAACCGACGGAAGCGCAGGGAGCAAATTTACGTAAATTTGCCCGAAGAGCGAAAGCGAAAATCCTGAAAATTAAAAAAAAGAGCGACGACGCGACAGAACCGGGTATTTCTTCTTATCTTTGACTGCATCTTAGATACTCCGTCTCGGCAAAATCAAATAAATTTGCTTTTGCTCTCGACTTATTCGTATCTTTGCGTCTTGAATGAAAAACCGGAAAAGTCGGCTATTATGGAATACAATTTTAAAGAGATAGAACAAAAATGGCAAAAGTTGTGGAACGACCGCAAAATCTATAAGGTGGAAATCGACCGCAACAAACCTAAATTCTACGTGTTGGACATGTTCCCGTACCCTTCCGGAGCGGGCCTGCACGTGGGCCATCCGTTAGGATACATCGCATCGGACATCTATTCGCGCTATAAACGGCTCAAAGGCTTCAACGTGCTGCACCCCATGGGGTACGACGCCTTCGGCCTGCCGGCCGAACAGTACGCCATACAGACGGGGCAGCACCCGCAGATAACCACCGAACAGAACATCGCCCGCTACCGGGAACAGCTGGATAAAATCGGATTCTCCTTCGACTGGGACCGCGAGGTGCGCACCTGCGACCCGGCCTATTACCGCTGGACGCAATGGGCGTTCGTGAAAATGTTCGAACATTACTACGACAACCGCGCGGGCAAAGCTCGTCCCATTACCGAACTGGAAGCCCATTTCGCGCAATACGGCTCCGAAGGCATCGACGCCGCCCGCACCGCCGACCTGTCGTTTACCGCCGAACAATGGAACGCCATGGACGAAAAAGAGCGGGAAACGGTCCTGCAGAATTACCGGCTGGCCTTCCGGGCCGCCACCCTGGTCAACTGGTGTCCCGGCCTGGGCACGGTGCTGGCCAACGACGAAGTCAAGGACGGTCTCTCCGTCCGCGGCGGCTTCCCCGTGGAACAACGTCAGATGCAGCAATGGCTGCTGCGCGTGACGGCTTATGCCGAACGTCTGCTGCAAGGGCTCGACTCGCTGGAGTGGAGCGAATCGCTGAAAGAGATCCAGCGCAACTGGATCGGCAAGTCTCAGGGCGCGCAGATGTTCTTCCCCATCCAGGGACACGAAGAAAAACTGGAAATCTTCACTACCCGTGCCGATACCGTCTTCGGCGTGACCTTTATGGTCATGGCTCCGGAACACGAATGGGTGGACCGCATCACGACCGACGACCGGCGCGAAGCGGTAAAACAATACATCGAAGAGACGAAAAAACGGTCGGAACGGGAACGCATGTCCGACACGAAACGCGTCAGCGGCGTCTTTACCGGCGCCTACGCCGTCAATCCGTTCAACGGCACGGAAATTCCCATCTACCTCAGCGACTACGTGCTGGCGGGCTACGGCACGGGGGCCATCATGGCCGTACCGGCCCACGACAGCCGCGACTACGCCTTCGCCAAACACTTCGGGCTGGAGATCATCCCCGTCGTGGAAGGGGGCGACCTCTCCGTCAGCTCCTACGACGCCAAGGAAGGGAAACTCATCAACTCCGAGTTCCTGAACGGACTGGACGTAAAAGAGGCCATCCCCGCCATGCTGGACGAAATCGAAAAACGGGGCATCGGCGCGCGGCGCGTCAATTACCGTCTGCGCGATGCCATTTTCTCGCGCCAGCGTTACTGGGGCGAACCGTTCCCCGTCTATTACAAGGACGGCATCGCGAAAACGCTGCCGCCCGACCGGCTGCCGCTGGAACTGCCCGCCATCGAAAACTTCGGCCCCACGGAACAGGGCGAACCGCCGCTGGCCCGGGTCAAAGGATGGCACACCCCCGAAGGCTATCCCTACGAACTCAGCACCATGCCGGGATTCGCCGGCTCTTCCGCCTACTACCTCCGCTACATGGACCCGCACAACGACAACGCGCTCGTCAGCGAAGAGGCCGACCGCTATTGGCGGAACGTGGACCTGTACGTCGGCGGCATCGAACACGCCACCGGACACCTGATGTACTCGCGGTTCTGGAACAAATTCCTCTACGACCTCGGCTATGTCTGCGAGGACGAGCCGTTCCGCAAACTGGTCAATCAGGGCATGATTCAGGGACGCTCCAACTTCGTTTACCGCATCAAGAACAGCAATACCTTCGTCTCTCTGGGACTGAAGGACGGCTACGATACGCAGGAGATACACGTGGACGTGAACATCGTCCGCAACGACCTGCTCGACCTGGAGGCTTTCCGGGCCTGGCGGCCGGAATTCGCCGACGCCGAATTCATTCTGGAAGAGGGGAAATACGTCTGCGGCTGGGCCGTGGAAAAAATGTCCAAATCGATGTACAACGTCGTGAACCCCGACCTGATCGTGGAAAAATACGGCGCCGACACGCTGCGGCTCTACGAGATGTTCCTCGGCCCGATAGAACAGAGCAAACCGTGGGATACCAACGGCATCGACGGCGTGCATAAGTTCCTGAAGAAATTCTGGCGGCTGTTCTTCGACGCCGAAGGAAACTGGAACGTCTCGGACGAACCGGCCGACCGGAAAGCGATGAAGGCGTTGCACAAAACAATCCGGAAAGTCGGCGAGGACATCGAGAATTTCTCGTTCAACACCTCCGTCAGCGCATTCATGATCTGCGTGAACGAACTGACCGACCTCAAGTGCAACCGCCGGCAGGTACTGGAACCGCTGACCCTGCTGCTGGCCCCCTTTGCCCCCCACATCGCCGAAGAGCTGTGGAACCGATTAGGCCACGGCGACACCGTCTTCAACGCTTCGTTCCCCGACTTCGACGAACAATACCTGCAGGAAGACAGCTTCGAATACCCCGTTTCGGTCAACGGCAAAACGCGGTTCAAGAAAGAATTCCCGCTTTCGGCCGACAACGGGACCATCGAACGGGAACTGTTGGCCGATCCCGCCGCCCTGCGCTATACCGAAGGGAAAACGCCGAAAAAAGTGATTATCGTAAAAGGTAAAATCATAAACATCGTATTATAAACCCGCCGGAGAAACCCCTACCGTTGCCTTATGGAAACATTGAAAATGACAAAAAAACAACTGTACGGCGAAATCAAGAACTACATCGGCATATCGCTGGGTCTCGTGTTCTACTCGTTCGCCTGGACCGCCATTCTGACGCCCGCCAAAGTCATGGGGAACGGCATTCCCGGCGTGGGCATGCTCATTTACTACGCCACAGGCGGCGAATCGGGCGGTATCCCCATGGGCTACTCCTACATGGCCATCAACGCCGTGCTGCTGTTGTTGGGCTTCATCATCATCGGTCCCCGGTTCGGTGCCAAGACCATCTACGCCATGGCCTTCAACTCGCTGATGCTTATCATCATGCAGAAATACATCCCGAACGACGTGCTGGGACTGGCCGAAAGCGACAAGTTCCTCTCCGCGGTCCTCGGCGGAGCCCTCTGCGGCCTGGGCATCGGCATCTGCTTCTCGCAGGGCGGCAGCACCGGCGGAACCGACATCATCGCCATGATCGTCAATAAGTACCGCAACGTGAGCCTGGGCAAGGTCATCATGCTGTGCGACATCATCATCGTGGGTTGCTCCTATTTCGTCTTCAAGGACATCTCCACCGTCATCTACGGGTACGTGACCGTCGGCGTGGTGGGCTACACCATCGACGCCTACATGCAGGGCGGTCGGCAGTCGTGCCAGCTGATGATCATCTCCAAGCAGTACGCCCCCATCTCCGACCGTATCGTGGTAGAACTGCACCGGGGCGTGACGGTGCTGGAGGCCGAAGGGTGGTACACGAAAAACCGGCAGCGGGTATTGATGGTGTGTTGCCGCCGGAACGAAGTGACCACCATCTGCCGCATCGTCAAGGAAGCCGATCCCGGAGCCTTCATCTCCAACGCCCCCGCATCGGGCATCTACGGCGAAGGGTTCGAGAACCTGAAAAGCGTGGCCAAGGCCAACCCCGGCAAGAATAAAAAGAAACCGGCCGCCGGAACGGCGGTTCCTCAGGAAACCGACCCGGTCCGTACCACATAGCTCCGCCCGGACGTTTTCCGTTCCGTCTCCGAAATCAAATGACTAAAACCGATCCGCATGAAATTAACCCTCCGCGATAAACTCTCCATCGTCCTGATCCTGCTCTGCATCGTCGTGCTCTCCTCCACGTTCGCCCTCCGGTGCAGCCGTTCGGGAACCGTCGATTTCAACGACCCGGCCAGCTTGCCTCCCCCTCCGAAAGAATCGGAATACCTGTTCGACATCTGCATCGACTCGCTCAACGTCACGACCGCTACGGTGGAATCGGGCCAGACGCTCTCCTCCATTCTGGGCGGTTACGGCCTTACCCCGACCGAGATACACCGCGTCACGGAACAGTGCGCCGGCAAATTCGACCTGCGCAACGTCCGGGCGGGCAACAACTACAACATCCTTACCACCATGGATTCGGTGCAGCGCATTCAGTATTTCGTTTATGAACAGAGCGCCACCGAATTCGTTACCATCGATCTGCGGAACGAAACGCCCGTGGTAAAGAAAGGGGAGAAACCGGTACAAATCGAACGTCGCATCGGAGAAGCCGTCATCGAAAGCTCGCTCTGGAACGCGGCCACGAATGCCGGTATGAGCGGCGATCTGGCTTCGCGCCTGAGCGACGTCTATCAATGGAGCATCGACTTCTACGCCATACAGAAAGGCGACAAATTCAAAGTGATTTACGACGAACGGTTCGTCGACGGCAAAAGCATCGGCGCCGGAACCATCTGGGGCGCATGGTTCGACCACGACGGCAAACGGTTCTACGCCATCCGTCACGAGGTAGAGGAAGGCGGCAAGACCATCGCGGGCTACTACGACGAGACCGGAAAGACGCTGCAAAGCGCCTTTCTGAAAGCCCCGCTGCAATTTACCCGCATCAGCTCCCGCTTCTCCTACTCGCGCCTGCATCCGGTGCTGCGCATCCGCCGGCCCCATTTGGGTGTGGATTACGCCGCTCCTCAGGGAACCCCCGTGCGGGCCATCGGCTCCGGCGTGGTAACCATGCGGCAATATTCGGGCGGAGGCGGCAATACGATCAAAATCCGGCACGACGTCTCCGGCTACATGTCCGGATACCTGCACCTGAGCCGCTTCGCTAAAGGGCTGAAGGTCGGTTCCCGCGTGAAACAGGGCGAAATCATCGGTTACGTGGGTTCCACCGGCGTCTCTACCGGTCCGCACCTCGACTTCCGGATCTGGAAAAACGGGAAACCCATCGACCCGCTGAAAATTTCAGACGTGAAAGGGGTGGACATCAAAGACAAGTACCGTCCGGGATTCGAGCTGTCGAAACGGCGCGTTCTGGCCGACCTAAACGGGGAACGGCTGTCGCATGCCGACTCCGTGGCCCTGAAATTAGCGACGGATACCCTGCCGGTTGTTCCCGCCGCGAACGGACGATAATTCTTCCAGCGTATTTCCGACGTGCAGAAAAAAATAGATAAAGCCATTTGCGATTTCATCGCCGAACACCACGTCATGACGCTGGCTACCGCGGACGACGAAGGATGGCCTTACTGCGCCGATCTGTTCTACGCCTTCCTGCCGGAGGAGGGGATGTTCGTCTTTACCTCGTCCCCGGACACGCTTCACGCGCGCCACATGGTCCGCCGGCCCGTCGTAGCGGGTTCCGTCGTGCTGGAAACGCGCCAGGTAGGTCTGGTACGGGGATTGCAGTGGCGGGGCAGGGTTTTCAACGACCGGCCGGAAACGATGCAACGGGCGAGGAAAGCCTACCTGAAAGCCTTTCCCTACGCTGTTCTGGCCCCGCTGCATCTGTGGTGCTGCGAGTTGACCTTTGCCAAATATACCGACAACCGGTTGGGGTTCGGGAAAAAGCTGGTCTGGACCCGGGAAGCGGAGAACGAAGAGAAATAAGCCCGTCCGCCGGACGGACAAAAGAGGAGATTTATGGAACAAGGAACGGTCCGGAATATCAAAACAAGCAAAACGGTGGTGTTGGGCGCTACCGGCATGGTGGGTGCGCATCTGACGGCCCGGCTGCTGCTGGAAGGCTGCCGGAACATCGTGCTGCCCGTCCGCAGCCGGAAGCACCTCCCGCGCCTGCAACGCGTCCTCCGCTATCACGGCATAGAAGGCATAGAAAGCGACGGGCTGCAAATTGCCGAAACCCCGTATTACAACTCCGCCGCACTCGCCGCACTCATCGACGGGGCGGACGCCGTCTTCCATTGCGCCGCCGCCATTTCCGCTCCGCCCGGACGCTCGCAGCGCATGATCGCCGACAACGTCGCCGTGACCCATGCCGTGACGGAAGCCTGCCTACGGGCCGGAGCGGGACGGTTAGTTTATGTCAGTTCGGTGGCCGCATTAGGCATTCCCGAAGCGGGCAAGGCGACCGACGAAGACACGGCCTTTCAGTCGCTCGCGGGCCGTTCGCCTTACAGCGTCAGCAAGTTCTATTCGGAAAACGAAGTCTGGCGGGCCCATGCCGACGGGTTGGACGTAACGGTGGCGAATCCCGCCGTGATTCTGGGCTACGGCGACTGGCACACGCACAACACCCCGCGCCTGTTCCGCATGATCTATAAAGGACTGCCTTTCGCCGCAAGCGGCGAAGTCGGCTACGTGTCGGCGGGAGACGTGGCCCGCGCACTGGTGGTGCTGGCTACGGAAGGCAGCAACGTGTCCGGCCAAAGATTCGTGTTGAGCAATGAACAACTGACTTATCGGGCGCTCTTCTCGCAAATGGCGGAAGCGTTGCAGGTCAAGCCGCCCCGATGGGTATTGCCCGACAGCCTGCTGAAACGGGCGGCCCGGTGCGCCGACACGCTGGAACGTTGGGGCATCCGCTGCTCGATCGACCGGAACATGCTGGAGAGCGTGACCAAACGCCTGCGTTACGACGGACGACGGATCACGGAACAGACCCCTTTCCGCTATACGCCGCTGAAAGAAGACATCGCCGCCATGGGCCGACAGTTCCGGATTGACTTTGCCCGCCGATAGACGTTCTACGAATATAACTATTCTTCTGACAAGTTACCCGTGCATTCTCAAACAGCAACAATATACGACACATACGAGAATATGACACAATCCGTATAAAACGATCGATCTCTGTTCATTACCGATGATAAACAGACATTCTCAACCAAAATATCTTTTTATTTATTTCGAACATACCATCTGTTTCTAAATCCGTCGTATTGTCCCGGCTCCCGGTAATCCCGGCATTCGCAAAACCAACGGTCGGCAGGCCCCGTCCTCGAAAAGAAAACCGCCGTCCCGGACGGCAGGCCCTTTTCCCACTCCCCGGCCAATGCTTCGTACCGCCCGA
>CASDZK010000043.1 GCA_949286165.1 uncultured Alistipes sp.
GCAAAATGACCGATATATCATCATCACTCCGGACACGAATAAAAAAGAAATCGGCTGCAACTTCAAAAATTGCAGCCGAATATCATTCTGCATTATGCAAAGAAGCCGACCTCAAAAATTCTCTTTTGGGTCGGCCTCTTCGTATTTTCGGTTCCGCGATACCGGAGTCACTCTCCGACCGGGCCGACATGACGGAACGGAACTCCTTGCGGGTCAATCCTTCCAAGGTAATCCGGTAATTTCCGGTAAAATCGGACGTATAGAATTTCAACTTGCCAGTATAAAAAGTATGAGGGGCGACTATTCAGCCCCCCTCATCCGTATCAGCCTTTTTTATAGAAAGGCGGTTTGACTACCTTCGCTTTCAGCTTTTTGCCGCGCACCTCCACATAAATTTCGCTGCCGGCTTTACTGTACGGCGTCTGCACGTACCCCATGCCGATTCCCCGCTTCAACGAAGGCGACTGCGTTCCGGAAGTTACCGTTCCGATCGGTTCCCCCGCTTCGTTTACCAGCGGATAGCCGTGGCGGGGAATGCCTCGGTCGATCATCTCGAATCCGACCAACTTTCTCGACACCCCTTCGGCTTTCTGCTTTTCCAGTTTGTCGCGGTCGATGAACGCCTTGCCGTCCACGAATTTCGTGATCCAGCCCAGCCCCGCTTCTATCGGGGAAGTGGTATCGTCTATATCGTTCCCGTAAAGGCAAAACCCCATCTCCAGACGTAGCGTATCGCGGGCTCCCAGGCCGATGGACCGGATGCCGTATTCCGCTCCGGCTTCGAACACCGCTTTCCACAGCCGGTCCGCATCCTCGTTCGCCACGTAAATCTCGCATCCGCCCGCTCCGGTATATCCCGTAATCGACAAAATCGCATTCTTTATCCCGGCGATATCCGTCTTTTTAAAGGTATAATACTCCATGTCTTCCACCGGCTCGCTGCACAGTTTCTGAACGACCTTCATGGCCAACGGTCCTTGTACGGCCAGCTGGGCGATCTCGTCCGAAGCGTTGTACAACTCTCTGCCGATTTCCAACCCCTCCGCTTCCGCGTACCGACACAAAAATTCCCAGTCTTTCTGAATATTCGAAGCATTGACCACCAGCAAATAGGTCTCGCCGTCGATCCGGTAAACCAGCAAATCGTCCACAATTCCCCCCTTGCCGTTCGGGAAACAGGAATACTGCACCTTGCCGTCGTACAGCGCCGCCACGTTATTGGTCGTCACCTTCTGCAAAAAAGCCTCGCTTTTGGGGCCTTTGACCCAGATTTCCCCCATGTGGCTGACATCAAACACCCCTACCCCGTTGCGCACCGCCGCATGTTCTTCATTGATACCCGTAAACTCAATGGGCATATTGTACCCCGCAAACGGCGCCATCCTGGCTCCCGCTTCGATATGATACTTCGTAAATGCAGTATTTTTCATATTTCGATTTCTGATTGATGAATTTATAATTATATGCAAAGATAAACGATTCTATCCTATTTTTCAGCCAGGTTCGCTTTTTTTTCAAAAATCGTTAGCGCATTCGTTCCGTCCCACGGTTCCGGCCATCGTCACGGGCCTCCCCTTCTCCGAATGGTACAGTAGTTGAAACCCGCGAAAGTTACGGGCCTGCTCCCGACACAATCGTCACGCCATGGGAAACAACGCCTCCAACGGACACCTGTCCCTCATTTTAGCCAACATCATATTCGGAATGAACTTTTCCCTGTTCGTCTCCGTCATCCACCATTACATGAGTTTCCAGAATCTTTTTTTCATCCGCGTCCTGTTTTCCGCCCTCGTTTTCATTCCTTTCATCTTCTTTTCCAAACGGCGCATCCACAAAACGGACATCCTGCGTATCATCGGCGTTTCTCTGCTGGTCATTTACGGCAAACAATACCTCATGCTATGGGGAGCCGGACACACCAGCCCGGTGGATTCCTCCATCCTGGCCACCATGGGTCCTATCTTCACATTGACCGTATCCGCCCTCCTCGTCCACGAAAAGATACATGCCGTAAAAATCCTCGGCATCTGCTTAGGCATAGCCGGCGCCCTCAGCCTGATTTTCCACAACGGCCTGCCGGAAATGTCGGGCGGCCGGGCTTTCGGCGACATCCTCATCTTCGCCAGCACCTTCGCCGCCGCCACCAATACGGTATTGATAAAACCGGAACTCATGAAATACGGCACTCCCACGGTCATGGGCTGGTACTACATCATCGGCCTGCTGGCCACGGCCCCTTTTTTCGCCCGGGATTTTTTCGCGCAGGACTTTGCAGCCATTCCGCTGCAAGGATACATAGAAATAGGCGTCATCTGCCTGTTGGGAACCATCCTGCCGAACTACCTGCTTTACCTCGGCACGGCACGGCTGACCTCCGTACACACGGCCCTTTATTTCTATCTGCAACCCGCCACGGCCACCCTTTTCGCCCTGCTGCGCCATCAGGAGACTTTCGACAAAACCAATCTCGTCGCCGCCATACTCATCTTCACGGGCGTCGTGCTCATCATCATCTCTTACCGGAAATACAAATTTCCGCCCGTTACCGTTCCGAACGAACCGGCGACGAACGGGCCGGAATAAAACGCCGGCGGCGAAAAGCACGGACGTCTCCCGCCTTTCGTCGCCGTACACGATATGTCGTCAAACCTCAATCCTCGAAATTACCGGTCTCGTCCTCCGGGAAAACCCCTTCATCGAACCGTTCCTTCCCTTCCAAGGAAAACCGCAAATACGTAATCGGTTTCCCTTCGGCCAGAAAACGGTTCTCATACGTCGTCTGCAGGGTCACTACCTCGGGCGGCATACGGTCCCTTTCCGCATACACATCTTCGCTGCACAACTCTTCCCGCAATCCGTTTTCCTGTAAAATCCAGCGGGTGTAACGGTGCAGATGCCGACTATCCGTTTTCAAATGGATGGTTCCGTCCGGTTTCAGAAACCGGGCGTACCGATTCAGAAACAACGACGAAGTCAGCCGTTTCCCGGCCCGGTTCTTCTTCAGTTGCGGATCGGCGAACGTAATCCATATTTCGTCCACCTCGCCCTCGGCGAAAAACGATTCGATAAATTCGATCCGGGTCCGCAGGAAACCGACGTTTTCCATGCCTTCGTCCGTCGCCGTACGGCCGCCCCGCCACATCCGGGCTCCCTTGATATCCACGCCGATAAAATTCCGGTCCGGGTAAAGCCGGGCCAGACCTATGGTATATTCGCCTCTGCCGCAGCCCAACTCCAAAACGATCGGCCGGTCGTTCTTGAAAAAGTCCTCCCGCCATTTTCCTTTAAGCCGGTAATCCCGGTTGAACACCTCCTCGAAAAGAGGCTGTACCATACAAGCGAACGTTTCGTTTTCCTGAAACCGCTTTAACTTGTCTTTTCCCATAACTCTATTCTCGTTTTCTGACGACCAGCCCCACCGACGTCACACCGGACGACACCGCAACCGGCATCAGCGTCATGCGATAAACGCCCCGTTCGCCGAATACGGCCCGCTCCACGATACATCGCTCCAGATTATACAGGGCCGCCATTTTCCCGTCCTCGAAACGCCGGGTCTCCGGGTCGAACAATTCCAGCGACAACGTGTCGGAAAACCAACGGTTCGTCGGCGACAGACAATCGAACCGGAACCGGACACGGTCGTATCCGAATTTCTCGGTATATCGCAGCGACAGAATGATATCGCGCCGCGACAAAGTGTCCGTATTGGAATAATTGAAATAAATCCGTTCCGGAAGGGGACGGTCCTCGCGGTATTCCGACATCATCACGCAGTCTCCAACCGGCTGCGAGCAGGAAAACATCCCCGCCAGCCCCAGCAACCATCCCGTCCATCTACCCCTTTCCATCCCGGCCACCTACTCTCCGGCCGTTTTTTTAACCGGATTATTGTTCCTGCGTCCGTTGTTCCGCTTCCGGGAAGCGTTATTCGAAACACGGTTCTGCTGTTCTCCGCTCCCTCCGGCATTTTGCGCCGGACGGCTTCCCCGCCGCTCCCGATTCTCCCGCGACGGGCGCTCCTTCGGATTCGCCGCAGACGGTTGGGACGAAGTTTTCTTCGCCGGATTTTCCGCCCGGTCGTTCGGACGTCCGCCGCCCGAACGATTCCCCCGGTTCCGGTCGCCGCGTTTCCGGCGGGGTTTGCTGTTATCGAAACGGGTAATGCTCTCTTCTCCCACGACATTCTTATAATCCGGTTCGACAATCACTTCCTGCAAGGAATCCGGCTGCAACCGGTCCACTTTGATTCCTTTCCGATTCTGCCGGATAATCTCGCGCACCCGCGACACGGGAATGGTAATGACATTGACCGAAGAAGAAGGATCGCTGGAAAAACTCATTTCCCGCTTAAAAATATCCGATTTTACCAAATAATAAGAAGCCTCCGTCGTTTCGAGCGGTGCGTTGATTTGCGGGAAATCCCTGCGGGCATCGATGTAAGAATCCACCTCGTAGTTCAAACAACATTTCAGTTTCCCGCACTGTCCGGCCAACTTCTGCGGATTCAGGGAGATCTCCTGAAACCGGGCGGAATTGGTCGTTACCGACACGAAATTGGAAACCCACGACGAACAGCACAATTCCCGTCCGCAAGATCCGATACCGCCGATACGGCCCGCCTCTTGCCGGGCTCCGATCTGTTTCATTTCGATACGTACGCGGAACTGTTCGGCGAATATTTTGATCAGTTCCCGGAAATCCACCCGTTCATCGGCGATATAATAAAAGATGGCCTTTACCTTATCGCCCTGATACTCCACATCCCCGATCTTCATGTTCAGCCCCAGCGAGGCCGCAATGACCCGGGCCCGTATCATGGTCGAATACTCCAAAGCGATGGCTTCCTGCCATTTGGCGATATCCGCGGGCTTGGCTATACGGTATATCTTTTTGAATTCCACGCCTTCGGGGTTAAAGCCGTTTTTCTTCATTTGCAGCGCCACCATCTCCCCGCCCAGCGAAACGATGCCGATATCGTGGCCCGGCGAAGATTCTACCGCCACGATGTCCCCTTTCTTCAGAGGCAGGTTGTTCACGTTCCGATAATACCCTTTCCGGGTGTTTTTAAAACGTACCTCGAAAATATCGCCCTGCGGCAACAACGCCTCCACGTCCTGCAGCCAGTCGAAACTGTTCAATTTGTTCGCACCGTCGCACCGTTCCGCAGAAATTTCATCGTCCGCATTCCGTTTGAAACGACATCCCCGCCCTATATCTAATTTATAATCGCTCATTTTCACAAACAGTTTAATATTGCAAAGATACACTTTTTTACAAACGAATGAAAAGGCCGTCCGGCAACGACTTCTTTTGAAAATTCACGCCCGTCCAAAAACGCAATCGTCCCGTCGCGGCTGAACAAACCGCGACGGGACGACACCTGCTTTTCTCCGTAAATCGCCTCAGAACGGCAGATCGTCGGTTTCCGGCACGGGAAGCGGTTCCTGCATTTCCCGAACGGGTTCCGCGGAAACTCCCGGAGACGCCGATTGATATTCTCCGGAAACAGACTGTCCGCTTATCTCTTCCCGGTTACGACCGCCGATCATCCGCATATCGTCGACATAAATCTCGACGGCGATATGCTGCACACCCGACGCATCCTCCCATTGGCGCGAACGAATCCGTCCTTCCACGTACAATTGCGTACCTTTCTTGACATACATCTCCACCACCCCGGCCAGACCGCGACGGAAAATCAACGTATGCCATTCGGTGTGTTCCGTCTGCTGCTGCGTAGTCGGATTGAAAATACGTTCGGAAGTAGCCAGCCGCAAACGAGCTATTTTCCCTCCGTTTTCGAATATGCGGACTTCGGGTTCCGTACCGACGCGTCCGACCAGAATAACTTTATTTACCATAATACGCTTTTATTTAATTTTTCCAACCGGTATTTGCCCAGATAACAGTTGAAACCCCACCGGAATCCCACGCTGCGCAGATTTCCCATTGACGCCAACGCCGACATGCTGCCGTCCGCCAGAATATAAAACTGGAATCCCCGGGTATTAGTCATGATGCCGGCGCCCAGCGACATCGGATCGGTATTCTTGTGGGTTAATGTTCCGACGACCGAAAATTTCCCGCTTCGGGTCGTATAGCGGTAACCGGCTGTAATCGCGTAATTGAACCGCTTCCGCTGCGAGAATATGCCCAACATGTTCATAGACACCATGTGCATATTGTCCCCGCGAACGTCGTATTCCCCGCTGACATTCATGGTAACAGGCAGCGTGGTCCGACAACGGACCCCCGAAAGGGTATCGACCTCCATGACATCCATGATATCCCGGTAAACGGAATCCAGCAAATCGCCCACGTTACCCGCTCCGAAAACATCGTTCAGATTCCCCAGGCCATTGAAATGATATACCTTGCCCGGATTCATCGACACGATTCTGGAAGAACTGCCCGCATTCCAGTTGATGAATCCCATGTCCGTCAGAGAAAGTCCCACGCGCCATCCTCGTTTGGAATTATACATGGCTCCTATGTCGAATGCCACGCCGGGATTGTTCAGCAACGTATTCGTTCCGAATTCGCTGTTCCCCGCATCGTAATTGCCCAACATGATATCCACGTCTCCCCGGAGAGTATAAGCATCCAATTGTTTGTCGATCGTGACACGGGAGTTTCCCGTATTGACGGCGGCGGCTCCCAACAAGAATTTCACTTTCGCGCCGACACTCCAATGGTCGTCGATTTGCAAGGTGTATCCCAAAGCCGTTTCATCCCAGGCCATGATCCGGCTGTTCATCGGAATATCGAACGAACGGGTAGAAAGCAACGGATTATCGAACACGAACGCGAAAATGTCGTGCGGATAATTGATACCCGCCGACGCCCGCAAACGATTCGACACGGTAATCATCTGATTCTGTCGAAAACGGATTCCGAACGAAAACAAGTCGTCGCTGAACCGCAACGACATCGGATTGTTGTTCCTTACCCGACGCATCAGTTTAGAAGTATTGACGAAGCCATTATCGAACATCGCATTATAGCTGAAAGAGTTTTCCGCTCCGACCGACAACGCTCCGATGAAGGGAACCGTCAAAAAAGAAGCTCTCGGCATATAGGCCGGATTGATCTGGTTGCGTTGCGGCGTTTCGCCCATGGCCGTCATCATATAATCCTGCGCTGCCGCCATGTTGCAAACGGCCAGCCCGATAATCAAACAAATATATAATCTTTTCATTTCTCTGCCGATTACAATTCAATTTCTCCGTTTACTCCTATCGTCAATCTCAGGTCCAGATAGGATCCCTCATAAATTTTCACATTCTCCTTCTCCGCCGCATTGCGCGTAGAAGCCTTCAACTTGAAATAGATTTTTTCCGCATTGACAAAAGCGTCGGTCTGCTCCTTGTTCAACGTAATCAACTGAAAATTCGAAGCGTCCATCCGATACGGCTCGAATCCCGCTTCTTCCGGTTTTACATCGTTGGCCGGTCCTATTTCCACAGGCATCTCATTCAGCACCGTCTCTTCATGCGTATATTTGTCCACACTGATCAACTGCAGGCTCAGGTCGAGCGGAAACCCGTTTTCCCCGGTTACGGCCAACTGCACCTGATTCAGCATATAATCTTCCATATCCAGATTAAAGTCGAAATCACTCTCCAACGAGAATCCTTCCAGACAACCGTCCAACGGCAAAACGAACAACGTCCGGTTAAGCAGTTCGGAATCGTAACGGAAGATATTGACCGTACCCGGCACGTATCCTTCGTCCATCAAATCTTCCTTCGTCGGATTGACTATTGTTTCCACAATGAGTTCGACACGGGAAAAGTCCCTGCCGATCGCGTCACTGATCCCCGTACCGCTTTCCGTATTGCCGTTATCGAACCGAACGACACTTTCTCCCGGTTCAATCAAAAAACGGTTTTTGTCGAATCCGTCCTGCAAAACGATTTCCCGGCCATTGACCTGCAATGAGCGCAGAATCACAGCCACTGGAATCTCCAGGTCGTTCCGGATCCGAAATTCAACATAAGGGTCGGCTAAATAAATTTCATCGATCTGTTCGAAAAACTCCACAGCTTCGCTGCTAGCATCCAGATAAATCCGGGTTTCATCCAGCTCCTTCCGCCCGATGTATCCCGTTATTTCCTCAAATTCCATGTTTTCAAAATCGACACGCACTTCCGCATCAGCCGAAGAACCGGCATAATGTCCGGAATAGACGAAAGTAAGCCCGTTGGCAACCGTTTCGCTATGAAACGGTTCCATGACGGCCCCATCCAAGGAAACGGACCGCCCCGGCTCCAGCACCACCGGTTCCCCGTTCGGCAAAGTCAGCTCCCGGACAGTGCAACGCACCCCGGCCAATGCCGCATCTTCCTGCATAACCACGGTCCCTCCGCGCAATACGAGCCGGTCGATCCGCTGCCCTTCCGAAACCGACAAATCAAAATCCATCTCCACATCGGGAATATCCCCGTCCACCGACAAACCGGACAACCGATGGTCCACATGCTGATCCTCGATCGTAAA
Organism: uncultured Alistipes sp.; assembly: GCA_949286165.1. Classification (GTDB taxonomy): domain Bacteria; phylum Bacteroidota; class Bacteroidia; order Bacteroidales; family Rikenellaceae; genus CASDZK01. The sequence continues at coordinate 8,503 of CASDZK010000043.1, forward strand.
CAAATCGTCCATTTTCGCCGGGTCCACCAACTGCGATTCGGTCGATTCCTGAATGGAAAACACCCCTTCGTCATTGACCTCCAACGTATTCTTCAAAGCCGTTTGTTCGAACAACTCCCGATCGTCCAGATAATAGTTTCCCAACGGCAACGACGCGTTTATCGGCAACTTCAGATCGTCCGTCTTGTCCATGTCCATGCAGGACCCCAACACCGTCGCTCCCATCAAAAGAAATAAACTTTTTCCTTTCATAAATCCATCAATTTAACGCACAAAGATAACTGTTTTCATTTAAACCAAACAATCCGGTCCGAACAAACAGAAACATCTCATTTCCCGTTCATTCGGACCACTTTCCCGGATTGCATGCCACAAAATACGTTATCTCAATTTTTCCACATAATCCCGGATATTCTGTTCCCGTTCTTTACGGCAAATCAACAAAGCGTCTCCGCTATCCGCCACGATATATCCCTCCAATCCTTCCACAACGGCCTTTTTCCCGTCGGGAATCTTAATGACAGAATCCGTCGTATGAACGGCAACCACATGCTCCGTCAGACAAGCATTGCCGTCGCCGTCTTTCTCCGCATGCATATACAGCGATCCCCAGGTCCCCACGTCGGACCACCCGAAATCGCCGCAACAGACATATACGTTCCGCGCGTGCTCCATCACGCCGTAATCGATGGAAATATTATCGCATTCCGGATAAATGGAATCGATGAACAACTGTTCGGCCGGGGTATTGTAAACGTCCGTTCCGCGAGAAAAAGCCGTCGCCACGTCGGGAATAAAGGCCGACATGGCTTTGATGATGCTTTTGACGCTCCAGATGAAAATTCCGGAATTCCAGAAAAATTCTCCGCTTTCCAGAAAAGCCCGGGCCGTATCGACATTGGGTTTTTCCGTAAACGTCTTTACCCGGCAAACCCCGTTTTCCCGCTTTTCATCGCTTACCTGTATATAGCCGTACCCCGTTTCGGGACGGTTCGGATGAATTCCGATCGTCATCAACACATCGTTTTTTTCCGCGAAATCCAAACTGTCCTGCACGATCTTCTCAAACTGGTGCTGGTTGGTCACGATATGGTCCGAAGGCGTAACGATCATCGTCGCGAACGGATCGATCGTCGCGATCCGATAAGCGGCATAGGCAATGCAGGGGGCCGTATTCCGCCGGACCGGTTCGCACAATATCTGCGACTCGGAAATTTCCGGCAACTGCTCCAATACCAGTTCCCGATGCTGCCGGTTGGTTACGATAATGAAATTTTCAGCCGGGATAAAAGCGTTGAAACGTTCGAAAGTCTGCTGAATGAACGTCCGGCCGGTCCCGAATATGTCGATGAATTGTTTCGGTTTTTCCTCCTTGCTGAGCGGCCAGAAGCGGCTCCCGATTCCGCCGGCCATAATTACGCAATAACGGTTACTCATATTTTCATGGTTTTGCGACAAATATAGTGAAATAAAACGGAAAGACCGAAGCTGTGTTTCAGAAGAAAGGGCGGCCGAACCCGCGACAAAACCGGGAAACGGGGAACCGGCCGGAAAAACGGAAACGTTTTTTTAACAAAATATTCATACCTTGCCCATCCATACCGAATCAAAAAAACGAAAAAAACGAAAAAAACGAAAAAAACGAAAAAAACGAAATATGGAAACTTTTCGAATCTGCGAACCGAACGGCTGCGTTGCCGACCTCTCCCGCATGGTCCGGGACCTCGGAAACCTGCTGGAACAACTGACGTCCTCTCCGGTACGGTTTACCGAAAACGAGTTGCAGGCGATGCTGTCCGACAAGAACAGCCGGCTTTTCCTGCTTTTTCTCGGGGAAAAAATCGTCGGCATGCTGACGTTAGCCCGTTACCGAACTCCCACGGGCGTCAAAATCTGGATCGAAGACGTCGCGGTGGACCGCAATTTCAGAGGGAGGAAATTAGGCCGCCTACTGGTAGAACACGCAATAAAAAAGGCCCAGGCGTGGGGACCGGGGAGCTTGATGCTGACGTCGAACCCGTCCCGCATAGCGGCCAACCGGCTCTATTCGTCCGCCGGATTCACATTGAAACCGACCAACGTCTATAAAATGGACCTCCGGGAAACTACCGCCGGCCTTCCTGCCTCTCCGCCGGAAACGGAAATCCAGTAAAATGCATGAGAGTATCGAATAGCTCTCTTTCATATTTTACCGGCAAGTTGAAGTCAAAAAGGCTTCATCTGCTATATGTTACTGCCTTCCAATTTTTTTCCGTCTATTTACCGTACCCAGCTGCGGTATTTATCGACCGTTTCCGCCAAACTGCCGTTCCGGACTCCCGAAACGCCCTCTTCCCCGGTCAGGCTGAAAGCGAACGGTTCGTATAAAGTCGGGCAATCCGGATGCTTTTTCAATTCGTTCCATTCGTTCCATAGCGCGTCATAACGCGACAACGCATCCCGTACCGCCGTTTTATCCAATACGCCGGACAATTCGTATTCCTTACCGTAGAGAAACAACTCCTGAGCCAGCGCGGCAATGCCGTGCTTGATTCGGCCGTAAGTCGCCGATACCCGGAGAAACTCTTCCCGGGACTTGTCGTTCATCCGGATTCCCCCGGCCAACCGCTCGATTTCGGCCCAGATTTCGCCGGCTTCCCGCTTTTCCTCCAACAAACGGCGTTGCATGTCTCCTTTGACCACATAAGTCATGAAACCGGAAAGCGAATTTTCGCCCGAAAAATACTGATCGCGCGTCCACCAGATATTGAATCCGCTACGTCCGGGATCAATCAGACTGTACTGCGCCCGGACCACCCCCTTCTCCGCCAGTTTCAGCAACCGGACAAAGTCGGGAACGGATGCCCGTTTCACACCCACCCGGCGGGCCGTCGCCTCCAACACTTCCGCTTCCGTCAGGGAGGTATCGCGGCTCCAAATTGCCGCAGCCAGCGTATTCACATCGCACCACAACTCATCGGAAATATACGGTCCGCGCCAACCTCCGCCGCGCGACCATGTCCAGATGCCGCGAAAACGAGCGTCTCCGGCAAATTCGGCCACACCCTGCGGTCCCTCCGGCAACAGCCGTTCGTTCTCTTCGAACCCGTTCAGCATGCCGCCGAACACATAAACCGGATGGGCCCCTTTCCCGCAATATTCGGGTTGTCCCTGAAATTCGACGATGAACGGATGCTTCCCGGCCCCGATCGTCCGGTTGAAACGGACCAGCCGATGAAAATCCCCTTCGGTATATTTGATCGAAAACACCAGATTCGGATGCGGCTCCACCCGGTCGGTAATCCGCCGGAACATATCGGCGGAAGTATGGAAAGAGTCCATCCCCCAAGTCCGGTAAAACAATTTCTTGCCGTGTTTCTCGCACACCCATTCCCGCAACAGGCCGATGAACTTCACGTGCGCTTCGATGCCCGCCTCCCCCCGCTCGCGAACGGGACTTCCTCCGGAATGGTAAGGCGTATCGTACAGGTAAGTCTCCCCGAAACGGACGACCAGCCCGTCCAGTTCGGGAAACAGGGCGAATATTTCATCGATCTGCGCCCGCATGACCGTCTCGGTCAGCGGCTGGTTGATATCCGGCGCCATACGGCCGTGGATCACATCGAACGAAGCCCGACGTTCGTCGGGGCGCACCAGCCGGTCTTTGTATTTTTCCAACAGCAACGTCGGCAGCACCATCACATCGGTAAAGGCGTAAACGGCCATTCCCTTTTTCTTCGCTTCGCGCAACTTGCCGCTTACCTCTTTCCGTTTGTTCAATATCCATTCCCGTTCCTTCGAGCCTTCGGGGATTACCCCTTCGTCGAAAGCATCGTACGTCAATGCGCATTGCACATGCCATTGCGGAACCATGCCGTTGAACCCCGCCTTCCGCAAAAAAGCGGGATCGTTGTACTTCGATACCGTAGCCGGCTCTCCCGGATTGTTATGCACCATATCGAACAGCCAAGGCAACCGGTCCGACTGGGCGGAAACGGCCAGGCTCAATCCCCCGAACAGGCAGGCAAAAATTTTTCCTCTTATGTTCATACGCCGGTTATAAATTCCATTCCAACAAGGTTTTACCTTCCGTGTTCAACACCGTTACCGTCAGCGCACCGCCCCGTTTCTTCAATACGGTCAGAGTAGCACCGTCCAACGTAGGCGCGCCTCCTACGATAACCGGATAGTTATTGCCGTCTTCCCCCTTTTCATAATGGGCGAAACGGTGCGTATGAGCGTTCAGACTGATATCGAAAGGCGCCTTGGACAACAAGGGCGTCCACAATTCCCGGCAAGGATGGTATTTGCCCAAATCGGCGCCGTAAATGGGAATATGATGCAGCAATATCCTTTTTTCCGCCTTTTTAAACGGTTTGGAAGCCAACTCTTTTTTCAAAAACTCCACCTGATTCTCGCGCAAAGAAGTAAAGTCGTTCAACCCGTAATACACCCACGTATCGTCCGGCTTGTCCTCCCCGCAGTCCAACATGACGAACCGGGTATCGCCCCAACTGAACGCCCCGTAGGTCCTGTCGCCCACGTAGTCCAGCAGATCGCGCAACTTGATCGAATAGGCATTGCGGATCTCATGGTTTCCCCGCAGATAGAACACGGGAACCCCATCGGCTCCCACCGTTTCGTGCAGAACCGTCATGAACGACAATACCTCCGCTTCGTTCTTCGGATCGTCAATGCAGTCGCCGTTGAATATCGCGAAATCGTACCCGATGTCCGGCAACAATGCGGCGAAACGGTTCAGCACCGCCTTGTTCTTATGCAGGTCGTTGAACACTACGGCGGTAAAATCGGTCCCGCGGTCGTCCGGCATGGTAAAGGAACGGACCCCGGAACAGGCCGTCGCCCCGAACTCCTTGTAATACGCCTGATAGAGGGTTATTTCTTTGGAGCATACCCGATAATAGTAAGTTTTCCCCGGTTCCAACCCTTCCAGCCGGATTTTATGATGTTTATTGCCGGCCACGACCTGCCCGTCCACCAGCGTATGCGCCTTCCGTCCCAATTCGGGCGTCGTTCCGTATTCCACCCAGCCGTACACCGGGACATTCGTCAGCCACGATACCGTAATGCCGCCACCCACCGGATTCTGCAAGAAAGGCTGCGTCCGCATGATAGCTGCACTGTCGGCGGCAATCCGCACATCGGCGAACAGCGGGCGATGGTCCGATGCCACCGGTTCGTCCATAACCTGCCTCGAAACTACGGTATAAGCGTGTCCGCCGGACGTATAGCCGAAAATATAATCGATACAATCTTTCGGCTCGTCGGCCGGGCAGGTCGGTTTCTTCGGATCATTCAATACCTTGAAATCTTTTTTCAACTCCGTAATGACCGGAGATTCGGGAACAGAATTCAAGTCCCCGGCAAAAAATACGGGTTTCCGCACTCCGGACAAAGCCTCGCGAAGAATCGCCACCGACGCCTCCGCATCGGCCGCCGTCAAAGAGAAGTGGGCGGCGCAAAACAGATAATCGTCGAACTCCGCAATCAGCAGCACCCGGGCTTCTTCCCGACCGGGGAGAGGAATCCTCCGGCATTGCAACGGCTTTTCCTTCGACAAGATGCCGATGCCGTATTTCCCGCCCTGAAATTCGATAGCCGCGGCATAAGTGCCGAACATCCCCGTCCGGAGGGCGAGTTCCTGTAACACGTATTTCCCTTTCGAACGCTGCGTCACGCTATCCAGCTCCTGCACGGACACAATGTCAGGCCCCGCTTTCCGGATAACCGCCGCCGTCCGGTCGTAATCCCGCACATTGTCGATTCCCACGCCTCCGCGCACATTGAAACTCATCACACGCACCGTGTTCTCTTCCTTTTCGTACAGCGGCCGGGCTTGCAGGGAAAGCGTTCCGCACAGCAACGTCAGGGCCGTCAATATCCTTTTCGCATTCATCGTTTTATTTTTTATACCATTATTTCACTTCACGAACGTCTCTCCGATCCGCCGGTAGCCCGCCTGATTCAGATGCAGCCCGTCCTGCAGGTAATATTGCGGATCCATTTTCCCGTCAGGACCGGTCAACAAAGGCGTCAAATCCAGAAATTCCGTATTCGTCTCCCGCGCCATCGCCTCCAGATCGGCATTGAGCCGTTTCAAATGGGCCTCTTCTCCCCGGCGGGGCGGAATTCCGACCAAACGCAACGAAGCCGCAGGCTGCCGGTAACGAATCGCCCCCAGCAGAAACCGGATTCCCTCCACGATCTCTTCGTCGGGAACGTCGTTCAGATTGTTCGTCCCGATCATCACGACAATCTTGTCCGCCCGGTAACCGTCCAGTTCCCCATGATATACCCGCCATAACAGATTTTCGATCCGGTCCCAGCCGAATCCCAGGTTAATCGCTCCGAGCGGAGCGACGGTACGGTTCCATCCGGCGCTGTCCCGGGCAATCCGGAAAGCCGGTTCCCCGCCCCAGTGATGCGTCAGCGAATTGCCCAACAGCAACAGTTCAGGCGACCGCTCCCGGCAAAGGGACAACACCTGCTCGTGACGTTCGCGCCACTCGTAATTTCCCGGTTCCCTGCGCTGGGTTACCGGCTGTTGCGTAGAGAACCGTCCGACCGGCTCGTGCAGCACCTCCCGCAGTTTCCTTTCATACGCAGCCGCCAGAGCCGCCATGCCGTAATCGTTCGGATGCACCCCTTCCACCGTAGCGTCCAGGGGCTGCGCCATCTCCTCCGCCGTAAACAGATACAACGCCTCCGTCTTTTCCGCTTTCAAACGCTCGTAAGCCTGCCGCACGGCCTCGTTGCAAACCGTATAAAGCTCCTTTTGCCGCGCGCTCGAACTGCCGTGAGGATAACCGGCGTGTTCCGACAAAATCAGCGGAACTCCGGGCCGTACCTTTTTCAGTCTCCGGACCGCCCGGACAATGCTGTCCGCCAAACGATCCCGGTCCATCCCCGTCAGGTTGGGCATACAATCGAACACGTACGCTTTGGCGTCCACCTCCGCCAGCAGGTCGATAACCGCATCCTCCAGTTTTCCGTTTCCCGAAAAACCCATATTGACCAGTTCGCCGCCCAACCGGCGGGTCAGGATATTGGTCCACGCCATACCGGGACGGGAAGCGCAGGCCCCCTGCGCAATGGATGTGCCGTACACCACGACAGGACGTTCCTGCGTAGCCGGAGCGAAAACGAACCGGCTTTCTTCATCCACGCCGATCTCCAACCATTTTACCCGGTTGTAAAGCGGCAGAAACAACCGGTACTCGCGTCCGTAAGGCGATTCCGTATCCAATGAGGCGTAATGATAGACAATCGTGTCGGCAAACCGGTAAGTTCCCCCGCACCACAACTCCTTTCCGTGTTTATCCACAGCGTAAAGATCCACGCCCGATACGCCCGTCGCAGGCATGTGGGGCATGGCGAAATCGTGTTCCACCCCGTAACGGACGGAGATGTTCGGGGAGTCGGTATAAAAACGCAGGTACAAACCGGCGCTCTGGCATCCCAGGTACCAGATCCCTTCGCGCACTTGCGCCCGGGCCTTATCGGGCAGCCGATGATAAATATGGCTGCGGATGTCCGTTTTCCATCCTTGTCCTCCGACCACCTGCTGCGCCTCGCGTTGCGGATCGAACCAACGGATGGCGGCCGTTCCCTGCAAAAAACTTCCCAGGAACCCGACAAACAATAACAAAAATTTCATCCGATTTTTCAATATTCGAGAAAAAACAAGGTTCTTCAGCACAAAGATAATCTTTTATTCCAAATCGATTATCGGATCCTGTTCCGATTTTCGATTTGCGTCAGACAGATTCAGCCGGTCTTTTCCAAGAGCATGGCAACCCGCGTCGAAGGAAAAGCCGATAAAAGATACCGGTTAATCAAAAATGTCCACGGATAGCCTCACGACCGTCCGAATCCGGCAAAAAACGCCTCTCCGCCCAATAAAAGAACCGTTCCACAAGACCTATTTATTTCTGGAAATGCTTTACGACAATCCGGTCGTTTTCGTCACTCCGACAAACGGAGGTAAGGCTTGCATATCCAATCGTGTAAAATATTCGATTTTAAGAAGAAAAGAGCGGGATATCGCTTTTTTTTATACTTTTGCAATTTGATAAAACCAAGCGATAAATATGAATAGCAAGTTCCCTGAGTACAAAGGATTGAACCTGGCCGATATCAATCGGGAGATATTGGAGCAATGGAAACAAGAAGATACCTTTCAGAAAAGCATAGACACCCGGGAAGGACATCCGGCTTTCGTATTTTACGAAGGTCCTCCTTCGGCGAACGGAACGCCGGGCATCCATCATGTCATGGCCCGCACCATCAAGGACTTGATCTGCCGTTATAAAACGCAGCAGGGGTTTCAGGTGCGCCGCAAGGCCGGATGGGACACTCACGGGCTGCCCGTGGAATTGGGCGTGGAGAAGAAACTCGGCATTACAAAAGAGGATATCGGAACCAAAATATCCATCGAAGAGTACAATAAGACCTGCCGTCGGGAGGTCATGACCTATACGGACCAGTGGAAGGAGCTGACCGGCAAGATGGGGTATTGGGTCAATATGGACGATCCCTACATCACGTATGACAATAAATACATAGAAACGCTGTGGTGGATGTTGAAGGAGTTGTTCAACAAGGGGCTGTTGTACAAGGGATACACCATTCAACCCTATTCGCCGGCGGCCGGTACCGGTCTTTCCAACCATGAATTGAATCAGCCGGGTTGTTATCGGGATGTGAAAGATACTACCTGCACCGCCCAGTTCAAGGCGGTGCGCGACGACCGGTCGGCCTTTCTGTTCGACGGAACGGTAGGGGGCGACCTCTATTTTCTGGCCTGGACCACGACGCCGTGGACCCTGCCTTCCAATACGGCGCTGGCCGTTCATCCCGAGGTAACCTACCTCCGGGTAAACAGTTATAATCCTTATACGGGAGAACCGGTAACCGTGATTTTGGCGGAACCGCTGCTCGACAAGTATTTTCCGAAAAAGAACGCCGCATTGAAGATAGACGAATATGCCGGCGACGGGAAAAATATTCCTTTTGAAGTGACCGGTTCGTACAAAGGGGCCGATTTGACCGGTATCCGTTACGAACAGCTGGTGCCATGGGTAAAACCCGACGGCGACGCGTTCCGGGTAATTCCCGGCGATTACGTGACGACGGAGGACGGGACTGGTATCGTGCATATCGCGCCGACGTTCGGCGCCGACGACGACCGGGTGGCCAAAGCGGCGGGAATCGCTCCGCTGCTCATGGTGGACAAAAACGGCAAGACGGCTCCCATGGTGGACCGTACCGGCAAGTTCTTTCTGATAGAGGATCTCGATCCCCGGTTTGTCCGGGAACAGGTCGATACGAAGGCTTACGGCGAATATGCCGGCCGGTATGTGAAAAATGCGTACGACGATACGCTGACGGAGAACGATCCGACGCTCGACATCGATCTTTGCGTCATGCTGAAAGCGGCCAACCGGGTCTTCAAGATCGAAAAACACGTGCATAACTATCCGCATTGCTGGCGGACGGACAAACCGGTGTTGTATTATCCGCTCGATTCGTGGTTCATCAAGACCACGGCGTTCCGGGACCGCATGATCGAACTGAACAATACGGTCAATTGGAAACCGCAGTCTACGGGGATGGGGCGTTTCGGCAAGTGGCTGGAAAACCTTGTGGACTGGAACCTGTCGCGTTCCCGTTACTGGGGCACTCCGCTGCCCATCTGGTCGGACGAAAATCATACGGAGTTCAAATGCATCGGTTCCGTGGCCGAATTGAAGGCGGAGATCGACAAATCGGTAGCGGCCGGCTTTATGACGGAAAATCCGTTGGCCGAATTTGCGGAAGGCGATTTCTCCAAAGCCAATTACGAGAAATTCGACCTGCACCGTCCTTATGTAGATCGCATCGTGCTGGTGTCGTCGAAAGGGGAGAGGATGCAGCGGGAGAGCGATCTGATCGATGTTTGGTTCGATTCCGGCGCCATGCCCTACGCTCAGGTGCATTTCCCCTTCGAGATTTCCGCCGAAGAGTTCCGCCGGGTTTATCCGGCCGATTTCGTGGCGGAAGGGGTAGATCAGACGCGGGGATGGTTCTTTACTTTGCATGCGCTGGCGACGATGCTGTTCGATTCGGTCGCATTCAAAAATATCATATCGAACGGCCTGGTGCTCGACAAGAACGGGAACAAGATGAGCAAACGGCTCGGCAATGCCGTCAATCCGTTCGAAGTGATCGATGTTTACGGCGCCGATGCGGTGCGCTGGTACATGGTCAGCAACTCGCAGCCGTGGGATAACCTGAAATTCGATGTGGACGGGGTCGATGAGGTCCGCCGCAAATTTTTCGGCACGTTATACAATACGTACAGCTTCTTCGCGTTGTATGCCAACGTCGATCGGTTTACGGGGGAGGAACCCCAGGTTCCGATGTCCGAACGTCCCGAAATCGACCGTTGGATCGTTTCTTTGCTGAATACGCTGGTAAAACGGGTAACGGCGAGTCTTGAAGACTACGATCCGACCCCTGCCGCCCGGGCCATTTCCGATTTCGTAAACGAAAACCTGTCGAACTGGTACGTGCGGCTGAACCGCAAACGTTTCTGGGGCGGCGGAATGACGACGGACAAACTGGCCGCTTACCAGACGCTTTACCAATGCTTGAAAACGGTCGCTTTGCTTTCGGCTCCGTTCGCTCCGTTTATCTCCGACAAACTGTACCGGGATTTGACCGGCGGCGGCGAATCGGTGCATCTGGCGGCTTTCCCGGTTTGCGACGAAACGGCCGTCGATGCTTCGTTGGAGGAAAAGATGGATATCGCCCAGCGGGTCTCTTCCATGGTTCTGGCCTTGCGAAGGAAGGTCAATATCAAGGTCCGCCAGCCGTTGTCCAAGATCATGATGCCCGTGCTCGACCCGGCATTGAAAGAGGCGGTGGAAGCGGTAAAAGGGCTGATCCTTTCGGAAGTGAATGTCAAGGAACTCGAATACATCGTCGATACTACCGGCGTGCTGGTCAAGAAAATCAAACCGAATTTCAAGACCCTCGGTCCCCGGTACGGGAAGCAGATGAAACAGATCGGCAACGCCGTGGCTGCGCTCGGTCAGGCTGAAATCAACCGGATCGAAGCGGAAGGCCGGTACGCGCTGGAAGTGGACGGACAGCTATTGGAACTTTCCCGCGAGGATTTCGACATTACTTCGGAAGATATTCCCGGGTGGCTCGTGGCTACGGAAGGCCGGCTTACCGTGGCGTTGGACATTCACGTATCCGATGAACTGCGGAGCGAAGGAATCGCCCGCGAACTGGTCAATCGGATTCAGAATATCCGGAAAGATTCCGGTTTCGAGGTAACGGATAAGATAAAAGTGTTTATCCGACGCAACGAACTGGTCAATCGGGCGGTGGAAACGCATGCGGCGTATATCGCGGCCCAGACTTTGGCACTGGATGTGCAGCTGGTGGATGAGCTGGACCGGCCGCAGTCCGTCGAAATCGACGATGCGGAAGTTTTTCTGTCCGTCGTGCGCCAGTAGGAGAAGAGCATTTTTCCTTCCGGAAGAAATTCGTACCGAATTTGTGCATGCCGGAAGAATATGCTATCTTTACCCTATATCGAAATGTTTAATATTTATTATAAAGTAAGAAAGAGTTATGGCAGAAGTAGAAAAAACGAGGTATTCGGATGAAGATTTGGCGGAATTCAAGGAAATTATTCTGGCCAAGTTGGAAAAGGCCCGTGCCGATTACGACCTCTTACGAGCAACGATTACTCAAACCGAAAGCAACGGGACCGACGATACATCACCTACCTTTAAGATCTTGGAAGAAGGAGCGGCAACTTTGTCGAAGGAAGAATCGGGCCGTTTGGCTCAGCGTCAGCTGAAATTCATCCAGCATCTGGAAGCGGCGTTGGTGCGTATCGAAAACAAAACGTACGGCGTATGCCGGGAAACCGGGAAACTCATTTCGAAAGAACGGTTGAAGGTGGTTCCCCACGCTACGCTTTCCATGGAGGCCAAGAACAGCGGAACGAAATAGGTTGCGCTGCATTTGCAGGCGGGTTGTCCTAAAACGGGTTGAGGCCGGAATGTGCGGTTGGGTTTTAGGACAACCTGTCTTTTTATTCCGGATTTGCGAATTTTCAGAGAACAGAAAAAGAGATTATGGGGTCCGAACGGTTGAAATACAGTATTGCGAATGCGAAAACTTCGCTGCTGTTTTATTTCGTCATGCTGGCCGTCAATCTCGTTTCCCGCCGGATTTTTCTGGACATGTTGGGCGACAGCGCCATGGGAACGGCTGCGACCATGCAGCGTACGGTAGGTTTACTGAACATGGCCGAGATGGGCATTACCACCAGCATTACCTGCGCGCTGTTCGCTCCCATCTACCGGCAGGACCGGGAAGAGATCAACCGCATCGTTTCGTTGTTCTGTTATCTGTTCCGGCTCGTGGGCGTCGCCATTCTGGTTATCGGCGCCGGCATCTCCTTTTTTACCCCCATGCTGATCGAGGGCGAAGTCAGCCGGCTTTATATCTACGCCTCTTTCTTTACGTTTCTGTTCACGACTTCCCTCGGCTATTTTTTCAATTACAAGCAGTTTCTGCTGCTGGCTTCCCAGAAAACCTATATCGTCACGCGGATAACCAATTACGTGCTGATCGCCAAAATCGTTTGTCAGGTCATCGTCATCCGGTTTCTGGGGGCGGGGTATCTTTCCTGGCTGGCCCTCGAAGCGGTCTTCGCCCTGCTCTTCACGCTCGTGTTAGAAAGGCGGGTAGGCCGCGAATACCCGTGGCTATCCCCTTCTTACGCTTTGGGAAGGAGAATCCGGAAAGAGTACCGGTATATTTTCCGGAATATGAAGCAGGTCGTGTCCCATAAAATCGCCAATGTCATGCTGACCCAGACCGACACGCTCATTGTCAGCAAGATGATTTCGGTCGTCATGGTTACCTTTTATGTCAATTATGCGATGATCGCCACCAAGATCGTGACGCTGACCGGTTCCATGTTTTCCGGCGTATGGGCGAGCGTCGGCCATTTGATTTCGGAAGGGGATTCCCGAAAGATACGGCTGGTTTTCCGGCAATTCTCCGCAATCTCTTTTTTCATCGGAGGCGTGGTCTCCCTCTGCGTCTGGCATCTGGCCTCCCCGTTCATTTCGTTCATGTTCGGCGAACGTTACGTTTTGTCCGACGATATTCTGTTTTGCATCGTCGCCGCCATGTTTGTTTCCATCGTTCGCCAGCCGCTGCTGGTTTTCCTGAACGGTTATTCGTTGTACCGCGACGTTTGGGCGGCCTGGTGCGAAGCGGGGCTGAACTTATGCATTTCCATCGCGGGAGCCTATTATTGGGGACTGTTGGGCGTGGTGCTCGGAACGGCGGTCAGCACGGGGTTGATTTCGCTGGGCTGGAAACCTTATTTTTTGTTCCGGAACGCTTTTCGGATGTCGCCGCGGGGATATTACCTGAGTTTTCTGAAGTATATGGCGATGCTTGCAGTGACCGCCTGGGCGGCCGCCCGGTTGCTGGATTTGGCGGGCGGGGTCTCCTGTTCCGGATTCGGTGGCTTCCTGTTGTACGCTTCCGCTTTGTTCGGCTTTTCTTCGGTCGTTTACGGCGGATTGCTCTATGCCGTTTCCCCGGCCATGCGCGAGGCCATGCGTCTGGGCTGGCAGATAGTGCGGAAAAAACGGTAACGGGACCAGTCGCGGAATTTTGGCCGGAGGATGGAAAATGGTTATCTTTACGAACGGATCGCTGAAGATTCGGAAATTTCTGGAATAAATGAAAAAAACGCTTTCTTTCTCGTTGGCATTGCTGGCCGGGCAGGCTTTGTCGGCTCAGGAACGCCCGAATATCATCGTTTTTCTGGTCGATGACATGGGGCTGATGGACACTTCCCTGCCTTTTTTGACGGATGTATCGGGGAAGCCGGTCGAATATCCGTTGAACGAATGGTACCGGACGCCCAATATGGAACGGATGGCCCGGCAGGGGATCCGGTTTTCCACGTTTTACGCGCAAAGCGTCAGCTCTCCGTCGCGGGCTTCTATCCTGACCGGGCAGAACGCTACGCGTCACGGGGTTACGAACTGGATCAATTCCGAAAGCAACAACCGTACGCCTTACGGCCCGCAGGGGTGGAACTGGCAAGGGCTTTCCGTGGCCGACGCGCCGCTGCCCTATGTCCTGCAACAGGCCGGCTATCGGACGATTCATGTCGGGAAAGCCCATTTCGGATGCATCGGCAGCGAAGGGGAAGACCCCTCCCGTCTCGGATTCGATGTGAATATCGCCGGTTCTTCCATCGGGGAACCGGGCAGTTATTACGGAGAATCGGGATACGGGCATTTGAAGGGAAATAAAAGCCGGGCGGTTCCCGGCTTGCAGAAATATCACGGAACGGATCTGTTTTTGACGGAGGCCCTGACCCTGGAAGCCGAAGAACAGATTGCCCGGGCGGCGAAGGACAAGACACCGTTTTTCTTATATATGGCCCATTATGCGGTGCATACTCCGCTGGAACCGGACCCGCGGTTCGCCGCCCGTTACCGGGATTCGGGGAAATCGCCGCGGGCGCAGGCTTTCGCTACCTTGATCGAGGGCATGGACCGTTCGCTCGGGGAGATCATGGATTGTTTGGAGGAGCAGGGCATTGCCGAAAACACGTTGATCCTTTTCCTGGGAGACAACGGTTCCGATGCTCCGTTGGGAGCGGAAAAGGAACATACCTCTTCCGCTCCGTTGCGGGGTAAAAAGGGGACGGAATTCGAAGGAGGCGTGCGCGTTCCTTTCATCGCCTGCTGGGGCAAACCCGACCGGAACAACCGGAACCAGCGCAGGCTTCCCATACGGGCGAATGCCGTGCAGCTGCAATCGGGAACGGTCATGGATATTTATCCCACCGTGTTGCGTGCGGCGGGCGTGCCCGAACCGGAGAACCACATCCTGGACGGCCGGGATTTGGGACGGCGGCTGCAAGGGAAAAAAGACGGGAAAAGCCCGGAAACCATGTTGGTCCATTTCCCCCATCAACACCGGGGAAGCTATTTTACGGCTTACCGGAACGGCGCGTGGAAACTGATTTATTATTACCGGCCGGAAAACCCCTCGGAACCGGAATACCGTCTGTACAATCTGGAGGAAGATCCGTGGGAAGACCGGGACCTTTCCGGATCGGAACGGGTTAAGCTGGCGGAAATGGTCCGGGAAATGCGGGACCGCCTGGAGGCAGAGGGCGCGCTGTATCCCGAAGACGCCGAAGGCCGGCCGTTGAAACCGGTTGTCCCCGAATCGTAAGCCCGGTATTGCCGCGGGGCGGAAATCGAACTATGTTATAGGGTATCGCCGGCGCGTCAGAGCCGGCTTGTATCGGTCGAAAATGAAAATAGAGGTAAAACATTATCCGGCGGCCCGTGCGGACGCTTCTGTCCGGGACGACTATTTCGGAACGGAAGTCGCTGACCCTTACCGGTGGCTCGAAACCTCCGGTTCGGAAGAGACGCGAACGTGGATAAAGGAGGAAAATGCGGTAACGGAAGATTATCTTTCGCAGATTCCGTTTCGGGAAGCGATCCGGCGGCGTCTGACCGAATTGTTCGACTATCCCAAATACGGGCTTCCCGAAAGGCACGGCCCCTATACTGTTTTTTTCGAAAACGACGGGTTGCGGGCGCAAAGCGTGTGTTATATCCGTCGGGAGCCGGGAGGGGAAAAGAAAGTCTTGCTGGACCCCAATACGTTTTCTTCCGACGGTACGGCGGCCTTGATGTCGTTTACCGTTTCCCGGGACAACCGGTACGCCGCTTACGGCGTTTCGTCCGCGGGATCGGACTGGCAGCAAATCCGCATTGTCGATCTGGATTCGCGGCAGGTGTTGCCCGACGTCGTCGGCCGGGTCAAGTTTTCCGAAGCGGTATGGGCCGACGGGGGTTTTTATTACAGCCGTTACGACGAACCGGAAGCGGCCGGCGAGTTTTCCGCGGCCAATGCCTGCCAAAAGGTCTGTTTCCATCGCGTCGGCACGTCTCAGGCGGAAGATGAACGGGTGTTCGAGGATCCGAAGCACCCGTTGCGTTATTTTACCCCGTATGTAAGCCGCGACGGGGAATATCTCTTTGTTCTGGCGTCGGAAGGGACCTCCGGAACCGAGGTGTATTGCCGTCGCCGGGGGGAAGAGGAGTTTCGCGTGCTGTTTCCCGGTTTCCGATACGATTATTTGCCTGTGGAGTGCGAGAACGGGCGTTTGCTGATGCTGACCAACGCGGACGCGCCCATGTTCCGCCTGACGGTTACCGACCTGACGGCGAAGAACCCTGTCGCCGCCGATTTGATTCCGGCTTCCGACCGGCTGTTGGAGCGCGTGTCCGTGTCGTGTGGTAGGATTTTTGCGATGTATCTTCGCGACGCCTCTTCCGAAGTGCGGGTTTTCGACCGGGAAGGACGGTTCCTGCATGCCCTCGCTTTGCCGGCTGTCGGCACGGTAACGGGCTTCGGGGGCGGTCCCGACGATCCGACGACTTTTTATTCGTTCGTCAGTTTCAACAGTCCGCCCGTCATTTTCGAATATTACCCGGATACGGGAGCGAGTACATTGTTCAGAAAGAGCGCGACGAATTTCGATCCGGACGATTTCGTCGTGGAGCAACGTTTCTTCGAAAGCAAGGACAAAACACGGATTCCGATGTTCGTTTGCTATCGGAAGGGTTTGCGACGGAACGGAAAAAACCTGGCGCATTTGTCCGGTTACGGCGGGTTCGACATCAGCCGTACCCCGGCTTTCTCCCCGGCCGACGTGCTGTTGATGGAACAGGGAGGCGTTTATGCTTCGGTAAATTTGCGGGGCGGGGGCGAATACGGAGAAGCCTGGCATCGGGCCGGCATGTTGTCCGAGAAACAGAACGTGTTCGACGATTTCATGGCCGCGGCCGACTTTCTGATAGCGGAAGGATATACCGGACCGGGGAAAATCGCCGCTTCGGGCGGTTCCAACGGGGGTCTGCTGGTCGGAGCCTGCCTGGTTCAGCGTCCCGACCTTTATACCGTCGTTTTCCCCCGCGTAGGCGTTCTCGACATGCTCCGTTACCATAAGTTTACCGTCGGTTGGGGCTGGGTCGTGGAATACGGCAGCAGCGACAATGCGGAACAGTTCGCTTATCTGCTCCGTTATTCTCCTTTGCATAATATCCGGCAAGGGGTCCGTTATCCTTCCGTGCTGGTCATGACGGCGGACCATGACGACCGGGTGGTTCCCGCCCATTCGTTCAAGTTCGCCGCGACTCTGCAGGCGGCGCAGGGCGGTCCGAATCCGGTGCTGATCCGCATCGACGACCGGGCGGGACACGGTGCGGGCAAGCCTACGGGCAAGATGATCGACGAATGGACGGACATGTATGCCTTCATGTTCCATGAGACCGAAACGCCGTTTATTACCCGTAAATAAGGCGGCGGCCATGCGCGGCGACGGGAAAAAGAGCGATTTTTTTTGTTTTTTTCAGGCTCGTTTTTCTTCTTACTTTTTCGGAGGGCGGCCTTTTCGGGTTTCAAATTTCCGGAAACGGAGGGAAAAAGGGCTGAAATGGCAATATTTATGAATATGAATCAACGCTTTAGTGTTGAGAATAAAAAAATAATTACGTATTTTTGCAATGCGCTTGAATGCGCGGTTACGGCGAAGTTTCAAACCTTTAAATATCAACAATCATGTCAAAAATTAAAATTGGTATCAACGGATTCGGCCGTATCGGTCGTTTGGTTTTCCGTGCTGCAATCAATCGGGACGATATTCAAGTTGTTGGGATCAACGACCTGATTTCAGTGGACTACATGGCTTACATGTTGCGTTACGATACAATCCATGGACAATTCCAGGGCAGTATCG
Organism: uncultured Alistipes sp.; assembly: GCA_949286165.1. Taxonomy (GTDB): domain Bacteria; phylum Bacteroidota; class Bacteroidia; order Bacteroidales; family Rikenellaceae; genus CASDZK01. The sequence goes on from CASDZK010000043.1 coordinate 26,366, forward strand.
AAGTGAAAGACGGCAACCTGGTCGTAAACGGACAGGCGATTCGCGTAACGGCGGAAAAAGATCCTGCAAACCTGAAATGGAATGAAGTGGGCGCGGAATACGTGGTTGAATCCACCGGTTTGTTCCTGACGAAAGAATTGGCTCACAAACATATCGAAGCGGGCGCGAAACGCGTCGTAATGTCCGCTCCTTCCAAAGACGACACCCCGATGTACGTGATGGGCGTGAACAACTGCAAATATACGGCGGATCAGGCCATCGTTTCCAACGCGTCCTGCACGACCAACTGTCTGGCTCCGCTGGCTAAAGTCATCAACGACAACTTCGGTATCGTGGAAGGTTTGATGACGACCGTTCACTCGACTACCGCTACTCAGAAAACCGTTGACGGTCCTTCCGTAAAAGACTGGAGAGGCGGCCGCGCTGCTGCGGGCAACATCATTCCCTCTTCCACCGGCGCTGCCAAAGCCGTAGGCAAAGTGATTCCCGCTTTGAACGGCAAACTGACCGGTATGGCGTTCCGTGTTCCGACGCTGGACGTGTCCGTAGTGGACCTGACCTGCCGTTTGGAAAAACCGGCTTCTTACGAAGCGATCAAAGCTGCCGTTAAAGCCGCTTCCGAAGGCGAATTAAAAGGTATTCTGGGATATACCGAAGACGACGTGGTTTCTTCCGATTTCTACGGCGACGCTCGCACTTCCATTTTCGACGCGAAAGCCGGTATCGCGCTGAACGACAACTTCGTGAAACTGGTTTCCTGGTATGACAACGAATGGGGTTATTCCAACAAAGTGGTTGAATTGATCTGCCACATGAACACCGTAAAATAAGTTTTTGAAATAAAACATGTTCGTCGAAAAATTTTCGGCAGATTAGGTAATGGGGCTGTTCCAGAATCGGACAGCCCCATTTGCTATTATTTCTCCCGTAAACTCTTACTGTTTTTTTACCGAAACAAACATAGCAAAAGAGGCCGACCTCAAGAAATCTCTTTTGGGTCGGCCTCTTTCCCGTTATGATAAAATCAACATTAATCTTTCAATTTCGCCGCCAAAAATTCACGGTTCAAACGGGCGATGTGCGAAATGGAAATTCCTTTGGGACATTCTGCCTCGCAAGCGCCGGTATTGGTACATCCGCCGAAACCCAGTTCGTCCATCTTGGCCACCATGGCTTTCGCCCGGCGGGCCGCTTCCACACGTCCCTGCGGCAGTTTGGCCAAAGCCGAAACACGGGCCGCCACGAACAACATGGCCGATCCGTTCTTACAGGTCGCCACGCAGGCGCCGCAACCGATGCAGGCGGAAGCGTCCATACTTTCATCGGCATCCTTTTTGGGAATGGGAATAGCGTTCGCGTCGGGCACTCCCCCGGTATTGACGGAAATGAATCCGCCGGCCTGGAGAATCTTGTCGAAAGCGGAACGATCTACTGCCAAGTCCTTGATGATCGGGAAAGCGGCCGAACGCCACGGCTCGATCGTAATGGTATCGCCGTCCTTGAACTTGCGCATGTGCAACTGACAGGTCGTGATATCATCGTCGGGTCCGTGAGCACGACCGTCGATGAACAACGAACACATCCCGCAGATTCCTTCGCGACAGTCATGATCGAACACGACAGGCTCCTTACCCTCGTGAATCAGATTATTGTTTAAAATATCCAGCATTTCGAGAAAAGAGGTATCCGGCGAGATATTCTCTACATGATACTCTTCGAAACGCCCTTGTTCCTTGGCGCTTTTCTGACGCCATATTTTTAATTTCAGATTCATGCTATTCTTCCCCCTTAATCTTTATAGTTGCGTTGCGCAACTTTTATGTTTTCAAAATGAAGTTCTTCCTTATGCAACACGGGTTCGGCATTTTCGCCCTTGTTTTCCCAAACGGCCACATAAGAAAAATGTTCGTCGTCGCGGAGCGCTTCCCCTTCTTCGGTCTGGTACTCTTCGCGGAAATGACCGCCGCAAGACTCTTCGCGGTTCAGCGCGTCGCGGGCCATCAACTCGCCCAGTTCCAGAAAATCCGCCAACCGAAGGGCTTTTTCCAGCTCCTGATTAAACTCTTCATTGGTTCCCGGAATCCGGACTTCTTTCCAGAACTTTCCGCGCAATTCGCGGATCAACTCCATTGCTTTCGTCAGACCGGCTTTGTTTCTCGCCATACCGACGTAGTTCCACATGATATGCCCCAGTTCCTTATGAATGTCGTCCACCGAACGGGTTCCCTGAATAGCGAGCAGTTTCGCGATTTTTTCCCGAACCGCTTTTTCCGCCGCATCGAATTCCGGCGTATTGGTATCGATCTTGGGGGTTTGGATATCCTTCGACAGATAATCGCCGATGGTATAAGGAATCACAAAATACCCGTCGGCCAACCCCTGCATCAACGCCGACGCGCCCAGACGGTTCGCGCCGTGGTCGGAGAAGTTGGCTTCGCCCAACGCATACAATCCGGGAATAGTGGTCATCAGATTGTAATCCACCCAGATACCGCCCATCGTATAGTGAACGGCCGGATAGATCATCATCGGTTCTTCGTACGGATTCACGTCGGTAATCTTTTCGTACATCTGGAACAGGTTACCGTAACGCTGCGAAATGATCTCTTTCCCCAACCGGGCGATTGCCGTGGAGAAATCCAGGAACACGGCCAGTCCGGTATCATTCACGCCGAAACCGGCGTCGCAACGTTCCTTGGCGGCACGCGAAGCGACGTCGCGGGGAACCAGGTTACCGAAAGCCGGATAACGGCGTTCCAGATAGTAATCGCGCTGGTCTTCGGGAATCTGGGAGGCCTTAATCTCTTTCTTCCGCAGTTTTTCCACGTCTTCCTTGCGTTTGGGAACCCAGATACGGCCGTCGTTCCGCAACGATTCGGACATCAGCGTCAGTTTCGACTGCTGCGTGCCGTGTACCGGAATACAGGTCGGATGAATCTGCGTAAAGCAGGGATTAGCGAACATGGCCCCTTTCTTGTAACACTGCCAAGCCGCCGAACCGTTCGAGTTCATGGCATTGGTAGAGAGGAAGAACACGTTGCCGTAACCGCCGGAAGCGATAATGACGGCATGAGCGCCGAAACGTTCGATTTCTCCGGTCACGAGATTCCGGGTAATGATCCCGCGCGCCTTGCCGTCCACCAATACCAGGTCCAGCATTTCATGACGCGGGTAGCTCTTCACGGTTCCTTTGGCGATCTGGCGGTTCAGAGCGGCATAGGCTCCCAACAGAAGCTGCTGTCCGGTTTGACCGCGGGCATAGAACGTACGCGACACCTGCGCACCGCCGAACGAGCGGTTGTCGAGCAATCCGCCGTAGTCGCGGGCGAAAGGCACGCCCTGCGCCACGCACTGGTCGATAATCAGGTTGGAAACCTGTGCGAGGCGATATACGTTCGCTTCACGGGCGCGATAGTCGCCCCCCTTGATGGTATCGTAGAACAGGCGGTACACCGAGTCGTTGTCGGTCTGGTGGTGTTTCGCCGCGTTGATCCCTCCCTGCGCTGCGATGGAGTGCGCACGGCGAGGAGAATCGGAGATGCAAAACACCTTGACGTTGTAGCCCAACTCGCCCAATGAGGCCGCAGCCGCGCCGCCGCCGAGTCCCGTTCCGATCACAATGATGTCCAGTTTGCGTTTGTTGGCCGGACTAACCACTTTTATATCTGCTTTATGCTTGTTCCATTTTTCAGCCAACGGACCAGCAGGTACTTTTGAATCTAATACACTCATGATATCTCTTTTTTTCTTTATCATTAACATTTTCTGTCGGCATTCCGCCCCGGGTGTTCCACCCCGAACAGTCTGCCTTTGCGGCTAAAGGGAACCGCAGACGAAACGTTGGGCCAAAACGTACAGGGGAATGATCGTAAATCCTACGGCCACAACCAACGCATATATTTTGGCGATGCATTTCCACCGGCTGATCCAGATCTGGTTGTCCAGCCCGACAGTATGGAAAGCGGACCAGAAACCGTGACGGAGATGGAACCACAAGGCCCACACCCAAACGATATAAATCAGGGCCATCAACGGATTGGAAAATTTGTCGATAACCAATTCATAGGGATTCTCGGTCGGCGTTCCCCCGATAAAATGCTGAAGCTGCATCTGAGACCAGAAATCGAACAGGTGGATGATGATGATCCCCAACACGATTATACCGAGTACCAGCATGTTGCGCGACTCCCAAGTGGACGATTTCGACAGATCCTGCACGGCATAACGCATGTTTCCGCGGGCTTTCCGGTTATTCAGCGTAACGATGAAGGCATACAGGATATGAATGATGAACCCCAACGCCAACACCGGAACCATAATCCGGATAAAGATGTTCGTATCCATGAATTCGCACATGGCATTGTAAGCGCTTTCCCCTCCGAAAACGGTAAGGTTGGCCCCCAAATGCACCAGCAAGAAGAGTATCAGGAAAAGTCCCGACAGGCTCATAACCAATTTCTTCCCAATGGAAGAGGTGAACAAATTACTCATAAAAATACTGTTTATTAATTGATGTAAGCGGTAATGATGGGCAAATTTAGCCACTGTTTCCCGAATAACAATAGAAAATCCGTTTTTTTTGGAAGCGTCCCGCTCCTGTTCCCAACCCGTTTTTCCCCGGCAACCGAACAAAACGCCCGGCTTATATTTCCACCAGATGGTTCTTGATGGCGAACACCACCAGATTCGCCGTATTCTTGCAATTGGTCTTGAACAGAATATTGGCCCGGTGCTTGTCCACCGTCCGTTTTGAAATGAACAGCTCCTCCCCGATTTCCTGATTGGAATACCCCTTGCAAATCAGCAGCAGAATCTCCATTTCCCGTTCGGACAACAACGAATTGGATGTCAAAGCGTTGTCACTGTTCGTCCGCAGATTGCTGACCAGATTGAACAGCAATTCCTGCGAAAAATAGGTCCCCCCCTCCACAACCGTATCGAGAGCCGTACACACCTCCTGTATGTCGGAATTTTTCAGGACGAAACCTTTTACCCCCAACGACACCATCTTGAAATAATAATCTTCCTCCCCGTACATGGACAACGTAATGATCGGCAGGGCAGGATAACGGGCCAGAGCGATGGACGCCGCCTCGATGCCGTCCATTTCGGGCATGGAAATATCGAGCAGCACCACATTGGGCACGATGCGGTCCAGCAGCTCTAAAAACTCCTTGCCGTTGGAAGCCTCCGCCGCTACCCGAAAATGAGAAGTGTTGTTTATCAGTAACTTCAAACCGTTCCGGAACAAAGTATGATCGTCCACCAAAATGACCTGTTTATATTCCACAGCCGTTCCTCCCCGTTTAATTCAACGTGTTGATGACAATGGTTACCCGCGTTCCCTTGCCTTTCGCGCTGTCCACCGTCATGCTCCCCTTGAGGGAACTGATGCGGGAATTGATGTTGTACAGCCCCATGCCCGGCCGCGAGGCGCTCTCCAGCACGGACGTATCGAAACCTTCGCCGTTATCTTCCACCTTCAGGGTAATGTTTTGATCTTCCAGATTCAACGAAACCCGGATCTGCGTCGCTTTGCTGTGCTTGATCGCGTTGTTTACCAGTTCGCAGGTCACGCGGTAGAGAATGGCCTCGATATTGGAGGAAAAACGGGTGTTTTTCAGATTGGTGTCGAACCGTATCTTCATCTGCATCGGCAGGGTCAGCTTATTGATGAAGTTATTGACGGCACGCGCCACGCCGAAATTGTTCAGAATATGCGGACTGAGGTTGTTGGAAATTTCCTTCAGGCTTTTGATCGCCTCCTCGATCACGTAATCGGCGTTCTGAATGATCTCTTTTTTGGAATCGTCCATTTCGATTTTCGACAATGCGGAAACCGACATTTTTACCGACGACAGCAACGGCCCCAGACCGTCGTGCAGATCTTTCGAAAACCGCCGCCGTTCCTTCTCCTCCGTACTGATGATGGTATTGAGGATGCGTTTTTCGGTCAGGCGGTGTTTTTCGTTCATCTGCGAAATGTAATAGATGATCTTGCGGATATAGAACAGGGCGACGGCGAAACAGAGCGACGTGATTACCCCTATCCATACCATGAAATCCTTCGGAAAAGAGAGCAACCAGTCGAAATCGACCACCACCATATTGACGAATTCGGCAATCAGCTGAAAGACCATCAAGGAGAGGGCGATGGCGAACAGGAGCCATGCCGAATTGAATTTGGTTACCCGCATCATCCGGATAGCGATGATGGCCGCCACCAATTGCAGCAGGATCGATATGACCAACAATATTTTCAGGACCATTCCATTTTTCTTTTTAATTTCACAGCGTAAATTTACAAAATTATCCGGAAGAACGTCGCCCGACCATAATTAATTCGTTCTTCCTCCCGTTATACAAAAAAACCGATGACCGCATGGAAACGAGAATACTTTGGGTAGACGATGAAATCGAACTGCTGAGGCCCCATATCCTGTTTTTGGAAAACAAAGGCTACCGAATCGACACGAGCAACAACGGCTACGACGCCATTGAAACCATCGGCTCCAAAAAATACGACCTGATCATTCTCGACGAGATGATGCCGGGACTGACCGGTCTGGAAACCCTCTCGCGGATCAAGGAGCTGGAACCCGGAACGCCCGTCGTGATGGTTACGAAAAGCGAAGAGGAGGACATCATGAACAAGGCGGTAGGCTCCAAAATCGCCGATTACCTCATCAAGCCGGTCAATCCCAACCAAGTGCTGCTTTCCATCAAAAAAAACGTACACAAACAACAGCTGGTCTCGGAAAAAAGCACGGCCGATTACCGGGCCGAATTTTCGGCGATCTCCAACTCCTTTTCCGAAGCCCGCTCGTTCAACGACTGGGTAAACATCTACAAAAAGCTCGTGACGTGGGAGCTGGAATTGAACGAATTGTCGGACACCGGCATCAAGGAGATCCTGTTTTACCAGAAAAACGAAGCGAACAACGAGTTTGCCAAATTCATCCGGAACAATTATACGAACTGGTTCAAGGACAAGAGCCTCGACAAGCCGGTGCTCTCGCATACGCTGATGCGGAACAAGGTTTTTCCCATCGTGGACAAAAACCGGAAAACGACGTTTCTGCTGATCGATAATTTCCGTTTCGACCAGTGGCGCACCATCCGGCCGATGCTGCACGGCGTATTCGACGTCCGGAGCGAAGATTTCTACTGCAGCATCCTTCCCACCGCCACCCAATACGCCCGTAACGCCCTTTTCGCGGGCCTGACTCCGCTGGCCATCGAGAAAATCATGCCGGGCCTGTGGCTCAACGACAACGAAGAAGGCGGCAAAAACCGGTACGAAGAGGATTTCCTGCGCCGGCAACTGCAATCGTTAGGCAAAAATTACAAACTCTATTTCGAAAAACTGGTCCGTTCCGAAGCGGGGAAGAAACTGCTCGACAACCTCGAAAAAGTGCATAATGCGGATTTCTCAGTCATCGTGTTCAACTTCTTGGACATCCTGTCGCACGCCCGCACCGATACCGAGATCATCCGGGAACTGGCGGAAGACGAAGCGGCTTTCCGTTCCCTGACAGCCTCGTGGTTCGAACATTCGGACTTATGGGCCATCATGCGCGAGCTGGCGGCCCGCCGGCACACCGTCATCGTTACCTCCGACCATGGAACCGTCCATGTCGATAATCCCATCAAAATACAGGGCGACAAGGAAACGTCGGTCAATCTGCGTTACAAAACGGGGAAAAATCTGAATTACAACACGAAACAACTGTTCGTCGTCTCCGATCCGGCCCAGATACACCTGCCCAAAAGCAACCTCTCCTCCTCTTACGTGTTCGCCTGCAACAACGACTTCCTCGTCTATCCGAACAACTACAACCATTATGTAAGGTATTACCGGAACACTTTCCAGCACGGCGGCATCTCGATGGAAGAGATGATCGTCCCGTTCATCGTCCTCGATCCCAAAACAGCCTGATTTGCACGCACCGAATTATTTTGTAGTTTTGCAATGCAACCGATTTCGCAACCAAGCATGGAAAAAACGTTCACAGCCAAAGACACCGACGATCTGGAGGAGATAGCGGAAAAACTGATGATTCTGATCGACGACAGGGAAAACGACGGAGCCGATCCCTTCAACATCGTTCTCTTTTACGGTTCCATGGGAGCCGGCAAAACCACCCTCATCCGGGCCTTATGCAACGCCATGCACGTCACGGATCCCGTGACCAGCCCTACCTTCGCCCTGATCAACGAATACGGGACCGAATACGGGCGGCGCATTTACCACTTCGACTTTTACCGGATCGAGTCGTTGGAAGAGGTGTTCGACCTGGGTTACGAAGAATATTTTTACAGTCCTGATTTGTCGCTGATCGAATGGCCCGAAAAAATCGAGCCGTTATTGCCCGATCCCTCCGACCGGTCGGTCCGGGTAGGGCGCATCGATATCGAGGTAAACTCCAAAGGAGACCGCACCATCACTTTCCGAGGATAATTTCCCGACATGCAATATGGAAGAGGAGGACGACTCAAGATGTTCGTCCGCCGATTACCGCTTTCCTAACAGATTCCGGTCTCGTACGTCCGTACGCTCCCCCCATCTTTGGGAATCAAAGCCTTGCACCTGAAGCCTTTTTGAACACTTGCCGGGAAAGCATGAAAGAGAGGTTGTTTAGACACCCTCCTGTTCTCAATTCCGGCGTCTTCCGCTCCGCACGTCCGCCGTAACCTCCTTCCGAAAAACATTAAAAAAAAGATATGTCCTTCCTAATTTTTCCGTATTTTGCGTATATTTGTAGCATATAGGATACGGTTCGGCAATCCTTTGAAAGCAAATTCTCACGATTGCTTGCGTTTTCCTAATATTCCATAATGAAGTGAGCGGACAGAACCGCCGCGAAAAACCAAAGACACTTTCAGTAAAACTGCTACGGAACATGACTAACAACTTTCAAAAGATGCCGTTGCCCGTCCTGGTCCCCCTGCTGGGAAAAAATATCGATGCCGACAAAGCGTTCGCACGGCGCATAACCTGCAACGACACTCCTTACGTTTCATTTTTTCTGGACGATTTCAGCAAACCGATATTACAATACATCGTTACCCGCATTCTGAAAAAAAACAAGGCGACGGAAGACTCCGTCCGGAATATTTTCGGAGATTACTACGATTTCGTTTCCCCTCCGCTCGACGAAAAGACACGACAGCCCCGCTGGCATAAAATAGCTTTATATGCAGGCAAAAACAACGCCTGCCTGCGCACTTACGTGACGCAAATCAGCAGCCGGCACTTCTGCCGCATAAAAAAAAGACAGGAAAAAACGGAAAACAGCCGGACCGAACTGCTGGATTTTTTCGATTACGAGGCTCTATTACGATACGACACGGCCGAAGAAGCGACCGATCTTTCGGAATCTCCCGAATACCGGTTGGTCATGAAAGCGTTCGGCCGACTGAAGGAACGCGACCGGGAAGCATTGTACTATCTGGTCATGTGTAAAATGAATGGTCTGGAAGCCTTTGAAAAGCTGAAAAAACACCTGAATCCCGACGGAGGGAAAGCGGTCATGGACAGCTGGGACAACAAACGGAAACAAACCGCCATGTCGTTGCTGAAAGGACGCGCTTTGGACCATATATGGAAAGAGATGCAAAAAATCGAAAAAGAAAGAACCCATGAAAAATAATAAGGAGATATCGGACGAACTGTTCGTCCAATACGTCAACAACGAATTGACGACGGAAGAGATGAAAGAGGTGGAAGCCGCCCTGATCGCCAACGGCGAATCGGAAGCCGTTTTTCACGCCGCTGTAGGCAATTACTACGCGATGAAAGAGTTAGCCGACGAATTATTGGGCAAGGACGAAGACGAAACGGAAAACGCCTCCGTTCCGGAAACCGTCCGGCGCGACTTCGCCTTGACCGTCGATATGAACCGCCTTCCGCTGGCCGCGAAAAAAAAATAAAAAAAAACTGCTATATCCGGAACCTCCGGGCCTCTATTAAGAAAAGCAACCTAATCATTTAATCAATCGTAAAACACACAACCATGAAAAAATTCGATTTAACCCCGGAAGAGGCACAGCAGGTAAAAACGATGACCGAAACCTTTCTGCAAACCGAAGACCCGTCGAAATCCATCAAAGAAAACATGATCGGTTTTTACGCGGCACAGTTCGACAATATCGCCCAGGAAGAGATTGAGACCACGGTGGACAAATTGATACAAGGGACCCGGACGCTTACCGAGACCTACGCCCAAGCGCTCCAGAACGAAGGATTCGATTACGCGGAAGCGTTGAACGAAAAATGCGAAGAGTTGTCGCTGAAGGAAAAATACGAATTGTACCTGAATTTTCTGGCAGCCTTGCGCACCATCGACTACGACAACGCGACCGGCACGGAAAACGTCAATGCGTCGTTCGAAGAGATCAAAGGCAAATTATTGACCGTCCATGAAGTCGTTACGCCGGAAATGTGCGACAAACTGCTCGAAGAAATCGGCGAATCGCTCAACAACTCCACGTTCTTCGCGACCGGAAACCAAACGATCCGCCAATTGCTGGACGCTGCGACCGAGGGGCAAACCGCCGTAAGCGACTATCTGAATGCCAACTACGACGACATGAAACTCAAACAGTACACCGCCCTGGCCACCTACATCGCCTTTCAAAAGGGGGAAATCCCTTCCATTCCTGCAGACACCCTGCCCGAAATCGTCGCTCTGGGCATAGCGGCAGGCATCGAACAGGAAAAAATCATCGAAGACGTGAAATCCGGCAACAAAACGTTCGAAACGGCGGCTTTATGCCTCAAGATACTGGGCGGCGTAGCGCTCTTCTGCGCCTTGGGACTGCTCATGCTATACGTTTTAGCCGTAGCACAGGGGGCCATCATTTCCTCCGTACTCGCGCTTTTCGGAACAAGTACCATCGCCATGATCGCCGCCGGAACCATCGGCATTCTGGTTGCCGTAGGCGTCTGTCCCTACATGGTGGAAGCGGGCGGATACGTCATGTCGAAAGCCGGAGAGATTTACGACCGGATTATCGCTTTCGTCGAAGAAACCGCCTACCCCTGGGCAGCGGAAAAGATACGCCGTTTCGTCGCATTCATCAAACAAAAACTCAGCCGGCGGGAAATTGCCACGACCGAACCCGTACAAGTCGCCCGAACCGCCGCATTTTAAACCGTACGGAATATGTTAGCCCTGACGAAATTAATCTGCAAGACGATAGCCTGGATAGCGAAAGCCGCCCGGGCTATCGTCGCCCGTTTCAGACGATGGAACGAAATCCGGAACCTCGAACGCGAACGCCTCCGGCAAAAGGGAGAATACATGCGTGTACTGCTCGATTCCGACGCCGTTTACCGACCGGAAGAGTGCGACCGGCAACTGATCGAGAAATGCAAAGCGCTGGTTTCGGAGTATTTCCCCCAAGGCGTCGAAGCGACGCTTCTCCCGCTTTCGCTCGAAGCCCGGGCGGAACTGGTCCGGAAATTCACACAGGCGGCGGCGGAAACGATGGAGGTACAGATCGACGACGTCGTCTTCTCGCACCAGATGAACGGACAAGGGTTCTTCAATTACAACACCCGGTCCGTTACCCTCAACCTGGCCTACCTCTACGTGGACGAGCCGGCAGTGTTGCGCGACGTCATCAACACCGTTTTCCACGAGTGCAAGCACGCGCGCCAGTACCGGGCCATTCTGGAAGGGGCGGACTACGGATACAGCACCGACCTGCTGCGGGAATGGGTCCGCAACATCAATTTATACATCCGTCCGGAAGAGTGCGACGAAGCCTACCTGAAACAGCCGATAGAGCTCGACGCCTTCGGATTCGCCGACAGTATCATCAAATGTTAAAACGAACCGTATGAAAATCATCAAATACAAAGACCTCCTCAACTACCTCATCGAGGAAGACGGACTAACCATTCCCGAAGCCCTGCGGACCATCCGCCGGATTCGGCAGCTGGATCCCCGGATCCTGAAAGGAATCGAAGCCTGGATCGACGGGGACACCCCCGACCTGGCTTTCGCCGGCGTTTCTTATGCCGATTTGGTCGAGACCGAAAAAATGCGGCCCGTCCGGGCCTTCCTGTTCCTGGACTGGCTCAGGCGGGAACCGGCCATAGCCACCGACTATCTATGCACGAAACTGAAAAAAGACTCCGTCGCCGAACTGGACGACGCCAACCGGACCTTGCTGGAAGAAGCGGCCCGCCGACTGCAAGCGGACCCGGACGAACCGGACCGGCCGGAAGACGAAACCGATATCCGTATCCCTTAACCCTCAACGTCCCATCATGAACTTCAAAGAGACCCAGGCGGGAAAAGTGGCCGAAGCCGTCAAACTGGCCTACCTTTCGCATACGCCGTTCGTCCACATCGTCACGAACGAGCTGGAGCTGTGCAACCGCATATTCGACACGCGATTTTGCAGCATCATCCAGCCTTGCCGGATTCAGAACTCCGTAAAACAACTGTCGAACTACCAATATAAGAATACGTTCAAATTGACGGATTACGAGAAAATGCCGATTCTGAACGTCATCGTCACGCCTTCCGCCATCGACCCGAGCGACGCCCTCCAGTTCCTGAATCTTTACCTGAACCTGCCCCCGTCGTCCTATTCGGAAAAAACCTCCTATTCCGACACGGCTGTCGCCAACGCCCGGAAATCCCTCTGGGTAACCCTGTCGCCTTCCGCCGAAATCCCCAAAGAGATCGCGGCCTATACCCAACTGATATTCGCAGACCCCTTGTCGGACGAGGAGATCGCGGAAACCATCGGATCGGTGCTGGACGACTTCCGCATCCCCGCGGGAAACGGGGAACTCGTCAACCGGATGACCGTCAGTTTCCGAGGGTTCGGAAAAGGTAAGATACGGCAAGCTTTGGAAAAAATGATCGTGGCCGAATATCTGGGGAAAGAAGACGCCGACGAAGAAAAAATCTTCAAAATCATCCAGGCCGAAAAAAAACAACTGTTGGACAAAAGCGAAGGACTGCGTTGGGAAACTTATACCGACCAGGAAGCCTCCGGGCTGGCCGCCATTTCCGACTGGCTGGACGAACGGATCGATATCTTCAACGACATCGAACATGCGAGACGTCAGGGCATAGACGCACCCAAAGGGGTACTGATATCGGGCATTCCGGGGTCCGGAAAATCCCTGATGGCGAAATTCGCGGCTTCCAAGCTCGGCCTGCCCCTGATATCGATGGACATGGGCGCCTTGATGGGGGGCATCGTCGGTTCCAGCGAGCACAACATGATCGAGGCCCTGCGGATGGCGGAAACGATGGCTCCCTGCGTCCTCTGGATCGACGAGATAGAAAAGGCGTTTTCCGGAGCCAAAAGCAGCCAGTCGGACGGCGGCGTGGCCCAACGCATGTTCGGCCGCTTTCTAACCTGGATGCAGGAAAAAACCGCTGCCTGCTTCGTATTCGCCACCTCCAACGACATTACGGACCTGCCGTCCGAACTGTTTCGCAGCGAACGTTTCGACCGGAAATTCTATACTTTCATGCCTTCCGCCGCCGAATGCTGCGAAATCTTCGCCGGAAACATCCGATACCAGAACCGGGTATTCCGCAAGGAACAGGAGAAATCGGCTCCATTCGGCTCCCACGGTTTGAAACAGCTTTTTTCGACCCGTATGGAAGATCCGGCATTCTGGCTGCCGATTCTGGAAACGGCCTGCCTCCCGAACGGTTGCGAACTGGAACAGGACAAGAAAAACGGCGCCTGGAAATGGAAAGACAACCGCAAGCCCAAAAACAAATTGCTGACGGGCGCCGACATCAGCGTCATCCTGAAAGAAGCGAAATTCGCCGTATTCAAGCAACGCCTTACCCACGAATCCAAAACCGCCGTGTACAGCGACCGGGCAATGGAACAGGCAGTCAGAAAAGTCGTCGCCGGCTTCAGTTCCTATGGAGAAACCAACCTGAAGAATATCGTAAAATGTTTCCTGAAGCTGCATGAAAACGAATTCGATCCGGCTTCGGGCCGATGCATCATCGATTTCTCCCGTTACGACGACGACGATTTCATCTACCATTTTACCGAACAGGATACGGCGAACCTGAAATCCGAATACGACAAAGTACTGCTCAAAACCCTGACGGGCGCCATCAACCGTTACGCGGAAGATCTGGTTTGCGAAAACACGAACCGGACGCGGGTAGTAGTCGACGACCCTAAACAGAACACGTTATGAAACTGAACGATACCCTGATTACCTCCCCCGACGATTTTGCCCGTCATTTTTCGTTTGTCGAATTCTGGATCAAGCACGATCTGTTTCTCCGCGACCTGAATCCCGAACGGATTTTCTACGCGACCGACCGGCAACGGCAGCTTTACAAAGTAGTGGAAGCCTGGCTGAAAACGGAAGAAAGCGAAACGCCGGAACCTCCGACATACGTATTCGACGAAACGGCCCGGGCCATCATCCGGACAACCGTTTCCGAACCGGACGAAGCCCCCTGCACACTGCCGGTACAGATAAACGGCGACGCCGTTCCCGCAATGAAATCAGTTACCGGGACGAACGCCGCCCGGACGGCCGGCATCCTGGCCCTGTACGAATTAGCGGAAAAACCGTTAGACATAACCGATTTGAAAACCGCCTTCGCCGAAGTCGATCTCGACTCGGACGAAATTATCCTGCAAGCCGGCATTACCAAGAACTTTCCGTCCGACCTGTCGAAAATTCGGGGGAAACTGACCCTGAAAAAAATCCGCATTTGCGGCACAAGCCCTTTGGAAACGCGCATCCTTTTCAACGGGAAAGAGGCCGGCACACTGAAATCCGGCGAATGCGCCTACGTCACGGCAGCCAACGGGCAGTTCATCGAATTGCTGGACCACCGGCTGGAAAACGAACGGTATTGCCTGAACCTGCGCTGCGCCGAAAACGGAAAGACCTATTTAGAAATCTACGACAAGAAACAGGAGCGGGTGGAACGGCAGGAAGATATTACCTCGTTCGCGCTGGCGGGCAATGAAGACTACGTATATCTGTACAAAAAGAAAATCAGAAGCACCCGGGCCGATTCCGACAAGCTTTACTATCTGCTGGACTTAGGCGACGAACCGCTGTACATCAAATCGGCCGGCCGGCATTTTATCGTCCTGCTGAACGACGGCACGGTAAAATCCACCGACAAAACCTGCGAAAGGCACGGCGTATTTTCGACGCGCGTTACCCCGAACGGAAAAATCGAATATAACGACAAACGACATGGAAAATAAAGAAAATTACGAAAAACAGATCGAACAACTGCTGGCCCGGCAAGGAACGGCCGACGAATTGCAGAACCTTTGCCGCAACATAGCCTGCGAAGCGTTGAACAGGCTGTACGGCATGTCGGAAGAAAAGAAACGGGCCGCCCTGCGGTTATGCCGGGAATACCATTTCCACATCCGGGAAAAAGCCGGCGCCGCACCGGCCGCCTCTTCCCCCTCGTTCCTGCAATACGCAGGCGTCGTTGCGGCCGTTACAGGCATGGCATTGCTGACCTATTGGGACGTTTCCACAGGAAAAGCCTGCCTGATCGGCCTGGTCATAGGCATAGTCGTCCACTATTTTTCGACCGGGAGACAGATACCCGCCGAACACCGGACGAAGGAACACGGACGGATAGAAACGACCGCGAACGAACTGGTCCGGCAAATCGAAACGCTGTTGTCCGTCTTGGAAACCCTGGCCCGAACGGAACAAACCGAAGACGAAGAGACCTACCCGTTAGACGGCAAATACCGGGACATTCTCGCTTTCCTGAACAACTCCTACATGGACTGCCTGGGATTCGGAGAAGAATGCGCCCTCTTTTTCCGGAAACAGATCAAAAAAATCCTGGCCGTTTCCGGATACGAGCTGCTCGACTATTCTCCCGAAGAGGCGGACCGTTTCGATACGGATTACGCCAACGGGATCGACCAGCCCGACATCGCCGAATACGCCATCCGCAACAAAAAGACGGACCGGACCGTAGTGAAAGGAAAAGTTTTCCTGCCGAACAGCAAACAACAGTAATTCCTGCAAACAACATATCCCAAAACCGAAATCATGAAGATACAATACCTGATCGGCGGAGACTTCGGCCACGGCGAAACAACCATTTCCAAATTCGACCTGGCTAAAGGTATTCTGCAACACGAACCCATCGTAAAATCAAGCAAAGACGAAGAAAAAAAAGTCATATCGGCCATCTGTAAAGACCGGCAGTCGGGCCGGTGGAAATTCGTACTCAACGAAAGCGATTACGTCAATCCTTACCTGAACGCCTGTCTCAAGGGCCGCATATCGGAAATAAAGGACGACCCCGAACGCGTAGAAGCTTTCAAAGCGTTCATCGGACTGGTATTCGACGCCATTTTGGATAACGACAACGATCTGACATACAACCCCGAAACGGGAGAAAAGAATTTCATGTTCTTCATCGCCTGCCCTTCCGGATGGGAGGAGAAGGACCACAACGCCCCCAAGGAATATATCGAGTTTTTCAGGCAGGTCCTTCCGGCGGAATGGGTCATCAAAGAGTCGGACGCCGCATTCTTCAAATTCAAGGAACAATATGCGGGACAAACCGTCCTGATTATCGACATCGGTTCCAGCACCATCGACTTCACGGCCTACGGCGACGACCGTCTGATCTGTTCCTTCGGAGCCAACGAAGGCGCCCATCAAGTGGAACGGACCCTTCTCGAATACATCGAAGAGACCGAAGAAACGCATCCGGAAGCCTATATGGAAGTAAAACAATGGAACGAGGCCCACGGCAACGCCCGGATTCGAATCCGTCAGGGAGAAGAACTGTATATCCGGGAACAGAAAGAAAACTTCCATACCTACGAGAAAGATTGCATCGATCTAAGCCTGCGCTGCCATCAACTGGCTCCCTTGTTCCCGAACAAAACCAAACGCCTGCTCGATTACACCTATTCCCGGCAGGAGTTCGACAAGATTATCGGCACCTACAAACAAAATCTCCGCAAAGCCTTGCTCGAAGCCAAACAACGGCTGGTTTCGAAAGGTTTTACCCCCGATACCGTCATCCTTTCGGGAGGCGCTTCCCGTATGACCTTCATTGAGGAGATGCTGCGGGAAATTTTCCCGTCTTCCAACATAGAGACGGACGGCCACCCGGAATACGTAGTTTCCGACGGCATCGTGGAATACGCCAAAGTATATGTCCTGTGCGAAGAATCCATCCGTAAACTGTTCGAAGAGTTTTGCTCCTGGGCGGACTGTCCGGACCATTCCCTGAAAAATCCGCCTAAAACCGTCTTAGCCCAAAAAATCAAACGTTCGATCGAGTCGGCCATGGACGCAGGGGACGCGGAACTGCTGCAAAAAGAACTGACCGTGCGGTACGTGGACCCGGAACCGACGCCCGAAGCGGACCGGACGGCTTTCAAATACCTGTACGACACGGCCGACGACATTATCGCGCATTTCAGCGACTTTGCGGAAAAGTTCAGCGACATCGTGAACGGCATACTGAACCGGGACCTGAACGACTACTTTTCGGACAAAATCAAGGAGCTGATCCGTACCCACTACAAGAAAGAAATCGACATCAGATTTTCGGTCGATATCGACCTGTCCGACTTTATCAAAACGCTGAGATTTACCCTCTCGAAACCCATGAAGAATCTGGGCTGGACAGGATGGTTCTACTTCAAGGACCGGGATATTTCCAGAAACAGGGAGGTCCGGAAAGAAGCGGCCGAACATCTGGTCAAAGAGTACAAGTCCTATTTTGAAGGATGGACGGTCAATTTGGGCGAAAACACCATGCAACAAATCATCGACCAGATAAAAACCGCCGTCCACGACAAAATCCGGCAGACTGTATCGGAGAACGAGCTGTTCAAACTGACCAAATAAAAAGCCTGCACGGCCGGCCCCCATGCGGAACAACGAAAAAAACGGTTGTCCCGCATTTTTTTCGTCGTTCGGGATAGATCGGTCCTCTCGTCCGCCTCTATTGAAGAAACCGCTAAAATATTCTCATCATGAAAAAGCACGTTACCGACGGTTCTCCGATCTGGGGAAAAATTCCGGGAAAAATCGGCGAATATGCCGGAAAAATCGGACGGGCGAGTACGCGCCCCCTCCTTCTTCTGTATTACGTCCTGCAAAGTCCCGACACACCGAAACAGGACAAGCTCCTGATTCTCTCCGCCCTGTCGTACCTGATTCTCCCTGTCGATCTGATTTCGGCCAGACGGCTGCCGGTTATCGGCTGGATCGACGAAATCATCGCCTTGGGAACCGCCTACCGAAAAGCCCGCCGATACGTTACCCCGGCCATGGAGGCGAAAGCCGACAAGGTATTGAACCAATGGTTTCCCGAATATGCGGAATATGGAACGCTCCCCGAATAACGACCGCCTCGAATGGTTAAACCGGGAAGTCGGCTACGTTCTCCGGGGAACGGCTGCCGGAACCGTATTCGAAGGCGAAACATGGGTAAACGAACTGCTGGCAGCCCCTGCTTACGACAATGTCGTGCGTATCATAGCCCGAAGGTTCGAAGGCCGTTTTTCATTTGCATGGCCGGGCCTGTTATGCCAGACCGGCCGGGCCTCATGGGACGAAAAATACGGATTGATGGCTCTGTTCAATCGCGGAACCCACCGGATGTACATGCCGGTAAACGCCCGCCAACTCAGCGACTCCCGATGGGCAAAATATCCGCAGGAACGTTTGCGCCTGCTGAAACGGGGAAGCCTGTTGGCATACCTGTCCCGCATGCCAGACGGGCAAATCGAGCTTCTCCACCGCTTCCGGAAACCGGCCAACGGGAACCAGGAAGACGACGAACCGGAAATATGGATGCAAGGCATTTACGACAAGCGGGGGCACCTGACGGCCCCGTTCGCATTGGAAGAAATCGAATCCTGCTAACGCCAACGGCGACGGCATAACCGACCATCTTTGAAAAACACCGAATATCATGAAAAAAATAACTCCGAAAGAGGCAATGGACCTCCTGTGCCCAGACCGAAACACCCAAGGCATCGATACCGGCGACTTACGGCTGCTTTTCGCCGACAACTGCGAAATACGGGCAAACACCGTTTCCACGGTTGAAAAAGCCGGCGATCCGGACCGTCCCGGAAGAATCCGCCATCTGCTGCACGAACAAGCCGAGGCATTCGCCCCGTACTTTACGACGGCCCGAAGCGCGGTCGTCATGATAGAGACCGCCGGCTCTTTCCCGTTGATGATGCATGAAATGCAGTTTTTTTCCGAATTTTTCGAAAAATTCTCCCCGGCAACGAACATCCGATGGGCCGTAAAAACCGTCGACACGGAAGAGTTCGCACTTAAAATACATGTCGCCGTGGCCAATGAAGAAAAACAGCCGCAACCATGAAACGAACGGTACATAGCCTCTGTCTGCACGCCTGTTCCAAAAACGATACCGGCACGGACGTCACGGCCTATATCGAAAACGGCATTCTTTCGGTCGTTCGGACGGACTGGGGAGGAATAGCCTACGATTACGCCAGCGACGGAGAAATCGAAAGTTCCCTGTTTTTCGACCCGGTTCATACCGCTAAACTGGCCAACAGTCTGCAAGCCCAAGGAGACCGCATGCTGCTCGAAAAGCTCCTGAAACGCTTCGGCCGGTACGGATCGTCCGCCCCGGACGAAATCCGCCGGTATTGCGACAAGAAAGGCATCGCCTATACGACATACATACATTACTGATATCCGGCAGCACCCGAATGCCGGCAACCTTTCCGATAATGGACGGACACCGATCATTTCGAACGTTTCAATATTTCCGGCTTCGCAGACAGGAGACAAGGCATTCCGATACGCCTCGGACCGTCACGACATAACCGGCATTCCGAACGCCGCACAAACAGACCTGTTCACGGCCAACGGCAACAATAGACACGATCTTCGTCCCGTCCGTACCCGACAAAAAAATATATATCGATAGGAAATTACTGACAAGGGGAATAAATATTGACAATGCAACAGGTAATATTGAGAAAACCAGGAAAGAATTGAAAGCATTAGCCCCCCCTATTCCCTAACTTGCAGATTCAGCCCCATTAATATCATGATCAAACCTGTATAAAGGATAAATCATTACTAAGTCAAAACTGATTTAACGCTACAAAACCGGGATGGACAGTTTACATACCCGAATCGGCAATAAGTTCCATTTAGCACAGTGAAAGAGGGACATTCCCCCAAAACACGATAGGGTCGGGATTATGAACAATCTCGGCCCCGGTTTATTCTCTTCCCTCGATCTTCTTTTTGTCATATATTTTATATCTTTACCGCTATAAACCCATTAAATCAAGAATGTGCCTATGGCGTAACAGGAATAATTAAGGCAATAAAATATAAAAAGCGTTAGCTTTTATTCTTGTCTCTGAAACTTCGACAATTTCAAGACCTAACAGGAGTAAAGCGTAAACGCTCATGGCAACGTGGGCTTTACTCATTTATTTGTTAGGCAGGTAGTCGAAGACCTCAGAGACGGATAATAAAGTATTGTCCCACGTCTTTTTTATATCCATAGGCAAGCCACTGTCGAGTCATCGAACGAACACAATTTTACGTATATGGGAATTTTGGAGAAACTGTTTTTTGCGGCGGGCTGTCTGTCTTTTGTCGGCACGGCAACGGGAGCTTCCGGAGGTCCGGCAGGGGAGACCCGGGATTCTGTAGTGCAGCACACGAGCATCTATTTTTCCCGAGGCAACGGCGAATGGATCGAGAAGAGCGAATACCGCAGGGCCGGCGGTTTTCTGCGTTGGGCGTTGGAGAATCCCGAACCGATGATCCGTCTCGTGGGCTGGAGTGACGGGACCGGTTCCGAAGAGTTCAACAAGCGTCTTTCGTTGCGGCGGGCCGTAACCCTCAGCCGCTATCTCGTGCGTAAAGGCGTCGCCGCCGGGCGCATTACCACGGAGGGACGCGGCGTGGATACCGGAGCAGCCAACGATTCTGTGGCTCGCCGTGTGGATATGGTGGGATGGTTGCCGGCGGCCGTATCGTCACAGGCTCCCCGACCGTCCGTAACAAAACCGCAGGAAACCGATACTGTCCGGACGGATGCGAACGCTTCCGGCGCCACCGTACGGAAAGAGGAACAACGACCGGAACCCCGGCAGACCGCGGAAACGCCCCCGCAAGCCGGAGAGCAGACCGTTCCCGGGCCGCATGCCGTCCCTCCCCGCTGGAACGTAGGCCTGAATGCGGGGATCCCGTTCTTCTGGGGAGATATGATTTCCATGTCGGCGGACAAGACCTATGTCGGCTTTGCCGCAGGAGTACAGGGCGGCTATCATATTTCCGACCTGCTGGCCGTGTCGCTTTCGGTGGACTACGCTCGGGGAAAACTCGGCGCCAGGGATTACGCGCGGGACTACCTGCTCGCCCCCGACGGCATGACAGGGTACGTGCCGCAACAACAGTCCATGCAACGTTACGGCGACCTCTGCTCGAAAGTGTCGCTCGTGAACGTGGGGTTGAGCCTCGATGTGAACATGAACCGAATATTCAGCCAGCGGGCTGCAGAACATCGCTTCACGGTATGGGTGTCGCCTACCGTGTACGGACAGTTTTTTTCGGCCGACATTTACACGAAGGCAGACGACAAACGCTATTCGGACGGTACGACAAAACCCTGCGGGTTGTCTTTAGGATTGGGTGGGGCGTTATCCCTGCGTTACCGTGTTGCCCGTGAGGTGGACCTGCATCTGAAAAACTCGTTGTTCTGGATGACCGACAACCGTTTCGACGGTATCCGAACGATTTTCGGAAAGACGAAACACAACGCCGCATGGATACCGCAAATCGGCGTTGTCTGGAATATCCGATAGAAGAGTACCGTAACAGAAATCAATTTTACATTCAAAAAACCTGAAAAATAATGAAGAGAACAAGAAAGATTGCGGCGGCACTGCTGCTGGTCGGCCTCTCTTTCGGCATGGGCAGTTGCGCGAAAGAGGACATCGACGACATCCGGAAAGAGTTGCAGGAACACGATGACCGTTTGACAAGTCTCGAAGAATGGCAGAAGTCCGTGAACACGAACATTTCGTCGTTGCAGGGGCTTATCGAGGCGCTTGAAAATGAGGATTACGTGACGGGGGTAACGCCGCTCGCAGACGGAAGCGGGTATGAGATTTCGTTCCTGAAAAGCGGGAAAATAACCATTAAGCACGGCGAACAGGGCGAAAAAGGCGAGGCGGGAACCACACCCGTCATCAGCGTGAAACAGGACGCTGACGGGAAATACTATTTGGACGGTAAACGGAGAATGGCTGCTTGACGGCGGCAACAAAATGCCCGTAACCGGAGAGAAAGGCGACGAGGGGGAGACCCCTATATCGGCAGCAATGGCAACTGGTGGATCGGGACGACCGACACCGGGATAAAAGCGGAGGGAGAACAAGGAAAACCGGGGATAAGTGCCATAGCCCCGCAGGTACGGATTAATACGGCCTCCAACGAATGGGAAATATCGACCGACGGCGGCCAGATATGGACTTCGACGGGTATCAGGGCCACGGGAAGTAAGGGCGACAGCTTCTTTGAGTACGTGACCGTGGATGAACAGGCCGGATATGTAGAGATCAAGATACAGGAAGAAGATGCCTTCAGAATCCCGTTTTTCCAAAACAGACTGACATTCGCATTGAACGGAACCTCATTGACGGATTTGACCGCCCAAATCTTGGTGCTGAAAGGCGAACTGACCTTCTCCGCTCCGAAGGACAAGCAAGTCTCTGTACGCGTATTGGATGGCAAGGACTGGTCGGCAACGATTGAAGGCAATACGATTAAGCTGACGACAGGTAGCGGCCCTGCGGTGTTGGAGGTAGTTTTGACCGACAACGGCAAAGTAATCGAGACCTACCGTTTGAACCTTTCTCTTTTCTCAGGAAACGGGACGACAGGCGATCCTTATCTAATTACTTCGTCGGAGGAGTTCATCGCCTTGTCGGAACAAACCAATGTCGACATGACATACGCCAATACCTGTTTTAAGCTGACGAACGACATTGATCTGACGGATACGGATTTCAAACCGTTCCATGTTTTTGCAGGTTCATTCGATGGACAAGGGAATACCGTTCGCGGACTGAATATCGTGGATGATGCGCAATACACGCATATCGGAATGTTCAGGCAACTCAACGGCACTTTGTCTAATCTTAATGTGGAGGGAACCGTACATAAAGTAAGGAAAGCGGCGGAACAAACGAGCAGCATACACGCGATAGGCGGTATAGTCGCCAGAAACAACGGTACGATTAAGAATTGCACCTTCAAAGGAAATGTCATCAGCGATGTGAACGACTTCTGGGATTATATAGGCGGTGTAATCGGAATTGTTCAAAACAATGGCGTAGTCGATGGGTGCGCCTATCTGGCGTCTGCCGGCGGTAAAATCGATGTGAAGCGGGCACAATCGACAGGCGGCGTAGTCGGCTGGTGTAATGAAGGCAGCGATGTGATAGGCTGTTATAATACGGGGAATATAGTTTACGGAAATACCGCCGGCTCCGTAGGCGGCATGGTCGGTACCGTTTACGAAGGGACCGTAGCTTGTTACAATATCGGAACGATCACGGTTCCTTCAGGAATGCGGGGCGCTGCAGGAATAAACGGCAATGCTACGTGGGATACAAATATCATAACGGCTTGTTATGATGCGGCCAACAATAACGAGGATGTTTATGCGATTGGCGCTTCGGGCACGGCTCTCGATGATATGCCATCTACAAGATATAATACTTGCTATTGGTTGAAGGCGGACAATCGCATAGGTATCGGTTATAAAGGAAGCTCTGAAGGCAAGGATTTATATAACGATATTCCGTTTACCGACTGTACCGCCAAAGACGAGATGGAACTGAAAAGCCAAACGGCGGTCGATGCCTTGAACGCCGCAATCGCAACGTGGAACGAGACGCACAACAATCGCTGCATCTATCTTTTCGAAGCGGACGCAAATGGCGGTTATCCCGTTCTTGTCGCTCAAGATTAAACGATAACGGATCGGCCTTACGGCATTACCCAATGGAGAAAAACACAAGAGGGTGCCCCCAAAGTCAACAGAAGACTTGGAGGTCACTCTCTTTGTATATTTGACACGCATAAACAAATTTCAGTGTTGTCTGGGAAAGCGTTTGTTTTTTGTATGTAAGGGATAGATGACAAAAGAAAGGTGTCAAAATAACCTCCCCCCTCATACCTTACCGGCAGGTTGTTCAAAAAGGCAGCAGATGGATGCAAGGTTTTGATTTTCGAAGACGAGGGAACGTACTGGCTTGGAAAGCAGCAACGCAGCAGATGAAGCCTTTTTGGATAACTTTCTCGTGTTCAGGAATAGGCAGGGAAATGTCCCACAGAGGATGGAGGATAGAAAGATTAGTAAAAGGACTCCTTCCTCGACAGAACACACCCGTTTCATGAAACATAACAATCAAGACTTGTTTCCCAACTATTTTACCATCGGACAAAAATCTAATGCTATCACTCGTGTCGGTCCCATTTTTCATTACAATAAATGATTGAAAATCAAAAACATCACAATCCAACAACCTCTTCAAACATCCATATCGCCGGACATCGCACCTGTTTACCGAACAGATTCAACGTTTTGTCAATTCATATTTTTTTTATAAAATCATTTTCATTTCCCAATTTTTTTAATAATTTTGCAGAGAACAATCGATAAATAACTAACAGTAACCTAACAAAAAACGCACAAATAAAGACAAACTAAAACCAGTATATTGTTTTCGGTCATCAATCAAGACTAACCTCTTCCGCTGTTTCGTATTTATTTTCGATACCGAACAAACCTAACCAAAATAAATATTATGACAACACGCAAAGAATTTTTAAAAAAAATGGCTTTGGTCTCGGCAGGTCTCGCCGTCGGCGGTAACAGCCTGCTGAATGCCAAAAGTTACAGCCGCGTTTCCGGAGCGAACCGAAAGGTAAACATCGCCTATATAGGCATCGGCAACCGGGGCGCACAAATCATCCGGGACTTCGCCAAAACGGGTCGGGTAAACGTAGTTGCCCTTTGCGACGTCGATATGGGCGCCAAGCACACGCAGGCTACACTGAAAATGTATCCGGAAGCCAAACGTTTCACGGACTTCCGGCAAATGTTCGACAAGGTCGGAAACGAAATAGAGGCCGTAGCCGTAGCCACGCCCGACCATTCCCATTTCCCTATATGCATGTTGGCGCTGGCGAACGGCAAACACGTTTACGTGGAAAAACCGATGGCGCGCACCTTCCTCGAAGCCGAACTGATGATGCAGGCCGCCCGGATGCATCCCGAAGCGGTCACGCAGGTCGGTAACCAGGGACACTCCGAAGCGAACTACTTTCAATTCAAGGCATGGCAGGAAGCCGGCATCATCAAAGACGTGACGGCCGTAACCGCACACATGAACAACTCCCGCCGGTGGCACAACTGGAGCGCAGATATCTATAAATACCCGGACGCACAACCCACGCCCGAAACATTGGACTGGATGACCTGGCTCTGTTCCGCGCAATACCACGATTACAACCCCAAATACCATTACGGCGACTGGCGGTGCTGGTACGATTTCGGCATGGGAGCCTTGGGCGACTGGGGAGCCCATATTCTGGATACGGTCCACGAATTTCTCCAACTCGGTCTCCCCTACGAAATCAATATGTTGAACGCGAAGGGACACAACGATTACTTCTTCCCCTACTCCTCCACCATCCTGTTCCGTTTTCCGCAGCGGAAAAAAATGCCGCCGGTGGACGTCACGTGGTACGACGGACTGGACAATCTGCCGCCTCTTCCGGAAGGCTACGGCGTTTCGGCGCTCGACCCGAATATTCCCGCCAGCAGTCAGGGCGACATCAAAGACACGAAACTGAATCCCGGAAAGATCATTTACACCCGCGATCTGACCTTCAAGGGGGGAACGCACGGCAGCACCCTCTCCATCATTCCGGAAGAAAAGGCCAAAGAGATGGCGAGCAAGCTGCCCGAAGTGCCGCCCAGCCCGTCCAACCACTTCGAGAATTTCCTGCGGGCTTGCTGCGGCGAAGAAAAAACGCGTTCGCCGTTCGAAATATTCGGTCCCATGACGCAGATGTTCTGTCTGGGCGTCATCGCCCAACGACTGAATACCCAGTTGCTTTTCGACGCAGGAAGCAAACGGTTCACGAACAACGATTTCGCCAACGCCATGCTGTCGGGGATGCCGCCCCGCAAAGGTTGGGAAGATTTTTACAAACTATAAAACAGATCACACGGGAAATGATGATAAAAAAATACGGATTGTGCGGCGTATTGCTGTTAGCCGCCGTCACGTTGTCCGCCCAGGAAAAATGGGAACCGCTGTTTAACGGGAGAAACCTGAAAGGATGGAAAATCCTCAACGGAGAGGCGGAATACAAAGTAGAAGACAAAACCATCGTAGGCATCTCCAAAAGAGGCACGCCGAACACCTTTTTAGTCACGCCGAAATCGTACGGAGATTTCATCCTCGAATTCGAATTCAAGATCGACGACGGACTGAACTCGGGCGTACAGCTCCGCAGCGAAAGTCTGGAAACCTATAAAAACGGACGGGTACACGGCTACCAGTTCGAAATCGACCCTTCCGACCGGGCCTGGTCCGGAGGCATTTACGACGAAGCCCGTCGCGGATGGCTCTATCCGCTGACACAGAACGAACCGGGACGGAAAGCCTTTAAAAAGGGAACCTGGAACCAGGCGCGCATAGAAGCCTGCGGTCCCGTCATCCGGACGTGGATCAACGGAATTCCCTGCGCCAACCTGCTGGACGACATGACACCGGAAGGATTCATCGCCCTTCAGGTCCATCAGATCAGCAAACCGGAAGACGAAGGGAAAACCGTTTGCTGGCGAAACCTCCGCATCTGTACCGAAGACGTGGAAAAATACCTGACGCCGGAAAACCAGGCGGCGCCGGAAGTAACCACAATTCCGAACACCCTTTCCGCACAGGAAAAAGCGGAAGGTTGGAAACTGCTTTGGGACGGCAAGACGACCGAAGGATGGCGGGGTGCGAAACTAGACCGGTTTCCCGACAAAGGTTGGACGATTAAAGACGGCGTTTTAATCGTACAGAAAGGCAACGGCGGCGAATCGACCAACGGCGGGGACATCGTGACTACGCGAACCTATAAAAACTTCATTCTGAAAGTCGATTTCAAAATTACCGAAGGGGCCAACAGCGGCGTCAAATACTTCGTGGATCCGAACATGAACAAGGGCGAAGGTTCCGCCATCGGATGCGAATTCCAGATACTGGACGACGTCAAACATCCGGACGCCAAATTAGGCGTTCGCGGCAACCGCAAATTAGGCTCCCTGTACGATTTGATTCCGGCTCCGGAGGACAAAGGATTCCGGAAAGGGGAATTCAATACGGCCATGATCGTCGTAAAAGACAACCACGTAGAACATTGGCTGAACGGGAAAAAACTGCTCGAATACGAACGCAACAACCAAATGTGGCAAGCGTTGGTCAATTACAGCAAATACCGGAACTGGCCCAATTTCGGCAATGCCGTCGAAGGCAACATCCTGTTGCAGGATCACGGCGACGAAGTATGGTTCCGGAACATAAAAATCAAAGAGTTGTAAAAAAATCGCCGCCGGGCACATTACGCAACGAATGTCCCGGCCAGAGCGGGAAAAACGAAATGCGGCCGCAAAATTCAGAATTTTGCGGCCGCATTTTTCTATCTTAACCCGTCAGGTAAAATCCAGATCGAACGCGCTGCACAACGCACTGACCTTCGGATTGACCGAAAGCAATACCTTGAACTTATCCTCGTCGCGCACGGGTGCGCTTTTCACTTCCTCCGCATTTTTGTCCACGATCACGCTCACATCCAGTTTCGGAACGCCGCAAAGCCGTTCCAGCCGTGTCAGCAGTTCATGCTTATTGTTCAATATTTCGTCGGACAAAATGGCGTTGGCCACCACCAATTCTATTTTGCCGTCCACGATCTTGGCCTTTTGAAAAGGCGTAACCAATCGGGGACGCGTTTCCGCCAGTTCCTGCGCAAAGTTCCGGCATCCCTCCAGCACTTTTTCCCGGTCGGATTCCGCAATCGATACCGTCCCGGCCGTTTCCCGCTCTTCTTCCGCCGGCTGAGCAGCCTGTTGCTGCTGTTGAAGCAACCCGCCGATGGACAACCCCAGACGCGAGCCGACCGACCGCGCCGGTTGCTTCGGGACAACGGGCGGTTCCTGCAAAACAACGGCTGTTTTTTCTTCCGGATGAACAGCTTCTTTCGCCGCAACGGCAGCAGACGGCATCACAGACGGAGCAGCAGACGGAACAGACTCGGCAGCCGGAGCGGCGGAACGTCCGGTTTTCTCCCGTGTCGGGACCGGTTGCGGAACAACCCGGTTGGCTGGCCGTTCCGAAGCGGCAGCCGTCCCGGAAGGAACTGCCGTTCCCGAAACGGGAGGCAGATCGTAGGACCGGCCCGCATCGCCGGACGACAATTTGACGGGCGACAAATTGCACAGTTTCAAGATGGCCAGTTCCGTATGCAGCCGCAAATTGGACGTCTGCCGCAAAGCCGTTTCGGTTCGGGCAATGATGTTCAGTCCGTCGTACAGAAACGGGACTTGCAGGCTTTTTGCCTGCGCGATGTAACGGTCGGCCACCGACCCGGTCACTTCCAGCAAGGAGCGGGTATTTCCGGAAAGCGCCACCAGCAAATTTCGCAAATGCGAACCCAGCCCCGACAAAAAAGTCTGCGAGTCGAATCCCTTTTGCAACACCTGATCGTAAGCGACCAGCGCCGACGCATAATCCCCCGCGGCCAGGCTATCGGTAAACTGGAAATAGGTATCGTAGTCCAGCACGTTCAGGGCCTCCGCCGTAGCCCGAAAGTTCAGATCCCCGCCGCAAAAGGAAACGACCTTGTCGTACATCGAAAGCGCGTCGCGCATGCAGCCGTCCGCCTTCTGGGCGATGATATGCAGGGATTCGTCGTCGGTCCGGACGTTTTCCGACACGGAAATATGTTTCAGATAACCCACTACGTCTTCCGTCTTGATCCGCCGGAAATCGTAAATCTGGCACCGCGACAGAATGGTCGGAATAATCTTGTGCTTCTCCGTCGTCGCCAAAATGAACACGGCATGTGCGGGCGGTTCCTCCAACGTTTTCAGAAAAGCGTTGAAAGCCGTGGCGGAAAGCATGTGCGCCTCGTCGATGATGTAAACGCTGTATTTTCCTACCTGCGGCGGAATCCGCACCTGTTCGGTCAGCGTACGGATATATTCGACGGAATTGTTGGAAGCGGCGTCCAACTCATGGATATTGTAAGAACGCCCTTCGTTGAAAGCGCGGCAGGACTCGCATTCGTTGCAAGCCTCGGCATTCGACGCGGGATTCATGCAATTGATGGCTTTGGCCAGAATGCGGGCGCAGGTCGTCTTTCCCACGCCCCGCGGACCGCAGAACAGATAGGCATGCGCCAACTGGTTGCGCATAATGGCGTTGCGCAGCGTGGAAGTAATGTGCGACTGCCCCACCACCGATTCGAAGTTTACCGGCCGGTATTTCCGGGCCGACACGATATATTTTTCCATTTTTCCGCCGTTCGATCAATTATTTCAAATATACAAAATTATGTTTTTTATTCCTACTTCCCTCATTTTTCAGCCAAACAAATTCCATTCAGGATATTTCGGCCCACCTGCATTCCCGCCTTTTTCCACCACGATTCCGCCTCCGGAAACCTCCCCGGACCATTTCGCCGTTTACGGAAAGGGCCGGCATAAGAGGTTCTACTGCCAGCCCTTTCCCCTGCCCGAATATCCGGTCCCGTTCAACGGATCACAATACCGGCCGGTAATCGATCTCCTTATTCTCATCCGGAAGCAGGCACACGCGTATTTTCTGTTTCGCGCCGCGCTCCAAGTCCGTATCAAAGGATACGATCGAAACTCCTTCATTCGGAGAATCGTAACTGTACGAAGAAACGGCCGGACGGATATTCCATGTTATCTTTTCCGGCCCTTCTACCCTGACAAACAACTTCTTCCCGGCCTTCTCCAACATTACCGTCTTGTCGGAAACAACCGTAACGGCAGCAGGCGTTACCAAGGTCCAGGTCATTTTGGTAAACCTGTCTTTCGACACGATCTCGTCCTCGATTACCCCGTACCGTTTGCCGACCAAGGAAAACGAACGTCTCACGGATTCCGCCTGCCCCGCGTAAACCGGCGTCAAATCGGAAACGACATACATATGATCGGCACGATCCGACGTTTCCCCTATCTCGGCCTTACCGTTCACATTTTGAAGTTTCTCGTTAAAAGCAAGCGTATTGTGAGCGAAATTATTGTACCGGAAAACATCCCACCGCTGGGCGTCCTGCTTCATATTCCACAAATCGACCCCTTTTTGTTCAAGACGATCGTATTTTTCCATTCCCAAATCAACGGCCCAATCGATTCCATCCGCTTCAAAAATAAAACTTCCTACATCCATATGGCCGTGATTGACTTTAGGCGATCCCAACTTGACGCCCAAATAAACTTCCCGATCCGTTTTCCAACCGGAACGCATGAAAACGACCGGATTATCTCCCTCCGCCTTCCAGAAAGACGTCTGCGGTTCGACGGGATCGGACAAAGAGGCGGAAGCCCCCCAGATCAACATGGCCGGAGCCAGCCGTTCTATGGAACGCATCCCCTCTTTCCGGAACAAACGCGCCTGATTATACAGTATCGACGCGTCGCCGGTCTTATCGTAAAACCAGAAAAGAGCGGCACACATACCCGACCGGGAACCGTTATCGGAATAGGGAAAATTCCTCAACGCCGGCGTCACAGCGTGCAAAACGTATTCTCCTGTTTTCAGGAAACCGGGAATTTCGCCCAATCCGCAGTCCGTTCCGAAAATTTTTTCTATCGCACTTAAAAACATCACGTTGAACGATGTTCCGTAATCCCAGTATCCCACTCCTTCCGGATAAGCGCCATCGGGACCGTAATGGCTCATCGGAACGGAAATTTTTTCTATCGCCCGATCAACGATCCGACGGGCCAGCTCCCGGTCCTTCTCCCAGACGGCCAACGCGCCGTAAGCCATTCCCGCATGGCAAACCTGATTCCAATTATGCCCGGCATCGACAAACCAGTTATACGGTTCGACAAAAGATTGTTTCAGCCCTTTTTCCGTTATCGCCTCCTCCAAAACAGCTTTCGTTTCGGAAGAAAGCACCGGGTATAACCAATCGTAACCGATCGCTAAAGCCATGGTCATTTCCCCGACATCCAAAAAATGAGAAGGGTTCCAATCTTCGAAAGAAGCCGCTTTCAGCATCTCCTTTTCGGCACGCGCCGCATACCTTTTATCTTTCGTCATGCGATACGCATAACTAAGCAAGAAAACGCGTTTCAAATTATCGCGGGAAACGTCCAACAACCTGCGGCCGGTTTTAATTCTTTCATTGACGGGCAATGTCAAACAACGGTCCGCTTCCTTCAATAAAATACCGTGTATTTCCGTCCACACGGAATCCCTGCCGATCCGTTTCTTCAAATTTTTCTCTTCCCCCTTCAGGAGAAGCAGGCGAGGATGCTCCGGAAGCTTTTCCGAGCCGGTTCCCTGCTCCCTTTCCGCAGCCAGCATCGGAAAACAGTACCCGAATAAAAACAAAACGGCAAAAACGGCTTTTCTTAAATCTCTCATTTCAATCCTCCATAAAAAACGATTCTAATGATAAAACGACGGACTGAATTTCCGAGCCTCATTCATCGAGCCCGAAAGAAACTCAATCCGTCGCGGTTTTTTCGCATTCAGGTCCGGCATTCCGCCGTTTGCCCGTAATGTCAGAAATAACGTTTGGCGTTGTAATAACAGATATCCTCTACCATTTGTCCGATAAACGGCATTTCCGAAGCCGGCAGCCACCCTTTTTCCACATCTTCTCCCAAAAGGTTGCAAAGAATGCGGCGGAAATACTCGTGCCGCGGATAGGAAAGGAAACTGCGCGAATCGGTCAGCATCCCCACGAACCGGCTCAACAGACCGAAAGAGGACAAGGTATTCAACTGCCTGATCATGCCGTCCATCTGGTCGAGGAACCACCAGGCCGCACCGTACTGCATCTTGCCCGCCTGCGACCCGTCGTTGAAGTTGTAAGCCATGGAGACCAGCACTTCGCTGTCTTTCGGGTTCAGGTTGTACAAAATGGTCTTCGCCAGCCGGCCTTCGTCATCCAGTCGGGAAAACAGTCTGGACATCTGCGCGGCCACGGAACCGTCCCCGATGGAATCGCAACCGATATCCGGCCCCAATTGGTCGAAAAGCCGTTTGGAATTGTTCCGGATCGCTCCGAAATGGAATTGCTGCGTCCATCCCCGTTCATGGTTCATGACCGCCAAATGGTACAGCATGCCCGACTTGAACAGATCGGCTTCGGCGGCATTCACGGGTTCGCCCCGCAATGCTTTTCCGAACGCCGCGTCCATCCCTTTGCCGGTAAATTCCCCCGAAGGGAATTCGGACACGCCGTGATCGGAAAGCCGGCAACCCGCCTCCGCGAAGTAAGCCTGCCGTTTCCGAAGCGCCTCCAGCAACGTATCGACCGAAACGATATCCGTATCGGCCGCGGCGGACAACTGCCGGATGTAGTCGCGGTAAACGGCTCCGCCCTCTATGTTCATGACTTTGTCCGGCCGCCACGTCGGCAACACTTCGATTCCAAACCCTTCGTCGCGCAACCGTTTGTGATACTCCAGCGTATCGACCGGATCGTCCGTCGTACACAACCGTTCCACCTTCATCATGCGCAGCAGATTGCGCACCGAATAGGCCGGACGGGACAGCAGCTCGTTACAATGGGCGTAAATCGCCGCCGCCGAACGTTCGTTCAGCAATTCGTCCACGCCGAAATAACGTTTCAGTTCCAAATGCGTCCAATGGTACAACGGGTTGCGCATCGTATAAGGAACCGTCCGGGCCCAGGCCAAAAACTTGTCCCAGTCGTCCGCATCGCCGGTAACGTACCGTTCGTCCACGCCGTTGGCGCGCAAAGCCCGCCACTTGTAATGGTCGCCGCCCAGCCATACCTCCGCGATGGACCCGAAACGGTAATCCTCGAAGATCAGGCGGGGGTCGAGATGGTTGTGATAATCGATAATCGGCATCCTCGCCGCATGGTCGTGATACAGCTCCTTAGCCGCATCGTTTCCCAACAAAAAATCGTCGTCGATGTAACTCATAACCCTGCGTTTTACCGATTATTCGCCGTACAGCGTACGCCCGATGCCCAATTCGAGCCCGCGCAACTCCGCCAGTCCCTTGACCCGTCCGATGGCCGAATACCCCGGATAGGTCTTCTTTTTCAGGTCGTCGAGCATCTGATGCCCGTGGTCGGGACGCATGGGAAGCGACACCCGGTTTTTCTGCATGACTTCGATCAGATTCTTCATGATCGCATACATGTCGATACTGCCTTCCAGATGGTTCGCTTCGTAGAAGTTCCCCTGCGCATCGCGCTGCGTGCTGCGCAGATGTACGAAATTGATGCGGTCCCCCAGCTCCTTCGCCATGACGGGCAGGTCGTTGTCGGCCCGCACGCTGAACGAACCGGTGCAAAAACAGAGGCCGTTCGACCGGTTGGGTACGGCGGCCACCAGTTTCCTGAAATCGTCCGCCGTACTCAAAATACGGGGCAACCCCAACAGCTTATAGGGCGGATCGTCCGGATGAATCGCCAGCTTCGCCCCGCACTCGTCGGCTACCGGCGTCACGGCTTTCAAAAAGTCGATCAGGTTGGAACGCAACTGCTCTTCGCTGATGTCCTTGTACAGGGCCAGCCCTTCGTTGATCTCCCGTTCGGTAAAGCTCTCGTCGGCTCCCGGCAATCCCATCAGGATACTGTCGAGCAACACCTTCTTGTCGGTTTCGCTCATCTGCGCGAAACGCGCCTTCGCCCGTTCCACCTCTTCCGGCGTATAATCCTGCTCCGCATTTTCCCGTTTCAGGATAAACAGGTCGAAAGCCACGAAAGCGGCCCGTTCGAAACGCAAAGCCCTGGAACCGTCTTCCAGCTCGTACACTACCGAAGTGCGGGTCCAGTCCAATACCGGCATGAAGTTATAGGTAATTACCTTGATGCCGCAGGCCGCCAGATTCCGGATGCTCTGTTTGTAATTCTCGATATGTTCCAGATACCCCGGCGCCTGCGTCTTGATCTGCTCGCTGACCGGCAGGCTCTCCACGACCGACCAGGTCAGCCCGGCCGCCTCGATCATCGCCTTGCGTTTGTTGATCTCTTCCACCGTCCATACCTTTCCCGGAGCGATGTGATGCAAGGCATTTACCACTCCGGTCGCGCCAGCCTGACGGATATCCGCCAGCGACACCACATCGTTGGGTCCGTACCAGCGGAAAGTCTGCTCGAATTTATATCTTTCCATAAAATACTCCTTTCTGTGCCACGCACGTTATACGCCGCTGTAAACACTGAAACCTCCGTCGATGGGCAGGATAGTTCCGGTAATGAACTTGGACGCTTCGCTCGCCAGGAACACGATGGCTCCGTTCAGCTCTTCCGGATCCCCCAGACGGCCGAACGGCGTTTCGCGGATCACATCCTTCGCCCGGTCGGTATAGGATCCGTCGGGATTGGTCATCAGCGTACGGTTCTGCTCTGTCAGGAAAAAGCCGGGAGCGATGGCGTTCACGCGCACCCCTTCCCCGAATTTCTTGGCCAGTTCCACCGACAACCATTTGGTAAAATTATCGATGCCCGCTTTGGCGGCCGAATACCCTACCACGCGGGTAAGCACCGTTTGAGCCGACATGGACGAAATATTGATGATGGAGCCTTTTTTCTGTTTTACCATCTGCGGAGCGAATACCAACGAAGTCAGTACCGTCCCGGTCAGGTTCAGTTCGAACACCTTGCGGAAGGCGTCGATATTCAGGTCGAAAATGGTCTGGTCGGGACCGATCGTCGCGCCGGCCATGTTCCCTCCGGCCGCATTGATCAGGATAT
Source organism: uncultured Alistipes sp. (assembly GCA_949286165.1). Lineage (GTDB taxonomy): Bacteria > Bacteroidota > Bacteroidia > Bacteroidales > Rikenellaceae > CASDZK01. The sequence continues at coordinate 61,416 of CASDZK010000043.1, forward strand.
CCACGCGTCCCCAACGGGAAACCACGGCATCCCTGGCCGCTTCCAACGACTCTTTTTCCAACACGTTCACTTTATAATAAGCCGCTTCCGTTCCCAGCGCTTCCAGATCGGCCGCCCGTTCGGCGCCAACCTTTTCGTTCAGGTCGAGCAGGGCAATCTTCACGCCCCGCCGGGCCAGGCATTTCGCCATCGACGTTCCCAGAACGCCGCATCCGCCGGTAATCACGGCGATTTTTCCTTGTAAATCGAACATAACGTTTTCTAATTTATGCACTCGCGTGCCGTTTATCAATTCTTCGCAATACCGTAAAACGGTCTCCCTTCCGGTCGGAACCGGAAGGAAAACCGCCGTTTTTATCGGGACACCCGGCCGGAGGCGTCGCCCGACATCAATTTTTCCACTTCGTCCACCGTTACCAGATTGAAATCCCCGTAAACGGTATGTTTCAGACAGGAAGCCGCTACGGCGAAATTCAACGCCTTCTGGTCGTCGTCGGGATAGGTCAGCAAACCGTAGATCAACCCGCCCATGAACGAATCGCCGCCGCCCACGCGATCGACGATATGGGTAATGTCGTAACGGGGCGATTCGTACAGTTTTTTACCGTCGAACAGCACCCCGCCCCACGTGTTGTGGTTGGCGTTGATGGAACCGCGCAGCGTAACGATCACTTTCCGGGCACGCGGGAAACGGCTCATTAACTGGGTGCATACCGACTCGAATTCCCCGGCATTTACCCGACCGGCCGTAGCCGTCACGTCGAAACCCTTCGGTTTGATTCCGAACACCTTTTCGGCGTCCTCCTCGTTCCCGAGAATCACGTCGCAGCCTTCCACCAGCGCGGGCATCACTTCCGAAGCCTGTTTTCCGTATTTCCACAAATTCTTGCGGTAATTCAGGTCGCAGGAGACCGTTATCCCCATCTTGTTGGCCGTACGGATCGCTTCCAGGCAAACGTCTGCCGCTCCTTGCGAAAGCGCGGGCGTAATCCCGGTCCAATGGAACCAGCCGGCCCCTTCGAACACGCTTTCCCAATCGATCATGCCCGGTTCGATCTCCGCTATGGACGAATGGGCACGGTCGTACACTACCTTGCTGGCGCGGGCCACGGCGCCCGTTTCCAGAAAATAGATGCCGAGCCGGTCGCCGCCATAGACGATTCCGGAAGTTCCCACACCGTATTTCCGCAAATCCATCACGCAGGATTTCGCGATGTCGTTCTGCGGCATGCGGGTAACGAAATCTACGGGAATGCCGTAATTGGCCAACGAAACGGCCACATTGGCTTCTCCGCCGCCGAAAGTGGCGGTAAATTCCTTGGCCTGCGAGAAACGCAGGTATCCGGGGGTCGCCAGACGCAACATGATCTCCCCGAACGTAACTACTCTCTTCATTTTCGCTTACAATCGTAAAACCCGTTACTACTCTTCGTTGGACGCCTTGCCCAGCGACGCCAGGATACCGCCGTCCACGTAAACCACATGGCCGCTCACGAAATCGGAAGCATGCGACGCCAGATAAATCGCCGTGCCGGCCAGATCTTCCGGCTGTCCCCAGCGCATGGCGGGCGTGCGTTTGATAATGAAATCGTTGAACGGATGCCCTTCGTAACGGATGGGAGCCGTCTGGGCCGTAGCGAAATATCCCGGACCGATGGCATTGACCTGAATGTTGTAGCGCGCCCATTCGGTCGCGAGGTTCTTCGTCAGCATTTTCAATCCGCCTTTGGCCGCGGCATAGGCGCTCACGGTATCGCGACCCACCTCGCTCATCATCGAACACATGTTGATGATCTTGCCGTAGCCGCGTTCCTTCATCCCTTTGGCCACCGCCTTCGACATGATGAACGGTCCGGTCAGATCGATGTTGATGACCTGCTGCCAGTCCGCTACCGACATTTCCATCGCCGGAATGCGTTTGATGATGCCGGCATTGTTTACCAGAATATCGATGGGACCTACCTCTTTTTCGATAAGGGCGATATGTTTTTCCACCGCAGCCTCGTCGGTCACGTCGAAAATATACCCGTGCGCCGTAATGCCGTTGGCGGCATATTCGGCCACCGCCCCTTTCAGTTTTTCGGCGGAAACGTCGTTGATTACCAGTTTGGCTCCGGCCTGCGCCAAAGCCGTCGCAATAGCCATTCCCAAACCATGGGTTCCTCCGGTTACCAAAGCGGTTTTTCCGGTCAGGTCGAATAATTGCAATGCTTTCATGATCGTATGTTTAAAAAATTACTTTTTTCGTTCGTTATTTCAATTCCACGGGCTGGCAGGTATCCATATCGCCGTAATCCAGATTTTCGCCGGCCATGCCCCAGATAAAGGTATAATTGCTGGTGGCGCTGGCAGAATGAATAGACCACACGGGCGAAATGACCGCCTGTTCGTTCTTCATCCAGATATGGCGCGTTTCGTCCGTTTCTCCCATGAAATGGCACACGGCCTGATTTTCGGGCACTTCGAAATAGAAATAAGCCTCCATGCGCCGATCGTGCGTATGCGCCGGCATGGTGTTCCACACGCTGCCCGGTTTCAGCTCGGTCATGCCCATCTGCAACTGGCAGGTTTCCAATACCTGGGTAACGAGCAGCTTGTTGATGACCCGGTGGTTGCTCTCTTCCAGACTTCCCATTTCCACGACCACCGCATCCTTTTTCGTGACTTTCCGGTCGGGGAAAGCGGCATGGGCGGGAGCCGAATTGAAATAGAAACGGGCGGGAGCCGACGCGTCCCTGCTTCCGAACACCACTTTCCGGTCGCCTTTGCCCACATACAACGCTTCCTTATAGTCCAGTTCATACACGGTTCCATCTACTTCCACCGTGCCCGGACCGCCCACGTTGATAACGCCCAGTTCCCGGCGATGCAGAAAACAGGGAGCCTTCAGCGGGTCGATAGCTTCCAGCTCCAGCTTCTCGGAAACGGGAACCGCCCCGCCGACGATCAACCGGTCGTACATGGTATAGACCATATTCACTTCATCGGCCGCCATCAGCCGCTCGATCAGAAATTCCCGGCGCAAACGGGCCGTATCGTACTGTTTGGCATCCGCCGGATGCGAGGCGTACCTCACTTCGTAATTCGTTTTCATATCCGTATATGTTTAGATGATTCCTTTATCGTTTCTTATCGTTTTTCCGATGATTCCCGCACGATCAGCCGCGGCTCTATCACGATGTCGGCCGGCGTTTCGCCGTCAATCTTGTCGATCAGCATTTTGGCCGCCAGCCCTCCCATCCGGTAACTGTACTGCTCCACGGAAGTCAGCGACGGCGTGATCCATTCGTCGAAAGGTTCGTTGGCGAATCCCGCGACCGCAAGGTCCCGGGGAGCCGAAAGCCCATGCTTCTTCATCTCCACCAAAGCCCCCAAGGCCACGAAATCGCTGGTAAAGAACACGGCATCGGGTTTCTGCCTCATCCGCAAAATGTCCCGGATCATCCGTTCCCCGTCTTCCCGACCGATCGTCTCGCCGTACACGATCCAGTCCCGACCGACCTTCAATCCCAGGTCCCGCATGGCATCGCAATACCCTTCCAGCCGGTGCTTCCAAACGCTGACATGCTGCGGACCGGCATAATGGAAAATCCGGCGGCATCCCTGTTCGTACAGGTGTTCCACCACCCGGTAGGCCCCCCGGTAATCGTCCACGGTAACCGTCATGACACCGGGCACTTCCGTAGAGACCCGGTCGAACAACACCAACGGAATACCGTACTGCGCCAAACGGTTAAAATGCGATACGTCCCGCGTCCCCGCCGCTACGGAAGCGATCACTCCGTCCACTTTTCCCTGCGACAAGGCGCCCAGAAGCTGACATTCGCGAACGTACGACTCGTTCGACTGGCAAATCAGCACGTCGTAGCCCCGTTCGGCGGCCTCCTGTTCGATCCCTTCGATGACCGACGAGAAAAAATTTCGGTTGATGTGCGGCACCAACACGCCTATTGCATTGTTCTTGCCCAATTTCAGGCTCAACGCCACCCGGTTGGGCTTATAATCCATCTCTTCGGCCGTTTCCCGCACCAACCGTTTCATTTCGGAACCGATGGAATGATGGTCCTGCAAAGCCCGCGACACCGTAGAAGCCGAGACCCCCAACCGCTGGGCGATGTCATATATTGAAACTTTCTTCTTTTTCGAAGTCATAAATTACATACAATTTCACGCAATCGATTGTTCAAATGTACGACTAATTTTTAGAATAACCATATACCGAGAAATTTTTTTATCTATTTTTATAAAAAAAAACAGTCATGGAAGAAGTGAATATGTTGCGCCGTTTCTTCGCATCGGGCGTTACCCGCGACCTCGGGTTCCGCAGGGAAGCCCTGAAAAGGCTGAAACGGGCCATCGTCGCCCGCGACCGGGAAATTACCGACGCCTTACGGGCGGACCTGCATAAATCGGCCTACGAAAGCCGGATGGCCGAAACCGGCATGGTATTGCAGGAGTTGAAAACCCAACTGCGTTGCCTGCGCCGTTGGGCCAGGCCGCGCCGCAAATCCTCTCCGCTCTTCCTGTTCGGTTCCCGAAGCCGGGTTTTGCGGGAACCCTACGGAACGGTCCTCATCATGTCCCCGTGGAACTACCCTTTCCAATTGCAGCTGGTTCCCCTGATCGGCGCCGTAGCCGCAGGGAACTGCGTTTTGCTGAAGCCCAGCCCGCTGGCTCCGGAAACGGCGCGGGTTACGGAACGGCTCGTCCGGGACGCATTCGATCCGGGACACGTAACCCTGCTGACCGGCGGACCCGACGTAGCGGGCCGGTTGTTGGAAGAGCCGTTCGATTACCTCTTTTTTACCGGCAACCCGCAAACGGGGAAACAGGTCATGGCGGCCGCCGCCCGGCGTCTGGTTCCCGTCACGCTGGAACTGGGCGGGAAAAGCCCCTGCATCGTGGACATCGGAGCCGACACGGACATCGCCGCCCGCCGCATCGTATGGGGCAAATTCCTGAACGCCGGACAAACCTGCGTCGCCCCGGACTACCTGTTGGTACACCGCAGCCTGAAAAGAGAACTGACGGAAAAAATGATCCGGCAAATCAACCGCTGTTTCGGTCCGACCCCCGAAACCAGCCCCGACTATCCCCGGATGATTACCCCGGAAGCCGCGGACCGGATGGCGAGACTGATGCGGTCGGGCCGTATCCTCCACGGCGGAACCGTCGTTCGGGAACAACGTTACGTCGCCCCTACCCTGCTGGACGAAGTCTCTCCGGAATCGCCCCTCATGCAGGAAGAGATATTCGGCCCTCTGCTGCCCGTGCTGGAGTTCTCCGAACGGGACGAAACGATCCGGTTCGTCAATGCCGGTCCCTCGCCTCTGGCGCTCTATTATTTCGGAAAAAAGGAAGGCGCCAAAGAAATCGCCGGAAAAATCCGGTCGGGCGGAGTCTGCATCAACGATACCGTTCTCCATGCGGCCCATCCCCGGCTGCCGTTCGGAGGCACGGGAGGCAGCGGCATAGGCGCCTACCACGGACGATACAGTTTCGAAACTTTCAGCCGGCCCCGAGCGGTGGTGGAGACTTCCGTCCGAATCGACATCCCCCTGCGTTATCCGCCTTACAAACGGTTGAAACTGCTGAAAAAAATATTGTGACCGACCGGTCCCTCGTCTAAAACCGGTATCTTTGCAAAAACACAAAAACCTTTACGACATGACAACGCCTTCCTCCTTACATCTCATCTGGTTCTCCCCCACTCGCACTTCCCGGACGACGGCATGGGCCGTGGCCCGCGGAACCGGTATCGCGGAGATCCGGGAAACAGACCTGACTTATGAAAAACCGGACCATCCGATACCCGTTCCGGCCGACACTCTGACCGTATTGGCCGTACCGGTTTACGCCGGACGCATTCCGTCCGTAGCCCTAACGCGCATGGAATCTCTGTGCGGCTCGGGAGGTCCTGTCGTAACCCTCGTTATCTACGGCAACCGGGATTATGAAGACGCTTTGCTGGAACTGACCGATTGGGCGACGGATAAAAATTTCGTTCCCGTAGCCGGAGCGGCGTTCATCGGGGAACACTCCTACAGTAAACCTGGCCGGCCGGTAGCCGCCGGCCGCCCCGATACGGAAGATTTGCGGCAAGCCGAAAATTTCGGCCGGCAGATCGCCGAACGGCTGTCTTCCCCCACATTCCCGGATAAACCGGTACTGGAAGTCCGGGGCAACCGGCCGTACAAGGCAAGGAAACCCCAAACGCCGCAAACGCCCGACACGGACAACGGCCTTTGCACTCAATGCGGATACTGCATCGAAATATGCCCCACGCAAGCCATCTCCTTGCAGGATGAAATCGTCAGCGATCCGCAATCCTGCATCAAATGCTGCGCCTGCGTCAAATTCTGCCCCAACGGAGCCCGCCTGTTCGAAACGCCGTTTACCGATTACCTCTATCAAAATTTCAGTGCGAGAAAAACTCCGGAACTGTTTTTCGGAAAATAAATGCGGAAACCCCGAAATAACGGATCGGGGAACATTCAGCGTATCGAGGAAACCGGCACGCCGATTCCGTCTTCCAGATCTATCATCGCGTTAATCAGGAAAAGCCGCTCGAAAGCGGGCAAATCGGTCGCCCGTATCTCGGCTTCGCGGATTTTACCTTCGGCCAGCAACCGTTCCCGTTTGGTGCCGCGAAGCAACGGACGCGCCGGAGTATAATATTCCCGGCCGTCGTACAACACCACATTGGAGAAGGAAGTATCGGTCAAGCGCCCGTCCGACACGATCAACACGTCGTCGCATCCGTCCCGCAGGCCGAACAGCCGGTCCAATCCGCCCCGGTCCGTACTTTTGAAACGGTAATCCGTCCCCGTACCGTCCACCAGCCGCAAACTATTCACAGGACGGAAACGGTAGCGGGAAAGCGACGTTTTCACAATGGTCTCCCCGTATTCCACACGGTATTTGTACAAGCCGCCGTCGGGCGGACGCAAAGCGAGCGGCAATTCGGGAACCGTTCCGAAAAAACGGCGGGCCGTCCGTTCCATCCGCCGCCGGTGATATTCCAAATCGAAAAACCGGCCCTCTTTTACCTTTATGGTCTCTATGAAAGTCATCGAAGTATCGGAAAATACACTTTTTCGCACGCCTCCCGGTATTCGCTGCGGCAAACGCTATTGACCGTAATGCCTCCCCCGCTGCGGAACACCAGTCCGCCGGGCGTCTGTTCCACGTACCGGATCAAAACGGCCGTATCCAACACCCGGCCGTCGTAATATCCGAATATCCCCGTATAAAAGCCCCGGGGCGTCCGCTCCGCTTCCGCGATCAGCCGGACCGTAGCCTCTTTCGGCGCCCCGCAAATGGATCCGGCCGGCAGCAATTCGAAAAGAGCGTCCCCTACCCTCTCCGCATACGCGGGCGACAAACAGCCCTCGATTTCCGAACTGACCTGCAAAATCGTTCCTTCTCCCGTATCGATCCGGTCCACGTACCGGAACCGTTTTACCTCCACGTCGTCCGCCACCCGACTCAAATCGTTGCGGATCAGGTCCACGATCGTATAATGTTCGGCCGTCTCCTTATAATCGTTCAGAATGACCGTCTCGGCATCCGGGAAAGCCGCGTCTATCGTCCCTTTCATAGGGTTGGAGGAAATACGTCCGTCGGCGATGCGCACGAACCGTTCCGGAGAAAAACAGGCCATCCGGCCGGGAATCAGCAACCCGTAATGCGAAACGCTGCCCCGGAACAGCTGTTCCAGCGTCAGGTTCGACGATACCGGCGTGCGAACCGTCAGGTTGGCCAGAAAAGAGTTCCCCCTTTTCAATCCGGCCATGACCGTCTCGAACCGGCGGCGATAGACGCCGTACGGTTCGGGGAAGGAAGTCCAAACCGCCGTTTCCGGTTTCTGCGGCCGATAATTGGCCGCCTCTCCCGCTCTGAAGAGATATTGCCGCTGTTCCAGCGGGCGATCCGTAAAAAAACCCTCGCACAGCTCGTAATCCACCCCGAAAAGGCAGGGAACGCGCGAGCGTACCGCCTCGTTGATCTTCCCTCTGACTTCGTCCGCCGCAATCATGCGGCAAATATACCACTTTAAACCCAAGCGGCCGCACCGCCGCCGTACAACGCCATCTAACGCATCACGAACCACGTTTGGCTTTTGGCCGGAATTTCCACTTCGAAAACGGCATTGCGGTCTTGGTCCAATTTCAACGTCCGGCTCTTTCCGTCCTGTTCGGAAACCGTCGTTTTTCCCTCCAGACCGGTATAATACAGATTGACCCGTATCCGGCGCCGAATCGGTTCGTCCAACGGATTATACACCATCAAAAGCCCTTTTTCCTCCCCGAACGGATTCACGTGAAGAATCGCGTCGTAATCCCGGCCGTCCGGACGACGCACATGGACGATGTCCCCGTCCAGCACCTCCCGGTGTCTCTTATAAAAGTCCACCCATTGCCGCACCAGCGTTTTCGTCTCGGGAGCGTCGTACAGTTGGGGACCACGGTAACAAGCCTGCACGCCGGCCCCGAACAGATTGGCCAGACGCTGCCCGTAATGCGGCAAATGCTCTCTCAGCGGTTCTATGGTAGCGGCCTTGCCGCCTCCGTGATATTCGACCAAAGGGACGAACATCCATCCCATCGAAGGGGTCTTGCTCCATGTCCCGTCATAAATATTCTGCCGTTCGATAATCTCCTGCTGCTCCCGGGGCAACGACCAGTTCGTCTCCCGGTATCCCATGGCGGTCTTGCTGCTTCCGTTCAGGAAATACAGATCGGGAACATTCAGGTAAATGCCCTTTCCGCGACACCATTTATAAAAGTCGGACACCCGTCGGAACTGGTTCCACTGAGAATCCTCCGCCCCTTCGTGGCCGGGATGCCGGACGGAATAGCACCAATCGCCGGGATAAGAACCGTCGTGTTCGAAAACGGACAAACCGGTCCGTTCGTACAAACCGTACAGCTTTCGGAAATACTCCTGTCCCCAACGGCTTTCGACACAAGGCGAATTTCCGAAACGGGGCCGCACGCCTTCGGGCAACACCACGTCGTTTTCCCCGTCGATATGCCGGCTGGCCAGCAGGGAATAACCGCCCAAAGCGACATGCTTCGACGCGGCGTAATCGGCCAGTTCCTTCATTCTCGCCAGGTTCTCGGAAGAGTCGTCCTCCGCATTGAATCCGCTCCCGAACGTCATGATAACCATTTCGAAACCGACTTCGGCGCACTGGTCTATCGCTCTTTTTACCGATTCGTCATCGGCGCTGCGGACATGCATCAGAATTGGATTTTCCGTTACCCAGGGAGCCAACGCACGCATCATGCGCCGATAAGCCAACGACTTGCGTTCCCGGTCCCAACTGTCGTTCAGCAACTCCCATACCCGGTAACTGCTGAACGTACCGCCGGGAGCGATCCGCTGTTTCGGACCTTTCTTGGGCGCGACTTCCAACAGACAAGGGGTCGTGCGTTCGTAATTTACCTGCGTGGCGTACAACGGGTCCGCTTTCCACTCCAAACTCGAAGCGAACAGGTTTTCTTCGCTCATGCCTCCGAAATTGTAATCCGTTTCCAACGTAATGTTCGGCAACAGCCAGTTTTTCCGGCTGTCCACCGTACTCTCGGGCTCCGCAACGGCCAATATCTCGCTCGTGAAACGGTCGATCACGATTTCCCGTCCGGAACGGTTCTCGACCGTAATCCACTTGCAGAAAACCGGCATGCAGTCGTACAGTTCGTAATGCACACCGACCGTCAGGTCCTTCAGATAAGCCAAAGCTGCCCGCAGGTCGTCGGGCGAACCGTGCGAAGGCAAACCGCCCGACATGGAAAACGCCTCAACGCGGGAACGGCCCGTCGTTCCGCCGTCTTCCGCGTCCGTGCTTCCGCCCCGGGCATCCATCTTCCCGATCCTGACGGTCAAGGGCACCTCCCCTTTCGTCAACGCACAGGAACCGACCGGCCGCCACGTTTTACCATCGAGAGACGCGGACGCCTCCAACCGCCGGTCCTGCAACTCCATCCGCAACCAAACGGCCGGAGCGTCCCCCGTCTCCCACGCGGAATGTTCCTTTTCTCCGTCGAAAAATCCGATCTTTCCTTCACTGGTCCGGACGTTCATCTTTACCGTCCTGTTTTCGAAGCACAAGGCCAATCCCGGTCCCCACGATGCGGAACGGTCCGTTCCCGGAACGATCCGGACCGATACGGTTTTCGCCCCGTCGGCAAAATCCCGTTCCGCATAAACCGCCGTATGGGACAGAGCCATGATTTCTCCGACCTTTCCTTCGTTCACGAAAGAATTGCGCTCATGCGCGCCGGACTCCGCCAATCTCCAACCGGGACGCAACCGCACGAAATCATCCTCGAACAAAATTTTCCGCCGCCCATCCCGCAGGTTTGCGGCAACGAGCGTGTCGATCGCTTCGTCGTCCAGCCGATAGGTAAAAACCAATTCTTTCCCCGGCACAGGCCACGGCATGTCCCGCGGCATCCACTCCGGACGTTTCTTCCACGGGAAACGTTCCCGGGTCTCTTCAATCCGGTAATCCGTCATTTTAAAGGTCCCCGGAACCGCTTTCATGTCCGGAATCCACTCCTTCAACAAATAGTTATGCACCGGTTGTCCGGTCAATCCGCCGACTTCGATCTCATGCCCGTCTATTGTCAATACCGCTTCCGGACGAACAGACCGTAAAAAAGAGTTACCGCCTCTTGTTTCCTCCAACGCGACGGTCGCCACATTCGGATAAAGCGTGAAAGTCCGGCTGACCAACCCGTTGGAAAGCACCAAATACCCCTCGTCCGTCTTTGTTATTTCCGCTTGCGCGTCCACCGCATCCACGAGCCAATCGCCCTGCGCTTGCAGAAGGCAGGGGCAAAAAAACAGAAAAAGCGTCGGAATCCGCCATCTATTTCTCATACGTTCAACTACCATTACGATTTCCGCGATTTTTTATATTTTCGCAAGAAATACTGATTAAAAACAAGGTTATCTTTACAAAGATAATAAAATTTCATCATAAATACACGACAATAATGAAATAATTTTCAATCTGTCGAAAAACAAGGTATCGGTCCCGCAAACGCTTCGTCTGCGATTTTCAAGGCATCGGAATCCCCCGGAATAGAAAAAGAGGGTGACCCAAAAGTCAAAGACAGACTTAAGGGTTACCTTTCTTTTTTTATAATGCCAGGAAAGTCCCGGCGAGTCCGGGTAATGGATTTTTTTTGGGGGGGGTGGAGGACAATACAGATAATTAACGGTTATC
>CASDZK010000044.1 GCA_949286165.1 uncultured Alistipes sp.
TTTTGACACATCAATGCCAACAAAATGAGAATAATTCATAATTTTGCATTTAACGATTAAACAAATTGGAGATAAGCTAACACGTTTAACAGGCCTTCAAGCCTAAAATTCTAACTGGCTATTCTCCGAAAAACAGGAGTTGTAGTCTGATTCGGCCTTTAGATATAATCTAGACTCAAAGTTAGTTCACTACAACTCCTTCTTTCTCAAATTTAATCCTTGATTTATAAATGCAAAACTAAACGACCCAAAAGAGATTTCTTGAGGTCGGCTTCTTTTGAATAATGCTGAGAGATATTCGGTTGCCATTTTTTCAGATTGCAGCCGATTTCTTTTTTCATTTTGATGTCCTCCGGGTCATTTCTGCCTCATATGGCTGCCCAAACTACCTATGCAGTTGCCAAGGCCAGACAGTGAGCCGCACTCCTTCGGGAGAGTAATGCCGAGTATTTTCTGAGATTGTGAGCAAGTGCAACGAAACCGAACTCGACTCTAACCTTCCTGGCCGACCTGAGGCGAAACCGCTTGAAGCCGTGGTTGAACTTGATGTCCCCAAACACGGCCTCCGGCTCTATGGGACGCCGGCTCCGGTACATCAGTCCCCTTTCGCCGGTAAGGAGTTCCCGGCCTGCCTCTTCAGAGCGTTCGCCCTGTAGTTTACCTCCATGCCCCTGCGCTCCGACTTTCCCTTATATAGCACATGCATCTCGAAGGACAACCCGTGCATCTGGCCGCACTGTAGACCGCCACGCAGGAACGGTATCTAAGACCTGACACCATGCTCCATGTCCCTGTACGTTCAAGATTTACCCCATCGGGTACACATAGAAGTCTCGCTCCTCCTTGTAGTACCTGTTCCGGGGAAGGAAGGCGTTGTCCCTGTGTTTCCTTTTACCTCCGCATGGGACATGTTGTATTTCACATACGCATCGATTCCTCGCCCCTCCAGGTACGCGGAGTTCTGCTCGTTTCCGTAGCCCGAATCTGCTACTATCTCTACGCCCAGGCTCCCGTACTTCGCCTTGAACGACTCCAGGAACGGTATCAGTGTATCCCTGTCCGTCGGTCTCCAGTAGATCCCGCAGTTCGTGATGTACTGATTCTCTGTCAAGATCTGAACGTTGTACCCCGGCTTAGTCTGACCGTTGTTTTTCGCGTCCTCCTTCATCCGCATGAATGTCCATCCTCTTCAGTATCCTTGCGGTCCGCTCCGGAAGATCTTTCATTCGGAATTCTTCCTTCTGGCATTCGCATTCCGCATCCTCCATTGCGAGAACTTCCTCCGCCGTTCTGAGTACTATCTTTGCTCTCATGGTAAATGACTGTTTATCTTTTTTTTAAACACTATAAATATAACAATCTTTTACCATAAAGACAACGGTTATCTCACTTTTTTTCAGCAAGATAACCGTTATTTCGGTTATATCGTTCCCCCCAAAAAACTCTCCCGCAGATGACAGTGCAAACTGTGCGCATCAATACACAAAAAGAGGATGACCTCAAAGCCTATTGACTTTTGGGCCACCCTCTTTTTTTGAGAGAAAATCTCCCTTATTTAATCGCTGCATGAGCAGCGGCCAAACGCGCGATAGGAACACGGAAAGGCGAGCAGGAAACATAATTCAACCCGGCATAATGGCAAAACTCTACGGAAGAAGGTTCGCCACCATGTTCGCCGCAAATACCGCATTTCAAATTTTCACGAACACCGCGGCCTTTGAAAACGGCTTCCCGAATCAACTGTCCCACACCTTTTACATCCAATATCTGGAACGGATCCTGTTTCAAGATACCGCGACGCAAATATTCAGGCAGGAACTTGGAAATATCGTCACGAGAGAACCCTAATGTCATTTGTGTCAGGTCATTCGTTCCGAACGAGAAGAATTGAGCGACTTCCGCGATTTCATTCGCAGTAATAGCCGCGCGCGGAACTTCGATCATCGTACCGATCATATAATCGATCTTGTCGTTTCTTTCCGCAAAGACTTCTGCCGCCGTCGCATCGATTACTTTTTTCTGATATTTCAATTCCTTGTGGTTACCTACCAGCGGGACCATGATTTCCACGTGCACAGGCACTCCCTTGGCTTTCACGTTCATCGCCGCCTCAATGATCGCACGGGTCTGCATTTCGGTAATTTCGGGATAAGTGTTTCCCAAACGGCACCCGCGGTGTCCCAGCATAGGATTCACTTCCGCCAACGCTTCTACCTTTGCTTTGATCGTTTCGAAAGAAATACCCATTTCGGCAGCCAACTCTCTCTGTTCTTTCTCGAAATGAGGAACGAATTCATGCAAAGGAGGATCGAGCAAACGTACAGTCACGGGATTGCCTTCCATCACTTCGAACAAACCTTCGAAGTCCCCGCGCTGAATAGGCAACAATTTAGCCAATGCCTTCCGTCGTCCGGCTTCGTCATCCGCCAAAATCATTTCGCGGACAGCTTTGATACGGTCGCCTTCAAAGAACATGTGTTCGGTACGACACAGACCGATTCCCTGCGCACCAAATGCCATTGCCTGTTTCGCGTCACGGGGAGTATCGGCATTCGCACGTACTTTCAAATGAGCATATTTGCTCGACAGATCCATCAGCTTCGCGAAATCTCCGGACAATTCAGGAGCTTTCGTTTCTACCTGACCGGCATATACTTCTCCGGTAGTGCCGTTCAAAGAAATAAAGTCGCCTTCTTTCAATACGGTATCGCCGATCGTTATCGTTCTGGCCTTGTAATCGATAACCAAAGCGCCAGCGCCGGATACACAGCATTTACCCATACCGCGCGCTACAACGGCAGCATGCGAAGTCATACCGCCCCGCGCCGTCAGAATACCTTCTGCCTGAACCATACCTTTCAAATCTTCAGGTGAAGTTTCGATGCGGACGAGAATCGTTTTTTTACCGTTTGCAGCCCAAGCTTCGGCATCGTCTGCAAAAAATATAATTTGTCCCGACGCGGCTCCCGGGGAGGCAGGCAACCCTTTGGTCAATACTTTCGCTTTTTTCACGGCAGCGGCATCGAAGACCGGGTGCAGCAATTCGTCCAATTTAGCAGGTTCACAACGCAAAATAGCCGTTTTTTCATCGATCATGCCTTCCGCCAGCATCTCCATAGCCATTCTTACCATAGCGCCGCCGGTACGTTTCCCGTTACGAGTTTGCAACATCCATAATTTACCGTCCTGAATCGTAAACTCAATATCCTGCATATCGGTAAAGTAAGTTTCCAGATGATGCTGAATATCGAACAATTCCTTATAAACGGTCGGCATCACTTCTTCCAAAGAGGGGTATTTGCTGGCACGTTCTTCTTCGGAAATATTCTGCAAAGCCGCCCAACGACGCGACCCTTCCAATGTAATTTCCTGAGGCGTACGAATACCGGCCACCACGTCTTCTCCCTGAGCGTTTACCAGATATTCCCCATTGAAAATATTTTCTCCGGTAGCCGCATCACGGGTAAAGGCAACTCCAGTAGCCGAGTTGTTCCCCATATTGCCGAACACCATGGCTTGCACGTTCACGGCCGTTCCCCATTCTGCGGGATATTTGTTCATTTGGCGGTACAGGATGGCACGTTCGTTCATCCAACTGTCGAATACGGCGCAAACGGCTCCCCACAACTGTTCCCACGGACAAGTAGGGAAGTCTTTTCCGGTATTTTCCTTCACGGCAACCTTAAATTGTTTTACCAATTCTTTCAAATCATCGGTAGTCAGTTCAGTGTCGTTTTTCACACCGCGACTTGCTTTCATTTTGTCGATGATTTCTTCGAACGGGTCATGATCTTCCTTGCTCTGGGGTTTCATTCCCATAACGACATCCCCGTACATCTGGATAAAACGACGATAAGAATCCCATGCGAAACGGTCGTTTCCTGTACGTTTTGCCAAACCTTCCACCGCTTCATCGTTCAATCCCAAATTCAGAATCGTATCCATCATACCCGGCATGGAAACCCTTGCTCCGGAACGAACAGACATCAACAAGGGATTTGTCGTGCTGCCAAATTCCGCCCCCATAATCTGTTCGATTTCCGCCATGGCCTTTTCTACCGCCGGTTTACACAAATCAATCACTTTTTGCTGTCCAAGCGCAAAATATTCCGTACAAACTTCGGTTGTAATCGTAAAGCCCGGAGGTACGGGAATACCGATCAGGTTCATTTCTGCAAGGTTGGCACCTTTACCCCCCAGCAGTTCTTTCATTTTGCCGTTACCTTCGGCCTTCTTATTCCCGAAAGTATAAACGCGTTTTACGTCTGACATGTTTAAATAAATTTAAAATGATTTATATAGTTTATAATCTCTCATAGTCTTCTTAAGAGGTCACAAATTTAATAAAAATATCCCGAATTAACAAACACGATATCCCCTTTCCTCTTACACACCAAAAGGATCTGATTTTTTAAAGAAAATGAATTCCGATAAAAGCAAAACACCCCGGATAACCGGGGCGTTTTACTTTATATTCGAAAATTACATCGATTTAAACAACTCGTTATACTTATCGTAATTCGCTTGCATTTCAGGGCTTTGATCCCGCAATACAAAATAAATCGATTTCAAAAATTCCACAGTACTCTTATCTTCCGGTTTCAACGAATGTGCTTTCTCCAGAGAAGGCAACGCATTTCTATATGCTTCGTAAATTTTTGCCGTCAATTCATCTCTCAATTTCGCATTGGTATAATCCACATTCGACAACTCCGTATTCAACTGGCCGGCCTTTTCATAATAAGATGTACCGATAGAGTAGAGTGCTTCAAAATAATCGGGATTGACCTTCAAGGCATTATTAAACGCTTCAATCGCTTTGTCGTACTCTTTCATACTATTGTACGCAATCCCTTCCGCAAGGAAAAAGACGACATTGTTAGGATCACTTTCCTGTCCTTTTTTGATATAAGGAATTACTTTCGAGGGATCCTCTTTCATCTCGATATACAACGAGATCAAATCCTGTAATAACTTCTGATTGGAAGGATACTTCTCAATCCCTTTCAAGTAATTCTTTTCTGCTTCTTCGAAATTTCCTTTTTTCTGATAAGCGTATGCGAGATAATAGTAGGTATCGCCGTTTTCTTCGAATGTTCCCGCTTCTGCCAAAGGAGAAAGATATTTGATGGTCGCATCGAAATCTTCTGTTATCGCACCAAAAACACCTGCATAATAAGCCCAAGAATCGGCATCCTTATCATTAATAATATCCATAGAACCGATTTCATACGCAGCTCCGAAATTTTGACCGGCTTCGGCAGATTTACCTATCTTATTTACATTTCCAGCTACACTACGGTAAGCATTCATAACCTTTATCAAGCCGTCTGTCGCTTTTTTCTGAGCTGCGGGATCGATTTCAATCGCTTTTAAATACGCTTTTTTCGATTCCTCCAATGCTCCCGGATAAATAGGTTCCGTTTCTACCCAGAAATCCACCGTCTTTTGATCGGCCAACAGATAGATATCTACTCCTTTATACTGATATTTCAGGTAATTGACACCATTGTAAGTTTCAGTAGGAATTTCTTTAGCATTGACCGGGTTCCCGATCTTTTCAATCATATCTGCTTCCGGCATTCCCGCAAAGATTTTGAAATTGTTGGCAACAGCTGTATCGTAAAAAGCCTTGCCTCGAGACAACCATGTCGAAGATTTCACATTCTTTTTTGGATCCTGAATGTCCGCATTGCTTCTCTCAATTTTGGACTTGTAAAGGGCCGCATTTACATTTTGAGAAAATGACACGGCCGAAAACATCATTAACGATGCTGCAGTCAATAAAATCTTTTTCATATTTATAAAATCAGTTGTTTATTTATGTTTACAACGGCACTTTCTCATTCTGCCGTATCGTTATTTTCTTTCTGTTCCGGCGACAAATCGTTTTCAGAAGAGGCATCTTCGCTTTTGGGTACAGCAATGACCGAAGCAATGGAATCTTTTCCCCGCAAGTTGATTACCTTTACCCCTTGAGTAGCCCTCCCGGTCAATCGGATGCTGGAGACAGGAATACGAATCGTCATCCCCGACCTATTGATAATCATCAAATCATTATCATCCGTAACATTCTGAATAGAAATCAACATGCCGGTCTTTACCGTTACCTGAATCGTTTTCACGCCTTTACCACCCCGATTGGTAATACGATACTCTTCTATATCCGTACGTTTTCCGAATCCTGTTTCAGATACGACCAATATTTCAGTGGGAGTATCCTTAACCGCCGTAATCATACCAATCACTTCATCCCCATCATCCAGAGTAATACCTTTTACCCCTTGAGAAGTACGTCCAACCGAACGCACTGTAGATTCGGGGAAACGAATGGCTTTACCGCCTTTGGCCGCCAACACGATATCGCAATTTCCGTCAGTCAGCTTCGCATCGATCAACTGGTCGCCTTCCTTTATCGTAATGGCATTGACTCCGTTCTGCCGAGGACGCGAATATTCGGACAACTTCGTTTTCTTGACCACGCCTTCGCGGGTACACATCAGAATATAATTGCGATCCGTATATTCCGAATCACTTAATCGGCGCACATTGATATAGGCCCGTACCTTATCGTCAGGCTCGATCTGTATCACATTCTGAATTGCACGTCCTTTGGACACTCGCGAACCTTCAGGAATCTGATATACCTTCAACCAATAACACCGTCCTTTTTCCGTAAAGAACAACATGGTATTATGCATGGTCGTCACGTAAATATGCTCAATGAAATCCTCATCGCGCGTAGCGGATCCTTTACTGCCGACCCCCCCTCTATGTTGGGTGCGATATTCCGTCAATGGCGTCCGTTTGATATATCCCAAATGCGAAATGGTAATCACGACATCATCATCGGCATAGAAATCTTCCGGATTGAACTCTTCAGCAGAAAGCTGTATCTCGCTGCGACGTTCATCCCCGTATTTGTTTTTAACCTCGATCAGTTCATCCTTGATAATTTGTCGCTGCAACGATTCTTCAGCCAACACGCGATTGAAATATTCGATTTGTTTCATCAAAGCATCGAATTCCGACTGCAATTTTTCCCGTTCCAATCCGATCAACGCACGCAACCGCATATCGATAATCGCCGTAGCCTGCACATCGCTCAATTCAAAACGTTCCATCAACTGTTCTTTAGCTATTTCAGCCGTTTTCGAACTTCGAATGATATGAACGACTTCATCGATATTGTCCTGGGCAATCAACAAGCCTTGCAAAATATGAGCGCGTTTCTGAGCCTGATCCAAATCAAAGCGGGTTCTTCTCAAAATAACTTCATGACGATGCCGAACAAAGTATTTGATCTGATCCTTCAAGGTCAATAACTTCGGACGGCCATCCACCAAAGCAATGCTGTTCACAGCGAAAGAAGATTGCAACGGCGTATATTTAAACAGGTTGTTCAACACGACACTCGACACGGCATCCGATTTCAAAGTTATGGCAATCCGCATCCCTTCGCGTCCAGACTCGTCATTCACTTCTGCAATGCCCTCGATTTTATTTTCGCGGCGCAAATCATCTATTTTCTTGACTAATTCAGCTTTATTTACCAAATACGGAATTTCCGTAACGACAATGGTTTCCCGTCCCGAGGCCGCATGCTCGATTTCCGTTTTGGAACGGATTACGACCCGTCCCCGACCCGTTTCATAAGCTTCTTTTACCCCTTCGCAACCGTATACAATCCCCCCTGTAGGGAAATCGGGGGCTTTGATATATTTAATCAGATCGGAAATTTCGACATCCGGATTATCCACATACGCGCAAATCGCATCCACCGTATCCGACAGATTGTGAGGAGGCATATTTGTCGCCATACCGACCGCAATACCGGAAGTTCCGTTTACCAGCAGCAACGGAATACGGGTAGGCAATACGGTAGGTTCCTGAAGCGTATCGTCGAAATTCAGGGTATAATCTACCGTGTCTTTTTCAATATCGGCCATTACCGCTTCGGTAATTTTTTCCATACGAGCTTCCGTATAACGCATGGCAGCTGCGCTATCGCCATCCACCGATCCGAAATTTCCTTGCCCGTCTACCAACATATAACGCATCGACCACGGTTGCGCCATACGCACCATGGCGTCATAAACGGAACTGTCGCCGTGCGGATGAAATTTCCCCAATACTTCGCCGACAATTCTGGCCGATTTTTTATGTTTTTTATCGTTATATAAGTTCAATTCATGACTCATTCCGTACAAAACCCTCCGGTGTACGGGTTTCAATCCGTCTCGCACATCAGGCAATGCCCGAGAAACAATTACCGACATAGAATAGTCTATATAAGCCGATTTCATCTGTTCCTCGATATTGACCTTTATTATTTTTCCTCCTTCTTCTGTCATTGTTTTATCTTAATTATAACCGTGTAAAGATACGACTTTTATCTTTATTTTTCAAATATTCCGGCCATAACTTCCCTCCCGTTTTCCCTCTTTTCGGCAAAACGTTTCAGTCGTTCCGGCAATACATTGAAAAATCCCGTTTCCGATAGTGTATGCAATTCTTCCTCCCGCTTTTTTTTCGTACGCAAAGACAGCCGTATTCCAAAATAAAAACGGGCGTTAATGTCAAAACACCCGTTTTCAAAAATAAAAAATATACAATAAAAATTATGCGCCGAAATTGTCATACATGATATTTTCAGGAGGCACGCCCAATTCGTCCAACATTTTCGTCGCGGCTGCCGTCATCATGGGAGGTCCGCACAAATAATATTCGATATCTTCAGGAGCTTCATGATTTTTCAGATAATTTTCATAAATCACATTATGAATAAATCCGACCGGTCCAGTCCAATTGTCTTCCGATTTCGGCTCAGATAAAGCGATCGTAAATTTGAAATTCGGGAAATCCCGTTCAATCTGCCGGAACTGATCTTCATAAAAGACTTCGCGAGCGGAACGGGCTCCGTACCAGAAGGTCACTTTCTTATCCGTCTTTTCCGTATTGAACAGATGGAAAATATGCGAGCGCATGGGAGCCATACCTGCGCCACCACCGATAAACATTTTTTCATTGGGCGTGTCCTTCACGAAAAACTCGCCGTAAGGACCGGAAATCGTGATTTTATCTCCCGGTTTCAACGAATAAATATAGGAAGAACAGATCCCCGGATTTACTTTGGCAAAAGCACCCGCAGCTCTATCCCAAGGAGGAGTGGCGATACGGATATTCAGCATAACGATATTTCCTTCTGCCGGATGATTGGCCATAGAATAAGCGCGGAAAGTAGGTTCCGGATTTTTGGTTACCAAATCCCACATTTTCATCTTATCCCAATCTTCATGGTATTGCGGATCAATATCGAAATCGGAAAATTTAATTTCGTCGTATTTGGGAACATCGATTTGAATATATCCACCCGACCGGAAATTCAAAACTTCCCCTTCCGGCAATTTCACAACGAATTCTTTGATAAAAGTCGCCACATTATGATTGGAAATTACCTCGCATTCCCATTTCTTGACTCCCAAAACGGCTTCGGGGACCTGTATCTTCAAATCTTCTTTTACTTTTACCTGGCACCCCAATCGCCAATGTTCCTGTTGTTGTTTTCGGGTAAAAAAGTTCACTTCGGTAGGCAAAATATCCCCGCCGCCTTCCAATACCTGACACCGGCACATGCCGCAGGAACCGCCGCCGCCACACGCAGACGGCAGAAACACGCCGTTATCCGAAAGCGTGGAAAGCAGAGTATTGCCCGGTGCCGTTTCTATCTCTTTTTTGCCGTCGTTGATAGAAATTTTCACGATTCCGGACGGCATCAATTTTTTCTTCGCATACAACAGCACAGCTACCAAAACCAAGATTATTATCAAAAAGGCTGCTGTTGCAATTATAATTGTCGTACTCATTATTTTTCGTCAATTAAAATGTTAAGGTTAGGAGCTTAGAGCTGTATCCCCATAAAGATCATGAAAGCGATTCCCATTAATCCCGTAAGAATAAAGGTAATGCCGGCCCCTCGCAATGGGACGGGAACATTCGAATAGGTAATTTTTTCCCGAATAGCCGCCATCAAAACAATCGCCAGCCACCAGCCGATTCCGGACCCCAAAGCAAAGGCGGTAGCTTCTCCCACATTCACGTAATCCCGTTCCTGCATGAACAAAGAACCGCCCATGATAGCGCAGTTCACGGCAATCAACGGCAGAAAAATTCCCAATTGGTTATACAAGGCCGGAGAAAACTTTTCCACGACCATTTCCACCAACTGAACGATGGATGCGATGACCGCGATAAAGACGATAAAACTCAAAAAGCTCAGGTCAATGTCCGCATATGCGGCATTCAACCACTTCAACGCACCGGGTTTCAAAACGTATTCATTCAATAAGTAATTGACGGGTACGGTAATCGCCATCACAAAAGTCACGGCTATCCCCAACCCCATCGCCGTTTTTACCGTTTTCGAAACAGCGATATACGAACACATTCCGAAAAAGAATGCGAAAACCATATTGTCGATAAAAATCGACCGGACAAATATGCTCAATATATTTTCCATCTGATAACTCTCCTAATCTTATTTTTCGCAGAGCGATTTATTCTTACTACGGTGAATCCAGATAATGATTCCGACCAGAATCAGAGCCATCGGCGGAAGCAACATCAGCCCGTTATTCACATATCCGGCTTCATAAAAAGATTCCGGAATAATCCGGTAACCCCATAAAGTTCCGGCCCCCAGCAATTCGCGGACAAAACCGAGAATAATCAAAATAAGGCCATACCCCATACCGTTGCCTATTCCGTCCAAAAAAGATTGCCAGGGTTTATTTCCCAAAGCAAAAGCTTCCAGACGCCCCATCAAAATACAGTTGGTTATAATCAAACCTACAAACACCGACAACTGTTTGCTCACATCGTACACGTAGGCTTTCAATATCTGGTCCACCAAAATAACCAGAGCTGCGACCACAACCAATTGTACGATAATACGAATCCGAGAAGGAATGGTATTACGAATAAGCGATATGATCAAATTCGAAAAGGCACAAACCACGGTTACGGAAAGCGCCATAACAAAGGCCGGTTTTAATTTCGCAGTTACCGCTAGCGCAGAACAAATTCCCAAAATTTGTACGGTAATAGGGTTATTCTGATTCAGCGGTCCGGTCAACAGCTTCATATTTTTAGCCGAAAATAACGGCTCTTTTTCTTTATTGCTCATAAACCGTATTTTTTAGTTGATGATGATACATAGCTAAACTGTTCTGCCTATTGAGCAGCAGTCTGTTGTTTTAAAATATAAGGCAGATAAAATTTCAAATTGTCGATAATCATGCTCTGAACCGCCCGGGAAGTAATCGTTCCTCCGGAAATCGCATCCACCGCATTGTCATTTCCTTGAGAAGAACCAACCCCTTTCAGCACGGAAATCCCCACGTATTGGTCGCCCTTGAAAATACTTTTACCGACAAACTGATTGCCGAAAGCAGGCGTAGCGATCTCCGCTCCCAACCCCGGGGTTTCTCCCTTATGAGCAAAAACAGCCCCGCTGATCGTTTTCAAATCACTGTTCATAGCGATATATCCCCAAACCGGTCCCCACAATCCGGTACCGTATACGGGGAAAATGTAATTTTTCTTGCCGTCCTTTTCGCTGATGAATACCGGCAATTCCCGTTCTGTTTCAGGTTTAGACAAAGCCGCTTTCATGTTATTCAACACTTTCAATGCTTCGGCTGCCGGGTCTGCACTCTGTACCACATCCCCTTGAGCATCGACCAAAAAACTTTGCTTGATATAAGTGTTGTACTGCGTCTCTACCGCCTTGTTCTTATCCGTTCCCGGTTCTTCCTTATACAAACCGGCGGAATTCAAAATATCCGTTTTTTTCTCTATTTCGATATTCCTCTGTTGCGTAACCTGAAGTTTCATTGCCGTAAACGCCAATGCTACGGCCACAACAACCACCAATACGATGGAATAAACGATAATGTATGTATTACTTTGTTTATTCATTGCTTTACTCTCCTTACTTATTTAGACGCGACATTCAGACGTTTCATTCTGCGACGGATGTTGCCTTCGACCACATAATGATCAATCAACGGAGCCATAGCATTCATAAACAGAATAGCAAGCATCATTCCTTCCGGATATCCCGGATTTACAACCCGAATAAGAACGGCAAACATACCGATCAGCAAACCGTAAATCACTTTTCCCTTATTTGTCTGGGCCGCCGTCACAGGATCGGTAGCCATAAATACGGCGCCGAACGCGAAACCTCCCAACAACAAATGGTAATGAGCAGGCATATCCATATAAATATTGGCACCGATACAGTTGAATATCAATCCCATGATATATCCTCCGGCAAACACGCTCAGCATAATCCGCCAACTGGCGATTCCCGTAAACAACAGAATTGCCGCCCCGATCATAATCGCAATGAAAGAAGTTTCGCCAATGCTTCCGGGAATTGTTCCCAAAAGCCAGTCGGACGGAGTAGACGAAAAAGTCAGCGCCGCAGCCTTGTCCGACAGCGCATTGGCAATTTCGGTCAAAGGAGTAGCACCCGAAAATCCATCGACAATCCCCTCGCCTTTGCTCAATCCGGAAATCCACACTTTTTCACCCGATATATACGGCGTATAGGCAAAAAATATGAACGCCCGAGCCAATAATGCCGGGTTAAACACATTCATCCCCGTTCCGCCGAAAACTTCCTTGCCGATGATAACGGCAAAGGCCGTTGCCAAAGCCACCATCCATAACGGAATATCGACCGGCATGACCAACGGAATCAACATCCCGGAGACCAAAAAACCTTCATTCACTTCATGATGACGAATCTGGGCAAAAATAAACTCTATTCCCAAGCCGACCACATACGACACGATAACGATAGGCAATACTTTGACAAGCCCGTGCAAGAAACATTGCATTACCCCTGCATCAGCCGCTCCCATCGCAGCAAAATGCTGCAATCCGACATTATACATGCCGAACAGTAAAGCCGGAAGCAACGCAACCACAACCACGAACATCGTACGTTTCAAATCAATCACGTCCCGAATATGGCTCCCGACCTTTGTCACAGTATCGGGAACATACAGGAATGTTTCGAAAGCATCGAATGTGGAGTGGAATTTTTCGTACTTACCCCCTTTTTCAAAATTCGGCTTAATTTTATCGATATAATTTCTTAAGGATTTCATATTTAAATATTAAGAATTAATTAAGCTCTTTCATTAACATATCCAAGCCTTTACGGACGATTTGCTGAACTTCGGTCTTCGAAGTACAAACAAATTCGCATAAAGCAAGGTCTTCTTCAATCACTTCATATATTCCCAAATTTTCCATTTTGTCGATATCGCCTGCCAGAATAGCTTTCAACAAATATACGGGATATATATCCATGGGCAGTACCTTTTCATATTGTCCACTAACTACCAACGCTCTTTCGGCGCCATTCAAATTTGTGTCCAAATCATATTTTTTATTCGGAGTCAGCCATGAAAAATAACTGTGCGACAAGGAAAATTTGTTGAGGCGCGGAGCAAGCCAGCCCATAAATTCATGGTAATTGCCTTCCGGAATCAACGTCATCTGATTGGCGTAGAAACCGAAATAATTTTCCAATCCGACTTTTTTTCCTGTCAATACATTTCCGCAAATAAACCGTACCGTTTTCCCGTTTTGCTTAACATTGTCTTTTACAATGCTACTGATTTGCGCTCCGCTCACGATTTTCTGATAACGAGGATGTTCCGTTTCCGATCCGGCCACGGCAATAATTTTAGTCATATCCACGCGACCCGTACGGAAAAAGCGACCGATAATCGCCAAATTTTGAATATCGACCGTCCAAATCAAATTCCCCTTTCCGATCGGAGCGACATGATGAATCTGAATCCCCACGTTTCCTGCCGGATGCGGGCCGTCGAAAGCAGTCATTTCCACTCCCTGCAATTTTTCAAAAGCAGGATTCGTTACCCGAGCCGATACTCCCAAATGCACTTTTCCCGAAGTCAGTTTTTTCATAACCTCCATACCGGTCTTAAGATCATCGGCCGCATCCTTCAACACAAAATCCATTTCCGGTGCCAACGGTGCGGAATCGAAACCGGAGATAAAAACCGCATCGGGGGTTTTCCCGGGGTCGGCGATTATTCCGTAAGGACGCTGAATAACCATCGGCCACAATCCGGAAGCCAACATTAAATCAATAACGGCATCTCTGGAAGCAGAACTCAAATCCACCGTTTGAAAAGTTTCATACTCGTTTTTACGATCGGGTTCGATCACAACTTCCAGAATTCTACGTTTTTCTCCCCGGTTAACAGCTTTGACCTTACCGCTCACAGGCGAAGAGAACAATACCTGCGGACGATATTTGTCGAAAAACAGCGGAGTTCCTGCTTTTACCTCGTCATCGACTTTGACCAGCAACTTAGGAGTCAATCCGATAAAATCAGTCGGATTCACAGCATAAGAATCGGCCCAAGGAGTGTCCGCAAGCTCTCTTGCCGCTTGCCCCACCAATTTGATGTCGAGACCTTTTTTTAAACGAATCATTTTCGACATTTTTATATTTGTTTTGATTGAATTTTTCAACGGTGCAAAGATACAATTTGTAATCCAAAAAACGGACACTTATTGCTAAAAAATTAACAGTAAAATCGATGGGATGGATGTGCATGATTTTAACCGATTTACAGTTATTTTCGTTCTCTCAAAACAAGAAATTGCGGATTATGATAAAAAACCAACTCCAATCCGAAATCTGCCCGCAATGATTAAACTTTTCGGTCAGGTAATTTCTTTCCGAACGGTTCGCGGGCAGCGTATTCCTCCTTCACATCATCAAAAAACGAGAGCCTGACAAAAATTTCGTCAGGCTCTCGTATATTCAGGAAACCGGTTTTATGAAATGGGAAACATCAGATATCCTTTGTCCTACTTGCTCATTTGAGGAATATCGACCGGTCGTTCTCCATCGCCGAGCAAATGTTCACTGAAATAATCGGCCATTCTCCAGAAAAAATATTCGGTCATATCTCCGAATCCGTGACGTTGTCCCGGCAAAACCAACATATCGAACCTTTTATTGGCACGAATCAACGCATTTACCACACGCAAAGTATTTGCAGGATGGACATTGTTATCAATGTCTCCGGTAACCAACATCAGATGTCCTTTCAAGTTTTGTGCTATTTCAGAATTTTTAGGAATCGAATATCGGAATGTAGTATCTCCCGCTTCCGTAACCGTTTCAAGAACTCCATGATGCTTTTCGCTCCACCAACGATTATAAATGTTATTCTCGTGATTGCCCGCAGAAGATACCGCAACCTTGAAAAAATCCGGATAGACCAATACGGCCGCCGTAGACATGAATCCTCCTCCCGAATGTCCATGAATGCCTACTTTAGATATATCAATAAAAGGATAACGGGCAGCTAATTGTTCCACTGCCGTTTTCTTATCGGCCAGTCCGTAATCGCG
The DNA here is from genome assembly GCA_949286165.1 of uncultured Alistipes sp. Classification (GTDB taxonomy): domain Bacteria; phylum Bacteroidota; class Bacteroidia; order Bacteroidales; family Rikenellaceae; genus CASDZK01. Next base: position 15,475 of record CASDZK010000044.1, read on the forward strand.
GAGATTCCCATATCCGTAAGTATGATACCATTTCGATCGGGCCGGATGCCCGCCCCGGTTGCCTACCGTAATCACGATAAATCCCACTTGTGCCAACCGATCCACCCGGTCCATACTCGTTGAAAAAGAAGTGTTCACAGCTTCCGTCTGAGGTCCCGGATATACATAGCAAATAATAGGGTAGCGCTTGGTCGAATCGAAATCGAACGGCTTATACATAACACCGTACAAATCGGTCACTCCATCAGCGGCTTTTACCGTAAAAGGCGTAGGAAACTTATACCCTGCATCGAATAACAGAGACAGATCAGCTGTTTCCAATTCCGCTATCGTTTTTCCTTTTTCATCGAATAAAACCGAAACAGGCGTTGTATCTACCCGGGAATAATTGACGACAAAACGACGGTTTTCGTCATCGCCGACAATCTGGTTGTCGAAGCCGGCCAAAGTCAACCGTTTCATCCCGGAGCCATCCAAATTGATCCGGTACAAATGAGTATAATAAGGATTTTCTCCCACCTCTGCACCATTGGCCGTAAAATATACCGTTTTACTCTTTTCGTCCACTCCTATTACTCGGTCTACATGAAAATCGCCTTTTGTAATTTGGCGGATTACATCCCCATTCTTATCATACAAATACAGATGCCCCCAACCATCGCACTCCGACCAATGGATAAACTCATCCGAATCTTCCAACAAAAAAGGAGGTTTAGTCTCTAACGATTTATTCAAACGATCCTCTACAATACAATATACGCTATCTTCCGTAAAATTTACTCGGCATAGGTCAATCCGTTTCAAATCCCGACTGGTCCGCGTAAGCCAGAACGAATTCTCATTGCCCAACCATACATTCGACTGATGAATATCGTCACGCATCGTCCGTTTTTTAGGACGGCTATAAATCCGGAGCGTTTGATCTTTAAACGCTCCGGTTTCAATTATCTTACCGGTCTTACTTTCGACATCGAAAACGTACAAATAACTTTTAGGCGCATCGGCTTCTCCCGGCATCTGGTACTTATATGACTCCAACGTAGGCCGAGGTTGAGCCAAAGCATTAATTACCCATAAATCTTTTACCCGACGTTCATCGGTACGAATCAAAGCGAAATGTTTAGAATCGGGCGCCCAATAAACATATGCAGGTTTTCGCTTATCTTTATTTTCTTCACGACTTACATTCGTATTGTTATTAGACGAACCGCCATAAACGAAATATTCTTCTCCGTCCATAGTTAACCGATGTTCCACAATAGAAGAATCCTTCTCGTTTTTCAAAGCTTTCATAAAGTTTTCCTTGTCCATATAAAACAAGTTGAAATTTCTCGCAAATACGACAATACTCGTATCGGGAGCTACGGAAGCCCATCCGGGATAACGTTTAGGTTCTTCGTACTCTTTCAACTCGCTGACTTTTCCCGATTGCATATCGTATTGCAGAAAAAACTCCTTCTTCTTTTTTTCTTTTTTTCCGGTTTCCTTATTTTCCTTTTCTTCCTCGAGCGAACTGGTCACTTTAAAAACGAAGCCGTCTTCTTTTTCATTAAACCGAATATTATCGATAGGTAAATGTTGCGTATCGAACGGATCTTTTACGATGCGAGTTATTTGCGACGCCATATCGGTATTGTCAAACAACAAACTTTTTTTTCCGCTATCCGCATCCACGATATACCAGAACGTACCCTGCGGTGTTTTATAGGCATACCAGAACCGCCGGCTGTTTTTCAAAAAATGAGGATCGACTTGCTTGGAGAACACCATTTTATTTACTTTTTCCGGAGAAAAGCGAGCGGCCAACTCATAGTTGGCCTTAAACGACGGCACCGTTTGGGCAGTTCCGATCCCTCCTGCTCCTGCCAACACACATAAATAAAGAACAAAAATCCGTTTATTCATCAACTATCTCAATTAAAACAACAAATTAATAACCCCGCTGTAACGCCACATGCGGGAAACAACGCATTGTTTTTCCCGCATGCAATATAAACTTCTACGCCTACAAACGACAAAATTCTATTTTTTCTTTCCTTTCAACGACGCGCCGCAATCCAATGTAGGAACAACTTTTCGAATGCTTCCGTCCTTATTATAGTACAACTTATCCACACAAATCGACCTTAACCAGTCATGTCCCGAAAGCGCACTGTTATGATAAAAAGCATACCATTGCCCTTTATATTTGACAATAGAACCGTGATTGGTATAACTATCCGTCGGATCCATATAAATTCCCTGATATGTCCACGGGCCTAAAGGACTTTTGCTGGTAGCATAACGCATCCTGTTATGAGCATCGCCTTCATCGTGATTATCGGAATATGACAAATAATATATTCCTTTCCGTTTATGCACCCAGGCTGCTTCATGAAAATCTTCCAAACCTTCCATTATCTGCATTTTTCCGTCAACTTCCATCATATTGTCTTTCAGTTTTCCCCCCATACAGGTTCCGCCGCCGCCGTAATACAAATACGCCTGCCCGTCATCGTCGATAAAAACACAGGGATCTATCATAGGCTCCAAATCAGGAATATATCCTTGTACGGTAAAGCCGCTTGCCGGTTTATCACTGGTCGCCACACCGATTTTCCATGTTTTATTCCATTCCGTTCCGCTGGGATGAGGAAAATAGAAATAGTACGTCCCGTTTTTGTAAACGCAATCGGGAGCCCACATGAATCCGCCCTCTTTTCGTCCCCACGGCACCTGTTCCGAAGAAAGGATTTCCCCATGATCCACCCAATTGACCATATCGTCGGTAGAAAACACATGATATTTATCCATCAAATCGCACCCGCGAGGCGGAGCGATATCATGAGACGCGTAAACGTACAAACGCCCGTCCGACCATACATGCGCCGACGGATCTGCCGTATACATGTGGGTAATAAAAGGGTTTTTCTGAGCGCCGCACCAACACGCTCCCAAGGAAAAGAACAAAGCCAATCCCCGTTTACCGAACAAAAATTCCGGTATTGAAAACAAACAATTTTTCCCCATGATTACTTTCTTTTTATCTTTAACATTCATAGTTTGGGTTTACATCAAGGCAAAGATATAACTTTTTTTAATAAATAACATATAAAAACAAAGAGGGTGACCCAAAAGTCAAAGACAGACTTAAGGGTTACCTTTCTTTTTTTATAATGCCAGGAAAGTCCCGGCGAGTCCGGGTAATGGATTTTTTTTGGGGGGGGTGGAGGACAATACAGATAATTAACGGTTATCCT
>CASDZK010000045.1 GCA_949286165.1 uncultured Alistipes sp.
ACAGAAAAAATAATCCGGACAATATATCGATGGCAAACAAGACGTTAATATCGATATTCTGCAACAGAAAATTCAGAATAATGAAAAATATGGCGGCCATCAATATAATTCCGGTACTTTGCAAATGGCTGAATCCCAACCTCAACATCAGATGATGAATATGGCTTTTATCGGGATAAAACGGAGACTTCCCCGCCAAGATACGTTGGGTAAACACCCGTACCGTATCGAAAATCGGGATAAAAATCATAGACATGACCAGAATCGGCGCATTCGGCGTATCGAACAAACCGCAACGATTCAAATCGCTGAATTTCAATCCGAGAAAAGAGATAATGAATCCCAGCATCAACGATCCGCTATCTCCCATAAACACTTTCAGCCGGGAACCGGTAACGTTATACATGAAAAATACGATCAACGTACCCAACATACCCATACCCAACGCGGCATAGACCGGAATACCGTTGTACCAGAACCATCCGCAAAGCGTCGCGATAGCGATGGAACTGAGACCGGAGCAAAGTCCGTCCACCCCGTCGATCAGATTAAAGGCATTGACAATCAACACGACCAAACAGATCGTTATCGGAATTCCCACCGTCGCCGGAATATCCCAAATTCCGAATAGACCGTAAAAACTTTTCATATAGATCCCGCCGGAAACCAGCATCAGCGAAGCCAGTATCTGCACTACGAATTTGCCTTTGTACCCGACTCCGACCAAATCGTCCGCCAATCCGACGAAAAACAGAGAAATCAGCCCGGCAGAGAAAAACATGAATTCCGCAATGAACGCATCCTCATATCCTACGTTCAGGGCGTTTCCCATGATATACCGGAGCCCCAAAGTAAGGCAAAACGAAACCAGAATACCAGGAAAAAACGAAACTCCGCCCAACCGGGGAATCGCTTTTTCATGCACCTTCCGGGCATTCGGAACATCGAACAACCGCTTCTGCTTCGAAATAATCACGATATTGGGAATGGTCAGCCATGCCAATAACAAAGAGATAAACAACGGCAACAATACGTAAATCGCCATAATTTCCGGATAAGTTGATTATTCTTACAAAAGTAATACATTTTTCGTTTTACGCTATGAAAACTGCTTATGAAACCCCATAAAGATTCCCGAACCGATCGCCGTCGGTCCGGGAATCCTCCAATCAAATACCAATCAAGAAATATATCTATTCGTCTCCGCTGAAAACGAAATATCCTTCGTCGTTATATTCTCCCTGTACATGCAAATGAGGCACTAACCGCAGCAAATCCTCCGAAACCAATAACTTTCGCCTTGGAGGACATTGCAAATAAAGCGTTCCCTCCTGAAAATGAAATCGGTCCTGTGCAGTAACCTGAAAGTAAGGATCGACGAACAGCGTATCTCCCTCCATTTTATAGCCCAACTCGATCTTCCGGGCTCCCCTTTCCGCAACCATCTGGGAAGAACCTCGACAGGAATGTCGGTATTCCATCATGAAATCCTCCGTCGTTTCCTCCTTTTTGGGGGAAACCAACCAGATACGATTCCGTACCAACAAATAATCCTTGTCGGGACTGAACAAGACATCATCGAACCGGTAATCCACCGCCTTGTACGGCCGATCCCAACGCTTCACGAAAAGCGTGTCGCCCGCAGGCTGCACGGTAACTTTTTCCACAATAGTCGCCCCG
>CASDZK010000046.1 GCA_949286165.1 uncultured Alistipes sp.
ATATAATATATCTTTTTATTTCTATTTCTTGTTCGACCCCTTTCTCTCAAAGGTTTTGCGCTGCTTCCGAAATTGTCCTTAATTAACTGAATATTTCCTGAAGATCATTCCTCTACCTCTAAAATCATGCGGAATACATCCCCCCAAAAAAAATCCTGCCAATACAAGACAATCCCGTCTCTTTTATCTTAATGCTTTCAATGAACTTATGCGCCTTACGCTCCATAACCAAAAAAATCATAAACGAAGACGCTTATTCTTCCTTTTTGGCGGGGCAAAGTTAAACCTTTTTTATTCTTATCTCCAAATTTTTTTATCGTTTTTTTCTTTCAAATTCCTCTAATCTATGCATTAATCGCTCTGGATCAACCGATTACAACTACTTTTCTCTCAAAACAATTGTTCAAATCCCATATCGAAAGACAAAATCGCCCGGCAGAAGAAATGGAAACAATGAGAATATCCGTGAAACTCCTTCGAAACATTCTTGATTTCCGGTAAATTATTTCCCCTATCTTTGCAGAATATAATACCGACCCATGATTTTTCTGCAACTTTTCATCGTATTGGCCGCCATTATTATCGGCGCCCGGCTGGGCGGCATCGGTTTGGGCGTCATGGGCGGCGTAGGGCTGGCCGTGCTCACTTTCGCATTCGGATTGGCCCCCACCGCTCCCCCTATCGACGTGATGTTGATGATCGTCGCCGTAATCGCGGCCGCCTCTTGCATGCAGGCGGCCGGAGGCATGGACCTGATGGTCCGGATCGCGGAACGGCTGCTGCGGAAAAATCCCTCCAAAATCACGTTGCTCAGCCCGCTCGTTACCTACCTGTTCACTTTCGTAGCGGGAACCGGGCATGTGGCGTATTCCGTATTGCCCGTTATCGCCGAAGTGGCCAGAGAGACGAAGATACGGCCGGAACGCCCGTTAAGCATAGCCGTCATCGCCTCCCAGCAAGCCATTACGGCCAGTCCCATTTCGGCGGCGACGGTCGCCTTGTTGGGATTATTGGCCGGATTCGACATTTCCCTATTGGACATTTTGAAAATTTCCATTCCCGCCACATTGATCGGCGTACTGGCGGGAGCGTTTTACGCCATGCGGACGGGAAAAGAGATGGAAGACGACCCCGAATATCGGCGCCGGCTGGCCTCCGGTGAAATAGAAGCCTTGCCGATTCATCTGTCCGATGTAGCCGACATTCGGAAAGCCCGTATTTCCATCGTCCTGTTCCTGTTGGCTACCGGGTGCATCGTCTTGTTCGGCTCCTTCGATACCTTGCGACCCGCTTTTACCGTCAACGGCGAAATCCGTTCCTTAGGAATGCCCGCCATTATCGAAATCGTCATGCTTTCCGCGGCAGCGCTCATCTTATTGCTGACCCGGACCGACGGCATCAAAGCGGCGCAAAACTCCATTTTTTCCGCCGGGATGCAGGCCGTAATCGCCATTTTCGGGATCGCATGGATGGGCGACACCTTCATTCAGGGCAATCTGCCGGAACTGCGCAACGGAGTCGAAGAGCTCATTCGGGAAATGCCCTGGCTGTTCGGCCTGGCCCTGTTCGTCATGTCCATCATGCTGTACAGCCAAGCGGCCACAGTGCGGGCCATGATGCCGTTGGGAATCGCTTTCGGCATATCGCCCTGGCTGTTGATCGCCATGTTTCCGGCGGTAAACGGGTACTTTTTCATTCCAAACTATCCGACCATCGTGGCCGCCATCAATTTCGACCGGACCGGAACCACCCGTATCGGCAAATATTTGCTGAACCACTCGTTCATGATGCCGGGCCTGATCGCCACAGGCGTTTCGATAGGTATCGGCATGCTGTTGATCATATTGTAACCATTCAAACGAACAGATATGAACCTTAAAGAACAAGCCTACGGAAGACTGCTGGAAATCATGGACATCCTGCGGGAGAAATGCCCGTGGGACCGGAAACAGACTTTCGAGTCGTTGCGCACGAATACCATCGAAGAATGCTTCGAACTGTGCGAAGCCATCGACAACCGGGATTACGACAACATCCGGGAAGAGCTGGGCGACCTGTTGCTGCACATCGTTTTTTACGCCAAGATCGCGGAAGAGGAACAACGTTTCGGCATGAAAGAGGTGGCCGACGGCATTTGCGACAAACTCGTTTACCGCCATCCTCACGTATTCGGGAACACCGATGCGGCGGATGCCGAGGCGGTCAGCAAAAACTGGGAACAGCTGAAACAAAAGGAGAAAAAATCGCGGCACGGCGTTTTGGCCGGCGTGCCGGGCGCACTGCCCGCCCTGATAAAGGCTTACCGCATCGGACAGAAAGCGGCCGGCGTAGGCTTCGATTGGGAGAAACCCGAAGCGGTATGGGCGAAAGTGAAAGAAGAGATCGAAGAATTCGAAAAGGAAACGGCCGCCGGCGACCAGAACCGCATGGAAGAAGAGTTCGGCGATATCCTGTTCGCCCTGACCAATGCCGCGCGGCTTTACGGAATCAATCCGGAAAACGCTTTAGAGAAAAGCAACCGGAAATTCATCGCCCGGTTCGGCTACATCGAAGCGCAGGCGGAAAAATCGGGAAAAAAAGTGAGCGACCTGACGCTCGACGAAATGGAAACCTATTGGCAAACCGCCAAAAAGAAGGAGGAATAACAGATGGCTCTTATCAAATCGGTCCGGGGATTTACCCCATCATTCGGAGAAAACTGCTTTTTAGCCGAAAACGCTACGATCATCGGCGACGTTACTGTCGGCAATGATTGCAGCATCTGGTTCAATACCGTTCTGCGAGGCGACGTGAACACCATCACGATCGGCGACAAGGTCAATATTCAGGACGGTGCGGTCGTACACACCCTTTACCGGCGTTCGGTCGCCAAAATCGGCAATAACGTCTCGGTGGGACACAATGCCGTCATACACGGCGCGGTAATCGAGGACAACTGCCTGATCGGCATGGGCGCGGTCGTTCTGGACAACGCGGTCATAGGCCGGGGGTCCATCATCGCCGCCAACGCGTTGGTACTGACGGGAACCGTCGTGGAACCGGGCTGCATATACGCCGGAGTGCCGGCCCGAAAAATCAAAGAGGTAAACCCGCAACAGAACAAGGAGATCATCGAACGCATCGCCCACGATTACCTCATGTACGCTTCCTGGTACAAGGAAGAAGGGAAATAACGGGGCGAGGGTTCCAAATAACCTCAGATTTTACCGGCCGGTTATCCGAAAAGGCTTGCATCTGAAGCCTTTTCGGATAACTTTATTTTAAATGCGGTGCAACAAAGCCAGCCGGTGCAACAGCTCGTCGCCCAACGCCCGTTTATCATCGATATGCCGCTGCACTTCCGTCACGAAAGGATTACTCTCGAAACATCCCCGGACGGACTCGAAGTCCAACTGCCGCGACCGGTCGTCCCCGCCGTCCACGCCGAATCCGATCCGGGCGCTCATCGAAAACTCTTTCCGGGCGTCCTCGTACAACATCCGGTCGAGCGATATTACCGCCTCCTGCCAGGCCCGCACGATCCGTTCCGCATCGGCCGGCCTCAGTGTCCGGCGGTCCACCTCGAAATAACGTTCCAGCGCATCCAACGCCCACGTCCACTCCATGTCGTAATAATCGGCATGCCACCGGGCGAACCGTTCGTTGAGTTGTTCCAACCGCGTTATCCGGCCCGCTTCGACAGCCGCCGCCAACGCTTCCGCTTCGACTTTGGGCACGATCAGGCCCGACAGATCGATCCACTCGCCCTTTCCGGCCTCGGAAGTAGGCTGCAGCCTTGCCCGGAACTCTTCCTCGGAAGCGAAAGCCGGCCCTTCCAACCGCTTGATCAGCGAATTTCCCAAAAATTTCACAATGGCCGTACGGTACAACATGATTCCGCGCAGCAACGACGGCCGGGTAATCCGGGTACTCTGAAAGGAATAGACGGCCGAAGCCTCCCCGGAAACCCGTTGCAAACGTTCCAGCGTTTCCACCCCTTTCAACATCTTTCCGATGGAATAGGGACTCAGCAAATTGAAGTTGATGCAATCGAGCCGGTCCGGATCCTTCCGAGCATCCCGTTCGGGCCATTTCCGGGCATCCCGCACGGTTCCCACGCTGCGCAGATTGACCCCGGGCGACAAATAGGTCTCTCCCTCCCGCTCTATCAGGTAAGAAAAAGGCAGATCGGAAGTATCGGGATGATGCACATGACGCCCCATAATCAAAGAAAATGCGCCGATCCGTGCCGGCCACAACACGTACGAGTCGCTGGTAGTCTTCGAGCCCCGTTCCACAATTCCCTGATGGATAGGTCCCAACTTATACATGTGATTGCTCTGGTTGGAACCGCTTCCCGCATTCAGAAAAGAGAACATGCCGGCGATCAAAAGGCTCGACTTGTGCATGGAAACGGTATAAGGTCCGGCGAAAATGGCGCAAGCCTCTCCGTTTTCGAACCTGCAATTGCTGAAAAACAAAGAATCGTGAGCGGAAAACAGATGTCCCAACCGGCAGGCCTGCCCCACGAAACAGCGTACCAACGCCGCCCCGTCGGTAATCCGAGCACCGGAACAGACGATAAAATCCTGCATGATGACATTGCATCCCACGTAAGCCGGGTCGGCGGCTCCGCTGTTCAGCGTCCCGTTTTCCAGCCGGGCCGCCCCTTCCAGCACGGCATAATCCCCCACACATATATTCCGCAGCAGATTACAATTCAAAATACGCGCATGGCATCCGATCGTGCCGCAATCGGATTCCTGTTCCCCGGCATACCGTTCGACCATCCTGCGCATGCCGTCGGCAAAACCGCTGCGATGACGGTGCAATGCCATCAGATAAGCCAAGTGAGCCGAAAGCCGGTTGCAAATCATCACTTCCCGCCCGCCCGTTTCGTTCAGCACCGCCACTTCGGTACCGTTCCCGAAACGGCTGCGGCCCTGTACCGCCAGCAAATTGATATTCCGAATGACCGTCCCGGTCCCGATACGGTAATTCGCGATATGATTCTGCACGTTTTCAATCAATACGTCGTCGCCTACCGTGCAATTGTGCAATACGGCCCTGCGAATGCCGGCATGTAGCCGGAGCCCGCCTTCCAGCTCCACTTCCCCGTCGAACGCCCCCAAACGGATGCGTCCCGAAAAACGGGTGTATTCGATAAAATCGGGAGTAAAGCGGGGAGAAACCTCCACCCGGCTCCAATCTTCGGCCGTATTGCCCCGGGCTTCCAAACGGGCGATCTCCGCCGCCGTCAATCTCCTGTATTCAAGCATCTTATTTCGGTTTATAACGCTGCAAATATATAAAAAACCGAAATAATTTTATAAATTAAATAACATTATTTTTAAAACTATTTAATATCAATGCATGAAAAATTGGCCCGATATACCTCTTCGACAATGGTCCGGACATAATCGGCCCGCTGTCGGTCGGAAAGTGGTTGGTTGCACATGATCCAGAGAGGGATAGGACGTTTAGTCGGATCGAAGGCGGGCTGCACGTAATCTTTCTCCACTACCGCATACCCGTTCCGTTCGTAATAGCGAATCCGACGGCCCGCCATTCCGTCATCCGCAGGTTCCACCTCCAACAGCCGCGGACCGGGCAAATACCGGTCGATATAGGCCAATAGCCGGGAACCGATGTTATGGTTCCGCATTACCGGGAAAATCGCCAGATGTTCCAAAAAACAAAACCCGTTCAACCGCCAATATACGAACAATCCGGCCGATTGGCCGTTATAACGGATTTCACAGAAAAACAGAGCGTTCCGATTTTCCAGCAGATAAAACAGTTGCTTCCGGCACCGGCGCTCTTCGTCGGGAAACGACTCTTCATACAACCGCATCAAAGCCTCCGGCATATCTTCCCGCCGGGTAATCCGATTCAATTCAATCATAATCGCACTCTTTTCAATCCGTTCAATACATATACGCAAATGTTCCGAAACTCCCCTTCGGCATGCCGCCGGATCGTTTCGGAACAAAATATTTCCGTCCCGGGCGGACTAAACGTAGCGGTCGATGATTTCGCAAAGACGTCCGAAAACGACGTCGATGCCTCCCGTACCGTCCACAGCTATATATTTGCCCTGTTTTTCATAAAACCGTTTGACCACCTCGGTCTGCTTCTTATAAACCGCAATCCGATTGACGATAATTTCCTCGCTTTGGTCGTCGGCCCGGCCGCTGCTCTTTCCCCGTAACAACAAACGCTCGATCAATTCCCGGTCGGGAACGTCCAGGGCCAGCATCATGGTCACGTCCAGCCCCTCGGCCGCCAACACACGGTCAAACGCCTCCGCCTGGGGAGTCGTCCGGGGAAATCCGTCAAAAATCACGCCTTTGGCGTCTTTATGATGATCGACGAAATCGGCAATGATATTGATGACGATCTCATCGGAAGCCAAAGCTCCGCCTTCCATTTCCTTTTCGGCCCGTTTTCCCAGTTCCGTTCCCGCCTTGATTTGTTCCCGGATGACTTCGCCGGTAGAAATATGCAGCAACCCGTAACGTTCCATCAGCTTGTCGGCCTGCGTTCCCTTACCGGCCCCCGGAGGGCCGAACAACACGATATTCAACATTTTCGTAACTTTCATAGTTTAACTTCAATTCCTTCATCGACAATCACTCTTTCCACCCCTGCGCCTGCAAAGTGATTTCCGCTCCGTCGGGCGTCACAAGCGCCACTCCCCGGGAAGCCGGAACGATATGGCCGATCACATCGATCCCTCCCAATCGCACGACCCGGTCGTAATACGATACCGGCACGGTAAAAAGCAGTTCGTAATCGTCCCCGCCGTTCAGGGCGGCCACCACCGGATCGACCTGAAACCGGTCGGCCGAATCGAACGTTTCGGAGGCAATGGGAATCCGATCCAGATAAATACGGGCCCCGACATCCGAAGCCTTGCAGATCCGTTTCAAATCGGAAGCCAACCCGTCCGAAATATCGATCATGGAGGTCGGCACGATATCCGCCTCTTTCAACGCCTCCACGACATCCGCACGCAACCGGGGTTTCAACTCCCGTTCCAGCAAATAGGCATACCCGTCGAACTGAGGGCGGGCCACATCGTTGCCGCGCAGTACCCGTTTCTCCCGGTCCAGCAGCTTCACGCCCATATAGGCCGCTCCCAAATCTCCCGTCACGCAAACCAAATCGGTTTCGCCCGCACCCTTGCGGCAAACAATCCGGTTTTTATCCGTTTTGCCCGTTACCGTCATCGAAAGCGTCAAACCTGTCAAAGAAGAGGTAAGGTCCGCCCCCGCCAACTCAATGCCATACGTCCGGCAGGCCAGGCGGATTCCCTCGAACAGCTCTTTCAAAGATTCCACGGTAAACCGGGCCGAAACGCCGACCGTAACCAACAACCGGGCGGGCATGCCGTTCATGGCGCAAATATCGGACGCAGCCGCCACCACGCTTTTAAAGCCCAAATGTTTCAAGGGAGTGTAGGTCAAATCGAAATGAATGCCTTCCAGCATCAGACCCGAAGCGACAAGCACATATTCGTCGCCCGGCCCATCGATTACGGCGCAGTCACCGTCCCGGTTCCCGGCAACGGAATCGAACCCGGAAGTCAGTTCATCCAACAATTTAAACTTACCCAGTTCAGCTATGTCCATACGTCATTCGGATTAGGGGTTAGTCTCTATCTTTCAACTGCAAGCGAACAAAGTTACGGTTTTAAACCGAGAATGCCAACGAAATGGCTTCAAACTATTCCAGTTCATCCCAATGGCGGATCTTTTTCAGCAGCGGATACGCCTTTTCAACCCCCAATTCCCCGGCCTTGCCGATATCGATTACCCCTTTGCGGGTATCCTTCAGATGCAGCAACACCAAGCCGCGGTTATAATAGGCTTCCCCGAAATAGGGGAACAACTCCAAAGCTTTCGTATAATCGGCGATAGCGCCCGGCAAATCTCCCGCCCGGTACCGTATCGCCGCCCGGTTGTAATAAGCGTAAGCCATGTCGGGCATCAGGTCCACGGCCCGCGCAGCGTCGGACAGAGCCGCGTCGTAATTGTACACCCGTTTCGTATTTTTCAACTGTTCGGAGGGAGAAGCCTCGATGACTAACCGTTGCATCCCGTTACCGATAGAAGCGATGAAATCGGTCATTTCGGTATTGACCACCGCCCGCATCAGATAAAGCATGCCGTTGTCCGGATCCTGCGCAATAGCCTGCGAAAGCTGGTTGATCGCACCGGTATATTGTTTCTGGGAATAGAGGTAAACCCCTCTCGCATAAGCATCTTCCCACCGGAACGTCTCTCGCTCTCTCATCTCGGCTTCCCGCTCCTCGTCCAACGAACGCAATACGTTTTCCGACACTTCTACCGGCTTGAAAGAAAATGACGTTTGCGTATCCTTTACCCGATTCAGGAAATCCGTCAATGCCGCATTGTCGTACCGGTAACGGGGCTTTACCTCCTTTTCGCTCTGGGCGGGCGACAACACCGCAAAACGAAACATCGGGATAAAATCGCTTCTTTCCACTGCAAAATCATCCGCTTTCACGTTTTCAAACTCCTCGTTCCCGAAATCGACATCGAAAGAAAGCAACTTATTAAACACTTGACTGGTATCGGCATAAACGGAAAAAGTGCTGTCCGTGATCTTGGTCCGATACTCGGCGATCTTCCGCTGCGCCGTGTCGTAATCGGCTTTCGAACCGGTCATGTTCTGCAAAGCGTAACGGACGTTGGAACGGGCCAGATAAGCGTTGGCGAAATCGGGATACAACTCGATGGCCCGCGAAAAATCCGCCTCGGCGTCTTCCAGAAATCCCAGCTTCATATTGACTCCTCCGCGATTGAAATGAGCCAACACATTGTTCGGGCTGTATTCCGACACCTTCCGGTAGTCGGCCAGCGCATGATTGTAATCGCCGATCTGCGAATAGATGACGGCCCGGTTGAAATAGGAAATGGAACTGGTGGAATCCAATTCCAGCACTTTGTTCAGATCCTTGATCGCCTCCAATGGCCGGTCCGTAGCGGAATAGACGAGGGCCCGATTGAAATAGGCGGGCAGATTGACCGAATCGAGCCGAATCGCTTCGGTCAGATCGTCAAACGCCTTGTCGTATTGTTCCCGCATCAAATAAACACCTCCCCGGCGCAAAAATCCCGACGGATCGTAATGATTGATCTCCACCGCCTTATTGTAATCTTCAAAAGCCCGCGTGGTATCCTTCAGCATCAGATAACTGGTACCGCGGTTAATATAGGCGTCTACGACATACGGGCTGCGGCGGATGAAATAATCGAAATCCGCGATCGCCTTATCGAACTGCATGTTCAGGAAATGGGTAACACCCCGACTGTAATAAATTCCCTCCAGATCGGGACGGATATCGAGCGCCTTATCGAAATCGGCTACGGAAGCCTCGTAATCGCCCATGAAAGACCGGGTAATCGCCCGGTAATGATATGCCTGCGTAAAAGTGGGATTGACCCGGATGGCGTGGCTGAAATCGGATTCGGCCCCCACAATGTCGTTCAGGTTGTACTTGGCGATTCCCCGCAAGAAAAAACCGTCGGCGGAAAGCGTGTCCGCCGCCAACAGACCGTTCAGCATCTCGATGGCTTCGGCATATTTCCCGTCATTGATCAGGCCGTTCCCGATATAATAGAAATAACGTTTGTTGAACTGCGCCTGCAAAACCGACGCAGCCGCCAAAGCCAGCAAAACCGCCATCAACCATCTCTTCATGCCGTTCCCCTATTTCGCAGCGAAAATTTCCCAACCCTTTTCCGCCTGCTGTTTCAACATCATATATCCGGACATGACCGTCGCCCCGCGACGGCGTCCCTCGCGCGTAAACCGGGTATCGGCAGGGTTATATACCAAATCGTAAAGACAATGCTCCCCGGTCAGGGCATCATAAGGAATATCGGCCGCAGTATCCGTGTTCGGGAACGTCCCCAGCGGCGTGGCATTCACGATCAACAGCCGCGAAGCCGTTTCCTCCGCAGTCAGCGAAGCGTACGACAACACCTCTCCCGTCCCCGTACGCGACACGGACCGGTAAGCGATTCCCAACTCCTCCAACACCGACCGTACGGCCAGACTCGCTCCCCCGGTTCCCAGTACCAACGCATCGGGACGCCGATCGCCCAGCATATCCAGCAACGACAGTCTGAATCCGTAAACATCCGTATTGTAACCGGTCAGGCGCACCCCGTCGCCGCATCTCCCGTGCAGCTCCGCCGCACGCTCCACCTTGACACAATTGACCGCCCCGATCTTCCGTGCGGCGGCATCCACCTCATCCAGATAAGGCAAAATGCGCTGTTTGTACGGAATCGTCACATTAAACCCGATCAGGTCGGGCGTTTCCTGCACCATCTGCGGAATCCGTTCGACGGCAGGCAACTCGAAATTCCGGTACTCGTACCCCTCGATATGCTCCTTTTTGAATTTCTCAGTAAAATATTTCCGCGAGAAGGAGTGTCCCAACGGAAACCCTATCAATCCGATCGTTTTCATGTCAGAACAGATATTTGGCCAATACGAATCCGCCGATCAGCAACACCGTAAACGAAACGGCCAGCAGATTGAAATACTTGTCGATAAAACTCTTTACCGTCGGACCGAATTTCCAGATCAGGAAAGAGATCAGGAAAAAACGCATTCCGCGACCGACAATCGACGTAAGGATAAATCCCAACAGATTGATATCGAACACACCTCCGGCAATCGTAAACACTTTATAGGGAATAGGCGTAAAAGCGGCGGAAAAGACTACCCAGAAACTGTACTCTTCGTACAACTGTTTGATCTGCTCGTACACCTCATGCGTAAACCCGGGAATATGTTCGAAAAAGAAATTGGCGAAAGCCGTAAACTCTCCGCCGGACATCCATGCGAAATGCCCCAGCAAATACCCGCCCACGGCTCCCAATACCGATCCCACGGTACAAATAGCCGCATATCGGAACGAACGGGCCGGCAACCCCAGACACAAGGCGATCAACAGGACATCGGGCGGAATCGGGAAAAAACTACTTTCCGCAAACGCCAGAAAAAACAGCGCCCACGCCCCCCAGGGTGTCTCGGCCCAATGCAGCACCCAATCGTAAATACGTCTCAAAAAATTCATGTTCGGATCAGATTAATTTGCAAAAGTTTCGGAACAGCATCTTCTTCCATTGAACAAAAAACTACTTTGCTGCCTCGCGGCGACCGTTTGGCGACAAAGTAGTTTTTCCTCCGGACACGACCGTTTCGTCACAGCTCTTGCCCAGTATAAAATTCTCCGGCAAACGATTCCCCCTTAATATTCGTCTTCGTTGAAAAAGAAATCGTCTTTGCTCGGATAGTCGGGCCATATATCCTCTATACTTTCGTATATTTCCCCTTCGTCTTCGATTTCCTGAAGATTTTCTATCACTTCCAACGGCGCGCCCGAACGTACGGCATAATCGATCAATTCCTCTTTCGTTGCGGGCCAGGGCGCATCTTCCATCTTAGAAGCCAACTCTAACGTCCAATACATCTTCCTTTTCCCTTTCTGATTTTTATTTACTATTCTCTATATATTTGCGATCATTTTCCGAAACAACCCTCCAAAGCGTTCATTTCGATGCACAAAAATATAAAATAAAACAAAAAAACAAACCTGTCAATTATTTTATTTACATGCTCCGTTTCCCGAACCTATTGCTCCTCCGTTGTCCGACCGTATTCATCCCCTATAACGGAAGGAAGAATTTCTTTATTTTCCCCGGAACGAAATTTTATGCTGCCTCTTGCCCTCACACTTTCCGGTCGGGTTCCCAGAATATCTCTTCCGCACCGGAGACCCGACTCGCGAAACGCCCCAACACGTACAGATAATCGGAAAGGCGGTTCACATACCGCAACACTTCTTCCGGAACGGGATGTTCCCGCGCCGCGAGCAAGATCCGCCGTTCCGCCCGTCGGCATACCGTACGGCACACATGCGACAACGAAACCAGCGAATCGCCGCAAGGCAGCGTAAACCGCGTCGCAACAGGTAGTTGTTCCGTCATGACGTCTATCGCCCGTTCCAACCGTTCCGTATCCTGCGGAACGAGTTGCGGCAATTTTTTACGGACACCGTCCGTCGCAGCCAGCAACGCCTGCGCAATCATCAAACGGTCGAGAATTTCCCGCAACTCCTGCCGAATGTCCGACAAAGCCTCCCGCACATCCGAACGTTCCGCCATGCGGTCGTGCAAACAAGCGATAAAGGCCGACAACTCATCGAGAGTTCCGTACGCCTCTATCCGGTCGTCGTATTTGGCGACCCGTTCGCCCGAAACCAGCGAGGTCGTCCCTTCGTCTCCTTTACGCGTATATACTTTCATTGTTTCTCTATTTTTTGCGCCGGGGAAACCCGGACACAAGTTATTTTCCCGTATCGTACGGCCCTGCCGTCACAACTTCATCTTGTAATACTGCGGATTCAGTTCCCGGTCGAAAAACAACAGGGCGAACGAATAAAAATCCATCGCTACACAGCGGACATTCCGCAACAGGTAATGCCAGACATGATGCTGGGGCAACGTGCGGTATATCCCGAACAACACGACACAGATCCGTTTTCCGCACGCCTCGATCTCTTCCGACAACCGTTCCAGCTGTTCTTCGGAAATATAACCGGGAATCAGCACCATATCCTCGCCGGCATAACGGACATAATCGGTACAATACGACCCGTACCCCAAAAACGCATATACCCGGCATATTTTCATGCATTTCCGCGAGGAAATTCCCTGACCGCGCAACCACTCGTACAGCCCCCGATCGGTACGAAACGGCGTTTCCCGACGGTCCATCAACGCTTCCCGTACCAACCCGTAGGCGAACGGCGAATGCACGTCCCGCCCGTGCCAATGCTTCACGCGAGTCATGTAGCGCAATTTCTGGTACCGCTTGAACACATCGTTCTCTACCTTTTGTTTCAGGCGGGCAGGTCGCGCAGCCCGCATCCTTCCGAATACCCTCATGTCTCTTGCTCCTCCAACATGGCGTTCGCAGCCTGCCAGGCCGTAGAAAAAGCCAATTGCAGGTTGTACCCGCCGGTATCGGCATCGATATCCAGCACCTCTCCGGCGAAATAAAGCCCTTCGATCCGTTTCGACCGCATCGTCGCCGGATCCACTTCCGACAACGCCACTCCCCCGGCCGTTATTACAGCCTCCGGAAACGGCCGGTAACCGGAAACCCGGAAAACAAACCGTTTCAACGTCCGCACCAGCCGCTCACGTCCGTCGAAAGTCATTTCCTTCGCCAGATCATAAGGTTTCAAGCCCGCTTCCCGGATAACGGGAGCGACCAGTTTGGCCGGCAACAATTTACGGGCCAGCCGTTCTATCGTCAGATTTTCTTCCGCGGCCGTCTCGCGATCGATCCGGGCCGACAACTGCTGCGGCGACAAAGCCGGCTTCAAATCGATTTCCGCTTCGACCTTTTTTCCATCGATCAGGGCATCCACGGCCTGCCGGCTGATTTTCAAGACAATGGCGCCACCCATTCCGAACGGCGTAAACTCCATCTCCCCGAATTCACGCTGCCGTTCCTCGCCGTCCGCCCGCAGCGTCAATTCCACATTTTTCAACTGCACCCCGTTCAACACCCTCAGGTAACGGCTGTGCAGTTCCAAAGGCACCAACGAAGGGCGCACCGGCTCCACCGCATGACCGCATTCATAGGCCAACCGATAACCGTCGCCCGTAGAACCGGTAGAAGGATACGACATTCCGCCCGTCGCGATCAATGCCTTCCGGCAATTGAAAACCGTTTTCCGGCGATCGACCGACACCTCCACACCCGTAATGCGGCCGGCGGTCGTCAATAACCGCAACGCTTCCGCCCGGTTCAGCAAATCCGCTCCCGAAACCTCCGCATACCGCTCCAGCGCATCGGCCACATCCCATGCCCGGCCGCTCCGAGGGAAAACCCGACCGCCCCGTTCCACTGTCAACGGAACCCCCAACGACTCGAAAAAAACCTGAGTGTCCCGAGCCGTAAAAGCCGTCAAGGCAGGCCGCACGAAATCCCGGCCGGAACGCACCTTTTCCAGCAGTTCCTCTGTCGGCCGGTCGTTCGTCAGGTTACACCGCCCCTTCCCGGTAATACGCACCTTGCGGGCCGGTTTCTCCATTTTCTCGAACAACACCACCGACAAGCCGCCCGCCGCGACACGTCCGGCCGCCAGCAATCCGGCCGCCCCGCCGCCGATCACGGCGACATCGTACGCCGAACGCATGGTTCTCATCGTCTTCATACCTTTCGTTTTTTCAATCTTCAAAAATATCAAAATTTTTCGATTATTCCGCCGCCGACCACCCGGTCGCCGGCATAAAACACCGCCGGCTGTCCTTTCGCCAAAGCCCAGGCCCGGCCGTCGGTCAACCGAACGGCCAGCCGGGCGCCTTCCGGCCGGACCTCGACGCCCCCGGCAGGATTCTCGCCGACACCCCGCACCTTCACGGTCAGGCCGGCTCCCCCGTTCCCGACGAATTCCTCCGCCAACCGCCACTCCCGCAACCAAAATTCCCGCACGAACAAATCGGCAGGACTTCCTATCGTTACCGCATTCCGCCGGACATCCACGGCAACCACGCACCGCCCTTTCGCCAACGACAATCCGCGACGCTGGGCCGCAGTATAAAACGGATAGCCCTCATGAGTTCCCAACCGGTTTCCCGCCGCATCCTCCAGCGGTCCGCCCCGCAAAGTCTCTCCCAGGCCGGGCATCCGGCGCACCAGAAAATCTCCCGGCCGGTCTCCCTCCAGGAAACAAACGCCCATGCTCTCTTTCTTGCACGCCCAATCGGAAAACCCTCTCTCCGACAGCCATGTCCTGACTTCCGCCTTCGTCCGGTCGCCCAAAGGCAGCACCGCCCGCGACAACACCTCCTGAGGCAACCGCCACAGATAATACGACTGGTCCTTTATCGGATCTTTTCCCCGGGCGATCCGGTAAAAACCGGACGAATCCCGAACCACGCGGCAATAATGCCCCGTCGCCAGACAAACGTCCGACGGCGCCAGTTCATGCAGCACCCGCCACTTGACCGAGGCATTGCACACCACGCAGGGAGAAGGCGTCTCCCCCCGCAAACAAGCGTCTATGAACGGCTGTACCACCCGCCGTTCGAATTCCCGGCGGACATCCACCGTCTTCACTTCGATTCCGAGGCGATCGGACAGCCGTCCCGCATCCGGCGGTTCCCCCCACATGCGCATCAAAATACCGACCACTTCATATCCCCGTTCTTTCAACAACAGCACGGCCGCCGCCGAATCCATTCCCCCGCTTACGCCGACATATACTCTTTTTCTCATTCCCATCCGCATTACGATCGAACGGCAGGAGCGGAAACTCCGCACCCGCCGTTCAATCAAGCTCAGACGACACTCCCATGTCCTCCCCTCTTTTATATCCTCTCGTTCGTCATTTTACATTTCCGTTCACAAGGCGTCGAACTCCTCATCAACGGTCTGGTACTCCACAAGCGACTTTCCCCGGACGCCTCCATCGGCATCGCCGTGACAACGCACAAATGCCAATACCTCCGCAAGCTGCTCTTCAAATCGGGTAAAATCCTCCGGATACAGAAACAACTTGCTTTTGTTGTACACGGTTTCGCCTTCCCGGGTCCGCATTTTACGACTTTCACTGATCGTAATGTACAAACTTTCGTCGCGCATGGCTTTCACATCAAAAAAGTAGGTCCGTTTACCTGCTTTCATCACTTTCGAAAAGACCTCTCGTCCTCCGTCAGCGTCACTGTTTTTGTGGCCATGATCGTCCATTTTCAACCTTCTTTAAAAAAGTTAAAACCTTTCATTCGTTGAAATACCTTCAACCACTTCTCCGTCTCAGCCATTGAAATGAAATTCACGGCGTTCGGCTTAACGAAATGGCTCCTGAAATAGTGCATTAAACTTTACATGTCGATTCAAAGATATATAAAAGACCAATCAATAACAAACCGAAATATCGGCTACAATTATCATTATCCGACTGTAATAAGTTCCGAAAAGAAAGGGGGTCCCATTTTCTACCGCCCGACAACCGGTCGAAACCGAATATCTTACCGAAAAAAATACCCCTCTTTCATTCCGAAAAAAGGGCATTTAATTGATTCGAAACGTCGCTTCACAACCGTTTTTCGACCGTAACGACGCAAAACCGTTAAAAAATAAACCGGGAACTGATCTCTTCGTAATTATAGACCCGTCCAATCACGTCGGAGAAAATATCCGCCACGCTCAATACCGTAAATTTGGACGTATCCTTGTCCGGTTTCAGAGGAATCGTATCGGTCACGATCACTTCGCACAACGCCGACGCATTGATCCGCTCGTAAGCGGGACCGGACAGAATGGGATGGGTCACGGCCGCGCGCACGCTTTTCGCGCCGCGCTCCATCATCAGGTCGGCTGCCTTGGTAATGGTTCCCGCCGTATCGATCATATCATCCAGAATGATGATATTTTTATCTCTTACGTCTCCGATCAAAGTCATGTTCCCCACGACATTGGCTTTTTCGCGCTGTTTGTGGCAAACGACCATCGGCGCATTCAGGTAAGTACTGTAAGCGTTTGCCCGTTTGGCTCCTCCCATGTCCGGCGCAGCGATCGCCAGATTCTCGATACGGTGGCTTTTGATGTAAGGCACAAATATTCCGCTGGCATACAAATGGTCCACGGGAATATCGAAAAATCCCTGTATCTGGTCGGCATGAAGGTCCATGGTCATTACCCGGTCCACCCCGGCCGCTTTCAGCAGGTTGGCGACCATCTTGGCGCCGATGGATACGCGCGGCCGGTCTTTCCGGTCCTGACGCGCCCAACCGAAATAAGGGATCACGGCAATCACGCGGTGGGCGGAAGCCCGCTTGGCCGCATCGATCATCAACAGCAGCTCGAACAGGTTATCTACGGGCGGGAAAGTAGATTGAATGATAAAAACGGTACACCCCCGGATACTTTCGTCGTAAGCCGGTTGAAACTCTCCGTCGCTGAATTCGAGAACATTGGAATTTCCCAATTCTACGCCGTACGCTTTCGCGATTTTTTCAGCCAGATAGCGGGAACCGCGACCTGTGAAGAACTTAATCTTATGCATTTTATTTTAATAAGTAGTTAAAAACCCATCAGCCCCGGCAGACAAGGCTGAAAAATCAATTCGTCCCACAAACGGCTCCGCGAGCCGGAATTCCTTAACAAAACTTATTTTCGGGGGCAAAGGTAAAGCATTCCTTTTAATTTCAGCCATTTTTTTCCTTTTTTTCCGGCGATTGCCGGGAAACGGTCCGGGAAAAGAGAAATTACCGGATGCAGCTTTCTACGAAATCCAGAATCTCGTCGCGGCCCGTTTTCCTCTCCGACGAAGTGACGAACAGCGGAGGCAACTCCTCCCACTCTTCCGACAACCGTTTTTTATACACCGCCAGATTGGATTCGAGTTTCGAAGAAGAAAGCTTGTCCGCTTTCGTAAAGACGATTCCGAAAGGAATGCCCTCCGTTCCCAGCAGCCGGATGAATTCCAGATCGATCCGCTGCGGCTCGTGCCGGGCGTCCACCAGCACGAACAGGCAATACAACATTTCCCGCTGCCGGACATAATCGAGAATGATCCGGGAAAACTCCCGGCGCTTGTCCTTCGATACCCGGGCGTAACCGTATCCGGGCAAATCCACCAGATACCAGCGGTCGTTAATCAGAAAATGATTGATCAAGCGAGTTTTGCCCGGAGCCGAAGAGACTTTCGCCAGTCCCTTGACATTGCACAACATATTGATAAGAGACGATTTGCCCACATTGGAACGTCCGATAAAAGCGAATTCCGGCCTGTCGGTTTTCGGACATTGCCCGATCTTCTGACTGCTGCATTGAAAAAGCGCGGTTTTAACGATCATGTTTTCAGGATTTAATAGCGCAAAATTAATAATATTGCCTAAATTTGCCGAAAACCAAACTTCAGAATACCATGGCGACACTGGAAACCGTTTATACCGGCAATCTCCGGACGGAAATCACACACGTGCAATCGGGAAACAAAATCATCACGGACGCTCCCACGGACAACAACGGCAAAGGCGAATACATCTCGCCGACCGACATGCTGGCCGGCGCACTGGGCAGCTGCATGCTGACTATCATGGGCATCTCGGCCCGCAACCAGGGTTTTTCCATAGACGGCACACGGCTTAAAATCACGAAGGTCATGGGGACCGATCCCCGACGGGTCGCGGAAATCAAAATCGACGTCATCCTGCCCGAAGGTTCCTCCTATACCGACTCGCAAAAACGGGTGCTGATGGCGGCCGCCAAATCCTGTCCGGTGGAACACAGCCTGCACCCCGACATCAAACGGGAAATCAATTACCTCTGGTAAACGGATCCCGCAAAACAAAGCAAAGCGGTTCAAAAAGGCTTCATCTGCGGCGTTACCGCTTGCCAAAGATTCGGTCACGTACGTATTCCTCATCTTAAAAAAGCAAAGCCTTGCCAATGAAGCCTTTTTGAACCATTTGCCGGGAAAGGATGAGAGGGGCCGTTTCTTCAATGCCCACAGATTCCCGCTTATCAAAAACGGGAGCGCCGGTTTTCCGCAAGCGGCAATACGGCACACGAGAACCTTCCGAACGATTTGCACCCTTATCCTTTCCGGACACGCAGCATCGCACAGCCGCGCGATACCGGCACCTCCAATGCCGGAACCTCCCCGGCCGCATTCCGAATCTCCGGCAACGTTTCAGGCGTCTTTTCCCCGGGATACCACACCTCAACGGTCCACGTTCCTCCTTCCCGCAACACGCCCAGTTCCAAACGCACGGCGCCGTTCCCGGCAAACACTACCGGAAACACATATCCTTCGGGCGTCCGGAACGCATTGGCCTTGGCGTCGCCGGAAACCACCCGAACCGGCTCCCGTTCCAACACCCATTCCCGACCGACCAGCAAACGCATCAGCGGACCGTAATCCAGATACTGACGGTCGCCCCACTCGTCAGGACGGATCGAATGGTCATTACCGGGAAAAGGACACATGGGGAAAGCCCCCATATACAGGTATTTCTGAAAAAAATTATCGGGTCCGTCGGTCCTGAGCTCTTCTACCGAAGGGGTCCAGCCGAGAAACGGTTTTTTCAGGGCGGTAAACGACGTGGCGTTCAACGCGCTTTCACAGTGGGTAAATTCGTCGAAAATGCCGTCCGCATGCCGAAGCAGATCCACCCGCTTGGTATGGTTGTTCACGAAAATCACTTTTCCCGCACCGTGTACTTTTTCCGCAAACCGGTCCATAAACCCGTTCCACGAGAGCACCAGGGAACCTGCCGGCCGACCGTCGAACCAGCTGCGCCCGTCGTCCCGCTTCAAATTGAACATCCGAAGCCAATCCATGCGGTCTATGCAGAACCCGAACGCCTCCGGCACTTCGTCCAGATGACGCTGCGCCTGCTCCAGCAGGAAATCGGCGTAAACCGGAACCCCGCAATCCAGCACCACGCCGTTTCCCCAAGTAAAAAACATGCCTCCGTTCCGGGTTTTCGGATAAATGCACCCTTCCAGATTCATCGAATCGGGAACCGTCAAAATCGCCTCCTTCAACACGCCGAACAGATAATCGTTGCTATTTTTCCAGGCTTCGGAGGAAACAACCGGACGGGAAGCTCCTTCCGGATCGACGGAAGCACCGAATTCCGTCACGTTAAAATAATTCAGCACGTAAAAGCCCCTCTCCTTCATTTCGGCGGCATATTCGGCCATCCGGGCCTGCGAAGTCTGCCCTCCGCCGAACCTCGTCCACGTTTCATGCCGGCCGACAGGCGGCAGAAACATGCCCATATAGGGAAAATCAAAGCTGGCCCGCCAGTTCACGCTGAACGCCATCTCCTTCATCTTCTCCGCATCGAAATCCACGTCATGGGTCGTATAGGCCCCGGTTCCTCCCATGGTCCGGGCCAACGGATTTTCCGGTTCGAAATAAGCGGGATAACGGCCGCAGATCCAAGCCAACGACTCGCGCCAATCCGCCGCATGCCCGACAATATCGCAAGAGAACCGGATCGGATTGGAAGCCGCCAGCCGATGATGGAAGCGAGAAAAAACGATGCGTCCCTCCCGTGAAGTCTCCAACGACAAATCCTGAATATAATCGTCGAGCGCCTGTACGAACGAAATGCCGTTTCCGCGACGCTCATCCGTAACCACAGCCACGGGAACGGAAATCACATCGCCGGATACGGGACAATAGGCGATCTGCGGATTCCGGTTGGAGACCGCCGGCGCCCCGTAGTGGTAAACGGCATCGGCGAAGGGAACAGGGACCAACGGATTCAGCCAGTCGTTGGACGAAACACGCATCAGCTTCAGTTCCCGGCGGAAACGTTCGTCCGTTATCTCGTCGAGAGCGACCTGCGGACGTCCCCACGCCGTCCAGAATCCCGTCGAGTCGGACGCCGGAACGGTTACTTCCATGCGGATAGGGACGCTGCAAGGCTCTCCGTCGCCCGTCACTTCGCACGACCAACGGACCGCTTCGCCCGAAGGGAAAAACCGTTCGACCATCCGGGCTTTCCGACCGGAACCGTCGTCGGCCAGTTGTTTCGACACGCAGACCGTATCGGCGTTTTTCGTTATCTGGACCTCCCGGACCTCGTATCCGTCCAACCTTACCGTTCCCGACACGTTCCGAAAAACGGTGCCGTTATAGGCGATCGAGGCGATCTTGCCGGAAGGCGCGACGACAACGGACAAGGCGCCGTTGTCGATTTCTGCGCTGCAAGCGCACAAAACAAGCATTCCCGTCCACCAGACGGTTTTGCGAACCAATCGTTTCATCATCAGGCAGCAGTTTTTAGGTTTCTTCGGGCAAGATACCGAAAATAATCCGAAAATCAAACGCCTTTTCCGCACGACAGTCGCCCGCCGCTTTTCTCCCGTTGCCGCCCGCAAACGAAAAAACGGACGGCAATCCCCGAGATATACCTCCGGCACGAACACGAATTCCGGAAACGGACAGGCAGGAAAACGAAAACTATTTTTAAATTTGTAAAAAAAACAACCTTCCATGCTTCCACGTATCCCCTTTCGAATCCTGCTCCCCTTTCTCCTGTTATGCGAAACCTGCATGGTTCCGGCACGGGGAGAGCACCGTCCCGACGCTCCTCTAAAAAGCCGTCCGCCCCGATACGGAGCCTTGTCCGTAACCGACGGACGACTGACCGGCAGCGACGGACAACCGGCCGTCCTGCACGGCGTCAGTCTCGGATGGCACAACTGGTGGCCCCGCTTTTACAATGAAAAAGCGTTGAAAAACCTGCATAAAAAATGGAAATGCGATATCGTCCGGGCCGCCATCGGCATAGAGCCGGACGGCGGTCTGCTGAACGATCCGGGAAAAGCGGAGGCGTGTTTGGAAACCGCCATCCGAACCGCCATCCGGAACGGATTCTACATCATCGCGGACTGGCACAGCCATAAACGGCACCCGGAAGAAGCCCGGGCGTTTTTTGACGAAATATCCCGCAAATACGGCCATTACCCCCACCTCATTTACGAAATATTCAACGAACCGACAGACGATTCGTGGCCGGAAGTAAAAGCCTATGCGGAAGAGATCGTCCGGACCATCCGGGCGAACGATCCGGACAACCTCGTTTTAGTCGGATCGCCGCACTGGGACCAGGACTTCCATCTGGCCGCCGACGATCCCCTGACCGGCCCGGAAGCG
This sequence comes from uncultured Alistipes sp., assembly GCA_949286165.1. Lineage (GTDB taxonomy): Bacteria > Bacteroidota > Bacteroidia > Bacteroidales > Rikenellaceae > CASDZK01. The sequence goes on from CASDZK010000046.1 coordinate 21,719, forward strand.
GGAAACGTTCTCTACACCGTGCATTTCTATGCCGCAGACCACGGCGAATACCTGCGTGAACGGGTCCGTTACGCCTTAGGCAGGAAACTGCCCCTTTTCGTCTCGGAATGCGCTGCCATGGAAGCCTCCGGCGACGGCCGGCTCGATTATGCCGAATGGAAGGCATGGGAAGAGCTGTTGAGCGAAAACGGAATGGGCTGGGTGGCCTGGAGCGTCTCCGACAAGGACGAGACCTGCTCGATGCTGACTCCGGCCGCTTCTTCCGAAGGCCCCTGGAACGACGATGCGTTACAACCCTGGGGCCAGTTCGTCAAAAAACGCCTGCAAGCCCTCCGACAACCGGCCCGGTCCGTCAAAAAACGACCGACAACTGCACGAAACCGTTGATGCCAGGCGTCAGGGCCGAATTGAAGCTGACCACTTTCGGGCGATAATCGAACAGGTTGTTCACGCCGGCCGTCAGCGTATAACGGTTTTTATAGCTGCAATGGACCGAAAGGTTCCATACCGTATAACCGGGCAGCTTCACGGTATAGACTCCCTGGATGACTTCGGGCCTGCCGCCCTCTTCCGCCGGAATGACCAACGGAATCCGGTCGTCGTACTCTTTCTTTCCGATATAGCGGCCGGCCACCGAAACGCCCAACGCATAGCCTTTCTTCAGGTCTCTGCCGTACGAAGTCTGCAAGGTAGCCGTGTGCGGCGACGTGTAAATGTAGCTGGTTTTGTCGGCCGGCGCCTCTTCGTCGAGATCGACGTAACTGTAATTCCCCTGCAACTGCCACCCTTTCAGCAAACGCAGACTGCCGATCCACTCGATGCCCAACAGACGGCTTTTGTCGGTATTGTGGTAAACCAGACTTTTTCCCTCCTGATACACGTCGATCTTATCCCTGAAAAAATTGGCGTACAGGTTCAGCGACGTATTGAACGCCCGGTCCGGCGAAGCGTATTCGCCGGAAAGCGACACATACTGGTTCCGTTCGGGAACCAAGTCGGGATTTCCGGTAATGGTCATCCCCATAACCGGCTGGTAATATTCCATGTATTTCTCTTTCAACGACGGATTGCGGAAACCCATGGCGTAGTTCAACCGCCAGGTAAACCGGTCCTGCCGGTAAATGAAAGCGGCTTTGGGCGTCACGGAAAATCCCTCCTTCTTGTTCAGCTTCTGTTTGGGTTTCCCGACAAAGTTGCGGTACATCCCCACCAAATCGTGAAAGCCGTAATTTTCGATCCGGAAACCGGCATCCACGGAGAAGCGGTCCGACACGCGCACTTCATCCTGCGCGAAAACCGACAGGGTATTGAACGTATAAGGGTCGTCGTACCCCGAAGCCGTCAAATCGTAGTTCAACCGTTCCCGCATAACTTCGGCTCCCACCGTGATCCGGTTGATCCGGTCGGGCGTATTCATCCACACGACCCGCGGCGCGAGATACTGGTGGCGTTGTTTGGGCGTTACGGTCCCGTCCTGTTTCTCCCTCCGGAAATAGGTATCGGCGAACAGCGAAAACCACAACGTGTTCTTATCGTTTATCGAATATCTGACCCGCGCGTTTACCGTATATCCGTAATTGTTCTCGTAAGCCCACTCTTCCGTCGCCCCGGCTTCCCCGTCCGGCGGCGTTATGATCATCCCATCGCCCTCTCCCGCGAAATCGTACCGGTTTTTCAGATAGACGCCCCCTTTCACGTAAGCCTCCGCTTTGGGAGCCAGACGGAACCAAAATTCCTGGGACACATTTCCGGACTGGAACCCGCTGACGTTGATGCCGCCGCCCTCGGTCTCGATGACCTCGCCGGCATGGTCCCCGGATTTATAATACCGCTTCTCCCGCTCCGTACTGAACATCCGGTAGGCATCGACGCTCTGGTAAGCGATCTGCGTGGCCGAGCGGAACTTCTTCCCCGCAAATCCGGCATACGCGCTGGCGGTCAGATTCGGCAAATCCATCTTGCGTTCGTATTCCCCGCTCCTGTCGCTCTTGTCGAAGTTCCTTTCGTAATAACCGCCGTAACGCACCTGGGCCGCCACATTCGCCTTTTTCTCCGGTTCCCGCGTCACGATGTTTACCACCGCCCCCATAGCGTTCGAACCGTAGAGTACCGACGAAGCCCCCTTCACGATCTCGATACGCTCGATCTGCTGAACGGGAATCCGCGAAAAATCGATATTTCCGTAGGTCTCCCCGGCCATCCGTTCCCCGTTCAGCAAAAACAGCACGTACCGGGCATCCAGCCCCTGCAAGGAAACGGTAGTCCCGTAGCCCGCCTGATGGAATTCGGCCCCGGCGAACTCCTGTTGCAGAATGTCTTCCAACTGCACGTTCCCCATCAGATCGATCTGTCTCTTCGTAATGACCCGCGTCAGTTCCGGCACCTCTTTCAACGCATTGGGAGTACGGGTGGCCGTCACGACAATGCTTTCCAGATTGATCGTATCCGCCGGCGTTTCGGCCGAAACGGGAACCGCATCTTCCGACGCCTTCGCCCCTTCCGCCCGGATAACGGCCGCGGAAAAAAATAAAATCAGGGTCAGTAAAGTTTTTTTCATTATTTCGTTGTAATTTTATAGCTGTTTTACAGACCTGCAAAGGTATAAATGAAAGACCCATATCTTCAAAATTTATACTTTACATCCAAATATAACACTCAAAAGTATAAAAATAATTTCAAAAATGAACAGAAAAACGGATTTTTTAATCATCGGTTCGGGAGCCGCAGGACTGAGTTTCGCCCTGAAAGTAGCCGATTACGGCAAAGTGCTTCTGGTTACCAAAAGCGACATATCCAAAACCAACACGGAGAAAGCGCAGGGAGGCATCGCTTCGGTTACCTACGATCCGGACACGTTCGAAAAACATATTCGCGACACCATGATATGCGGTTCGCAGGAGTGCGACGAAAAGGCCGTCCGTCAGGTCGTATATGGCGCTCCGGCCCAGATCAAGGAATTGATCCACTGGGGCGTGCAGTTCGACAAATCGGGCGGACGCTACGATCTGGCACGCGAAGGCGGGCACAGCGAACACCGCATACTGCATTATAAGGACTGCACCGGCAGCGAAATCGAACGGGCGCTCGTCGAAAAAGTCAAACAGCACCCCAACATCGAGATTCTGGAACACCATTTTGCGGTAGATATTCTCACGCAGCACCACAAAGGCGAGCTGGTCAAGAAAAGCACGCCCCATATCGAATGTTACGGCGCTTACATCCTCAACCTGAAAACCCAACAGGTGTTTACCGCACTGGCCAAGATAACCGTATTGGCGACCGGCGGCGTCGGCAACGTCTATCACACGACCACCAACCCCTCCGTGGCTACGGGCGACGGAATCGCCATGGTGCACCGGGCCAAAGGAGTCGTGGAAAACATGGAGTTCATCCAGTTCCACCCCACTTCGCTCTACAATCCGGGCGAACGCCCCTCTTTCCTCATTACCGAAGCCATGCGGGGTTTCGGCGCCGTACTCCGTACCCAGGACCGGAAAGAGTTCATGCACAAATACCATCCGATGGGTTCGCTGGCTCCGCGCGATGTCGTGGCCCGTTCCATCGACTACGAGCTGAAAACGCGGGGCGAGGATTTCGTCTATCTGGACGTCACGCACAAAGACCCGAAAGAGATCGTCAGCCACTTTCCCAACATTTACGAGAAATGCCTCTCCATCGACATCGACATTACCAAAGACATGATTCCCGTCGTGCCCGCCGCCCACTACTGCTGCGGCGGAGTCAAGGTCGATCTGAACAGCCAGACCTCCATCGACCGGCTGTACGCCATCGGGGAAACCTCTTCCACGGGATTGCACGGCGCCAACCGACTGGCTTCCAACTCCCTGATCGAAGCGGTCGTCTATGCCGACCATGCCGCCAGACACGCCTGCGAAAGACTGGATTCGCTGACCTACGAAGAGGGAATCCCCGAATGGGACATCAAAGGCACTTCGCATCCGGAAGAGCTGGTGCTCATCACGCAAAGTTACCGGGAAATGCAGCAGATCATGAGCAACTACGTGGGTATCGTCCGCTCCAACCTGCGGCTGGAACGGGCTTTCCGGCGGCTGGAAATCATCTATCAGGAAACGGAAGAGCTTTACAAAAGCTCCACCCTGTCGCAGGATCTATGCGAACTCCGCAACATGATCGCCGTAGGCTATCTTATCATCAAACAGGCCAAGGAGCTGAAACAGAGCATCGGGCTGCATTATACGCTCGATTACCCTTCGCTCTCCCCGACGCCGCTGCCGAAAGAATTTTAACGACATGTTACCTGCACAACTGAACCGTTACCGTTTCATTCTCGCATCGAAATCCCCGCGCCGGCAACAGTTGTTGCGCGACGCGGGGATCCGTTTCGACCTTGCCGCCGGTTACGACGTGGAAGAGCGGTATCCGGAAACGCTTCCCGCCGCCGAGGTGGCCCGTTATCTTTCCGCACTGAAGGCCGAGGCCTATCCCTTCCCGTTGCAAAACGGCGACATACTGCTTACCGCCGACACTACCGTCGTGCTGGACGACGACGTTTTAGGGAAACCCGCCGGCGCCGCCGAAGCCCGCGCCATGCTCGAACGGCTGTCCGGCCGTTCGCACCAGGTCATTACCGGCGTTACCCTGCGGTCGATCGACCGAACGCGGACATTCGACGCCGTTTCTTCGGTCCGGTTCAAGCCGCTGCTTTCCGAGGAAATCGACTACTACGTGAATGCCTGCCGGCCTTTCGACAAAGCCGGCGCTTACGGCATTCAGGAATGGATCGGATATACCGCCGTGGAACGCATCGAAGGGTGCTACTACAACATCATGGGGTTGCCCCTTTTCGAGCTGTTCCGGCAGCTCGACCGGTTCACGGCCGGGGCATGACTCAGGCCATCGTTCCGTCCGTTCCCTTGTACAGGTCGATCTCGCCCGTTTCCACCTGTCGGTAAATGCGGGCCAACAGAGCCACGACGGGGGAAATGAGTTCGATGACGTCATGGATATACGCCGTATCTTCCCCCCCGTTATTTTTCAGTCGCAGCAACACGACGGAATAGAGCGCCCGGAAACAAATCTCCATATCGTTCATCTCCCCTTTGCCGAGCATGGCTTTCAAACGGGGAAGCTCCGGCGCCAACCGGGCGAAGCAACGCGCATACTCTTTGCCTACCGGCAACTTATGCAGCCTCAAATGCAGATCGTACAGATCGTCGATCAGATGCATCGAATGCTCCAAATGCCCGTGTTCCGTTTTTCCTTCGCTTTTCAGCAGATTGACCATATCGATATACCAAAAGAAAAGCATCTGCTTCTGTTCGTCGTCCAGGTCCCGCTGCGGCTCCACGATTTCGCGCCAGATGCGGTCGGGATCGAATTCCAACGCCCGCAGCAAATCTTCCAGCTGCCACAAATAGAGGATATATTCGGCGATATTTTCCTTTCGTTTCCGCTTCGCTATAAACATCTTTTTCTCCTTTCAAAAACCCGGTTTATTCTTCCGAATCGTCATCGTCCGCGAAAAACTCGTCCATCAGCGATTCGATCTCCCGCCGGTCTTTCTTGGTCGGACGCCCGGTTCCCCGGTCCCGGTGCATGACCAGCATGATATTCTGCGTCAGTTTGTCCAGCTCGCTCTGCGGCGTCAGATCCTCGACATATTCCGGCAAGAGTTTGGCTCCTATGCGGTTGGCCAGATACGCTTTTACCCGATAGGTATAAACGACCGGCATTTTGCGGACTTCCACCACGTCCCCCACCCGGATTTCCCGGGCCGGCTTGACCGGAACGCCGCCGACCCATATCTTGTTATGCTTACAGGCATCGGCGGCCAGCGACCGGGTTTTAAACACCCGTATCGACCAGAGCCATTTGTCTATACGCATCGTTCTCGACCGTTCTTCCGCCATCGTCCTTACTTTTTGTTATACAAATTCATGGTTCGTTCCATTCCGATCACTGCATAGCTCAGGACCGCTTCCGCGGCCAAAGCGACCCGTTCGGGCAAAGCGGCCCGTTCTTCTTCGCTCCACGTTCCCAGCACGTAATCGACCTGACCGCCCTTCCGGAAAGCGTCGCCGATACCGAAACGCAACCGCGGATAACGGTCATGCCCCAACATTTCATTGATGTTCTTCAACCCGTTATGCCCTCCGTCGCTGCCTTTCATCCGCAACCGGATGGCTCCGAACGGCAAAGCCAGATCGTCCACCACCACGAACAGACGCTCCGCCTCGATCTTCTCCTTTTGCATCCAGTAATTGACGGCCTTGCCGCTCAGGTTCATATAGGTAGAAGGTTTCAACAACACCAGCGTACGTCCCTTATGTCTTATTTCGCATACATCGCCGTAGCGTTCGGTTTTAAAAACGCCTCCCGTCTGTCCGGCCAGCGCATCCAACACCTTGAATCCGATGTTATGCCGGGTATCGGCATACTCCGCGCCGATATTTCCCAACCCTGCAATCAAATATTTCACGATTCGATCATACTTTTAAACGAACAACCCTCTCAGGCCATTCCCGCAAACCCGGAATTTTCCTGAGAGGGTATAAACGAAAAACGCCCTCACGCATTTTTCGACCATCGGCCCGGAGCCGACTATTTTTTCTTTCCGGTCGCAGCGGCGGCAGCGGCAGCGGCTCCACGAGCGGCGCGAGTCATTCTCACGGCGCAAATGGCGGTAGTGCCCGGCGTCAATATCTGCAAACCGTCGATGTGAATATCGTTCACGAAAATAGATTTACCCAGTTCCAGCCCGGAAACATCGATTTTCAGTTCGTCCGGCAAATTTTCTTCCAAAGCCAACACTCTCAATTTCCGTTTCGACAAGGACAACTTACCCCCTTGCTTAACCCCTTCGGCAATGCCTTCCAGTTTCACGGGAACATCGATGGCGATAGGTTTCCCCGCGATCACGCGATAGAAATCGACATGCAGCACTTCATCCTTTACCGGATGGAACTGCGTTTCGCGCAACACGGCTTTTTCCTTGTTTCCGTCGATATCGAACTCCACGATAAAAGAGTTAGGCGTATAAATCAAAGGTTTCAGGTCCTTCGCATCCACGCTGAAGCTGATATTGTCTCCGCCTCCGTAAATCACGCAGGGCACCTGGCCTTCCCGTCTCAGTTGCTTGCTGTCTTTCAAAAAATTGCCTGCGGCATCTTTTTCTCTTTTTACCGCTTTAAGGTTCAGAATTTTCATCTTTTCTCTAAATTATGATTAATATCAGGTGTTACTCAGCCAAACGTCCTTTATGAACGAAGGTCCCATCACACCGTTTTCAAAAGCAAAAGTAATGATATTTTCAGAATATACAATACCAACCCTCTGTTTTACACCGAAAAACGCAAAAAAGTTGCCCCGTCGGAGGCAACCTTTTCTATTTTATTTTTTCAGGCAAGTAAAGCTGGTCGGCGGACTTACAGCGAGTTCACGTGCAACGTAATGCTGCTTTTCAGATTCGCCGCTTTATTCTTGTGAATGATATTACGTTTAGCCAGTTTGTCCAACATGGAAGCCACTTTCGGAAGCAGTTTTTCCGCTGCCTCTTTTTCCTGCGTATTACGCAAAGCCTTTACCGCATTGCGCGCGGTCTTATGGTAATATTTATTACGAATTCTTCTCGCTTCCGTCTGACGGATTCTCTTTTCCGCTGCTTTGTTATTTGCCATTTCGTTCTTCCTTAATTTTTTACGTTGTAGTCCGTACGAGAATCGAACTCGTGTTACAAGAATGAAAATCTTGCGTCCTAACCCCTAGACGAACGGACCGTTGATTCAGTTTGTGGGTGCAAAGATATACCAAGATTTTTTATTTGCAAAATTTTTGCATCTTTTTTCTTGCTTTCCCCTTTATCCGGAACGGACCGCGCCGTTCATCCGGCCTCCCGGCGCTATTCCGCCAGCAACTCTTTTTCCGCCGCTTCCACCCGGCCGATGTCGAATTGGCGCATGACCTCGTCCATCAATGCCGCGATCTGCGGGTTGCAAAGATTCCCTATGCTGCCCTCGTGGGTGTGATGCACCTCCTTGCTCGGCACGAAACGGCCGTGTTCGATGTCCAGCCCCACCCGCTTGTAAGCGTCGCGGAACGGCACGCCGGCCAGTACCATGTTATTCACGACTTCCACGCTGAACAGGTAATCGTATTTCTTATCGTTCAGAATATCTTCTTTCACGATAATATTCGACAACATGTATTCCGCCATCTCCAAACAGGATTCCAGTTCGCGGATCGCCGGGAAAAGCACCTCTTTCAGCAACTGCAGGTCCCGATGGTAACCTACGGGCAGGTTCACGGTCATCATGGCGATCTGGTTGGGCAGACCCTGAATCAGGTTGCATTTGCCCCGGATCAACTCCCATACGTCCGGATTCTTCTTATGGGGCATGATGCTCGATCCGGTGGTCAATTGGGCCGGATAAGAGACGAACCCGAAATTCTGGTTCATGAACAGGCAGTTATCCATGGCCAGACGGGCCAGCGTAGCCGCAACGGCCGACATGCCCTGCGCCACGATCCGCTCGCTCTTGCCGCGTCCCATCTGCGCATACACCACATTATAGTTCATCGAATCGAACCCCAGCAATTCCGTCGTCATGGTACGGTTCAGCGGAAACGAGGAGCCGTACCCGGCCGCCGACCCCAACGGATTGCGGTTGCACACCTTGTAAGCGGCCAGCAACAGCTGCATATCGTCCACCAGACTTTCGGCATACGCCCCGAACCAAAGACCGAACGAAGAGGGCATGGCGATCTGCAAATGGGTATAACCCGGCATCAACACCTCCTTGTAACGTTCGGAAAGGCTTTGCAACCGGTCGAACAACGACCGGGCCTTGACCGCCATGTCATAGACCCGCCTGCGCAAAAATATCTTCAGATCCACCAACACCTGGTCGTTGCGCGAACGGCCGCTGTGAATGCGTTTCCCCGCTTCTCCCACCCGTTGGGTCAGCAGGAACTCCACCTGAGAATGCACGTCTTCCACACCGTCCTCGATCACGAAACGGCCCGCTTCGATCTCCCGGTAAATCTCCTTCAATCCCTTCTGCACCAGCGCCAGGTCTTCCGCGCTCATCAACCCGATCGCATGCAGCATACGCGTATGGGCCAACGACCCCAGCACATCGGCTTCCGCTAAAAACAAATCCATTTCGCGGTCCCGCCCCACCGTGAAATCATCCACGATGCGGCTGACTTCGATATCCTTTTGCCAAAGTTTCATCTTTCTCGTTCCTTCAATTCATTAAACGGCGCCCGGACCAACCTGTCGATCAGAGCGATATAGAGGGCGATCCCCTCCTTTATCTCATGCAAATATACGTATTCGTCGGCAATATGCGACCGCGACGAATGCCCTACCCCCATTTTCAGGGAAGGCACCCGCAAAAACGCCTGATCGGACATCGTGGGCGATCCGTAACAGGTCCGTCCCAACGCCTTCCCCGCCAGTACGACCGGATGGTCCTCCGGAATGGAGGACGACATAAGCCGCAGCGAACGGGGGACAACCTCGCACGACACCCGCCGGGAAATCTCTTCCACCACCTCGGCGTTCGTATAACGGTCGTTCACGCGGACATCCACCGTAAAGGTGCACCGGTCGGGCACGACATTATGGCGGTCGCCCGCCTGGATGACCGTAACGGTCATTTTCACGGGTCCCAGCAGATCCGATTCTTTCGGGAAACGGTAGGTGCGGAACCATTCGATATCGGGCAGCGCCTTGTAAATGGCATTGTCGCCCTCGTTGCGCGCGGCATGTCCCGCCCGGCCCGTCACATGGCAGTCGAGCACCACCAGTCCCCGTTCGGCGATCGCCATCTGCATTTCAGTAGGTTCCCCCACCAAAGCGAAATCGATCTCTCCCAACTGCGGGACCAGACTCTCCATGCCGTTGCGTCCAGACACCTCTTCCTCGGCCGTCAAAGCGATGCAAAGGTTGCTCCGCATATCGCGTTCTTCATAAAAATAACGGAACAGAGCCAGCAGGGAAACCAGACTCGCCCCCGCATCGTTGCTGCCCAGTCCGTAAAGTTTTCCGTCTTCTTCAACGGGTTCGAACGGGGAACGGGTATATCCGGCGTTGGGAGGCACGGTATCGTGGTGCGAATTGAGCAAAATCGTGGGTTTGGCCGGATCGAACCACCGGTTACGCGCCCATACGTTGTTGCCGCTGCGACGGACATCGGCTATGCCGCAACGCCGCATGAAACCGACGAGCAAATCGGCGGTCGCCGCCTCTTCCCGGCTGGGCGAAGGTGTGGCGATCAACGTTTTCAGCAAAGCCACGGCATCGGCATATAATTGATTCTGATCTTTCATAATCGACGGTTTATCGGGCAAAGTTATAAAAAAGAGTTTCGGGACAAAGAGCCTGTCTCAAATTTTCTCGTTCGCTTTGATGCAGACGATTAAATTCACACGGGTTCAAACAGAAAAACCTTTTTCCCGCCGAAAAAATTTGCAGGTTCATTTTTTTAATGTATCTTTGTCGCACGAAACATCAAAAAGCGGATGTGGCGAAATCGGTAGACGCGCTAGTTTCAGGTACTAGTGCCGCGAGGCATGGGGGTTCGAGTCCCTTCATCCGCACGAAAAGAGACTTTTACGAGTCTCTTTTTTCATTTCGGGACTTGGCATAAACCTTCGAAATCCGCCCGAAACCCACGGACCATTCCAATAACTGCAGTCTTCCGCAGTGTCCGATCCTTTTTCAAAATGTATAACGTCCGCTCCCGATACCGTATGAAAATCCCGTAACGCCGACAACATTCACGGAATTTCCGGAGCGATTCGACAGTGTCCCGATGATATTCCGGATTCAAAAATTTCGAGACGGTCATTTTTCCTATTTTCCCGAATCCCCTTACCTATTTTCGGCCCCAAGCCGTCCGGAAACGAAGCATCGAATTCCCGCACAATGTATCCGCCATACCATAAATACGCGGCTCGATTCTCCCGAAACCGGAATAAAAGGCAACCCACTGGCACTACAAACCTGCCCAAAAACCGTTTCGGAAACCGACAGGCCCGAAGATAGAAAACAAGCAGCGGACGTCTTTGTCCGCTGCTTGCCGCATCATGACCGGAATCGCTTTCCGGTCCGAAAAAGCCTGCCGGCCAATCAGTTTACGGAAGGAATCGTCACGCCTTCGCGTCCCGTCGCCAACGGATAATCGGGATCGACACGGCCCGAATAATCATTGCCGGAGATCGTGCCGGAAAACTCGTCCCAGAAATAGAACGCATGCCCGGCGCTGCCGTTTTCGCCCAGATTCAGGAACTTGTTGTTCGTAACGGCTCCGCTACCTCCCAACACCATGTGCCGGTTATAAATCGTATTGCCTTCGATAAGCACGTTATCCATCGATGCGCTGTTGAACCATACCTGACGGTCCTCGCCGGCGTAACCGTCCAGATTTTTCACGGTATTCCCCCGAACAACGGCGTTCGCACCGGAACTGAAAATGCCCATCGCGTTCGTCCGGATAGCGTTGTTCAACAACTGTGCGCCCGCACCGGTAAAAGAGATAAAACCGAATTCGTTAGAACGATCCCTGTCGGAATTCGGCGCGACACTGTGCATCAAATCGTAGTCGGCGAACAGTGTCGAATTTCGGATAACGATATCCGATCCCCGGACGAGGATGTTGCCATACGACGTATTTTTACCCGTATAGGCATAATCGACCGCATCCAGGACGATACCGGAAGCAGCCAGTTCAACGATTCCGGAAAGCGTAGCCTCTTCCGCACAGGTCAGCGTCATCCGTTCGGTAATTTTCAGGGTATTCGTGTAATAAGGATCTCCTTCCACTACCGGACCTTCGATATCGCCGTGCAGAATTACCGTCGCACCGGCAGGCATCGCGTCGAATACCTGTTGCAGGGTAAAGCCCTCGGTCTGCATCATGTAAGGATAAACGTGCAGTTTGAGGGAACCTTCCACACTGACCACGTTTCGGGAATTTTGGCTCGATCCGAACGGCCCGTAATATTCCTTTTCATGGATCGGGTCGATCTCCACGTTTTTCAAGGTAACGGCAGATTGGGTAAAGGTGTTCGATCCGCCGTTCATATAAGTCGTTATCAGGGCGCCTTCGATCCGCGTGTCTTCCACCCTCGCGGATTTGCCGGTCCAGTCGCCTTCGAAAATCAACGAGCCGCCCTTATCGTTTTCGGCCGCTTTTATCACGCTGTTCTGCAAGACAAAGTTATTGGCGCCGAAAGCGGTTATCGCCTTATTGCCGGCGGCTTCATTGTAATATTCGGAACAGTCGATGCCGCGCACGGTAAGACCGTCGAGCGTCACGTTGTTGCCGTACACAAGGATCGTGCTGCCCTGGTTGGTCTCCCATCGCGATGCATCGCCGCCCTGCATGCCTCCGTCGGCAGAAGCTTTGATGACGGGGTTGCCTTCGCCCTGTACGGTAATACCGTTGGCCGTAATGACAAAACGCGAAGATTTGGTCCCGGAATTGATATTCGTTTCTTGCGTTTTCGTTACGTCATACTCGCCCGCATGAATAATCCATTTCTGGTTGTCGGCCTGATTTTCCAAGGCTGCGAACAGGTCCTCTACGGAACGGATTTCAACCGTGCCGCTGGCATACTCCAATATGCGCGAAGCCGAGAACGCCTGTCCATTTCGGTCGATCAAGGTCACTTTGAGTACGGCGAGCGTACCGCTTTTGTCGGACGTCCATACCACCTTGACCGCCGCGTCGCCGTTGTATTTGCCGCCGGAGAAGGTAGGTTCAACGATTTCCACACCGACAGAAGATGTCGAACGGGTCGCAATGTCCGTTGCCGAACCGTTGTCCTCTGCCTTCACTTCGGCCACTAAAGCGTTGTAATCCTCCTCTTTCAGTGTCGCGGGCAATACGATTCCGATCACGTTCGAAGCCGGGGTTACGGTAAAGACCTCATAACTGTCGAACCCGATAGAAAGCTCGTGGCGCGGCAGGGTCAGCGTGGTTCCGTCAGCCAACGTAAAGGTCACACAGGTCGGGTCACTCTTGTAGTCGATGCCGTCTTTCTGGAAAATGGCGTCGCCCTGCTCTCCGGTAGCCGGGACTTTTTCCGTTCCATTATAGAGCCAGTCGCCGTCCACCTGCCAATACAACACGCCGTTTTCTTCCGCTACGCTCAATACCGGAGTATGTCCTGAGGCACCGGGAGCACCAGGAGCACCCGGAGCGCCGGGAGTTCCGGGAATCCCCTGTTCTCCTTTTTCCCCGGTAACAGGAATTTTATTGTTTTGGTCGTCAAGCAGAAACTCAGGCTCCCCGTCCCCGATTTTGACCGTCCAGTAATAGGTTTCGTCCGCGGAATTTGCCGGGTCCTGGGCCGCGCCGATCTGCGGGGTTATACCCGGATCGCCATTTTGACCGTTTTTACCGTGCTTGATCGTGATGGGATCTCCGCTCTGGAACTCGATGGTGTAACCCGTCACTTCCGTTCCTTCCATAATCGGACTGACTCCGGTAATGAAATTTTTGCTTTCGAGGGCGGCTACCAAACCCTGCAAGGAACCGATCTGTCCCTTGGCAGTTTCGCACCAGGTTTCGAGGGCCGTTACACGGCTCTGCAAATCCTTGATGTCGTTGCGTACGTCCGTGTCGTCGTACTTGTCGCACCCGGCCAGCATTGTCGTAGCCGCAAGTGCGAGGACAAACAGTTTGTTCTTCATAACTTAAATTAGGTCCGCCCGTCCCCCGGCAGAGTTTAATTACACATAAAAAAGACGTGGGACAGTACCTTTTATCTGCTTTTAGAGGTTTTGGCCGACCTTGTAACACAAATAAATAAGTAAAGCCCACGTTACCGTGAGCGTTTACGCTTTACTCTTGTGTTACTTCAAAGAAATGGCCAAATTTCTAAAAGCAAGAATAAAAGCTAACGCTTTTTATATTTTATATCTTAATATTTCTCTGTTTTTTTTATGCCATAAGCGATCATATTGATTATTCCCTGCAAATATAGCGATTACAGGATTATTTCAATAAATAAAACGGTCCAAAATTTCAGGCTATATTTATTTCATACGATTTCAGAATTACATACAACCAGTAAATTAAGAACAAGAACCCGCACATGACGAACGTCTGACTACTTCACGCCGCATCATCGTTTGTCCGATCAACCGGTCCACACGGCTTCCCGTACCGCCTCTCCTGTCATTTTCATTTTTTCCATAACCGATTAATTACAGACATATTTAACTATTTTTGCAATATACAATTCCAATACCATGAAAAAACAGATAACGGCTGCATTATTGCTCCTCTTATGTACCGGGATATGCGGATTTTCGAAAGAACGGAAAAAAGACAAAACGCCCGTCCGGGAAAATATCGAATGGCTGGACGTCTGGATGCCGCGCACGAACGACACCCTGTTGCCGAGAGTGCTGTTAATCGGCAATTCCATTACCCGGGCTTATAACAACAGCGTGGAAAAACGGCTGGAAGGGAAAGCGTACGTCGCCCGGCTGGCCACGTCGAAAAGCATCGGAGACCCGGCTTTGTTACAGGAAATAGCCTTGATTCTAAGTTATTACGACTTCGATGTGGTGCATTTCAACAACGGCATGCACGGATGGGGATACACGGAAACGGAATACGCCGCGGCATTCCCCGATTTCTACAAAACGATCCGCCGGGGGGCTCCCCATGCGAAACTGATTTGGGCGACAACCACCCCGGTACGGACAGGACCGGACATGCGGGAATTCGATCCGAAAACGGAACGGGTCCGGGAACGGAACCGGATTGCCGCCGCTTATCTGGCGGATAAAGAGGTGGTCATCAACGATCTGTTCGGTTGCGTGGAAAAACACTCGGAATATTATGCGGGCGGCGACGGAATACATCCGGTAAAAACCGGCGTGGAAGCTCTTGCGGACCAAGTGGCCGATATTATTTTATCCGTATTGCCATAATCCGTAACCGCGGAAACCGTTACAAACACCGACGATTCCCGTTTTACAAAAAAGTTGCCCCAAAAGTCTTCATCGGCTGCATTACCGCTTTCCAAAGATCCGGTCACGTGCATCAGCACACTTGATCTGCACCCCAAGAGTTTTTTGTCTAACTTTTGGGGTACAGATTACTTTTTTTATTTTCCCGAAATAATTTCGTATCTTTATTGCATTGAATATGAATCATTTTCATTGTATAGCCAACAGACACGGTTCTTTTGTTTAAACCGCTACCCGAGGAAACGGATTTCCGACATCCCGACAACGGGATATGGTTCGGTTTTTGTAAAATCAATTGTTTCATATAAAAATCATCGATTATGGGAAAAATTGTTTCTGTTCATGCTCGGGAGATCCTCGATTCGAGAGGAAACCCGACTTTAGAAGTGGAAGTATATACCGAATCCGGAGCGCACGGACGCGCTTCGGTTCCCTCCGGAGCCTCTACCGGCATACACGAAGCAGTGGAACTCCGCGACGGGGATGCCGCCCGGTACGGCGGCAGCGGGACATTGAAGGCCGTGGAACACGTGAACACGACGATTGCCGAACATATTCTGGGCATGGACGTCCAGGATCAGGTCGCCATCGACAAAACGATGATCCGGCTGGACGGCACCCCGAACAAAAGCGTTTTGGGAGCCAACGCCATTTTGGGCGTATCGCTGGCAGTAGCCCATGCCGCCGCCGATTTGAACGGCTTGAGCCTGTACCGCTATATCGGCGGAATAAACGCCAAAGTGCTGCCCGTCCCGATGATGAATATCATCAACGGCGGTTCGCATTCCGACGCGCCGGTCGCTTTTCAGGAATTCATGATCCGGCCGTTCGGAGCCTGCTGCTTCCGGGAAGCACTGCGGATGGGGGCGGAAATTTTCCATACGCTGAAAAAACTGATCCGGGGAAGGGGCCTAAGTACCGCAGTAGGAGACGAAGGCGGTTTCGCTCCCGTATTGGCCGGCACGGAAGACGCGCTCGACCTGATCGTGGAAGCCATCAAGAAAGCCGGGTACAAACCGGGCCGGAAAACGGAAGGCGGGCAGGTATCTATCGCGTTGGACTGCGCCGCGTCGGAATTTTATGACGAGGGACGCTACGACTACACGAAATTCGAAGGCGCTTCGGGCGCGGTCCGTTCCCGGGAAGAACAGGTGGATTATTTGGTCGCGCTGACCGACAAATACCCGATCGACTCCATCGAAGACGGCATGGCGGAAGAAGATTGGGACGGATGGCGACTATTGACGGAACGCCTCTCCTCCCGTTGCCAGTTAGTAGGAGACGACCTGTTCGTTACCAATGTGGATTTTCTTCGGAAAGGTATCGAAAAAGGGTGCGCGAACGCTATCCTCGTCAAGGTAAACCAGATCGGTACCTTGACGGAGACGCTGGATGCCATGGAAATGGCTCATCGGGCCGGTTACGCCACGATCGTATCGCACCGTTCCGGAGAAACTGAAGACACGACCATCGCGGACATTGCGGTAGCCACCAATTCCGGGCAGATCAAAACCGGTTCTTTGAGCCGTTCCGACAGGATCGCCAAATACAACCGGTTGCTCCGCATAGAAGAAGCGTTAGGCGACGACGCCGTTTTCGGGAAGTAAAACCATATCTTTTGCCAATCGACTATGAAAAGGAAATTTTTATTCATGCTTTTTCTGCTCCTGACCTGCTTCGCAGGCCGGAGCCAAAACACGAAACCGGGAGTAGGACAATTGCACGATTCGATCCACGTATTCCTGCACCGTTATTTTCCCGAGAACCAGGTAGATCATTATAAATTGGAACGGGACGGACTGGCGGTAACGGCATTCGACATTTATTTGGACGACGGATCTGAAATCGTCTTTAACCGGGACGGCGAATGGACGGAAATCGACATGGATAAAAAACCGGTTCCCAACCCGTTGATTCCTCCCGCCATTTTGCAGTATGTCCGAACGGAATATCCGAAAGCCGACATCATCGAGATAGAAAAAGAGGAGAAAAACATTTATAAAATCGTCCTGGATAACGACGTCGATTTCCTCATAAACGAATCGGGGCAGTTAATCCATACCGACGATTGATTGTTTCCGCCTTTCTTCTCCATGTGAAAAAACGCGGGAGGAACCGTACCCACATCAAATCAATAAGAGGGTGACCCAAAAGTCAAAGACAGACTTAAGGGTTACCTTTCTTTTTTTATAATGCCAGGAAAGTCCCGGCGAGTCCGGGTAATGGATTTTTTTTGGGGGGGGGTGGAGGACAATACAGATAATTAACGGTTATCCT
>CASDZK010000047.1 GCA_949286165.1 uncultured Alistipes sp.
GTCATCCGCGGCCATCGTCAACACCATGCAAGATGCGGTGGAATGCGAATGGTTCGATCCCGACACCGATTTCGGATGTTTCATGTCCGGTCCTTCGAAAACGGCCGACATCGAACAGGCGTTGGTCGTCGGGGTACACGGCCCGCTGTCGCTTACCGTCATTTTGAAGTAAGCCCGTTCCGGGCCGGACGGCAAGCGGCCGCAGAAATCTTCCTCCCGTCATGACCGGGGCTCCGCATGCCGCAGACAATCCGCTGCGGGGCTACCGGGGAAAGGCCCCCAAACAACACAAAGTTGTCCTCCCAAGGCTTCATCTGCTGCGTCACTGCTGCCCAAAGATCCGGCCACGCATGTCTGTACGCCCCCATCTGAAAAGCAAAGCCCGGTACCGGAAGCCTTTTTAAACAATCCGCCGGCAAAGAATGAAGGGCGAGTATTCACTCCCCCCGTTTTTCCGACCAAACGCGGTTTCTTCCAACGAAAAAAGGACCGGCCAAACCGGTCCTTTTTTCATACACGGCACCCCAAGGATGCCGGAACATCTATTATTCCGCAACCGACGACATATCGCGTCCGCCGCCCAATGCCTGATAAAGATTGACCACGCCCTGAATTTCGTCGAACCGGTCGGTAACCTGGCTCAACTGAGCGGACAACAACGACTGTTGCGCCGTCAACACTTCCAGATAGGTAGTGTTGCTATGCTGCATCAACAACTCGGTGCTTACGACCGTCGATTCCAAAGCGGCGATCTGCCGTTCGCGCAATTCCGCCTTGTCGCGGGCCGTCTGGCACTGCGCCAACGCATTGTTCACTTCACTGCCGGCATTCAGCAAAGCCTGCTGGAAAGCCAGTCTGGCCTCTTCCTGCTGCGCTTTTGCGATTTTTACCCGCGCCCGGTTGGCTCCCGCCTGGAAGATGGGCTGTACCAACGAACCGGCTGCCGACCACAACAGTTTGCCCGGATTAACAATGAACGAACCGGCGCTGTTCGTCCAGCCGACGCTTCCGCTCAACTGCAAATTCGGATACAGCGAAGCCCGCGCTTCGTTCGTCGCATAGTACGACTGCACCAGATTCAGTTCCGCACTCTTCACGTCGGGACGGTTCGACAACATCTGCACGGGAATCCCCACGGCCAGACGCTGCGGCACGGACTGCTGGTCCAACCGGCCCCGTTCGATGACATGCGGCGCATCGCCCAACAAAGCGGAGAAGCTGTTTTCGATCTGCCGGATCTGATAACGGAGATCGTGCAACGAAGTTTCCACCGACAACGTATTGGCTTCCGCCTGCGATATGGCCGCCTCGTTGGTCATCCCGGCCCCTTTCAGGCTCTTCATGGCATCCACGGTTTCCCGCCATTTGACCACGGTCTGTTCCGAGATTTCGAGCTGGCTGTCCAGCATCAGCAACGTATAGTAATAGTTGGCGATGCTCGCGATCAGCTGCGTCTGTACGGCCTGCTTGTATTCCCAGCTCTGTTCGTACAACGCTTTCGCCTTCCGCTTGCTGTTCAGCAAACGGCTGAATATATCGATTTCCCAGCTGGCCGTAACAGGCACGTTATAAGTCCACGACGCTTTGGAGCCGTCGAAGCTGCTTACGCCGCCCTGCGGAGCCAGCGAGAAGGAGGGCAGAAAAGCCAGCCGCGCCGACTTCAGCGTCGCTTCGGCCTCTTCGATTCTCCATTGCGCCGACTGCAAGTCGGTATTGTTCGCCAATCCCTGTTCGATCAGACTCTGCAATTTCGGATCGGTAAACATTTCCCGCCATCCGACATTGCCCAAACTGGTCGTATCGGTCGTGGTAACGTCTGCCCCGTACAACCCGTCCGTCTTGATTTCGGGACGGGAATAGGGTTTGTAAATACCGCAACCGCTGAGCGTTACGGCCATACATATTATTATTAACTTTCTCATACGTTTCATAAATTATTCTTCCGATACGCGTTCTTTCATCTCGGCCAGGATTCCCTGATCGGGCGTTTTAAATTTGATGGGTTTTACCTTTTCCTGCAAATACTGGAAGACGATGAAGAGAGAGGGCACGAGGAACAGCAACGCCAGCGTACCGATAACCATCCCCCCTACGGCTCCCGTACCGAGCGAACTGTTTCCGTTCGCACCTACACCGGAAGAGAACATCAAGGGAATCATCCCGAAGATCATCGTCAGGGCGGTCATCAGAATCGGACGCAAACGCACCTTAGCCGCGGAAACGGCCGCCTGTGCCAGCGACATGCCGCAGGCACGCCGTTCGGCAGCGTATTCCGTCAACAGAATCGCCGTCTTCGACAACAGCCCGATCAACATGATCAACCCCGTCTGCAGATAGATATTGTTTTCCAACCCCATGACTTTGGCGAAGAGGAAACTACCCATCAATCCGCAAGGCACGGCCAGAATAACGGCGAACGGAATCAGGAAACTTTCGTACAACGCACTCAGAATCAAGTAAATCAACACGATACAGATCACAAAAATGATAATCGTATTGCTGGTCGTCTGACTTTCTTCCCGCGTAATGCCGCTGAACTCGTAGCTGTAATCCTTCGGCAGCGAGGTCGCCGCCACTTCCCGGATTGCCCGGATAGCGTCCCCGGAGCTGTATCCTTCCGCCGGGTTACCGTTGATCCCGATGGAGTTGTACATGTTGAAGCGGTCCAATACCTGCGGACCGTAGGTCTTCGTCAGCGTCACGAACTGACTGACGGGAGCCATCTGACCGTTTACGCGGACATAAACGTTATCCAGCGACTCCACGTTCTGACGATGTTCCGGATCGGCCTGTATCATCACGCGGTACACCTTCGAGAACCGGTTGAAGTTCGAGACGTACTGTCCTCCGTAATACCCCGAAAGCACGTCCAACACTTCGGTAGGAGAAACGCCGGCGCGTTTGCACTTCGCCGCGTCGATATCCACGATATACTGCGGGAAATTCACGCTGAAGGTAGAATAAGCCATCGCGATTTCCGGACGCTGGTTCAGCGCCATCAGGAACTGCATCATGGTCTGGTAGAAGGTTCCCACGTCGCCCCCTTTGGTATCCTGCAGGTGCATTTCGAAACCGTTCCCCGTACCGTATCCGGAGATCATGGGAGGCGCCATGGCAAACACCTGAGCGTCCTTGATATCGGCGGTAAGCGCCATGATCTGGTTGCTGATGACATTCACGGCATCCGATTTTTCAGGACGTTCCGACCAGTCTTTCAACCGGATGATGAACATCCCGTAAGAGGTACCTTCGCCGGAGATCAACCCGTAACCGGATACCTTGGAGTAGTTGGCGATCTGCGGAATGCTCTGAATCCGTTTTTCCACTTCGGCCATCACTTCCGAAGTCTGTTTCAACGAATTCCCCGGAGCAGTGGTCACATTGACCATGATGGTTCCCTGGTCTTCGTCGGGCACCAACCCGGTCTTGGTGGAATTCATCAACAGCACCAGCGCTACCAGAGCGGCGATAAGCGTCCCCCACGACAGCCAACGGTGTTTGATGAACAGCAATACGCCGGACTGATAACGTTTCAGCATGGCATTGAACGCCGTATTGTAGGCTTTGCGGAAACGGGCCGCGAAATTGTCCTTTACATTTCCGTTTTCATCCACGTAGGGTTTGATCATCAAGGCGCACAACGCCGGGCTCAACGTCAAGGCGTTGATGGCGGAGATACCCACGGCCACCGCCATGGTAATCCCGAACTGCGTATAGAACGTACCGGAAGTACCGCCCATCATGGAGACGGGGATAAACACGGCCATAAACACCAGCGTAGAGGTAATGATGGCGGAAGTGATCCCGCCCATGGCATCCACGGTGGCCTTGTAGGAGGAACGGTAGCCCGCATCGAAGCGCGCCTGCACGGCCTCGACCACGATGATGGCGTCGTCCACCACCGTCCCGATCGCCAACACCAGAGCGAACAGCGTCAACAGGTTGATGCTGAATCCGGCGAACGAAAGGAACGCGAACGTACCGATCAACGAGACGAAAATACCGACCAACGGGATGAAGGTGGAACGCAAATCCTGCAAGAAGACGTATACCACCAAAATCACAAGGAAGATGGCTTCCAGCAACGTCTTGATCACTTCATGAATGGACGCGTACAGGAAGTCGTTGACACTCAACAGTTCCACGATTTCTATCCCTTCGGGAAGCTCTGCCCGTACCTTGTCCAGCAAGGCGTCGATGTTGTTGACCACTTCGGTAGCGTTCGATCCGGCCGTCTGGAAGACCATCCCCATCGAACCCGGCATGCCGTTCGTTTCATCAATATAGGAGTACGATTCGTCTCCCATTTCCACTTCGGCGATGTCCTTCAACCGCAACACTTCCCCGTCGGGCAGGGAACGGATGACGATCTCCCCGAACTCTTCGGGCGTAATCAAACGTCCCCGATATTTCATGGTATATTGGAAAGTCTGATCGGAATTTTCTCCCAGAATCCCCGCTGCCGACTCAATGTTCTGTTCGGCCAGCGCAGCCGTCACGTCGGAAGGGACCAGACCGTACTGGGCCATCACGTCGGGCTTCATCCAGATACGCATGCTGTAATCCGATCCCAACACCAGAAATTCCCCGACTCCGGAAATACGCAGCAATTCCGGTTCGATATTGATTTTCATGTAGTTGTTCAGGAATTTCTGGTCGTATGAACCGTCGGGACTGTAAAGCGAGAAAATCTTCAGCATACTGGTCTGACGTTTCACGGTCGTTACCCCGATACGGGTTACTTCGGCGGGCAAAGACCCGGTCGCCGTGGCCACGCGGTTCTGCACGTACACGGCCGCCATGTCCGGGTCCATCCCCTGTTTGAAATAGACTCGTATGGTCACGCTCCCGGAGTTGGTCGCGGAAGATTGCATATAGGTCATGTTTTCCACCCCGTTGATGGCCTCTTCCAACGGCACGATCACACTCTTCTGCACCGTTTCGGCACTCGCTCCCGGATACGAGGTAAATACCATGACCGTAGGAGGTGCGATGTCAGGGTATTGTTCCACCGGCAGCGACACCAGACCGATGATCCCCGCCAGCACGATAACGATGGAAATAACGCCCGCCAATACGGGGCGGTCGATAAAATGCTTCAGCGTCATGGGTTATTCCTCCTTCCCTGCTTTAGCTTTGATAGGCGTACCTTCACGCATCAGCCCCACGCCTTCGGCCACAAGCGTTTCGCCCGGCGTCAGTCCCGATTCCACGATATAGGTCTGGGCGTCGTTGTTTTTCGCCACCTGTATCATGGCCGACTTGGCCAAGCCGTCCACTACTTTATATACATAAATCTTGTCCTGCAGTTCGAACGTGATCGACTTCGGAATCACGATACAGTCTTCGCGAACGTCGGGAATAATCACGTTGCCCGACGCGCCGCTATGCAGCAGCCGGCCCGGATTCGGGAAAACCGCCCGCAGCGTCACGCTTCCCGTAGAGCGGTCGATTACTCCGCTGACGCTTTCGATGGTCCCCTCCTGCGAGTAAATCGAACCGTCGTTCAATTGAAGTTTGATTTTCGGCATCGCCGCCAAAGCGCTCTGCATCGAACCGTATTCGCGGGTCAAGGAAAGCAGCTGATTTTCCGGAACGGAGAAATAAACATACATTTCCGAGTTGTCCGACACGGTGGTCAGCGGCTGGGGACTCGAAGGCCCTACCAACGCGCCCACCCGGTACGGCAATACGCCCACCACGCCGTTCGACGGGCTTTTCACTACGGTATAGGAAAGGTTGTTGGCCGCGTTCACTTCCTGCGCTTCGGCCTGCGCCAACTGCGCTTCTGCCGTCAGCAGGTTGTTGGCCGCCGTCTGAAAATCGAACGAGGACACCACGTTTTTATCCATCAGCTCCTTCTTGCTGTCGTAAGTCAGCTTCGCGGTAGCCACGCTGGCTTTCGCCGCTTCCACATTGGCCTGGGCGGTTTTCAGGGCCGCCTTATAAGGAACCTGGTCGATGATGAACAAAGTCTGACCCTGGCTCACGACCTGACCTTCCGTCACGTTCAGCTGGGATATCGTGCCGGATACCTGCGCATAAATTTCGATATCCTGCCGGCCGCGGATCGTAGCGGAATAGACATTCGATACCTCTTTGTCTGCCGTCGAGACGGTCAGTACCGCATACTCCTGCGCCATCTGTTGTTGTTGTTCGGCCGGCGCTTCCTTACAGGAGACCACCGCCGCGCAGCATGTAACCCACAGTGCTGCATGAATCATTTTTTCTCTCATAATACTAAAACTCTTTACCGGGCAAAATTACCGCGATTTCGGTTCCCGGAAACCGATCATATAAGCACAAAATTAGCACTTTTCGGAACAAACCGGAAATAATGTTCAAAAAACATATATATTCGTGTATGCAAAAAGTCAATCCGATCGCCCTCCCGCCGGAAGAAAAGTTCGTCGTCGGAGAATCCGACATGAGTTTTTTCTTCAATCGTCCGCAACGCGTCCGAAGCGGAGTTATCATGTATTGCCTGCGGGGAGAGGCCAAAATTACGATTGATTTGTTAAACAGCAAAATAGGAACTGCCACCTGCCTGTTACTCATGCCCGAAACCATCCTGATGCTGACCGAGGCTTCGCCCGATTTCAACATCGTGTTCTTCGCCTTCTCCAAAGAGATGCTCGAAGAGGCCAGTTTCCGCATGGATATCCGTTTTTTTCATTTTCTGAAGGAAAACCCCATCTTCGACAACCTCCCCTACCTGAACGCGGAAGCGGTAAAACGATGGTTCGAGGCCGTTCGCTACACCTATGAAGACCGGGAGAACATTTTCCGGACCACCATCATTAAAAACCGGTTGCAAAACGCCCTGCTCGAAATTTGCGACAAAAGGCAGCGTTCGCAGTTGCAGCTGCCGTACAACGACCTGAACCGGAAAAACGTTATTTTCCACAAATTCATCTCGCTGTTGCAAACCTACGGAAACGAACAGCGCGAAGTGGCGTTTTACGCCGACAAACTCTGCATTTCCCCCCGCTATCTTTCGGCCGTTACCCAGACCGTAGCCCATAAATCGACCAAAGAGATCATTGACCAGTGGACGCTGCTGATGATTAAAATCATGTTGCAATCGACCGACCTTTCCATTCAGGAAATCGCCTATTCGCTCCAGTTCCACGACCAGTCGTACATGAGTCGCTTCTTCAAGAAACATACCGGCGACTCCCCGGCCGCTTATCGGAAAAAACGGAACTGATCGCCCCTTGGAAATCCGTTTTTTTACAAATCGGACAATAAATTTTAACAAAAGGCAATATTCTTCTCCGAAGAATTAACGAAACATCCGGCCGATTATTTTATTTTCTCTGTTTTTTATGCAATTTTCTTTCCCCCGCGAATGCCAACGTCACATCCATTCCATCTGATTGTCAATACGTTATAAAACAGTAAAAAACACAGTTTTTTTCTCCGGCAGACGATGGGCCGGGGAATTCGGTCGGACGGACAAGGAGAAAAAACAATCGGGTTCAACGGGGAAAGCCCCCGGAGGCTCTCCGGAAAATGCGGAAAAAGGTCCTCAAGGCATGCCCGCAAAGGCATGAAAACAAATACCCCCTCGTTTGCCGAGACAAACGAGGGAGTATACAATCCGCAACGCAATCCGGAATCCCGTTCCGGAACGCTTTCTCCGTCTCCGACGGTTCCGGACAAGAGCTCCCGCGGCTTATTTCCGGGTCAGGAATTTCCGGGTCAGCCACTTCCGGACCGGTTCATCGTACAGTTTCAGGCAGAGGTAAGCCAACAGAATATTTCCGAAAAACAGCCCGACGGCTACCGGCCATGTCTCCGAAAAGGTCAGGTTTTCCTTCCACAGCCAGACATAGAACAGGTACATGAAAGGATAATGGACGATATATACGGGATAGGAGATGTCGCCCAAAAATTTGCAGACTTTGGCGGTTCCCCTGTCCGTCGCTTTCCCGGAAGCCCCCAGATAAACGAGTACGGGAAAAACGAGAACGGTGCAGACGGAATCGTAGATGCCGTTCATCCACGGGGACTCGCCGTCGCCTACATACGGCACGGCGAACAAAACGGCCAGCGCCGCGCTGCATATCCAAAAGGCGCCCCGGATTTTTACCGGCCTGAACCTGCGCGACATCAGCAGCCCGATGAAAAAGGAGAACGACAGGCGCAGGAACCCGCCGAGCAGATTATAGTCGGCCAGCGACCACCCTACTCCCAAATGACCGTAACCCGAAAGGCTGCCGATGGCGAACGCGGCCAGCCCGGCTCCCGCCAACACGACGAGTGCGGTAAGCGCCCTGTTCGAAAACCTGCGGATGAACAGCGCATACAGGATATTGCCGATATACTCGAAAAACAGCGACCAGCTCGGGCCGTTCAACGGATACATCTCGCCGTTCCCGCGAACCTCCGGCCCCGTACCGGGCACGGCCGGAATCAGGAAAAGATTGAGCAGCAGGGCCAACAGGACCATGGAGAAGGAAACGGCCGTACCGTCCCACTGTTCGCACCCCTGTATGCAGAACGTAATGGCGCCCAAAACGGCTCCCATGACGACCATCGGGTGCAGGCGGACCAACCGGCGTTTGAAGAACCCTTTCAGGGTCAGCGTCGTTTTCCAACGGTCGTCATAAGCGTAACCGATCACGAATCCCGACAGGATGAAGAAGAAATCGACGGCCAGATACCCGTGATTGAACCGCTGGTCTATCGGGCTCGTGGCGAACCCCTCGAACACGTGATACCAGATGACCAAAAGGGCGGCCACCCCTCTCAGGCCGTCCAAAAGCTCGTAATGGGGTTTCGTATCCGCAAATGCGGCAGAAGAGATTTTTTGCATGCTGAGTTTCTTATTTATAAAGTAAACGACTGTTTATTCCATACCTCGCACGGAAGTGCCAAAGTTACGGAATCCGGGAATCATAAAAATTGTCCTGCATCAAAATTTTACCGTCGGGAATCATTTACGGGCCCTGAGCCGGCTGAGCGTCGAAAGCGTTATGCCCAAATAAGAGGCGATGTACCCCAACTGGGCCCGTTGGCACACCTGCGGGAACTGCCGCCGGAACGCCTCGTACCTTTCGCGCGCCGGCAAAGTCAGGCAATCCCGGTGCGAACGGTGCAGACGCCGGTATTCGTTCTGGTGAATGACCCTCCCCCAGTTGGCCAGCTCGATATTGGTCCGGAAAAGCCGAAGCAGATCGTCCAGCCGGATCCGGTAAGCCTCCACCTCTTCGAGCGTCTCCACGAATTCTTCGCTCGCCTTGCCGTAATACAGCTCGTCCATGCTGAACACGATACCCCCTTCGCAGGAAAAAGAGGTGGTTACCTCCTCGCCGTCCACCACCCAGAAAGAGCGCGTCATGCCCTTTTCGATGAAATAGGCCGACTTGCAACGCCTATTCGCCTCTATCAATCGGTACTTCTTAGGAAAAGCGCACAAAACCACCTGCTCCTTCAAAGCCCGGACCGTATCGTCGGAAACCGGGTATGCGGTCCTCATCTGCTTAATCACGTTCATCATAAAACAAAGTCCTGAATTTCTTTCGACTTTCTCCCGCGGCGGCTGTCCCGGCCGAATTTTCCCGCGGCCGGCCGAACGGAACGGTCTGTTTTCTCCCGGACACAAAAATACGAAAAACTATTCTTCCTTCCTCCCTGCGGCAAAAACAGATTCCCGCTTTCTTTTTCCGTCCCGATGACTTATCTTTGCAAGGAAACCGGCAGGAAACCGTCTTCACGCCCTTTCCCCGGCCCGGCTTTCGTTTCATAAAAAACAATCGTATTCCTTATCGACCACCGTACGAACATGCGACCTGAAAGAACGACGAACAAAAGCACCCTGAACCTCATCGTAGATATTCTCCTGTGGATCGTATTCGCCGCCGTAAGCGGCATCGGCATACTCATCAAATACGCCCTGCCGTCCGGCTATGCCCGGCGGCACGAC
The DNA here is from genome assembly GCA_949286165.1 of uncultured Alistipes sp. Lineage (GTDB taxonomy): Bacteria > Bacteroidota > Bacteroidia > Bacteroidales > Rikenellaceae > CASDZK01. The sequence goes on from CASDZK010000047.1 coordinate 9,932, forward strand.
GGCATCCGCTCCTCCGTCTCCCAATGGTGGGGCATGGGACGCCACGAGTGGGGGGAGATTCACTGGATATTAAGCCTCCTGTTGCTGGTTTTACTGCTTCTCCATATCCTACTGCACCGGAAAATGATCGGAGGCATGTTACGCAAAGCCTTTCCGAACCCCGCCCTCCGGTACCTGCTGTCGGCCCTGCTGCTCGGCTTCGCCACCGTCTGTCTGCTCGTTCCGCTGCTTCTCTGAACCGCTGAAACCGCGGACCGGCCCGCGCCTACTTTCCCTTTTCGGCACAGGCCCGGCAAATGCCTTTGACCATATAGTTGATTTCATGCAGGACGAACCCTTCGGGCAGACGGACGGGCGGAATGCGCATCGCCTCGAAACAAAAGGTCCGGCGGCAACATTCGCAATAGAAATGGGGATGCATATCCGACACGCTGCACGCCTCCTCCCCGCCGCAGACCTCGTACTTCAACGCTCCGCTGCCGTCTTCGAGGGCATGCACCAGATGGTGTCGGCGAAACAAATTCAGGGTTCTGAAAATAGATGATTTATCGACGCTGCCCAACAACGCCTCCAGCTCCGGCAAAGAGACCGCCCGCCCGGAGGCGGACAGGGCGTCCAGCACCAACACCCGGACCGCCGTGGGCCTGATCCCCTTTTTCTCCAGCCGTTCCTCACACCTCCTGCGCTCCATGCCGTCCCTCCGCTCAAATGCAGTCCGCACAACCGCAATGCGCCCCGGCGCTCTCCACTTCCAGCGTGGCATGGGCAATTCCGGCCCTTCCCAGTTGTTCGCGGATTTCCCGCTTGACGCTCTCCATATCCTCCAAACGGTTCAGAACCAGGTGGGCCGTCAGGGCGACATCGGTCGTGCTGATCGCCCAGATATGGACGTGATGGACCTCCCGGACCCGCGGGTCCCCCTCCAGAATGGCGGCAATCCGGCCGGTGTCGATATTTCCCGGAATGCCGTCCAGCGACAACCGCAGGCTCTCGGCCAGCAACCGCCACGTGGAGACGAGAATGACGGCGGCGATCAACAGGCTGACGATCGGGTCGATAACGAACCAACCCGTCGCGGCCATGACCGCACCCGACACCACCACGCCGACGGAAACCAGCGTATCGGCGGCCATGTGCAGAAAGGCGCCGTGTACGTTCAGATCGTTTTTCCGGCTTCTCATCAACAGCCACGCGGTAAAGCCGTTGACCAGGATGCCGGCTCCGGCCGTCCACGAAACCGCCGCACCGTTTACGGGAACGGGATCGCCGAATTTACGGATACTCTCGATGACGATGGCTCCCACGGCCACCAGCAAGATAATGGCGTTGAGCAAAGAGACCAGCACCGTGCTTTTCTTGTAGCCGTAGGTATAACGCTTCGTCCCGTGCATTTTCGAAAGCCTGAAGGCGAGCAGGGCCAGCAACAGGCTGAACACGTCGCCCAGATTATGCCCGGCGTCCGACAGCAGTCCCAACGAATTTTCATACCAACCGACGCCCGCTTCCGCAAGGACGAACAGCAGGTTCAGGACAATGGAAACGATGAAAACGCCGTTCAGCGACTCTGTCGGAGGCGTATGTTCGTGATGATGATGATGTTCCATAATTTTATACCGGTTCTGCCGCGTCCGGACGAAATGTTCCGCCTGCCGCCGCATGATTTTCTGCAAAAATAACCAAAGATTTCTGCAACCGGGTTGCAAGACCGCCGGTTTATCGAGACAAAAGCGTCTTTTACCGGCCCGTAATCGTCTCGCCGCCGGGATCGGCGCAATGGGCGCGATAGTTTTCCGCCGCCTTTTCCGGCGTTCCGTTGGCGTAACAATAGACGCACAGATGCGGGCAGGTGCCGTACTCCCCGATGTCCCGGCTGGGAATACATCCGCAAAACCGCCGTTGCCCCCGGTCCTTCTCCCCGCTCCGCCGGAACAGCGTCGGCATCGGGCCGAACAGGTTGTTCCGTCCGGTTTCCGCTCCCAAAAAATCCATCAGCGCCGCGTCATCCGAAAAATGTTCGGCCATCAAACCGTCGTCGATACATTTGTTGCGTTCGATGCCGAAACGGGACAGATCGACCGCTTCGGCGCAAGCGGCCAACCGGTATCTCCAACGCCGGTTCAAGGCCGCCAATCCTTCCGCCATTTCAAGCATCCGCGGTTCGTCGAAATCCCGATAACGCACGCCGTTCCTGCGCAAACCGGCCTGTACCCGCCGATACCCGCCGATATCGGCGAAGCTGAACACGAGCCGGTCGGCATAACCGTAAAGCCGGTCGCCGATACGTTCGACCTTTCGCAGCAACTCCCCGACGCCGATCCGGTCGGTCAGCACGAACGGGTCGAAACGCCAAACGACCCGGCCCTTTCCCAACCGTTCCGCCAGCTCCCGAAAGGTCTCTATCCGCTCCGCCAGAGGCGGAACGCCCGGTTCCAACCGTTCCGCCTCATAATCGTTGAGCGTATATTGCACGTAATAGCGGATGCCCCGTTCCTCCAGTTCGCCGAGGTAAGGAAACAGGGGACGCGGATTTTTCGACCAGAACACGACGACACGGACACGAGCGAAAGAGATATAGGAGCGGATACCGTTGAACGGATTTCTCCGCACGGCATACCCCCGTTTCAACCGGGTAAAAAACCAGTCGGCGTAAAACGCCGGAATGTCCGTCGCCCGGCTCGCCGAGAGTACTACCGGCGCCGACGCTTTTACCCGCTCGCCCGAATCTGTCGTTATTTCCACGGTTTCTTTCATCGCTCCATCCCGCCGAACGGCGTTCCTGTATTTCTGCAAATGTATTCGTTTTGCCGCAATTCCGAAACCGAAAAACCGGAGCCGTCCCGTCCGCGTTTTTCCCAAAACGCCCGTCCGCTCCGACGCACGGCCGGAACTCCTCGAAAAGTAACAACGCGGCCGACAAGTCCCTTTTTTCCGTTCCGCCGCGCCTTACCCGTCGAGCGTCTGCACGCCGCCTCCGTTCACGAACAGCACCTGTCCGCTGACCCACTGCGAAACCGGCGCCGCGAAATAGAGTACCGCTCCCGCAATGTCCTCCACCTCGCCGAGCCGGCGGAGGGGCGTGCGGGCCAGCATGCGTTCTTCTATCTCCGGCGTCAGCACCGACGCGAGGGCGCGGGTGCGGGTAGCGCCGGGTCCCACGCAGTTGATCCGGATATTCATCGGACCGAAATCACAGGCCAGATTGGCCGCCATGTGGTTCAACGCCGCTTTCGACGAAGCGTATGCGCTCATATTCGGGCTCCTGTTGACGCTGCTCATGGAGGTAATGTTCACGATACTGCCGTACCCCGACTCCGCCATGTAAGGCGCAACCAACCGGCACAGCTTCCACGCGCCGAACACGTTGAGCCTGAACACCCGCTCGAAATCATCGGCCCCGATCTCGAACGGATTCTCGTTTCCGCCACCTCCGCCGCCGGCGTTATTGACCAGTACATTGACCGTCCCGAACGTTTCGGCGGCACGCGCTACCAACCGTTCCAAATCCCGGTCTTCCAGCACGTTGCAGGTTACGGCCACGGCTTTCCCGCCCCGTTCGCGGATGGCGCGGGCCACGGCTTCGCCCTCTTCCGCTTCCTTATCTCCCACGACCACGGAGGCTCCGGCCGAAGCGAGCATCTCGCAACAGCCCCGCCCGATGCCGTTGCCTCCCCCGGTAACGACAGCGACCTTTCCCGAAAGGTCGAACAACGATTGCACAGACATATCTGAAAATTTTAACGGTTTACGGCCGGGACGGCATCTCCGCCCCGCGCCTTCCCCTTCTCCGTGCAAACTTCGTTCCCGAACGGGCCGCCGCCTATCTCTCCGGCTCTTCTCCGCAAACATAATGTTCCGAAACGAGCGGATCGGGCGCAAGGTCGTAATAATCCGCTTCCCGAACCGAAAGCCGGAAATAAACCAGGTCGGTATATTTCGCGTACAGGCGGGGCAATACCGGATTATCCGCATAAATCTCCCGGCAAACGGCGTCGGGAACATCGAAAACCGCCTGTCCCGCGACACGTACCGACACGTCTCCGTCCATGGCCAGCAATTCGACATTCGGATTTTTTCGTAACTGCCGGCAAACCGCTTTGCGCGGAGCCGTAGCGAACCAGAGGTTCCGCCCCTCCCGTTTCATGATCCGGAACGTCCGTATTCCGGGTCTCTCTGCCTCGACGGTGGCGAAAGCCACGTCCCGGTGCTTTTCTAAAAAATCGAATACTTTTTCCATCGTTCTTCCTGTTTTGTCCGTTTTCAGACACAATGGCCCCTGCCCCGGCTCATTTTCCGGCATAAAATGCCCCGGCCAGTTTTCCCGGGCCGGTCTCTCCGGGAGGTCCGGACAACTCGCTTTCAACGCCTTCAAAAAAGCCGCCGCCGTTTCGTTTCCGGCCGACAACCGTTTCGGGTTTTTCAGACAGGCGATCCCGAATGCGACCGCATCGGGTCCGGCCGCCCCGCCGTATCCTCCGATAAACCGAACACGATTTTTTTCATGATTTTCTCGAATCCATTTTATCAATACGCCGCGGTAAACCGTTCGTAATGGTGGTTCTCCTGTTCCAGCTCATCGACCATCGCAACGGCGTAATCCTCTACCGAAATAAAGCTCTCCCCCTTTTCGTCGAAAAGCATGTCGTCCTTTCCCAAGCGGTACTTCCCGGTACGGACGCCCGGTCCCATATTGCCGAGATTCCCGGCGGGAGAAAAGAACACCCAGTCGATCTCCTTTTCCCCGGCCAACGTGCCGAGGTAAAACTCGCCCAACGACTTCACGCCCGGCAGCCATGCCTCGGGCAGCGTTCCGGTATCTACCAAACGCACGCCCGGTTTCACGAAAAGCGTCCCGGCTCCCCCGACAATCAACAGCCGTCTGACCCCCGAACGCTTCACTCCTTCCACGATCTTCGGATAGTTCGACAACGTCTCCTCGTACTGCCGGGGATTCCCCCAGCCCGGATTATAAGCGCTGATCACGGCGTCTTTCCCCCGCGCTATCGCCGCCAACGTCTCGGGATCGGCGGCGTCGGCTCCGACCACGGTCAGGTTCGGATGTTCGACAACGATCTTTTCCGGACGGCGCACGACCGCCGTTACCCGATGCCCGCGATCAAGCATCTCTTTCAAAATGGCGGATCCCACGAATCCGCTCGCTCCGATCAAAACCACATTCTTTTTCATTTTCCTTAAAAATAAACCGTTAAACATTACAGTATCGAAAAGTTTCTTTAAATCTTTTCGACACAAATATAGTACAGAACAGACGACTTGTCAAGTAGAAACCTGATTATCACATAGTTACCCACAAGTAACCATCATTGATTACAAGCATGTTACGACAGAAAAAATTTTTTACATTTTTTCTATTCTTGCAAATTAAAAGTGCTTTAATTACTTTTACATACCAAAAAATCTTACGAAAGAAAATGGACAGAACGACGATTTTGGACGCCTACGATCCGCAATGCCCCATCCGCAATATTCTGGCGAGAATGAGCGACAAATGGTCGCTGTTGGTCATCTATACGCTGACCCGGGCGGACCGGATGCGGTTCGGCGACTTGCGCAGGGCCATTCCGGACATTTCCCAGAAAATGCTGACCGTAACGCTGCGCACACTGGAAGAAGACGGATTCGTGACGCGCACGATTTACCCGGAAATTCCGCCGCGCGTGGAATATGCGCTCACGGAACGGGCCTTATCGCTCTTCCCGCACATTCATTCGCTGATCATTTGGGCGAAAGAAAACATGGACGGGATTCTGACCGACCGCAAGCGACACAAGGCGCAATAAACCCGCCGGTCCCGGTCCGGCGCTTTCCGCCGGCAGGCCGAAGACCCTCCCGCCGGCACCGCGGGATTTTTCCGAACGCACTCCGTTGCCCATGATTCCCCGTGTCCCCAAAGTCTTCATCTGCCGCGTTACCGCCTGCCCAAGATTCGGTCACATACATCCGCTCTCTCATCTTTGAAAGGCAAAACCTGGCAAACGAAGCCTTTTTGAACCGCTTGCCGGTAAAGTATTGTTTAGCCCCCTCAACCGTTTCGCCGGTCCGATTCCGGTCGTCCTCGTTTCAAAATTTCCGCAGAATAAAATTCTTTTCCGACAGAAGAAGGCTTCCCTGTTCCGATAAAATTTTCTACACCACAGAACAACACAGAATAATATTCCTTATTTACGAAATAATTTGGCCGATAAATCCACAACCAATAGATTTGTCAGAAAAAAATCAAGACACAAAACAATATGGACATGAAACGAGAAAACCTTCATTTCGAAACGCTGCAACTTCATGTAGGACAAGAACAGCCCGACCCGGCCACCGACGCCCGCGCAGTACCCATTTACCAAACGACTTCATACGTTTTCCGCAATTCGCAACACGCCGCGGACCGGTTCGGCTTGCGGGACGCGGGCAACATCTACGGACGGCTGACCAATTCCACCCAGGCCGTTTTCGAGGAACGCGTCGCCGTGTTGGAAGGCGGAACGGCGGGACTGGCCGTAGCCTCCGGCGCCGCAGCGGTTACCTACGCGCTTCAAAACATAACCGGCGCGGGCGACCACATCGTAGCGGCCGACAATTTGTACGGCGGATCGTACAACCTGATCGTCCACACGCTGGCTACCCTGGGCGTTACCCATACCATCGTAAACGTGAACGACTCCGCAGCCCTTGAAAAAGCCATCCGTCCGAACACCAAAGCCGTTTATGCCGAAACCTTCGGCAATCCGAACTCCGACGTAACGAACATCGAAGCCGTGGCCGAAACAGCCCACCGCCACCATATTCCGCTAATCATAGACAACACCTTCGGCACCCCTTTCCTGATCCGTCCCATCGAACACGGAGCCGATATCGTCGTCCATTCCGCCACCAAATTCATCGGCGGACACGGTTCCAGCTTAGGCGGCGTCATCATCGACGGCGGCCGGTTCGACTGGAAAGCCCATGCGGACAAATTCCCGTCACTGGGCCAACCCGACCCCAGCTACCACGGAACGGTGTTCGCCGACGTGGCCGGCGCCGCCGCTTTCGTCACGCGTATCCGGGCCGTCCTCCTGCGCGATACCGGGGCCACGCTGTCCCCCTTCAACGCCTTCATCTTGTTGCAGGGTTTGGAAACATTGTCGCTGCGTGTGGAACGCCACGTCGAAAACGCGTTGAAAGTCGTGGATTACCTCGCACGGCATCCCCAAGTCGTCCGGGTAAACCACCCTTCGCTGCCGGGCCATCCGGACCACGCTCTGTACAAACGATATTTCCCGCACGGGGCCGGAAGCATCTTTACCTTCGAAATCAAAGGAGGACAGGAGGAAGCCTGGCGTTTCATCGACTCACTGCAAATTTTTTCTCTGCTGGCCAATGTCGCCGACGTCAAAAGCCTCGTCATCCATCCCTACACCACCACCCATTCCCAACTCAGCCCCGAAGAACTGGCACGGCAACGCATTACCCCCTCGACCGTCCGGCTGAGCATAGGCACGGAACATATCGACGATATTCTGGCGGACCTCGAACAGGCTTTCGCCGCAATCTGACCCGGATCCAACGGGAACTTCCCCCTGTCGAAAGGCGGGAAAACGGCTCCGGCAGCCCTCAGAACGAAAGAGAACGAAACGTTCGGGAAATTTTATCGGCCTTCCCGTGCCAAAAGACAGCCAGAGGCCTTTCCTGTCATGCGCCGTCTTCCGATGCATCGCCCTTATATCGCCCATTCCCGTCGAACAAGCGGCTATGCCGCAATCCCCACTCGTCCATCATCCGGATAACCGGCACCAACGAAGCTCCCGTTTCCGTCAAAGAGTATTCGACGCGCGGCGGGATTTCCGGATAAACGATTTTTACTACCAAGCCCATCTCTTCCATTTCGTTCAGTTGTCGGGCCAACACCCTTTTCGTGGCTCCTGGAATGATCCGCCGAAACTCGCTCGGACGACGCATGCCCCCGTTCATGCAATTTATCAGGTAAGGCTTCCACTTGCCTCCCGCCATAATTTGGTAAATGGTAACCCCGCAGTCCAAATCTATCGGAATTTTCCTCTCGTATCCCATAGTATTATGTTTTTGCCGACGCAAAATTAACCGTATTTCTCCGGGGGATAAAATTTTCGCCCGATGACAAATTTGTCCCTTATTGCCCGCATTACCGAAACCGGCTACTTTTGCAAAACAATCAAAAGATACGGATATGAAACGACTTATTGCGACTATGCTATTATCATTAACCGCTTATTCGAATATTATTATGGCTCAAAGTACCAGACAAACGTCTGCAGGATTGACAGACGACACATGCGACTTGTTGCGTCGTGCGGCGATGGAGAAAAGCCGTGCCATGAATCTCGACATCAGTTTCGCCATCGCGGATGCGGAAGGCTTGCCGCGGCTGTTCTGCAGCTTCGGCGACGCGCTCTTGCTGAGCACGATTCTCGTTCCGGCCCAAGCTTATACTTCGGCGATCACGCAGACGCCGACGGAGCAGCTCGGCGAGCTGGCGGCCGACCGCGGAGATCTGATGGGGATAAACACCTGCGACCCCAAAATTACGCTCGTTCCGGGGGGACATCCGTTATTCGTGGACGGAAAGATCGTCGGCGCGATAGGCGTCGGCGGAGGCAGCAGGGAACAGGACCTGGAAATCGTGCAGTACATCGTGGACCAATTCAACCGATCGGTCGAATAAACGTTTCCGGGGCTACGGGAAAAGACCGCCCCGAACCCAATGCCGGGAAAATCCCGAACACCCGCAAAAAACACTGCGGACGGCATCATCCCTTGTCGGGGAATGCCCCGGCAGAGCCGCATCCGGACAAACGTCAACCGAAAACGGGGAAATTTCTTATCAAATGTAAAACAGAATACAGAAGAGGAATGTTACCTTTGCGGCGTTCAATGAAAAAAGAAGTCGCATGAACTGGATTATTTTAATTGTAGCCGGATTTTTCGAATCGGGCTTCGCATTTTGTCTGGGGAAAATGAAAGGCATGACGGGAACGGGATATTACCTTTGGGGTGCGGGATTCCTGCTGTGCCTGATCGTCAGTATGGTATTGCTTGCCAAAGCGGTGCAGACGTTGCCCATCGGTACGGCCTATCCCGTCTGGACAGGTATCGGAGCCGTAGGTACGGTCGTGCTGGGCATCATTTTTTTCCATGAACCCGCTTCGTTCGCCCGCCTTTTCTTCATTACAACGCTGATTGCCTCCATCATCGGACTGAAACTGGTGTCGCACTGACAAGTACGGGACCGTTCGGAACCGCCCCGTCCGACAAGTGCGAAAACGGGAGCGACCGGCAGCACATTCATCCTTACCATCCCCGTAATGTTCACATTGCGGGGATGAGTCGTATATGAGCTCCATGACAAAACAATTTGAGCCGACGGACAAAACCGTTCTCCACAAGTCCCGTTACCTTTGTTCCAGTAACAGAAAACGATAAAATTTACCGGATATGGAAATTACGACATCAACAAGCAGAAAGGTGGCTCTCGTTACCGGTTCCGCGACAGGCATCGGCCTTGCCTGCGCCGAAGCGTTTGCCAAAGCAGGCTACACGACCGTATTGGCCGATATCAGGAAACCTGCGGAACAGGCGGCCAAACTGACGGACGAAGGCTACCGGGCGGCAGCATACCGCTGCGACGTGTCGGACACGCAGGCGGTCAAGGAAATGATCGGCTGGATCGTATCCGCCTACGGACGGTTGGACGCCGCGCTGAACAACGCCGGCATCCAGACCCCGCAACGCCCGATGGCGGAGATTACCGACGACGAGTTCGACCGCACGGTGGCCGTCGATTTGAAAGGGGTATGGAACTGCATGCGCTACGAAATCATTCAAATGTTGAAACAAGGCGGCGGTGCCATCGTGAACACCTCTTCGCAAGGCGGCGTAACGGGTTTTCCCGGCCAGGCGGCCTATATCGCCTGCAAACACGCCGTTATCGGACTGACGCGCACGGCAGCCATCGACTACGCGGCTCAGGGAATCCGCATCAATGCCGTCTGCCCGGGCGTTATCCGTACCCCGATGGCGGAAGAGCTGTTGCGCCGCAACCCGGCCCTGGAAGCAGCCCTGGTGCGCGACATTCCCGCCGGACGGATGGGCCGCCCGGAAGAGATTGCCCAGGCCGTGCTATGGCTTTGCAGCCCGCAAGCGAGTTTCGTGGACGGGCACGCCCTGTTGGTGGACGGCGCCTTCTCCATACATTAACCGGCAAAACCTCAAAGAGATGAAAGCTATGAACGAGAAAACAAGATGCAGCCGTCGCGGTTTCCTGAAGACGGCAGCCGCCGTGAGTGCGGCATTGGCCCTTCCCCCGGCATGGGACAGAGTACGCGCGGCTACCCGTGCGGCAACGGACGGCGTTACCCCTTCCGGAGCCACCTCAGGCGCTTTCCGCATCCTGGGCGCGGGCAAAGCGGCTTTCAAAACGTCGGCCCTGGGCTTCGGCGTGATGGGTATGACCTACAACCGCAGCTACCATCCCGACAAAAAACAATGCATCCGCCTGCTGCATGAAGCGGCGGACAGAGGCGTAACGCTGTTCGACACCGCCATCGTCTACGGCCCGCTGAACAACGAGGAGCTGGCCGGCGAAGCGTTCGGCGGATTCCACGGGAAAATCAACGTAACGACGAAGTTCGGGCACGAGATCATCGACGGCAAGGCAACCGGACGTCAGGACAGCCGTCCCGCCACCATCCGCCGTTACTGCGAAGAGTCGTTGAAACGACTGCGCACCGACGTCATCCCGATATTTTACCAGCACCGTTTCGACCCGAATACGCCGGTGGAAGAGGTGGCAGGAACCATTCAGGAATTGATCCGGGAGGGCAAGGTGCTGCATTGGGGCATGTGCGAAGTAAGCGCCGACACCATCCGCAAAGCGCACGCCGTCTGTCCGCTTACCGCCATCCAGAGCGAATACCACCTGATGCACCGCGACGTGGAAAGGAACGGCGTGCTCGACGTCTGCCGCGAGCTGGGCATCGGATTCGTTCCTTACAGCCCGATGAACCGCGGGTTCCTCGGCGGCGACCTGAACGAATACACGGAGTTCGACCCGAACAACGACAACCGCCCCACGCTGCCCCGTTTTACTCCGGAAGCGATGCGCGCCAACTACCGCATCGTGAACGTATTGCACCGTTTCGGACGCGAACGCGGCATGACGGCGGCGCAACTCGCTCTCGGCTGGCTCTTGCAAAAGGAACCGTGGATCGTGCCCATTCCCGGAACGACGAAACTCTCGCACCTGGAAGAGAACCTGCGCGCGCAGGCGTTCTCCCTTGCACCCGAAGAGTGGAAAGAGCTGGAAGATGCAGTGGCCGCCATTCCCGTAACGGGCGACCGGTACAATGCCGAACAACAAAAACAAGTCGGATTCTAAAACAGGAAAACGGAATAAGAAAGGCACTAAAAATAAGGTCACTTCCTACTCCATAAGATGGAAGAAGTGACCTCTCATTTTAATCTTCTATGGATTCCCGAATGATACGCAAAGTTTCCTCCTCGTATTTCCTTCGGTTATACTCCTCTCCCCTGCACATCCAGCAGCTACAAGGAGTACCCGTAGACTGATAAACCTTTGCCCATTTTTCCTTTGCCAACTCGAACCAATGTGGATGATTATTCACACTTCCATCCTTATGAATAATAGGATGTCCGTAAGCGGCATAAAGAATCATACGAGCCTTAAACACACGTGCCATTTGTTGGCGTCTCCAAAGTTTGTTTCTTTTGTCCATCGTCTCTTTGTATTAAAATTAGGATGAACAATGATTTTACTTTTGTGAAACTTAATGTATCCATAGTTTTTCCTTTTTATTATTCTTAATTCATTGACTTGAAGGCTTAACCTCCTCAAAAGAGTTTCCTCACATCCATTGAAAGGAAATCCTCCGCACTAATACCACCATCACCTACGATAAACGCCGCTTGTGGATTGAAAAGTTTTCGAAACTTATCCAGCCCATCCGTCCGTTTTTCCGCATTGCTTTTCACCTCAATGGCTACCACCGAACCTTTCTTGCGCAAAACGAAATCCACTTCATCATCCCGTTCACGCCAATAGTACACTTCAAAACGATGCACAAAGGCTTGGCTTACCAAATA
>CASDZK010000048.1 GCA_949286165.1 uncultured Alistipes sp.
TTTGCCAAGAATCTGGCCGCTCACAATGCGAATGCCCGAGCATACGCCGCAGCCCTGAACCGGCAGGGAATCCGGTAATTTTTCCGCAAAAGCGATAAAATTTCAAAAAACGATGGAGTAAATTTGGCAGGGACAAAAAAAAGTATTATCTTCGCATCGCAATAATAGGGAGTATAGCTCAGCTGGTTCAGAGCATCTGCCTTACAAGCAGAGGGTCCGCGGTTCGAATCCGTGTGCTCCCACAAAAAAACGGATATGTTCAATATCCGTTTTTTTGTATTCCCTCTCCATCATTTCACGATATCCGTCAATTTAACCGTTTGAAAAGTCATCTGGGCCACGCTGCTCTCATATAAAATACCGACCGTTTCCGAATCGACCAAAGTCAGGCAAGAATATCCCCAACCTTCCTCTTCGTCCAACAACACCTGACAAGTCTCCGGCCAAGTCAATCCATCGTCCAGGCTCGCCTTGATCGTAATATGGTTCCGCCCTTCGGTCGTGTTCGGATTGGAAAACAACAAAATATCCCGATTCAACACGTTTTCCTCCGCCCGGACATGCAGCAGGCTGCCCATACAAACAGGTTCCTGTAACGCGCTTCGGGACGAAGGATGTTCCGTCCATGTCCGGCCCATATCTTCCGTCACGGCAACGGCACGGCTGCCGCCCCGATTATCCCGCATATTCAACATCAGCACGCCGGGCCGTATTTCAGCCACCTGCGATTCCGTCGTATTGCTCCGGGCCGGCGAACCGATATGCCATGTTTTACCGTGATCGGCGCTATATACGATCCCCGCATTCGGTATCCGGGTGGAATCGATAAACTGCGAAGCGAATACCAGCGTACCGTCCCGCATGGTAATTCCCCGGCCCGGACCCTGTAACAGAAAATACCAAGTCGAATCCTTTACCTGTTCCGTGATATTGATCGGTTCCGACCAGCTTTTCCCGTCATCGTCACTCCGGGTCAGCACCAGCTGCGCCGTTTTCTCCGGAACCATTCCCGGCATGGAATTCCACCATGCCCGGCCATTTCCCATACCGTGTGTCCAAGCCGCCATTACCCAAACCGTTCCCGTCGTTTCATCGACCAAAATAGCCGGATCCCCCACTCCGTTCTGCGACAAGGGCAACCCGCCGGCCTGACCGAAAGCGAGCGGGAAGCGCATCTTTTCCCACGTACGGCCGCCATCCGTGCTCCGGCTCAACCCCACGTTCACATATTCCTGAAGATCCGTGCTGCTGTTATGCCGGACATCGTAAACAGCCAACAATGTTCCCTTTTTTGTCGTTACCAAACCGGGAATACGGAAAGCCGCGACTCCATCGTCGCCGGCCTGACGGACTCCTACTCCTACCCGACGAAGAACCGGACGATTATAGTCCGTAACAACCAGCGATGCGTCATCCACCCGCGCAGACTCTATTTTCGCTCCGACACGGGTCTGCAAAGAAGCCTTCGGGTTCATTTCCACGCTAACCCAGAAATAATTGACCCCGGGGAAAAGCCGTTGGGAAGAAGTCAACTCCACACGACGTCCCGGGCGTTTTCTCTCCGATTGCAATACGGAATAAGCGGGATGAGCTTCCCTGGTTTTTCCCGCAATATTGAACGGAATATATGTCTGAGGAGCAAACCTCGTTTTTTCGGCATATTGCGGAGCCTCAGTCCCTCCGTAATAAAGTTTGACCGAACGCACGGCGTCCATCGGAGTTCCCTCGTCGAACAATACGGTAATTCCGTCGAATACGGCCCTTTCTCCGGTTACCCGAAGCAAACAAAGCACATTATCCCGACGGTCGAGCAAAAGCGGTACATCGACATATTTCACGTAAACCGTGTCCGCTGCAAACGACCGCACGCCGCACAGCAGCAAACAGCACAACCAACCCACCGCTCTCTCCATACTCCGTATTCTTTATTCTTTAGTTATTCACACCTGTTACCCCAACAATATGGAAGGATCGTTCGGATCCGTACTCAATTTCCCTGCTCCCGGTTGCAATGGATAAATCAAGATAAATCCGTTCGTTTTGGCATAACGACTGAGATATTTAGGCACGCTATTCATATTACGATGATACGACAAAGCGTTCCGACGACTCAAGACGACTACCAGCATATCGTTGGAACGAAGTTCCCGAAAAAGAATCAGGAAATCGTCCCAATCCGAAAATTCCTTAAATTCCGCCTCGATCGGATTGGCTTTATGAATCGCCTGTATATGAGACAACGTATGGCCGGAAGAATAAAATACGACTTTAGCTCCCGTATTTCGACACATATTCCAAATTTTCATAATCCACAGAGCGAATCCCAATTCCTTCTCCGCACGGTCGGGAACGACTACCAAATAGCGGCGGGTAGTGGATAACGGCTGCACCGGCTTGTATATCAACGTAGTGACATTATTTTGCGATAAAATCTTCTCCGTCAGCTCGCCCAAGAACGATTGCGAATCGTCCAAATTTTGACGAAGCCCCAAAATCAGGTCCGTAATCTTCTGTTCATGTATCGTACTGACAACGGCATTGGTCACGCTGGAATCGTACCTTAGCAACTCCTGCACCTTATTGTCGGTGGCAGAAGCCGTGACGACAGCCTTTTCCAATATTTTACGGGCCAATTTGTCGGCTCCGGTATCGGAATTGTCGTTCGTAAGCACATTCAAAGCGTATAACTGACATTTCCGGACGTTTTTCGACTTTATGGTCACGCTCAACGCAATCAACTCCTCTACCGTTTCCGGATTGACCACTGGAATCAAAATGCGTTCTTCCTTATCTTTTCCTCCCGCATTCTCGTCCTCATCGGCATGCGACAACAAAGCGATGCGTTGCGCCCCCCGCTGAGTTACAAAAGAAGAAATCGTACAAGTGATCAGGATCATCAGGATTGTTCCGTTCAAAACGCTTTCGTTCAACAACCGAATGGGAGTTCCGTCCGGTTCATGCCCCATTACAATACCATACCCTACCATGACGGCTGCCAACGTTGCGGCCGCTTGCGAATTACTCAACCCGAAAATCAACCGGCGCTGGTCCGCGGAATAACCGAATGTTTTCTGCGTGGCATAAGCGGCCAGAAACTTGGCCAAGATAGCCACAACCGTCATAACGACCGCCACTTTGATCGTTTCGAAATCTTTGAAGAAAGCCCGATAGTCGATCAACATCCCCACTCCGATCAGGAAAAAAGGAATAAAAATGGCATTTCCGACAAATTCCACACGGTTCATCAACGGAGAGGTGCGGGGAATCAGACGATTCATGGAAAGGCCCGCCAAAAAAGCCCCGATAATGGCTTCCAATCCTGACATTTCCGCCAGAATCGCTCCCGAAAAAACAACGACGAGAACGAAAATATATTGGGCCACGGAATCTGAAAAACGTTTGAAAAACCATCGGGCGATCAACGGGAACAGCAATGTCACGATCAACGCAAACAAAATGATCGAGAACGACAAACGCAGCCAGAATTCCTGACCGACCTCTCCGGCGGACATGCCGACAATAATCGTTAGTACCAGCAAAGCCAGCGTATCGGTAATCATCGTACCTCCCACGGTTATGGTTACCGCTTGATTCTTTGTTACTCCCAATTTACTGATAATCGGATAGGTAATCAGCGTATGCGATGCAAACATACTGGCCAGCAATACCGATGTCAACGTACCGAAACCGAGCAGATACAGTCCTGCACCGACCCCCAGGAGCATCGGTATCAGAAACGTGAACAACCCGAATACTAAACTTCGTCCGCTATTTTTCTTAAAATCCGCAATATCGATTTCAAGCCCGGCCAGAAACATGATGTAAAGCAACCCTACCGTTCCGGACATGATAATACTGCTGTCCCGCTCCATCAAGTTGAAGCCGTAAGGACCAATAAGTGCCCCGGCGATAATCAATCCTAACAAATTGGGAATACGAATTTTATTCAATAAAATAGGAGCCAGGAGAATAATGAGTAACAACAACAAAAACTTCAACACCGGATTGACCAGCGGCAAAGAAAGATCTATCAATAAAGGCAATGTCATAATCGGATTTACCGTTTTTTCATTCGCATACAATAAAATTCAATCTGTTCGGCAAAGAGGAAACCCATGCTCGCAACCGTTCACAAATATACGCAAATTCGCGGAACGGAACAAATATTTTACCGCCTCACGACAAGCATTCGTCATCGGTATCGAATAAAAAACTTCTTACCAAAAAAGCGCTCGACCTGAAACGATCGAACGCTTTTGTCGGGGTGAGAAGACTCGAACTTCCGGCCTCCACGTCCCGAACGTGGCACGCTACCAACTGCGCTACACCCCGAGTATGATTTTTAAATGCGTTGCAAAGTTAATGATTACTTTGAAAACGCAAACACTTTTTTCCTTTTTTTTGCATCGGAAGGTCTGCAACCCTTGCAAAGAGGCACTTGAGCAGCATATTCCCGTTACCGGACGTATTTCACTTCATTGCCGAGCGGCAGGCCGTTCATATAATCGCTGATGTTCCGCAAGGTAGTTTCGGCAATATTTTCCAATGCCTCTTTCGTGAAAAATCCCTGATGAGAAGTCAATACCACGTTGTTGAACGACAACAAGCGGGCCAATACGTCGTCGTCCATGATCTTGTCGGACTTATCTTCATAAAAATAATCCGCCTCCTCCTCATACACATCCAAACCGGCCGCCCCGATTTTTTTACTCTTCAGCCCTTCTATCAAATCGTTCGTATGAATCAACTGCCCCCGTCCCGTATTGATCAGCATGACCCCCTCTTTCATCCGGGCAATGGAACGGCGATCGATCATATAACGGGTCTCTTCGGTCAAAGGACAATGCAGCGAAATGACGTCCGACCGGGAATAAAGCTCTTCCAACGATACGTAAACCATACCGGTTTCCTTAGCGAACTCCTCATCCGGATAAGGATCGTACCCCAACACTTCCATCCCCAGCCCTCTCAGTATCCGGACCAGAATTTTCGCGATTTTTCCCGTACCGACGATACCGGCCGTTTTTCCGTACATATCGAATCCCATCAACCCGTGCAAAGCGAAATTGCCGTCCCGAGTACGCCAATAGGCCCGATGCACTTTCCGGTTCAGGGTCAGCATCAGGGTCAGCGCGAATTCCGCCACGGCATACGGGGAATAAGCGGGAACGCGGACGACCGTTACCTTTCCCGCAGCCGCTTTCAGATCCACATTATTGAATCCGGCGCAACGTAAAGCCAGCAACCGGACCCCGTTGGCTGCCAAACTGTCTATGACGGAAGCGTCGGCCGTATCGTTGACAAAAATGCAAACGACATCGACCCCCTGCGTCAATACCAGATTGTTCTTGTTCAAATGCCCTTTATAATAACGGATGTCGAACCCGTATTTTTCATTGGCCAAATCGAAAGAATTTTCGTCATACGGTTTCGTCCCGAAAAAAGCGATTTTACATTCCATGATCTTTGTTTCTATTTTTTCCGCATCCGGATATTTTTCACAAGATAAGCATTTCGGTTTTGTTTTCCTACCTTTGCGGAAACAAAACTTTTTTAATCGTTCATGCCGCAAACCATCACTTTGTCATTGACACCGGAACAAGCCTCCGACCCTCGGCAATACGAACCGGCCGTCATCCGCCGGTCGGGCGTCGGAGCCGACCGAATCGCGTCGATTCGTCTCAAACGCAAATCGGTGGACGCCCGGGGTAAAAATATCCGGATCGACATGGAATTCGACGTCTATATCGACGACGAACGGCCCGCCGACCGGATCGTTCCCGCATGGAAAGACGTGACCCACGCCACGCCCGTAATCATCGTAGGCAGCGGCCCCGCCGGGCTGTTCGCGGCATTACGTCTGATGGAATTGGGCTACAAACCGCTTTTGCTGGAACGCGGCAAAGACGTTTCCGCACGGAAACGCGATATCGCCGACCTCAACAAAAACCTCCCCGTAAACCCGGAATCGAATTACTGCTTCGGAGAAGGGGGAGCAGGAACCTATTCCGACGGGAAACTGTACACCCGTTCGAAAAAGCGGGGCAACTACCGCCGCGCACTGGAAATCCTCCATTACCACGGGGCAAGCGAATCCGTTCTGTACGACGCCCATCCGCACATCGGTACCGACCAACTGCCCCGGGTAGTTACTGCCATCCGCGAAACCATTCGCAGGAACGGCGGCGAAATACATTTCAACTGCCGGGTCACGGACCTGCTCATCAAAGACGATGCCATCCGCGGCGTGTCCGACCAGTCGGGAAACCGGATAGAAGGGGCCGCCGTAATTCTGGCCACCGGGCACTCAGCCAGGGATATTTACTACCTGCTGCACGATAAGCATATCCTGCTCGAAGCCAAACCTTTCGCCATGGGGGTACGCGTAGAACATCCCCAAGCGCTGATCGACTCCATTCAGTACAAAACCGACCGTCGAAGCCCCTATCTGCCCGCAGCCTCCTACACTTTGGTCAGCCAGGAAGGAGGCCGCGGCGTTTATTCGTTCTGCATGTGCCCGGGCGGATTCATCGTTCCGGCCTCCACCGCGCCTCAGGAAAGCGTAGTCAACGGCATGTCGCCTTCTGGTCGGAATTCGGTATTCGCCAATTCCGGCATCGTTACCGAGATCAAAGCCTCCGACTACGCCTTCCTGCACGAGACATACGGAGTTTTAGCCGGATTACGGTTCCAGCAGCTTTTCGAGCAAAGCGCTTATGCCAACGGCGGAGGCAACCAAATCGTTCCGGCGCAACGTCTGACCGATTTCGTCTCGGGTCGTTTCTCGAAAACTCTGCCCCACACTTCATACCGACCGGGAGTCGTTTCCAGCATAGCCGCCGCATGGATGCCGGAATTCATTTACAAAAGTCTGGCCGCCGGATTCAAAAGCTTTGACCGTAAAATGAAAGGCTTCTTGACGGAAGAAGCCATGATTTTAGGCGTAGAATCGCGGACTTCTTCCCCCGTACGGATACCCCGTTCTCCCGAAACACGGATGCATCCGCAAACAGACGGACTGTTTCCTTGCGGCGAAGGTGCCGGTTACGCCGGCGGAATCATTTCCGCAGCCGTAGACGGGGAAAACTCAGCGGAAGCGGTAGCCCGTTACTTGAACCGATAAACGACCTCATTCGCAAAACACCGCTTTGTCGAAAATAAAAAAACGATTCGTCCATCTCCGTTTTTTCGGAAAAGTTATCTTTGCAACTATACAAAAACAAAACGATCGGGACAAAAAATTTTCGGCAAGGCTCCTTCGCAGAGGCCGGCTTGTTTTTTCAATACCATGAAGGAAAACGACAACATACGAATACAGGCCAAGCACCTGGCCATCGGATACGGAAAAGGAAAGAAAGAAAAAATCGTGCGGGAAGGTCTGTCGTTTTCCCTGGAACAAGGGAAATTAACGGCCTTATTGGGTGCGAACGGAGCCGGCAAATCGACTCTAATTAAAACGCTTTGCGGATTCATTCCTCCGTTAAAAGGGCATATTTTATTGGATGAAAAAGACCTGTCATCTTACTCCTCGACGGTTCTTGCCCAAAAAATCGGGACTGTACTGACCGACAGAAACATCGACGGAGGACTGACCGTATCGGAAGTAATCGGCTTGGGACGTTATCCCTACACCGGTTTTTTCGGCCGGCTTACCCCACGAGACCGGGAAATTGCTTTTCATGCGGCAGCTCAAGCCGGTATCGGGCACAAAACGGAAACCCCCGTTGCCCTGCTCAGCGACGGAGAACGCCAGAAAACAATGATCGCCAAAGCACTCGCCCAACAATGCAGAATTATCATTCTGGATGAACCCACGGCATTTCTGGATGTGAAAAGCCGCATCGAAATTACCAATCTGCTCCGGAATATCGCCAGGGAAGGCAAAACCGTGCTGATGTCCACGCACGACTTGGAATTAGCTTTGCAATTATCCGATAATCTCTGGATACTCTCCGACTCATACGGTCTGGAAGAAGGATGCACGGAAGACCTGATTTTAAAAGGAGCATTGAATCATATTTTCGAAGATCGGCACATCGTTTTCGAACCCTCTTCGGGCACTTTCCGATACAATAGACTTTCCGATCGAAAAATCAGGCTCGAAAAGGGGAACGGAGAACTGAATTATTGGATAAAAAATGCCCTGTTACGCAACGGATATTCCTGCACGGAAACGGAAGCGGATTCCCCCTGTGCCCGTATTTTCCCCTTTACTTCCCAAAAAATCGTACTGAAAATCCGAGACCGGGAAATTCGGACAACTTCTGTCCGACAACTGCTGAATATGCTGGACACTTTTTTTCATCCGTAAGAATCGCCACTTGAAAAACCGATACCGTACAAATTATGTACACAATCGAAAAGCGGTTTCGACCGCCTTTTTATCATCAAAACGAATGCACCTCAGGGCTTCAACCCTTTAAATATACGGTTCATCACAATAAAAACGGTATACAACCGATTAACCAATACGACAAAACATTCAAAAATGAACCGGATTGAACGGGAAAAGATTACGATCAAGCAAATGATCGAACTGTATTGCCGCCATAAAGAAAAAAATGCGACGCTTTGCGACGAATGCAACCGTATACTGAATTATGCCTGCCGAAAACTGGACACTTGCCGATATGGGAATCGGAAAAGTACTTGCAAAAAATGTCCGGTCCATTGTTACCTCCCCGCATACCGTGCCAAAATCCGAACCATCATGCGTTACTCGGGTCCCCGAATGTTATTTTACCATCCTCTCGCCGTAATCCGTCACTGGATAATATCGATATTTCCGTAACCGACGGAAAACGTTTTCCTACACGACTCGTTCAAAAAAAAAGAGACTGACCCAAAAGTGATTTTATCTTCTGGAGAATTGAATATTTGAATTCGCTTTCGTATAAGAAAACGAATAAAATTACCACCAGAAACTTTAAAGCACGACTTTTTAGTCAGTCTCTTCAAAAGATTTTTCCCGTAAAAACAATCCTCTTTCGGACATCTGATATTTCAATACCTATCATTATTGATTTCAAAATATCCCTGAGGATGAGAACAGATAGGACAAATTTTGGGAGCCTCGAGTCCTTCATGCTCGAAACCGCATTTCATACAACGCCATACGGTCTTTTCCTTTCGTTTGAACATCGTTCCATCGACAAGCAACTGGTGCAAATCACGGAAACGGGCCTCATGCAAACGTTCCACGGTAGTAATCAAATCGAAAAGCGTGGCGACTTTAATAAAGCCTTCTTCTCTTGCTACATTGGCAAAGGCAGGATACAATTCCGCCCACTCTTCATACTCCCCGGCCGCCGCCTGTAACAAATTTTCCGAAGTAACGGAAAACTTGCCCGCAGGGTAACTGGCGGTAATTTCCAACATTCCGCCCTCAAGATGTTTGAAAAACTGTTTGGCGTGTTCTTCCTCGTTACGGGCCGTTTCATCGAAAAATGCCGCCACTTTCGCATATCCTTCGTTTTTGGCAACGCCTGCGAAAAAAGTGTAACGATTACGAGCCTGCGATTCTCCGGCAAACGCTTTCAACAGATTTTGTTCGGTTTTTGATCCTTTGATAGTCATAATAACATTTAATTTTTAATATGTTCACTATACATTGCAAACATCATGCATTATCTTGTTTTTCCATTTTTACAATTCCGGTCGTTCCGAACTTTCCCCTACCAATTTTTTTCTCTCGCCTATCTTTTCAGCAGACGACCGCATTTTCTGACAATGCGTCATATTCAAAAACCCCTTCCTTTTGAAACCATATGCCAAATAACTGACAAAAGAACAGAAAACGAAGGCGTTTTTCCTGTTTTTCAGTATTGGCATACAATTTGCGGCTTTTTTTATAAAAACAACAAATACTGAAAAAATGGTTTTAAGTAAAAAATTAGCGAGCGCTATGAACGCTCAGATCAACGCGGAAATGTGGTCGGCCAACCTATATCTGTCTATGGCGGCTTTTTGCGCGCAACAAGGGTTCGACGGATTCTCTTCGTGGTTGAAATGCCAGTCGAAAGAAGAAACGGAACATGCCTATATGATTATGGATTACATGATTAAACGAGACGGAGTTGTCGAAATCAAAGCCATTGAAGCCGTACCTACCGAATGGGACAGCATCATGGACGTATTCGAACATGTTTACAAACACGAACTGCATGTTTCGGAACTGATCGACCAACTGGTAGACATTGCTTCCTCAGAAAAAGACAAAGCTACCCAGGATTTTCTGTGGGGATTCGTACGCGAACAAGTGGAAGAAGAAGCCACGGCCAAAGGCATCGTGGACAAACTGAAAATCGCGGGTACGCAAAACATCGCATTCGTTGACAGCCAGTTGGGACAACGTACCGAATAGGCTTTCCTACGATTTCAAACAAATAAATGCCGGAAGAAGATTTTTTTCCGGCATTTATTTTATCATTTTCTCTCCTTTTTAATCTTTCATTAACATTCCCTTTACAGTAAAGATACACGCAACCCGTTCCTTTGTGCTGCAATTAGGCAAAGAAGTCATGAAAGGGAAAGAAAAGATTAAGGATTTGTTATTTATTTTATGGGCCGGAGGTATCGCATTATGCGCTTACTCTTTGGTTTACGCCTTGCGTAAACCGTTTTCCGCCGGGACATACGCCGATATGGAAGTTTTCGGCATGGACTTCAAAACCCTGATGGCCATCGCCCAAATTACAGGATATCTGATCGCGAAATTCGCAGGCATCAAAATTTTGTCGGAGATGAAAAAAGAACGCCGTTTCCCATTCATCTTCGGATTCGGATTATCGGCAGAACTGGCATTAGTCGCCTTAGGAGCGATCCCCTATCCATACAATTTTATCGCCATGTTTTTCAACGGGCTCTCGCTGGGTTGCATGTGGGGTGTAATATTCAGTTTTCTGGAAGGAAGACGGCTTACCGATGTTCTGGCCAGCATATTGGGAGTCAGCATGGTAATCAGCTCCGGGCTGGCCAAATCCGCCGGATTATTTTTTCTGGACATATTGGACGTTCCCACGTTCTGGATGCCGGCGGCCATCGGAGCCATCACGCTTCCTTTGCTGACCTTGTCCGGTTGGCTGCTGACCCGTCTGCCCGAACCGACCGCCGAAGACATCAAAATGAAAGAAGAGCGGATTCCTCTCGACAAACGGCAACGAAAAGCCCTGTTTCGGAAGTTCGCTCCGGGATTGACACTCATTTTGGCCGCCAATTTCATGGTAGTAACCCTCCGCGACATCAAAGAAGATTTTTCCGTTGACATTCTCCGCGCCGCAAATGCAGGAATGGATACCTGGATGTTCGCCCGCATAGATGCCGTCGTCACGTTGGTCATCCTGCTTTTGTTCGGACTGATGGTATTCGTCCGGAAAAATATCCGCGCCCTTCAAATCCTGCTCGTTTTCGTCATACTCGGTTCGCTCACGCTGGCCCTGACTGCGGGTTTCGGGTACTCCCCGGCAGGAAATCCCGTACAATGGTTATTCATACAGGGGTTATCAATCTACATCGTATATCTGACTTTTCAAACGATTTTTTTCGACCGGTTCATCGCCTGTTTCTCCATCAAAGGCAATGTCGTATATTTCATCGCACTGGTAGACGCGATCGGATACATGGGAACTTGCCTGATCCTGTTAATCAAAGAGTTTGCGGACCATACGCTGAACTGGCTCCAGTTCTATCATGTTACCGCCCTTTCCGTAGGAATATTCTCGACAATCGCATTCGGATTCACGCTGTTTTACCTGACCCGGAAACACAAGTTCGAATGCCGTCCGAACGCGACTGCGACAAACCCGCAGGAAAAATACCGCTCCGAGACACTTGCCATCGACCGAAATGACGTTAATTTGCAAACCGTATAAATATCATAATCATATCAACAAAAGGAAGAAGATGACTACGACAAAAATTTCATGTATCGTAATGGATTGGGCCGGGACGGCCGTCGATTACGGGTGTTTTGCACCGCTGCACGCCTTTATCCGCATGTTCGAGGAATACCACATCAACGTAACGCTGGAAGAAACGCGGCGGCCGATGGGATTGCCCAAAATCGACCATATCCGCGAAATACTGAAAACCCAGCGGGTATCGGAACAGTTTTCCGCCCATTACCGCCGCGCATGGACCGAAACGGACGTTCGGGAAATGAACGCCAAATTCGAGACCTACCTTTTCGCCACTTTGAAAGATTTTGCCTCGCCTATTCCCCGTGTCGTGGAAACGCTCGACCGGTTGCGCGCCGAAGGAATCAAAATCGGTTCCACGACCGGTTATACCGCAGCCATGATGGAGATCGTTCGAAAGGGTGCCGCAGAACAAGGCTACAACGTAGACAATCTGGTTACGCCGAATGACGTGCCGGCCGGGCGTCCCGCACCATATATGATTTATAAAAACATGCTCGACCTGAAAATCGACTCTCCCCGAAAAGTCGTCAAAGTGGGCGACACGCTGGCCGATATCCGGGAAGGGGTCCATGCGGGCGTTTGGAGTATAGGCATTGTGGAAGGCAGCAACGAAATGGGACTTACCGAAGCCGAATTCGCCGCATGCGACCCGACAACGCTGGCCCGGCTCAAAAGCCGGGTCAAAGCGGACATGTATGCCGCCGGAGCCGATTACGTGCTGAACAATATCGGAGAATTGCCGCAATGCATCGACGACATCAATCGTCGGCTGAATATGCAGCCGGACGTTCGGGGCCGTTACCTGCTATTGACCCCCGGACCGCTGACGACATCGCATGCGGTCAAGGAATCGATGCTGCAAGACTGGTGTACCTGGGACGAAGACTACAACCAAGGCGTCGTTTCCGTTATTCGGGAAAAACTGGTCCGTTTAGCCACCGGCAAAACCGATATGTACACTTCTATCCTGTTGCAGGGTAGCGGGACCTATTGCGTAGAAGCCACGTTGGGATGCGCCGTTCCTCGTGACGGGAAACTGTTGATTGCAGCGAACGGAGCCTACGGAAAACGAATGGTCGAAATCGCCGACAGGCTCGGCATAAATCGGACCGTTCTCACTTTCCAGGAAACGGAACAGGTAGCTCCGGAAAAACTGGAGGAAGCATTGGCCGCCGACCCCTCCATTACCCACGTTTCCTTCGTACATTGCGAAACGACGACCGGTATATTGAATCCGCTCGACACTCTGTGCCCGATCGTCAAACGGTTCGAAAAAACATTGATCGTGGACGCCATGAGCAGTTTCGGCGGCATTCCCATCGACACGGCCGGATTAGGCATCGATTTTCTCGTCAGCAGTGCCAATAAGTGCATTCAGGGAGTTCCCGGATTCGGCTTCGTCATTGCCCGAACCGAAACATTGAAAACCTGTCAGGGGCAGGCACGTTCCCTCTCGTTAGACCTTTTCGACCAATGGGAGACCATGGAAAAAGGAGGGGGAAAATGGAGGTTCACTTCACCTACCCACGTCGTCAGAGCCTTTGCCCAAGCCCTCTGCGAACTGGAAGCGGAAGGTGGCATCGCAGCCCGGCACGAACGATACAAACAAAACCAGCGGATTCTGTCGGAAGGCATGCGTTCGTTAGGATTCCGTCCCCTGTTGCCGGACCCGGCGCAATCCCCCATCATCACCTCCTTCCTTTATCCCGACAAAAACTTCTCGTTCAAAACCTTTTACAACCGGTTAAAAGCGTTAGGGTTCGTTATCTATCCGGGTAAAATATCTCAAGCGGACACATTCCGTATCGGAAATATCGGAGACGTGCGGCCCGAAGATTTCCGAGACCTGCTCGATGCCGTCCGGGCCATTTCCGAGTAGTTCTCCTGAAAAACGAAAAAGTTCCCGACAGTTGTCGGGAACTTTTTCGTTTTTCAGGAGCGGGAATCAATTTCCCGTCTGCAATTCCGGAAATTCCGGCTGTTCCGCCATTTTCTTCAACTCCGGAGTATAAACTCCGAATCCGTCCGTCGGCACATTTTCGAATCCGATTCGGAAAGCTGCACAATCCGTCGGCAAGGTATAATTTCCGTTCTCCGCATCGGCAAAATCCAACGGGCCGAAAACGCTGTGTACATCCGTACGGTTCTCCCGGGCGGCCCGAAGCGCCTCCTCCGTCAAAAAGCAATTATAATCGATATACTCTCCCCAACCATTGACCGCAATAGGCGCATAAGCTTTCATGAACACGTTGCGACGAACCACGTCGCCGCTCTTCTCGAACCATACGTGCGGATGCAACGAATTATTGATAACCACGTTATTTTCCACTTTTCGGAAAAAGCCTTCCCGCAGTTTGATTCCCCCGTTCAGACATATATTGTTATAAATGTGATAATTGGAGCTGCCGTCGTCCAAATCGATATCCCAACCGTGATCGCATCGGAAACGATTGTTTCTCAACACCGTCGTATATAAGGCGTCCAACAGAATAATCTCCGGTTCCTCCGCCGTTTGCCGCGCCATCTGGCCATAGTCCGGAGCCCAGAAACGGTCGCGCCCCCAAGAGTTGAAAGCCCCGTGGTCCCCCGTTTCCAATACGGTTTCGAACGCATCGTTATATTCGATCAAATGTCCGCCGAAAGCTCCGTCTCCCACATTGATCGCGGCACGAGGCACCCGATAAATCGTATTATGACTTACCTGAATCTGGGCGGCAAGCTGTATCTGCATCCCGGCTACCTGTTTTTCCACTTCTCCGATATGATGGATCAGGTTGTCCTCCACGACGCATTGCCGCGGATAAGCTCCGCTCCGGGGCCCCGGCACCCGATCGACCTCATCGTACGAAACCCGGCCTCCGTAGTCCACCAGTTCCAACCGGACCACTCCCGTGTCCCCTACCAGACAGACCGCGCTGGCGCCTATATGATGGATATGGTTATGCTCGATCCGGGCATTCCGGTTATAACGACTGACAAAAAGGGCATTTCCCCCCAAATTCGTAAATTCGCAACCGCTGACGACACAATCTTCCGTATTCTCCAATACGAGAGCCGCTCCGCGATAAATGGACCAATCGCTCCGCATCAACCGTTCGTACGGGAACATGACCGTCCGCAAGGCATGTTCGAATCGAATACCCCGCACAGTCACATTTTTCAAAAGACAATCGGGCGTTCCGGACAATTCAAGGATATGGGCAAGGGCGGCCGTCTCGACGACCGTTTTCCGCATGTCTTCGCCCGGCAACGGATAATAATACAAAACCTTTTCCTTTTTGTCGAAAAACCATTCGCCCGGAGCGTCCAGCTCCTCAAAAATGTTTTCGACGAACCGATACTGCGGATGCATCGGAGATGGGCGGTTCATCTGTTCTCCGCCTTCATAAGTCAGCAAAGTATCCTGTTTTCCGGTAATCGCATAATGCATACTGCCCCAACGTCCCTGATGCAACGCATGAATGAAGCCGCCCTGCGGATTTTTCCATGACGCCACTTTCCGGGCAGACAGAGCGTCCGCTGCCGTACCGTTCAAACATTCTCCCTCCGAATAATTGGGATAACGAGCCAAAACGCGTTTTTTCCCATCGATATACAACTGATCGATCGAAGATTCGTCCACCGAGGCTTTCCAATACCCGGCTTCCGTCGCTTTCCAATCCGGGAAAAGTCTTTTCCCTCCGCTGAAAACTGCCGTTTCTCCGGGATAAGAGGCCAACGACAGTTTTTTTCCGGCAAAATCGACAGCTTCTATTCGAACCGTCGCCGGCAAATAATAGGTTCCCGCCCTGAAAAGAATTTCGACTTCCGCATCTTCCGCCGCTGCGGCTTTCGCTAAAGCAGCCTCTATGCTGCGTAACGGACGCTTCAAGGTCCCTTCGTTATCGTCCCTGCCGGCTGGAGAAACGATCCAAGTTTGACGGGCGGCCAACGACAGGGCAAACAAGCAAAACAAAACAGAAAAGAGATGTTTTTTCATGATAAAGTTCAGATTAGTTCATCGATGCACGCACGCGAAAAATTTCCCTTTCGCATGCGACATGTAAATATAGCGAATTACCGACAACCTGCATCGCTTAAAAGGGAAAAATATCCCTGTCTTTGTCAATTCGCCTTCCTTGCGGATTTCCCGTATCCCATAAATATACCTTTTTCATAAAACCGCGCGCTACATCGGAAATATGAATGCCGCAGAAAAGAATCTCAATCCGAAGCCCTATAAAAGCGTCAATTTTTTTAAATCGATGCAACAGCCTAAGAAATTGATCTGCCACACTTTTTATCACGGCGACAGGCAACGAAAACAACGGTTCCATTTCCCGCTTCCTGCGTCGGATCATGCCTTCAAAACACCCATGTCCAATAATCA
This sequence comes from uncultured Alistipes sp., assembly GCA_949286165.1. Taxonomy (GTDB): domain Bacteria; phylum Bacteroidota; class Bacteroidia; order Bacteroidales; family Rikenellaceae; genus CASDZK01. The sequence continues at coordinate 16,288 of CASDZK010000048.1, forward strand.
AATACACCCGACAAGTCATAATTCGGCTGGTGTGCATTTCGCCCTCAACGCCTTCATGACGGATATCCGGCTGTCGCTACAAACCTGCGAAGCAGGACGCAACGGGCGGGACAACCGTTCGGAACTGCACAAAAAATGCAGGGAAGGGGATAATGGCCATGCGACCGTTATCTCCTTCCCTGTCTTCATCTCCTTCAGACGATACCTTTGATGCGATCCTCGCTGGCCGAAAGAGCGGCTTTGGCCCCTTCGCCCATTGCGATAACGATCTGCTTGTAACGGACATCCGTAACATCGCCGGCAGCATAAATGCCGGGCGTCGCGGTGCGGCAACTCTTGTCCGTGACGACCTCTCCTGCCCGGTTGGTCTCAAGCATATCCGAAAACAGGGCGCTGTTGGCCGAAAGTCCGATCTGAACGAACACACCGTCGAGCGGTAACAGATGCTCGTCGCCCGTCAAACGTTCCTTGATGCGTAAGCCGGTCATACGGGTTCCGTCCCCCAATACCTCCAACGTCTGGACGTTGGTATGAACCTCTACGTTGGTTAGACTGTACAGCTTGTCCTGCAACACCCGGTCTGCTTTCAGCGTTTCGAGGAACTCCAATACCGTGACCTTTGAGCAGATACCGGCCAGATCGATGGCAGCCTCGACACCCGAATTGCCTCCGCCGATTACCGCGACATGCTTGGCGGCATAGAACGGCCCGTCGCAATGGGGACAAAAAGCCACGCCATGCCCCGTATATTCGCTCTCGCCGGGCACGCCCAGTTTGCGCCACGAGGCTCCAGTAGCGACGATCAGTTGCGGAGCGCGGAACACCTCGCCGCCTTTGGCATGCAGTTCCTTGACATCGCCGCTCACGGCAAAACGTTCGATCTTCCGGTTGTCGCAGATATCGATCCCGTAGGCTTCCATATGTTTGCGCAACTCCCCCGCCAGAGCAGTCCCGGTCGTATAAGGCACAGAAATCAGATTTTCGATCCCCACCGTTTCATTGACCTGACCGCCGATCCGCTCCGCAACTACGGCGACATGCAACCCCTTCCGGGCGGCATAGATCGCGGCCGAAGCTCCGGCCGGACCGCCGCCCGCTACGAGCAGGTCATATTCCCGGACCACCGGAACATATTCAGCACCCGCGGAGCCAAAACGCTCTTCCAACTTGTCCAGCAACTCGGCCAGCGTGCTGCGTCCGACATGGATCAGCCGGCCGTCGCCGAAAACAGCCGGTACGGCCTGTATCTGGAGTCGCTCGGCTTCGTCGGGAAACAGGGCCCCGTCCACAGCCGTATGGGTAATTCCCGGGTTGAGGATGGCCATCAGATTCAGCGCCTGCACCACGTCGGGACAATTGGTACAGGTCAGCGACATATAGGTTGTCAGGTCGATCGGACCTGCCAGCGCTTCGATTCTGCGGCGCGTTACCTCATCGGGCAGGTTCTTGCCCTTACCGTCGGCATTCAGTACGGCAAGCAATAGCGAGCTGAACTCGTGGCCATTCGGCACTGCCCGGAAACGAATGCCCAGCTCCTCGCCGTCACGCAGGATGCGAAGCAGTAATCCTTCGCCGTCGCTGACCCGGCACGTGATCCGAGCCGAGCAACCGGCCGTCTCTTCCATCAGTTCGAGCAACTCGCTGCGCGAAGGGTGCGCGGGATCGACCGTGATGTCAAACAGGTAGTCAGCCCCGAGGTCTTTGAATATTTGGAGCAGTTGCTCCCTGAGCGATTGATCCAGCATGACGGTTAAATTTTACCGACCAGATCGATACTCGGTTTGAGCGTTTCTCCGCCCTGTTTCCATTTCGCGGGGCACACTTCGCCCGGATGAGCGGCCACGAACTGGGCGGCTTCTACTTTACGCAACAGCTCATCGGCATTGCGGCCGATATTGTTGTCCTGAATTTCCACCAGTTTGATCCGACCTTCGGGATCGGCCACGAAAGTACCGCGATACGCCATGCCGTCTTCCTCGATCATGACCCCGAAAGCACGAGAGAGGGCACCGGTCGGATCGGCCAACATCGGATAGGTAATCTTGCGGATACTCTCCGAAGTGTCGTGCCATGCCTTGTGTACGAAGTGCGAATCGGTACTTACCGAATAGACTTCGACACCCATGGCTTTGAATTTATCGTATTTTTCGGCCATATCGACCAACTCGGTGGGACAAACGAAAGTGAAGTCGGCCGGGTAGAAGAAAAAGATCGCCCACTTGCCCTTGACGTCTTCGTTGGTAACGGTAACGAATTGGCCGTTGTGGTAAGCCTGAACCTTGAAGTCAGGAATCTGGGAATTGATAATGCTCGTCATAACTGTAATTTTTTTAATGGTTGATTTATCGTTATGGCGTAAATATAAGGGCTATATCGTTATAAATCAAATTGATATTATTTATTATGAAATAGAAATAAATTATATGACCGCCCGATGCCCTCCACGGAGCGGCTTTTACGGCAAGGCATTGACCAGACTTCCATTTTTCCGATAATTTCAATATATCAGGACGGACATGCCGGCATGAACCGAACAAGACCATCGTTACAGACCACGACTTCGAAAAAGCGTACAATTTTATATTGTCCGAGAGAACACCGTTATTTCGCTTCTGTACCGTTCAATAGCGGCAACAGCTTCCAAAAGCAATAGATTACGGCCGCCACGGCAATCGCACCGCCCACATAACCGATGGCATCCAGCGAAATATCGGAACAGACGATACCTCCCGCCAAGGCCCCGCCGCCGATCCCGACGTTGTATATGCCCGAATACACCGACATGGCGACGGCCGTGGAGTGCGGGGCCTGTTGAATAATCTCCGATTGGAAAACGAGGTTGAAGATCGTAATGGCCAGCCCCCATCCGACACACAGCGCGATCATGGTGCCGAACGTAAACAAAGCGGGATATAACAACAGAAGCGCTACGGCGATGCCTGTTACCGAACAACGGATGAAAACGGACGGATTCCGGTCGTAATAACGGGAGAACAACACGCTTCCGGCGATTCCGACCAATCCGAAAAGCGTGAGCACGCCGGTTACCCAGCCGTCGCTCAGGTGCGCCACCTGGCCGAGGAACGGCTCGATGTAGCTGTACCCGGTGTAATGCGCCGTTATCAGTACGAGCGTCAGCAGATATATCCCCATAAGCACCGGTTTATTAAGCAGGGCCGGAACCTTGTGCAGGGATATGGTGTTGTCGCTTTTCACTTTCGGGAAGCTCCAGGCGAGCAAAATCCAAACCGCGGCAGCGACGACCGCTATATAAAAGAAGGTCATGCGCCATCCGGCATGCAAGCCGATGATACGCCCCAGCGGAAGACCGACAATCATGGCGACAGAGGTTCCCGCGACGATCAGGCCAAGTGCCGTAGAACGCTGTTCTTTCGGAGCGACGCATACGGCCAACGGCGAAGCGATGGACCAGAACACCGCGTGAGAACAAGCCACCCCGATACGCGAAGCCATCAGCATCGAATATGAAGAGGCTACGGACGAAACCAAGTGGCTGACAACGAACAGTCCGACCACGCCCAGCAACAGTTTGCGATATTCCACCCGCGAAACGAGCAGCATCAGCGGCAGCGAGGCCATGGCCACGACCCATGCATAAACGGTAATCAGCAGGCCGGCGTTCGCTTCCGTCATATGGAAGTCGCGTGCGATGTCGCTCAACAATCCGATGGGAACAAACTCCGAGGTATTGAATACGAAAGCCGCAGTGGTCAGTCCGAAGACCGGTAACCACTTGCGAAACAAAACAAGCTGATGAACCAGAGAGCTGTTCATATCGGAATATTTATCAACCGGCCGCAAAAATAATCCATATTTCCGGAACTTATCCGCCTGATTGGAAAATTATTACCTTCGCAACCCTCCGACAGTACCATGGCCCACATTGCCCGCCATATCGGAACCATTCTCCATCCGCTATCCGCCTTATAACTGAACCGAGAGATCGTTCCGTTAACGGAGCTTTTACCGTTCATCGGTCTGTCGTCTCGGGCAGAACAGCGTTCTACAAAGCGGTTTTGGACATAACAACCCCGAAAACTTTTTGCCACGAACATAACCTGGAGTTATCCGAAGTCAAAAATCCGGCGCAAGAAACGGAGAACCAATATATTAAAAGCAAAATCCGGAAAGAGATTGCGGCCGATTCGGCAACGCAACTCCTTCCGGACTATGCCCTTTCGCACATTTTAACGCTTTGCAACTTTCAGGCAAACATCGCTAATTTACAGTAATAATGTCTCGTTTACATTAACTCGATGCTCCCCTCTGTTCAGAAGCCCTGCTGCGGTTCCCTTTTATCATAAACGGTCACAACGACTTAGACCAAGCCTGAAAATCCCATAAAGGCCATGGCCAAAATACTGGCTGTAACCAAAGCTACGGGAATCCCCTTCATAGCAGCCGGTACATTGGCCAACGCCAACCGTTCACGCAACCCGGCGAACAAAACCAACGCCACTGTAAAACCGATGGCGGTCGCCGTCGCAAACACCACCGATTCCAACAAATTATACTGTTTCTGTACCAACAGGATGGCAATTCCCAACACAGCGCAGTTCGTCGTAATCAACGGAAGAAAAATCCCCAACGCCTGATACAGCGAAGGACTCAGCTTTTTCAATACGATTTCCACCATTTGTACCAATGCCGCAATGACCAGAATGAATACAATCGTTTGCATATATTCGATATGCAGCGGAACCAAAATATAATACTGAATCAAATATACGACCAACGAAGAAATCGCCATCACAAATGTCACGGCTCCTCCCATCCCGAGCGAAGTTTCCACTTTGGTAGATACTCCCAAAAACGGACAAATGCCCAAAAACTGGGACAGAACGATATTGTTTACAAAAATCGCACTGATAATAATGATTAAGTATTCCATGCTATTTCAATTTAGCCGTAAATTTATTGAACAAAACGAGAAGATACCCCAAAGCTAAAAACGCTCCCGGCGCCAATACAAACACGAGAATTCCATCCGCATCGACAAACTTATACCCGAAAACCGAACAACTGCCTAAAATTTCCCGCACGGCTCCCAACAACGTCAAAGACAGGGTAAATCCCAATCCGATACCCATACCGTCAAGAGCGGATGCCCATACACCATTTTTCGAAGCGAACGCTTCCGCCCGACCTAAAATAATGCAGTTTACCACAATCAACGGAATGAACACACCCAAAGTATTATACAATGACGGTAGGTAAGCTTCCATACACAACTGCACAACCGTCACGAACGATGCGATAATCACAATAAAAGAAGGAATACGCACTTTCTCAGGAATCAAATTTTTTACCAGCGAAATCGCAATGTTCGACATAATCAGCACGAACATCGTAGCAACCCCCATTCCCATTCCGTTAATGGCGGAAGTGGTGGTCCCCAGTGTGGGACACATTCCCAACATCAAAACGAAGGTCGGATTCTCCTTCAGAATCCCTTTCGTCAATAGTTGCCAATTACTCATAACTCTATTTATTTTCCGTTAATATCTGGTTCGCTCGCTTCACGGCATCGATAAACGCCCGGGAAGAGATGGTGGATGCAGTAATAGCATCTACGTCCCCGCCATCCTTTTTTACCGCTAACCGAAACGTATCGGGATGTTTTCCTTCGAACTGCAATGCGAAATCGGATTTGCTCTTTTCTATTTTATCGCCCAACCCAGGCGTTTCATTATGTGACACAACGGCAATTTTATTGATGGTACCATCTGACATATAACCGACCATCAACTTAATCATACCGCCAAAACCGTTCTTAGAGAACGTTTCTACAGCATATCCCGAGATTTCGCTTCCGCTTTTCGCCGTATAGACCTTTACGATTTCGCCTTCGCAATCAACCTCCTTTCCTTCCGAAAGGTCGGTAAAAGGCGGCAACACTTCAGCAATCGCTTGATTAACCTTATTGGCTTTAGCCTGCTCTATGGGTTCTTCGGTCAACTGATACACGATCCCTACCGCAGAAGATGCGATGAGGGATATCAGCAACAATACCATGACCATATTTCTCAACGAGGATTTCATTATTTTATCTTCTATTTTATCATTCAGGTTATTTTATCTCATCTTTATTTCGCCTTGACCATTCCGAAACGACGAGGATGGGTGTATTTGTTTATCAAAGGCACCACAGCATTCATAATCAGGATGGCGAATGAAATTCCTTCCGGATACGCTCCCCACACCCGAATCAGAATGGTTATGACACCTATTCCCACGCCATAAATCAGCATGCCCCGGTTATTCATCGGAGAAGTAACGTAATCGGTAGCCATATACACGGCTCCCAAAATAGCTCCTCCCGTCAAAATCTGGAACATCGGATCCAGGTAAGTTTCCGGATCGATCAGCCACAACAGACCGCTGAACAGGAACATCGTTCCCAAAATATAGACCGGAATATGCCATGTAATTACCTTGCGTATCAGCAGATAAACGAAACCGAGCAGCAATGCCGCCGCACTGATTTCGCCCAGCGAACCGCTTTTGTCGCCCATCAGCAAATCCCCGTAAGAAAAATACCCCATCAACTCGCTCAACGGTTTTCCGCTTTTGACCGCCTCTTTTACGAAAGCCAGAGGAGTGGCTCCGGACAAAGCGTCCACCGCTTTCGTCGAAACGAACGAAGTCATGTGCGTAGGAAAAGAGATCAATAGAAAAACGCGGCCGACCAGAGCCGGATTGAAAGGATTGCATCCCAACCCTCCGAACGACATTTTTCCGATGCCGATGGCGACCAAAGCTCCGATTACCACAATCCACAACGGCAAGGAAGGCGGAAGGTTGAAAGCCAGCAATAACCCCGTCAAAGCGGCGGAGTAATCGGTAAGCGAAGGTTTCTTTTTCAAAAGGTATTTCGAAATCAACCATTCAAACAGCATGCAGGAAACTACCGAAACAGCCGTTACGATCAGCGAATCGAACCCGAAAAAGAAAATAGACACGACAAAAGCAGGCAACAACGCAATAATCACGTCGCTCATCAACTTGGACGTAGATGTATTGGAATGTATGTGAGGCGACGGTGAAACAATTAATTTTTTATCCATTGTACAATTCAGTTTTCTTGATTCGACAGCAGGGTTATTTTCTGGAACGGATGATTTTCATGACCTCTCCTTTCGCTACGCGGATATGATCGAGCAACGGAATATGCGCCGGACAGGTAAACGAACAGGAACCGCACTCGATGCAATCGGTCGGCCTATGAACCTCCAGCTCGGCGAACATTTTTTTCCGGCTCATGACATTGATCAGATAAGGTTCGAGTCCCATCGGGCAAACGCTGACGCATTTGGCACAACGGATACAGGGCGTATCCGGTTCCCGCGCCGCTTCCTTGTCGTTCATGCACAAAATTCCCGAAGTGCCTTTGGTAACCGGCGCTTCCGGATTGCACAAAGAACGTCCCATCATAGGACCGCCGTTAATGATTTTGCCCGTAGTTTCCGGAATCCCTCCGCAATACTCCAACAAGGAAGCGATAGGCGTACCGATCCGTACCAACAAGTTCTTAGGCGACGAGAAATCTTTCCCCGTAACCGTAACCACCCGTTCGAACAAGGGCTTGTTTTTCTGCACAGCTTCATATACGGCCAAGGCCGTTCCGACATTCTGAACGACGGCGCCGACGTCGATAGGCAAAGCGCCGGAAGGAACCTGACGACCGACGATAGCGTCGATCAGCTGCTTTTCTCCGCCCTGCGGGTATTTCACTTTCAGCGGAACGACCGTGATGCCGGGATAGGAAGCCGCTTCCCGGGTCAAATGTTCGATCGCGTCGCGTTTATTGTTTTCAATACCGATAAACGCCCGATCGACCTCCAACGCCTTGCATAAAATACGAACGCCGGCTAACAACTGCGGCGCTTTCTCCAACATGACCCGATGGTCGGCAGTCAGATACGGCTCGCACTCCACCCCGTTGATAATCAAGAATTCGGCTTTTTTCCCCGACGGCACGGACAATTTGACCTGCGTGGGGAAAGTGGCCCCACCCATACCGACGATACCCGCGGCCGCAATCTTGTCGATGATTTCTTTCGAAGAGAGATTGCATTCCGCGACCAGCTCGTCGCTACGGTCGATCGTTTCGTTCCACTCGTCTCCTTCCACGGCGATTGTCACGGACTGCCGCGCGATTCCCATCGCATCTTTCTGCATATCCACGGCCTGCACCGTACCGCTGACCGACGAATGAACGTTGGCGGATACGAAACCGGAAGCCGTAGCGATGATGTCGCCCGCCTTTACCCGGTCTCCCTTTTTAACGATAACCGTGGCCGGAGCGCCGATATGCTGTGACGCAGGGATAACCACTTTTGCCGGCAAAGGCAGTATCTCTATCGAAGCCCCCTTGCTGAGTTTACTGTCGCAAGGATGAATACCTCCTATTTTAAACGTCTTTAACATTGCGTGATACTTTTTATTCTTGGGTTTCTGTTTTCTGATTTTCAGCAAGGCCGATTTCCTCAGGTTTCTTTTCCGCAGACGGAACCGCTTTTACGGTATCCGGGGTCGGTTCCGCCGCCGGTTTTACGGGACGCGGAGGGAAATTCACTTCATGAATGGCACCGGTCGGACATTCCGCCACGCATTTACGGCATAATTTACAAACAGAAAAATCGATGTAAGCCAAATTGTTTTCCAGCGTAATCGCCCCGAACGGGCAGGTTTTCACGCATTTTCCGCATCCGATACAAGCTGCGGCACAAGCCTTCCGAGCCACCCCGCCTTTATCCTTATTAACACACGAAACGAACACGCGGCGATTTTTGATTCCTTTTTTCCGAAGTTCTATAATCGTCTTCGGACAAGCCTTCACGCATGCGCCGCAAGCCGTACATTTTTCCTCGTCCACCTCCGGCAAACCGGTAACGGGATTGATATGGATCGCGTCGAAATCACAGGCCACTTCGCAATCGCCCAATCCCAAACATCCCCAACTGCAGGCGGTATCTCCCGCATAGAGGGAAGCCGCGACGACACAACTTTTCGCTCCGTCGTAACGGTTCGTTTTCGGACGTTTGTCGCATGCGCCGGAACACCGGACCACCGCTACCTGCGGTTCTTTTTCAACAGCAGCCTTCCCCAGATAGGACGCAATGGCGTTCATGGTGGCTCCGCCTCCCACCGGACAATACAAATTACCGAAATCATCCGCTTTTACCAACGCATCCGCCATGCCCCGACATCCCGGAAAGCCGCAGCCGCCGCAATTCGCCCCGGGCAACATACCTTCCACATCGTCGATCCGCGGATCTTCGTACACTTTAAATTTTTGAGCCACAAAATACAATACAATTGCGGCCAAAACGCCTAACGCACAGAGTGTCAGGATTGTAAAGAGCAATGTTTCATTCATTTAAGTTACTGTTTTTCTATTTTAACGTTTATTTTTCCGTTTAATTTGCGCCTAAAGGTAAATAAAATAATAAAATACAAGAACAAAAATGCAATAGATATTAAAGCATTAAGATGATCGGGAAGCCCGATCGCAGCGCAAACGGACAAGGCCGCCAGCAATACCGACAACGGAAAAACATAAGCCAGCAGAACCGCCAACAGGCCCGATCCCGAGGAAATGCAAACCGTCACTTCCTCGCCTTCGCGAAACTCTTCCGATCGGTTTTCCCTCGGCACTTCGATAATTTTTTCCTCCGTATCGCCGTTGGAACAAACCTGGCGAGCGTGACATTCCGCACAAGCGGAACGGGCGATTACCGTCACGAAAACACGGTCGTCGCCGACTTTCGAAACCCGCCCCTTATGTTCGATTCTTTTCATCGCCATCAATAATTGGACACGATAGGAATGATCCGATCTTTCCCCAACGTGCAACGCGAAACCTTGACAACCGGTCCGAACTGCTGACGCTTATATTCTGCCGCTTTCAACAAACGGGCCGCATGCTGCACGGCTCCCAGATCGAAACCTTCCGCCATGACCTCCATGACCGACATGTTGTCTTCGATCAAATGATACAATATTTTATCCAGCACATCGTATTCGGGCAGCGAATCGCTGTCTTTCTGCCCCTCCCTCAGCTCCGCCGAAGGAGCCTTGCGAATGATGTTTTCAGGAATTATCTCTCCGTTCCGGTTGATATATTCCGCCAGCTCATACACTTCCGTTTTGTACAGATCCCCCAACAGGGAAATCGCCCCGCAGCAATCGCCGTATAAAGTGCCGTACCCTACGGCCGCCTCGCTCTTATTGGTAGTATTCAACAATAAATGGCCGAATTTGTTGGATACGGCCATCATCAGGGTTCCGCGTATCCGGGCCTGCAGGTTTTCTTCGGCAACCGAAAAAGGCAAGCCTTTGAACATCGGTTCCAACGCCGAGATAAAACTGGAATAAATCGGTTCTATTTCAACCTTCTCGCAAGAAATTCCCAGATTCCCGGCCAGCCGTTGCGCATCCGACACCGAATGATCCGAAGAAAACCGGGAAGGCATCATCACGGCATGCACCCGATCGGCTCCCAACACATCGACCGCAATGGCCGCCACCACGGCGGAATCGATTCCGCCCGACAAACCGAGACAGGCGGAAACGAACCCCTGTTTTTCAAAAAAATCTTTCATGCCGAGAGCCACGGCTTTGTAAGCATGCCGGACTTTGGCGCTGGCGCTCTTTGCCGGCAAATTAAGGATTTTGTTCCGGGCATCCGGAGAAAGATCGACCTCTTCGAAATCCTCTTCAAAGTTTTTCAGTTTCCGAATCATCTGTCCCTTGGCATTGAATACCGCCGAAGAACCGTAGAATACAACGTCGGTATTTCCTCCCACGCCGTTTACCGAAACCAAAGGCACATGCAAATCGGCCGCCAAACCGCTCAAATACTCCAAATCGTCCTCGATAATATCGTGGGTAAACACCTTCTGGGCCATATGTACGATACAATCGGGACGGTCGTCCCGTTCCGATGCGGCGAAACAAGGCAACGTATCGATAAACTGAAGATCGTCTCCCAGCGAGATCAAGATTTTCCGGTTACCGCACACGATCATATATTCGGGCATGCCTTCCTGTTCCGGCGTATCTTCGTCATAAAAATAGGGCGAGTCCACTCCGGAGAAAAAAGGCAGTTCCGACCGGTCGAAAGGCATGGCTTTGCTGTAATAACCTTTTACGGCCCCGCGACTGACATGTACGACGGCATTGAACGTGTCGTCGCCCGAAACCACGGGCATCCCCACCAATACATCGATATCGGCCGCGGCCGTGCAAATGTCCTCCAACGCGGCATAACACTTGTCAATAAAATCGGGCATACCGGAAATATCGTAAAGCGGCCCTCCCGAAATAGACAACTGAGGGAACACGACCAAATCGGCATGCCTGCCCGCAGCACGGGATATACAACCGATTATCTTATCCTTGTTAAAAGCGATATCCCCCGCTTTCGTATTGATTTGGGCCAATGCTATATTCATGGTAAACAGTATTTTGATGATCGGGAAATTAAAAAATTTTCGATATCAAAGGTAAAAAAGATTTCCTGAAAAGGAGAAAAAATTTGCAGAAAAAGAAAAAAGCATTACCTTTGCAACCGTCTTCGATACGACAAACGTTGGTGTCATAGCTCAGTTGGTAGAGCAAAGGACTGAAAATCCTTGTGTCCCCGGTTCGATTCCTGGTGACACCACGAGATAAAAGCCTGATACAATGCATGTATTCAGGCTTTTATTTTTTTGCGTTTTAATTCCTCCTTTCAACATAAAACAATATAATCGGCCGCCCGATTCAATACGTTGTCGGCCCGCAAAAGCACGTCGAACGAATAATAGGCTTACGCTTCTTTTTCCGTTTCCGGAATTTTTC
>CASDZK010000049.1 GCA_949286165.1 uncultured Alistipes sp.
TTTTTCAGCCCCGTCTTTTAGGGATAAATTCGTCCCGGCGTCGCCGTTGACGCCAATTAAAATTCTCGTAAAATGAGTGAAAACGTAAAAACCGACGAGAAAAAGGTCATGCTTGTCAAAAACGCCGAAGACGGTAAAATAGGTGCCGTCCGGGGAATCGGCCGGGAAGGCGATCTGCAAACGGAGAGTCCCGCTGCCGTAAATATCGCCGATCTGTTGCATGCGAATACGAACGACCCGGTCGTAGAAGCCTTTCTGGAAAAATTCATGGAAAAGGCCAGAACCCGGCCGAGACAGGTATTTCGGAACTGTCCGTCATGACCGAAACGTTTTGGAGAAACTCGTAAAAATCGGTCTCGATGCGCAGTTGCTTGCAAATTACCGTGTCGATCCGGAAGAGTTTTCGACGGACAGGACCTTTCACTGCGGTCCGGACATTGCGGAGAACCGGTCTTTTCAGAAAAGAAGATTGAGCTTTACGGCAATTTCCTTTCGTTTTTTTCTCTTTATTTTTGCTCTCATGAAATACGATATGCCATATTGCGCATCGAAAGGCGGACGAGCGATCCTGTTGAAAAATGCCGCCTTGTTCGCCTCGTCGGTCGTCGGGACCGTATATGAAAAGTGTCGGGAGAGACCTGGCCGGCGGTTTATTGGGTTTCGGCAGGAGACGGGTATGCGCTGGCAGGACGGTTTTTGTAAATCAGAGAGAGGAATGAAAAAATGGCAGAACGGTTGATTGCATTTCGGGACGGACGGAAGGTCCGCCCGCTTGGACAGGGAACTTACCGGATGGGACGCCGGCGCAGCGAGGAAATCCGGGCTTTGCGTCGGGGCATCGATTTGGGGTTGACGCTTATCGATACCGCCGAGATGTACGATACGGAGGATCTTGTGGGCGAAGCCGTGCGCGGTTGTCGCGACAGGGCGTTCATCGTCAGTAAAGTTCTGCCGGGAAATGCCGATTACGAAGGTACGAAACGTGCTTGCGAGCGGAGTCTGCGACGGCTCGGAACGGATTACATTGATCTCTATCTGCTGCATTGGGCGGGGCGTTATCCCTTTTCCGAAACCGTTCGGGCGATGGCGGAACTGCAACAGGAAGGCAAGATACTGCAATGGGGTATGAGCAATCTGGATGTGGCGGACATGGAACATATCCTCTCGCTCCCCCACGGCAAAGCGTGCGCTGCCGATCAGGTTCTTTACAACCTGAAGGACCGGGGCGTCGAGTACGATCTTATTCCGTGGAGCGAACGGCACGGCATACCCGTCATGGCCTATACGCCGCTGGGCGAAGGACGCTTGTGCAACTGTGATGTTTTGCGGAAGATAGCCCGCAGGCACGATGCTGTTCCCGCACAGATCATGTTGGCATGGGTAATGCGGACAGCGAACGTTATCGCTATTCCGAAAGCGGGGAGCATCGCCCATGTGGAAGAGAACGCCCGCAGTCTCGATATTGTCCTGACGGAGGAGGACCTGGCAGAGATAGACGGAGTGTTTCCCGCACCGACCCGTAAGATTCCTTTGGCGGGTTGGTAAATGAACTTTGTGTCGTCGTGCGTATTGCGGTTGCGGCATTGTCGAGGTATGCGCCGGAGGAGAAGGGAGGCTCGGAAGATGGAACGGACGGGGCTCCGTAAAAAAGGGGAAATGGAGAGATCGGTTTCCTTGAAACGGGTAGTTACGTTCCGGTCGGGGCGTTTCTGTTTATCGATATGACGCTTCCCAGAATAATCGCCAGTCCGGCCAACTGGACCGCCGTGACGGTTTCGCCGCCCAACCCGCCGATGATTACGGCCACTACCGGGTTGACGTAGGCATGTGTGGCCACTTCCGTCGCCGGGCGCACTTTCAGCAGCCAGACGTAAGCGGAATAGGCGAGCAACGAGCCGAAGACAATCAGGTAAGCCAATGAAAACCAGGCCGACCGGGGCACTGCCCGAAATTCCGTTTCTGCGAAGTTCCCGAACAGTCCGTTGCATATCCAGAACATCAGACCCGCAGACAACATTTGCCAGGCCGAACCTGCGAAATCGTTCGCCTCCTCGGCGGCTGACGAACGGTATTTCGCGTAAAGCGAACCGAGCGCCCAGGAGATACAGCCTGCGATCAGAATCAGAATGCCGTATTCGCTGTGTCGCGTTGCGGTATTTTCCTGCCCCAGCTGTTCGGCATAAAGCAGTCCCACGCCGATAAATCCCGCCAGTAACCCGATGACGGTCGTTGCCCGACGGAAATTGCGTTTCCACATGGGAACATCGAATAACATGATCCATATCGCCGTGGAGGAAGCGACGATGGCTACGAGACTGCTGTTGACGTACCGTTGGGCCAGCATGATGACGGCCATGTCGATGAAAAGCAGCACGATGCCGCTGATCGCCGACCGGCGGATCAGGACGGACCGGAACACCTGTTCTCCGCGAATACGGCACAAGGCGAGCAATATGCCTCCGGCAATGCTGAAACGCAAGGCGCCGAGCAGAAACGGAGGAAATCCTGTCAGCGCTACGCCGATGAAATAATAGGTGGACCCCCATACTACATAGATGAGGAAATAGGCGATGACGACGGAGATTTTATTGACGTTGTTTCTCATGGAAGCATTCTTTTTTCCGATTGTACGAAACCTGCGAAACGCTTCAGACCTTCCAGCAGTATCGTCCGCGGACAGGCTATGTTCCAACGCATGAATCCTTCGCCTTCCACCCCGTACACGGTCCCGGCATTGAGCCGCAGCCCGGCCTCTTCCGTCAGTCGCCGTTCCAACGTTTCGGAGGCGATGCCGAGCGCACGGCAATTCATCCAGGCCAGATACGTCCCTTCCAGATTTACGACGGGAAAGTCCGGCAGAGAGGTCCGGCAAAAATTTCTGAAACATTCGTAGTTGGCTTTCAGGTAATCGAGCAGCTGTCCCAGCCATTCCTCTCCTTCATCGTAGGCGGCTATCGTCGCCACGACGCCGAACGGATTCACGTCGCAGACCTCGTTGATGTTGATGGCCTTGTCGATCCGGCGGCGCATCTCTTCGTCGGCCGAAACGATATTGGCGATCTGCAACCCGGCCAGGTTGAAAGCCTTGCTCGGCGAGATACAGGTTACGGAATGACGCAGGAATGCTTCGGAAATACTGGCGAAAGGCGTGTAAACGTGTCCCGGATAGGTCAGTTCGCCGTGAATTTCATCGGATATGACCGTGACGCCGTGGCGGAGACAGAGGTTGCCGATAAGCGTCAGCTCTTCGCGCGTCCAGACCCTTCCGGTCGGATTGTGAGGGTTGCAGAGAAGCAGGACTTTCACTTCGGGGTCGGATAGTTTCCGTTCCAGATCGCCGTAGTCTATCCGGTACGCGTTGTTTTCGTAAATCAGCGGGTTGCTTGCGATTCGGCAGCCGTTGTTCCGGATGGACGAGAAGAAACAGTTGTAGACCGGGGTCTGTACCACGACTTTGTCTCCCGGGCGGGTAAGCGCTTTGAGAACGGCCGATACGGCGGGAACGACCCCTGAGGTATAGAGGATCCATGACTTGTCCATTTTCCAGCCGTGGCGGCGGCTGAACCAGCGGATAACCGACTCGTAGTAGGCGTCCGGCACACGGGTATAGCCGAATATGCCGTGTTCTGTCCTGCGCCGCAACGCTTCCACGACGGGGGGGGCGGTGCGGAAATCCATATCGGCTACCCACATGGGCAGCAGGTCGGCATCCGCAGCGCTGTCCCATTTGTAGGAATTCGTGCCTCTGCGCGGAATGAGTTCATCGAAATTATGCGACATGGTTCTCGGCCCTCCGTTCAATGATGCAATCGGCCGGAGCCTTGATGTTTTCGTCGAGCGTGACGGAACCGATGTCGTCGGCGACGATATAGCCCGACGCGGGATTTTTGATGTTCGTGACGGTTCCGTTAATATCGGCTTTCAGGGTAGAGTATTCGAATGCGCGGTCGCAGGAGGCGTCGAAGGAGCAGTTTTCCAGTATCAGATTGTCTGCATAGCAGAGGGGCTGTTCGCCGGTAATGCGGCAATTGACCAGGCGCAGGTTGCGCGAGTGCCACCCCAGATATTCCCCGTTCAGCTCCGAGTCGTAAACGGTTACGTTCTCCGTTTCCCAGAACGCATCTTTGGAGATAATTTTCGCGTGACGTATGACCGCGTTCTTCGCGTACTGGAAGACGTATTTGCTGTCGCTTTCCAGTCCGTTCACACAGAGGTCGCTGCTGAGCATGAAGGGGTAAGTGCCGCCGTGCAGTCTGAGGTTTTCGATGCGGATGCGTTTGCACCGCCAAAATACTTCGTCCGCATCGTTCATCTCTACATTTTCTATTTCGATGTCGTGCATCTCGCGGAACATCTTGGGGGCGTCGATTACCGTGTCTGTCATTTTCAGGTGGTCGGAATACCATAACGCCGATCGTCCGCCGGCGGTAAAGTAACAGTTCCTGATGGTAAAGCCGTGTACGTGCCAAAAAGGATAATTCCCTTCGAAACGGCAGTTCGTCGCTATGATGTTGCGGCATTCCTTGAGGGCGGATTCGCCCGCCAGAATGGTTACGTTGTCCAGATGGAGGTCGTGCGAGGCGAACAACGGACGTTCGCCTCCGAATTTTTTATCTTTAATCCATTGCATAATCATTCGTCTGTTTTATCGGGTTCAAGGGGATTGGTAAGGTCACTTCCGGCCGGCGGCCGTTTTCGGATTTTTCGAACCGGTGCCGGAGCCGGCAGGAACAGAGGACCGTTCGTCTCCTGCGGGAGAAGACCGGCGGGCAGCTGTCGCCGCTTGTTTCGCAGGCGTGTTCATGGTCTGTCGAACGCAGCTCGTTGGCCGGAACGTATCTCCGCATTTCCGTTTCCCGCTGCGGCGGCCAATCCTTCGGGATCGTCTGTCCGTCCCGAACGGGTACAGCCGTATCCGGCAGAGAACGTCTTGCAGAAAGCTGAAAAAACGGGACTTGCCGAAAAGAGGGTAACGACAGATATGAAGCGGAGCAGGGATTTCATGGTTTATCGGGATGGAGGGGCATATAAGTCCGATAGAATTTTTCTATTGAATCGAACGGTATCTTTTCCGGGTTGTCGTAAAGATCGGTATGGTTGGCGCCGGGGACGATCAGCAACTCTTTGTTGTCGCCTTTCAGTCGTTTGAAAGCGTCTTCGCCGAAATAGCGGGAGTGGGCTTTCTCGCCGTGGACCACCAGCACCGCGCTGCGGATCTCGTCGCTGTAAGCCAGGATGGGCATGTTGATGAAGGAGAGCGATGAGGTAACGTTCCATCCCAACCCGGAATTGATCGAACGGGGGTGGTAGCCGCGTTTCGTCTTGTAATAATCGTAGTAGTCTTTCATGAACTGCGGCGCGTCTTCGGCAGGTTCCGGATTCATGACGGTGTACTCGCAGGTGCCGTTGCGGTAATCTTTCGTTCGTTGCGCATTCAGCTGTTGGCGCATTCGGTAGCGGGCGTCGGCATTGTCGTTGGCATCGAAATAACCGTTGGCCGTCGCCCTGCAAATGTCGTACATGGTGGCGGCGACCGTCGCCTTGATACGGGTATCCGCGGCGGCCGCGTTAAGGGCGAATCCGCCCCAGCCGCAAATGCCGAGAATGCCGATGCGTTCGGGATCCGTGTCGTCACGTGTGGAGAGATAGTCCACCGCTGCGCAGAAATCTTCGGTGTTGATGTCGGGCGACGCTACCTGACGGGGTTCGCCGCCGCTCTCGCCGGTAAACGAAGGATCGAAGGCGATGGTCAGAAAACCGCGTTCCGCCAGCGTTTGCGCGTAAAATCCGGAAGCCTGTTCCTTCACGGCGCCGAACGGTCCGCTGACGGCAATTGCCGGAAGTTTGCCTTCCGCGTTTTCGGGAATATACAGGTCGGCCGCCAGCGTGATGCCGTAGCGGTTGCGGAAGGTTACCTTACTGTGGGTTACCTTGTTGCTCTGAGGAAACACCTTGTCCCATTCCCGCGTCAGTTTCAGCGGCTCCGCATCCGTTTCCTTAGGTGCGCCCGTTTGCGTGCAGGCTGTCGTGCCCAGAATCAGGCAGCCTGCCGCCAGGATGGTTTTTGCATTCATATTCATAGTTTTTTATGGTTTTTATCGTTGAACGAACGGTTTGAGATTTTACCCTGTTTCGGCAGCCGTGATGCGTCGACCGTCGTTGTCCGGGCCGATGAGGACTTTCGGGACAACTTTATTTCTCGCCTCACTCCTTGGCATCGAGATTCATGGCTTTCGGCTTAACGAAACAGTGCGTTTCCGTTCGATACAAAAGTAGCGGCATCCGTTGATCGAATGCATACCTGTATCACGGATAAAAGTACCCCGATTACGGTTTTGTATGGAGTGTTTAACATTTGATTATCAGTGATGTACCCGAATTACGGGAAAAGGTACCCGAATTACGGTTTCGGGAGATCCGGTTCCGGAATTTTCGGAAGAAGGAATGGTGGCGGAGACGGAAAAGGGCCGTCCGGAAAGAATGAGGTATTTTCAACCGGACGGTCGTTTCCCGGAGACCGTATCGAATCTGCTTCGACAGGTATCGCTCGTCCCGACCGTTCCGAATACGTCGGTCGGTTGGTCGGTTCCGGAAAAGATATTATTTTTGTGGCGGTAAATTCATCAGATGATATTATCATAGGATTATTATGGAGAACAATATCGCCATTCGAAGGAGATCGCTTGCCGAAGAGGTGGCCGACCGGCTCCGGGAACGGATCGAAGCGGGCAGGCTGGCCGAGGGGGAAAAGCTGCCCCCTGAACCGGAGCTGATGAAACTGTTCGGGGTGGGGCGTTCCACGATACGCGAAGCGGCCAGAATACTGGAAAACATGGGATGCCTGAGCGTGCAGCAGGGGCGGGGTACGTTTGTGGCAAAAGGCGGAGGGGCCAACGAATCGTTCCGTCAGCGGTTGAAACGGGCGGATATTCGGGAGTTGCGCGAGGTGCGCGACATTCTGGAAACGCCGATAGCCCGGCTGGCCGCACAAAGGAGAACGGAGGCCGATGTGGAGAGTATGAAACGTTATATCCGCGAAAGGCGGGAAACGGCGGAGGCAGGTGACGTGGTTCGGTGCATCGCTGCCGATATCGGTTTTCATAATGCGGTGGCCGGGGCCGCGCACAACGGGATTCTGGCCGAACTTTACCGCGGCATGACCGTACATCTCTCGTCCGGTTACGAATATATTTACGAAGACACGTCGCGTCTTTTGGAGACGCAGTCCGTACACGAAAGATTGTTGCGGCACATCGAGACGGGCCATGCGGAAGCGGCGGTACGGGCTGCCGGGTTATTGTGGAAAGATACGCAAATGGAGGAACATGATAGGCCGTGTGTTGAATAGGCTCAAGGGGTGTCCGCAGGTCGTGGAGGGGACGGCCTATGCGATACTGTTCACGATGGGCGTCTGTCATTTGCTGAACGACATGATTCAGTCGGTCATTCCCGCCCTGTATCCGTTGCTGAAACAGAAGTACGGATTTACGTTCACGCAAATCGGCGTCATTACGCTGGTGTTTCAGCTGACCTCCTCCGTTCTTCAGCCCTTTGTGGGGCGGTACGCCGACCGGCATCCGCAGCCTTACTCCCTGTCGGCGGGCATGTGTTTCACGCTGGCAGGGTTGATGGCGTTGGCTTTCGCTCCGGGTTTTCTGCCGATACTCCTGTCGGTGGCGTTGATCGGCTGCGGCTCCTCGGTGTTTCATCCGGAGGCTTCGCGGGTGGCGCAGCTGGCGTCGGGCGGAAAGAAAAGCCTCGCGCAGTCCATTTTTCAGGTAGGCGGAAACGGGGGAAGCGCCGTCGGCCCGCTGCTGGCGGCTCTTGTCGTGATTCCTTACGGGCAGCATGCCGTGGGGTGGTTCGCGTTGGCGGCCTTGCTCGCGTCGGTGTTGCTGGTACGGGCGGGGCATTGGTACAGTCTGGTGCTTGCGGAGATGAAGACGCTGCGCCGCAAGGGGCAGGCGGCCGTCTGTACGCTTCCGGCCAAGACGGTCCGAAACGCTCTGGCCATTCTCGTGCTGATGATCTTTTCGAAATACTTTTTCAACGCCTGCATGACGAGTTATTTTACCTTTTTTCTGATGGAGAAATTCGGCATTACGGTGCAGCAGTCGCAATTCTGCCTTTTCGCCTACCTCGCCGCCTTTGCTGCGGGTACGTTGCTCGGCGGTTTCCTGGGCGACCGCTACGGACGGAAATATGTCATTCTTTTCTCCATTCTCGGTGCGGCTCCCTTTACGCTTTTGCTGCCTTACCTCGACCTGTTCTGGACCGTGGCGATGTCCGTCGTCGCAGGGCTTATCATAGCTTCGGCGTTTTCCGCCATCGTGGTTTACGCCACCGATCTGAAACCGGACAAGGTGGGTATGATCGCGGGCGTCTTTTTCGGGTTGATGTTCGGGCTGGGCGGCATCGGTTCGGCCTTTTTCGGCTGGCTGGCCGACCTGACAAGCATCGAATTCGTTTTTCGGATCAGCACGTGGCTGCCGTTGCTGGGCGTCGTAGCGGTGTTTTTGCCGGATGTGCGGCCGAAGGAATGAAAAACGTCAGAATAGAAAAAGCATAAGATATGGAAAACAGAATTCAAACGCAGTATTACCGTTCTCCCTGCGGAACGTTGCTGCTCGGTTCCTTTCAAGACAAGCTTTGTCTGTGCAACTGGACGGAGGAAAAGCATCCGGGTCGGGTGGACAAACGGTTGCAGGTTTTGCTGAACGCCGTTTACGAGGAAACGCCGTCGGACGTGGTTCGGGAAGCTGTCCGCCAACTGGACGAATATTTCCGGCGGGAAAGAAGAACGTTCGATGTTCCGTTGCTGTTCGCGGGCACCGATTTTCAGAAAGCCGTCTGGCGGCAGTTGTTGGAAATACCTTACGGGCGGACGCTTTCTTACGGCGAAATGGCGGCGCGGCTCGGTATGCCGAAAGCCGTCCGCGCCGTGGCGAATGCGAACGGCGCGAACGCCATCTCCATCTTCGCGCCCTGTCACCGGGTCATCGGCAGCGACCGTTCGCTTACGGGGTACGGCGGCGGCATCGAAGCCAAGCGTTTTTTATTGGAACTGGAACAAAAATAAGGCGGATGGTGGATATTTCGATAGAACCTGTGAAAAAATAGATTCGTATGGAACATTGAACGGTAAAAACGATTGGTAACCTTGTCGTTTTTGCCGGGTGCTTGTGCTGATTTATCCGTTTGGGAACGGAGGGTTGGTAACGGGTTATTGAGCCGGTTATGGAAATGGAGCTGTTTTCATGGTCTGTAACGATGGGATAAACGTATGAATATCAAACCGATGTTTGTGGGTTAATTCCGTGGTACGATATGCTTAATAATTTGGAGATATGGTTTTACGGTCGAAATTTCGTTAGTAGTATCTTGAAAAACCGGATTTCTGTAACACGTGTTTTTCGCTTGTTGGAACAAGGCGATTCATAGCGGTGGATATGCCGTAAGCGGAAAAATGGTTAGATACATTTATCGAACGGTCTGCATGAACCGTATTGCGCGGGTAGTCGCTTTACGGGTGGAATGACGGGAGCAGCGATGCGTTCGCAGGATACGAAGAAGACGATGCACCGGTAAAGAGTGCATAAGGTTTTCTTCCCGTTTTGGTCGAAAAGTTGTTTCGTCTGTTTGTCGATGTGAAAAAAAAACGGTAATTTTGAATCGGTTGAAGTCCGAAGAGAAAACTGCTGGACGGTTCATCCTGAAATCGGGACGAATTATTCATCCGGTTTTCGTTCAAGATTCAACAGTAACAGACGAACATTGGGCGGAACGGTTTGTCATGTTCCCGTGCCATAGCGTGTAAAATCAAGATTTTATGACGGAAAGCCGGGGTGGTTTCCCGCTATTGTTCCGATGAAGCGAAACCTAAACCGTATTTTTCATGACTAAAATTTATTTCATTCTGCTGACCTGTCTGGTTTTAGTTTCGTGCGGTTCGTGCAACAGGCGGAATATGGCTGACGATGGACGAAAAATGCAAAAATACGAGCCGGAGGAGGGGAAATGTTTTCTGTTTATCGGACAAGATCTCGGCGCCGTGGGCGGTATGGAACAGTACAATGACGGTTATTGCGACCATTTCGCCGTTCCTGCCGGAATTACCGTCTATTTGGGGCTGGGCGATAACGGGCGGGTTAGCGGATTGTACGAGATCGATAATTGGGGGGCGGGCGATTGTTGCGCCGACCTGTATGCCCGGACAGAAAAGTTCGACCGTTGCATGATAGCCGTGGGATTGCCTTTGGTAAACCAGGAAGAACGGATCGTGCGAGGGGAGTACGATGCCGGCCTCGACAAAATCGGGGCGTGGATCGGACGGCTTGCGCCGAGACCCGTTTTTTTGCGAATCGGTTACGAGTTCGACGGGAAAGATTGGAACGGTTATGTCCCTGAAACCTATATCCCTGCATTCCGGTACATAAAAGACCGTTATGACGCTGCCGGAATCGATAATATCGCCTATGTCTGGCAATCGAAAGGAACGGGAAGTACGGCGGACGAGCTTCGCGAGTTCTATCCCGGAGACGATTATGTCGATTGGTGTGCCTATTCCTATTTCGACGGTCCCGACCTGACGATGATCGAGTTCGCCCGGATGAAAGGCAAGCCCGTATTTCTGGTGGAGGCCACTCCTACGTTTCAGAACGGACAGGGCGTTTATTCCGACGGAGATATAAAGAAAGCTCCGGTCGCCCGAAAAATATGGGACGTATGGATGACCGGTATGTTCGACGTGATCGAAAGAAATGCCGATGTGGTCAAGGCTGTTTCTTACATCAATGCGGACTGGTATGCACAACCCCTGTGGATCGGCAATCCCACTTTCGAACAGTGCGATTCGCGAATCCAGATGAGCGATTATGTCCGGGAGCGTTGGGAGAAGAAAATATCGTCGCCCCGGTATATACGGGCCGATGGTTTGAACTGGAGCGAATTGCCTCGTTGACGATGCCGGCGCGAGCCGGAAGTTGTCTTGTTCAACCCGGTTCTCAGACGGCAATGAGCGGGGTGTGTTTGGAAAATCGGGAGAAATACGGAGGAATCGTAAAATCGGGCATTTTTACTTTTCGTAAGAGTCCCGGGTATTTTTTGATTGGTAAAAATGATGACAAAGAAACTGGGCTTCGGCTGCATGCGTCTGCCGCTGACCGAAGCCGATAATTTCAAGGCGGTGGATATGCCGCAGGTGGAGAAAATGGTCGATACGTTCATCGAACGGGGATTTACCTATTTCGATACGGCCTACATGTATCACGATTTCACGAGCGAATGCGTTTTGCGCGAAGCG
>CASDZK010000050.1 GCA_949286165.1 uncultured Alistipes sp.
GGACCGACATTGCTGAGGCAAGAAGTAATTGCACTGAAACTGGTCATCAAATCGATTCCCATACCGGCCAGAATTAATGTGCCGATCACGGTAATGATGATATACAGAGCAATGAATATCAACGCAGCATGTACCATATCGTTGGGTACGGTAATGTTGTTCATTTTTATCTTGACAATGGCATTGGGATGCTGCAACCGCAGAATGTGAGCTTTGAACGTTTTGAATAATAACAATACCCGATCACTTTTTAAACCGCCGGCGGTTGATCCTGCGCAAGCACATTGGAACATTAGGAAAAGCAGGATTAAAATGGAAAATGGTGGCCAGATGGATGAGTCGGCTGTTGCGAATCCGGAGGTAGAGATGCAGGCGACTACTTGAAAAATGGAATACCGAAAGGATTCTATGAAAGAATAGGTGTGGGTGTACCAAAGGTTTAAGGCAACTAGAATAGATGCAACGATGATCGTAAACAGATAAAATCGGGAAACTTCTGAGCGGAACAGATTATTCCGTTTGGAGGAGATGCTGGAGAATAACAACCCGAAATGAATCCCTGATACAATCATGAATATCGTAATAACCAGTTCTATCCAAATGTTGTTGTAATAGGCTATACTTAAGTTTTTTGTGGAAAATCCGCCGGTGGCGATGGTCGAAAAAGAATGATTGACAGCATCGAACCATCCCATGCCTACAATGCGTAACAATATGGTTTCTAAAGATATTAGGACGACGTAAACGACAAGTATGACCCGAATGGTTTTTTGCATTCGGTAATTAAAATTATCTTTAGCAAATGACGATAATTCGGTGTTTTTGGATAAAGATGCGTTTTTCCCGGCTAATGGAATGACTGCAAGAGAAAAGAGTACGATACCTGCCCCTCCGATCAGGTGTGTACAAGATCGCCAGAAAAGTAGACTATTGGGTAAATTTTCTACATTTTGAAGAATCGTATTGCCTGTGGTAGTATATCCCGATACACTTTCGAAAAGACTGTTTATAAAGTCGAATTCTCCGCCCCATAATAGAAAAGGAAATATACCGACCATACAGGCAGCTACCCATGACCATACCATGACGGCAAAACTTTCCTTGTTCCGGATACTGTATTCGGAAGATACAAAAATAAAAGGGAAACCTCCAATAATAGCAGTAAAGATGCTACTAAGCAGTAGAGGATAAAATCCTGAATCCATACCGTAATATAAGGATACGCCTACGGATAGTAACATGAATATCGCATTCAACAATAATCCTATTCCGATATATCGTAATATGACATATACCCTCATGACCGAAGATTTAACTTTTTTTCGATTTAATTCGTAAGATTAGTTGTTCGATATACTCTTTCAACATAAATACTTCGTCCTTCGCGGCTACATCGATGTCGAACGGTACTCGCATGGCGAGATAGTTTTTCAGTGCTTTGGATATATCGATGATGGGATTGATATAAAATACGTTGATGAAAAAAAACATCAGGAAAATAACGACAACGGCAGTGGCGATAGTAACGATACCGTACATGATGGCTCTGTAAGCATTGTTTTTCAGCGAATTTATTTCATTGACAACTGTATTTTGAGTGCCAGTCAGAAAATTTTTCACTCCGTTTTCCAACTCTGCGTATTGTGTTTTGTAAACGTTGAAATACCAGGCGGTATCCATCTGTACAGAGTCCATGTGTATGACGATATCTCGGTAGTCGGAGTGGGCTTTTATCAATGTGTTCAGATGAGCGTCTTGGGGATATTCTGCTTTGATATCGGATAACGTTTTGTCGAGCGCTTCCGATAATTGACGGGTTTGGCTGGATAGGTAAGACGAGTCGTTGCCCGATACGTATTTGACGATGGCATTGTCCAGTGCGGCAATATCGTTCAACATGTTATTTGATAGGGTAACGCTGCGTGCCCCGAAATCGACTACTTGCTGGGTGGAGTTGTTCAGGCGTGCCAATTCAAAATAGCATATGATCCCGCTTAAAATTAACAATCCTGCCAACAGTATGAAACTCAATTTGATTCGTCTTTTCATCGTGTTTCCCTCAATATGGACAACAAAAATAATAAGAAAATCGATACGAGGTCGAAAAATTTTGACATGGAGAGAAGCAGAAGAGAGTGGGGGAGCTGAAACAAAGAGGCCATCTCAAGTTTATTTTGAGACAGCCTCTTGAGGTATTGAGTTTAGTCCGGTTGTCCGGAGGAATCCGGAGACTGGGGGGCGAGAGATGATGTAAAAATAATTTCCTTAATGAATGTATTGTGATTTCCCCGAGTAATGAATTTCCGGACCAGCCTCAAAATTACCGTATGTCTTTATTGCATATTGAATAATATGAACGAGGGGAACCAATAGTTCTGAGTATCGTACGTGTAACGGTTGTTTTCCGCTCCTGTTTCTCCGTCGAATACGAGCAACCGGTTGTTTTTGGAATTTTCTCCCCAACCGCTTTGGATGGAGGTTACGTACAAATCGTCCGTTTCAGGATCGATGCGGAAGGTTCCGTAAAAATTATCGTCCGATTGTGAACTGGTAGCAAAAGCCGCGTTTAACGAGCCGATATCGCCTACTTTGTATTTGTAGATACTATTGACGTCGCCCCATTCGCCGTTGCTGTAATTGAAAAAATACAAGGCGTTTTCCTTATGAGCGGCACAAAACGGAGAGCTTCTCCATACTCCCCAGTTGTTGGGAATGGTAATGCCGTTGGGCAAAGTTGTTTCTTCCGTTTCGAGGGTTTCCGGATTTACTTTTAGCAGAATATTGTCGTTTTTGACAGTCCAAACGTTTCCGTCGGGAGTTTGCGCTAACCCGATTTGTACGTCTGCAACGGTCTTTTTCAATTCGAAATCGTTATTCGTATCGTAGATCAATAATCCTTTTTCTTTGGAAATGACAAATAAAGTACCGTTTACAAACAAAAGGTCGCGGCATTCCGTTTCTTCCGTTCCGGGCAGGAGGCTACCTAATACCATCGGGTCCAATGTGACGCGGTAGGCTCCGGAAGCGGTGCTGAGGATACCTGTGGTTTCATTGATGCCACAGAAGGAACGGGCATTGTTAATGCCTTCCAGGGCCGCACATTCTTTCAAGGTCATGGCATCAATGCCGATCAGCGGGCGGGTGTCTTTAGACACGATGTATATGCGACCGTTCCAGAAGGTTCCGTATTGAGAGGTAATGCCCAAAGTTTTCCCTTCATTCAATGAAGAATAGACTTGAGGGGCAAAAGTTTCGCTTTCAGGATCGTAATAATTCAAAGTACCGGTTGCCGTGCCTTCATTAATGATATAAAGCCCTCCCAAATACTGATACACGGCGATGGTAATTTCTTGAGTATCGCTTCCCGCACTGTTTGTTACCGTTAGGGCTATGGTATAGGTTCCGGCCGAGGAGGGCGTGAAAGTGTAATTTTTTTGGTCGGATGTTTTTTCTCCGTTTACTACCCAACTGTATGAGACGTCCGTATTTTCGGAACTGAGGGACGGGTTGAAGACGACGGATTGGTTTACCGCTGTTTTCGTATTGTCGGCGATTCCTAAGGATTCCAATCGGGGTTCGGTCGTTTCCGGAACATTGTCCTCTTTGGAACAGGACCCCATCATCAGGGATAAAATGGCTGTAAAGATGAAGCCGAATAAAAATTTGTTTCTTTTCATACTGTATTTTATTGAATGGTTGTATTTATCGTTTCGATTTTACAACCCCGGACTAATAACATGTCCGACACAGCGTGAAAATGACAGGGAAAATCCGATCCACGTCAACCCATTACCCGTAGGCTGTAAAATCATATAAGCAAGGGCAGGTATTCTGACTTGTTCGCTTCAATGTCTTCCCACCCGCAGGCAGTGACGGATCGTTTGAAAATATGCCTTGAATCGAGGCATAGAACTTACAGCAGCGGGAACTGTTGCCGATTTTCACGGCATTCCCTATTAATCCTTCGCAGGAACCCATGCGTTGCAAAGGTAGGTTTTTCTTTTTAATATTATGCATAAAACAATATTTTATCTTTTGAATACGGAAAATGAACGGAATTTTATTCGGCGTTTAGACATGATGGGAAAGCGGCCGGGAAATCGAAACAGGAAGAAAGGGCCTGGCCGAATAGTAAAAATGGATTTATTCCGAAAATTTTGCATGTGGTTGAAAAATAATTATGTATCTTTGTGAGTATCTCAATTTGAAACTTAGTTTCAAATTGAGATACTCACAAAGAAATAGCGCGTTTCATTTATCGAAAGCGTTTGATTCGTTCGGTTTGCCGGAATCGCAGAATTGATTCATGGAAGGTCATGACAACGAATCCTGTCGGTAGCCGTAAGCGAAAGTTTTCTCTTTGTGTGACTTGTTCGACAAGGCAGGAAGAGGTAAAATATGTTGAATGGAATATTTATGAATTGGTCGGATAACGGTTTTGTCGAGAGGCAGCGGAAAATGAACTGTTTAGGTAATAAAAGCATATAGATATGAAAAATTTTGAATATTATAATCCGGTCCGGATTTTATTCGGCCCGGGGGAGGTAGAAAGAATAGGTGCGGAAGCCAGTAAATTTGGGAAAAAGGTTTGTCTGGTATCTTATAAAAAGATCGATTTCTTACACCCTTTACTGGAACGGATAAAACGTTTGATGGAGAAGGAAAATATTCGGGTCTTTCCCTTTTTACAAGTGGAAGAAAATCCGGATATTCAGACCGTAGAAACAGGGGTAAGACTCTGCAAGGACGAAGGTGTCGATCTGGTTGTCGGTGTCGGTGGCGGCAGTGCTATGGATGCAGCGAAAGCGATTGCGGCAGGCGTTTATTACGAAGGGGATTTGTGGAATATGGTTTTTAGCCGTCATAGCACGGTCTCCGCTATTCCTCCTGAAAAATCGTTGCCGACCGTCATGGTCCCTACTTTGCCGGCAACGGGGAGCGAAATGAATTTGTGTGCGGTGGTCAGCAACAGAAAATTGCAGGAAAAATCGTATATATGGAGTCCTTGCCTGTATCCGAAAACTTCCATTATCGATCCCGAACTGACGGTTACGCTTCCCCCGTTTCAAACGGCTTGTGCGGCGGCGGACACGATTTCGCACGTTTTGGAAATTTATCTGAACGGAGAAGAAGACAGTGACTTGCAACATTATTTTCAGGAAGGGGTCATGCGCACGGTAATCGATAATGTGGAAAAGGCATTGGCGCGACCGAATGACATTTCTGCCCGTTCCCATTTGCAGTGGGCCGCTACTTGTGCCATTAACGGTTGGGCCTCTCCGGGCGACGCATGGACGCCGATCCACCAGATCGGACATGTCCTGACTGCATTGCATAAGGTCCCGCACGGAGCTTCGCTCTCGATTCTGATGCCTGCCTGGATGACGGTCATGCATTCCCGCAGAATGGATCGGTATTACCGTTTCGCGACTCGTGTGATGGACGTTTGTCCGTCGGGAAAAGACGAAAAACGCGTGGTCGCCGAAGGCATCGGAACGTTCTGCGCTTTTTTGAAAAAGATCGGCGCTCCGGTTTCGCTTCGGGAAGCGGGGATCGTGAATCCGGATATCGGCCGTATCGTGGAAAACGTGGTCAAAGTCAGCTTTAACGCCGAGGGATATCTGGCTTGCAATCCGCCTGTGTCGCGGGAAGATGTCGCCGAGGTATTGAAAAAGGCGTTGTAAAAAGCAATCCGGTATGGGGCGGATGACGGAATGTGACCGTAACCGGGGGACTAAAAATATAATGAATTGGAATAAAGCGAAAAGAAAAATGACCATTGAGGAGATAGCGACCATGATCGATATCAGTGCCGTTCGGGCGGAATCGACGTGGGATGAAATAGAAAATATTCTGGCGGCTGCGGGGAAATATCCGTTTATATGTCTGTTTTCCATGCCGGGCATGATCGATCGGATCAAAGGCAGGATGGGAGAAATTCCGGCTACGAAGTTAGGCGGGATCGTCGGGTTTCCTTCTGGCGGGGAAACCGCCGAAGCCAAACTTTTCGAGGCGGTCCAGTTGAAGGAGAAAGGATGCGACGAGATCGACATGGTAATGAATATTGGAAAGCTGAAGTCGGGAATGCTTGACGAGGTAAAGGCAGAGATTCGGGAAATACGTGCGGCAATCGCTCCTTTGCCGTTGAAAGTTATTATGGAAGCGGCTTTGCTGACCGATCGGGAAATCGATGCGGCTGCCCGGATTATCCGGGATGCGGGAGCGTCGTTTGTTAAAACCGGAACCGGATGGGCCGGGCCGACGACGGAACACCATATCGAAATCATTAAAAACGCGGTAGGCGATTCCATTCCGTTGAAAGTGGCCGGAGGCGTCCGCTCGCTGGATGTTCTGTTGCGGATGAGAGCAATGGGAGTTTCCCGGTTCGGTATAGGATATAAGTCCGCCTTGCGCATTATGGAGGAAGCGGAACGAAAGGATGGAGTATGGACAGAACCAAAGTAATCGCTTACGATTTGGGAACGGGTGGCATTAAAGCTTCCCTGTTTTCCCGGGAGGGGGAAATTCTTGCGTCGGTTTTTATTCCGTATGCTACATATTTTACGGAAAAAGATGGGCAGGAACAGGCTCCGGACGATTGGTGGAACGCGGTTGTCGTTTCTACCCGCCGGCTTTTGGAAAATAGCGGGACGTCTGCCGGAGAGATCGTTTCTCTGGCGATTTCCGGACATAGTCTGGGGTGCGTTCCGATAGGGAAGGACGGCGTCTTATTGCGTAAATCGACTCCGATCTGGTCCGACCGGCGGGCCGAAAAGGAGGCCGGGGAATTTTTTTCCCGAATCGATTATTCGGATTGGTACATGCGTACCGGAAACGGGTTTCCTCCCGCATGTTATACCGTGTTCAAGCTGATGTGGTACAAGCAGCATGAACCGGACATGTTTTCGTCCGTCGGTAAAGTCGTCGGAACCAAAGATTATTGCAATTACCGTTTGACGGGCAGATTTTGCACGGATTACTCGTATGCCTCCGGCAGCGGCGTGTTCGATTTGCAAGGGTGGAAATATGAGCCTCGCTATATGGAAGCGGCCGGATTGCCGGCCGGTATTTTCCCGGAAATTCTTCCTTCGGATGCCGTCGTCGGACCGCTGACTTCGGAAGCGGCGGAAGCAACGGGGTTGCGGCGCGATACGCTCGTTATCGCCGGAGGGGTGGATAATTCGTGCATGGCTTTGGGGGCGAGAGGTTTTTCTTCGGGAGAGGTTTATACCTCTTTGGGCAGTTCCGCTTGGGTTGCTTTGGTTGCGGACCGGCCCGTTTTGGATTTTGCCCGCAAACCGTATGTTTTCGCCCATGTCATGAAGGGATTGTATACTTCCGCCACTTGTATTTTTTCTGCCGGAAGCAGTTTTCGGTGGATTAGGGATACGTTTTGTCAGGATTTGCTGGATCGGGAACGGGAGACCGGGGAAGACGCTTACGTGCGGATGAACGGATTGGCTGCCCGCTCTGTGCCCGGATCGCGCGGCGTCGTTTTCAATCCCAGTCTGGCGGGTGGTTCGATGTTGGAACCTTCGCCGTCGATTTGCGGGGGATTCGCCGGCTTGAGGTTGGGGCATACGCGTTCGGACATCATTCATGCCGCCATGGAGGGAATTGCATTGAATCTGAAGGTAGCGTTGGATCTGCTGGACTCTTACGTTCCGATCGACCGGGATATGTTGATCGTGGGCGGCGGGGCCAAAAGTCCGTTTTGGATGCAAATGTTTTCGGATATTTACGGTTTGCCGGTAATCAAGACAAATATCGATCAAGAGGCGGCTTCTCTCGGTGCTGCTGCGCTTGCTTTGAAAGGAGCAGGTCTTTGGTCTGATTATGGTCCGATCGCTCGTTTGCATCGGACGGAATGCCGTTATGAGCCGACGGAGGAGAGAACCCGTTATTACCAACGGGAAGGATTGCCCCGGTTCCTGCAGCTGACCCGGTTGTTGGGGAAATTTTGATGAATGTTGTGTTGAAATGGTAAAAATTCGGAAATTGATGAAAAAGACGGGAATCATTCGAAT
Source organism: uncultured Alistipes sp. (assembly GCA_949286165.1). Taxonomy (GTDB): domain Bacteria; phylum Bacteroidota; class Bacteroidia; order Bacteroidales; family Rikenellaceae; genus CASDZK01. The sequence goes on from CASDZK010000050.1 coordinate 8,028, forward strand.
TTTGTGTTGGATGTCGGTCGTTTTGCTGAGTTCTTTTGGATTTGCGGAAAGCGAATCTTCTTCGGGGATTTACCGGTTAAGCGTCCATGATGCAGACAGTCTTGTCCTGATCGACGGTTTTACCGCAGCGAACGGCACGGTGGAATTCGATTTGTTGCCGCAGAATTCTTCGGCACAGGCGGGAGTTTTGTTCCGTTATGTTGATGAGCACAAGTGGGCTTATGTCGGATGCGATAGAGCGACCGATCATCTGGGTTTTGCTCATTGGTTCGTGGAGACTCCGAAAGGGAGAACGGAACTTGCACGCGATATTGCTAAATTGTATGCTCATTATCGGCGGCGTATAAAAGTCAATTACGAAGGGAGTGTCGTGACGGTATATGTGGATGGCGAGCAGATAGCCTGTCGACATGTTTCTCATTTACAGGAATTTTCCGGACGTGTCGGTTTCCGGGTTCATGGCCAGGGGAACGTGCATGTATCGGGTGTTGAATGCCGTTCTGTGGAAAAAGAGATGTTGGAACCGGTAAGAGAGCGGGGATGTTTCCGCCTTTCGTCGCCGGTAATGGAAGTTTTGTTAAATAAAGATTTCCCTTCGGTTCGTGCTTATCGTTGGAAAAAGGACCGGTCGGAGCTGAAAGGGCAACGGTTCGACGCGAGGTCGGTCGTGATTAACGGAGATACTTATCGTCCTCGGGTAAGCGGCCGAATGGAGTCGAACCGGGCGGTTTATGTTTTGGATGTTCCTGAAATAGGGGTCGTATTCCGTGTTGTTTGCGAAATACGGGAAAATATATTGACTTTGTCGATAGAGGATATTGAGGAGAAAGGCGGTTTGAAAGTGAAAACGATCGCTTTCCGGGATCATTGTCTTGTATCGGCGGATAAATCCGTTTCAGGGGGCTGTCTTGCCGTGGCCGAGAACGTGAAATCGGATTTGTTTTACTCTTTGCGGGAAAAACCGGTCGATTCGGTTTACAGGTACGGATCGATCGTGTTGTTAAACACGGATAAGTTGGCCGCTACGTTGGAAAGCAATTCTCTGTACAGCACCCGTCAATTTCTGTATCGTTCCGTGCCTTGCGAGGGTTCTGTCGTAACGGGAATTTGGGGAAACGAGTGGATTTACCGGGGACATGACGGAAAGGTAACTGAAATGCCTTATATTAAGGTAATCGTCACGGACGACCGGAATTCGGATGGCAAAGTGGATTGGCAGGATGGAGCGGTGGCTTTGCGGGAAGTTTATCCGGAACCTTTCGGAGCGGACAGGTTGCGGAATGCTTATGCCACTATTACCATGAATTTCGCCAGTTGCGCCCAATATCCTTTTTTGCGACAGTTGGATAATATCAAAAAATTCTATTTGGCCACCGACGGGTTCGGGCAAATGGTGGAATTGAAAGGCTATCAAAGCGAAGGGCACGACAGCGCTCATCCCGATTATGCCGGCAATTATAACGAACGGGCCGGCGGATGGAAAGATTTGGCATTTTTGGTAAAAGAGGCCGGAAAATATAACGCAGGAATAGGGGTGCATATCAATCACAGCGAGTCGTATCCGGAGGCGAGGGCTTTTAATGACCGGATCGTGACGGATATGCCGGCATGGAGTTGGCTGGATCAATCCTATTTTATTAATAAGGAGCAGGATATGCTGGACGGAACGTTCGAAAAACGGTTGGCCTGTTTGAAGGAAGAAGTCCCTGGCCTGGCTTTCGTTTATCTCGACACTTATCGGGAATATCGTTGGTTGGCTTATCGGACGGCACGCCTGTTCAACGGAAACGGATGGGCTGTTTGGACGGAAGACGGGGACGTTTTTGATAAAGAAGCCGTTTGGATTCATTATGTCCCGGAAGCGAAAAGTTTGATCCATCGTTTCGTGCATCATCGGTATCGCGATGGATATGCGGCTCATCCCGCTTTGCTCGGAGGATATGACCGGAGTGCCGGAATAGGGTTTATGGGATGGCAAAAAGGACGCGACTTTAAAGGAGTGATCCGTAATTTTTTCATGCGTCAATTGCCTTACCGTTATCTGATGCATTATCCGGTGTTGCAATTGGATTCTGCTTCTGCCGTTCTCGGAGGCGGAGTGTCTGCCTTCGGAACAGAGACGGGAACCGAAATACGAAAGGGGGACCGGGCGTTGATGTCGGGCGATGCCGTTTTTATTCCGTGGAATCCGCTAACGGAGGAAAAGATATATCATTATAATTTGAAGGGCGGCAAGACGGTTTGGCAGCTTCCGGCTTCGTGGAACGGTTTGACATCCGTTTATTTATATGAGTTGGGAGGTTTGGGACGCCGGTTGTCGGGAACGATTCCTGTCCGGAATGGGAAAGTTGAAATCGACGCCCGGCCGGATCAAGGATATGTCTTATATCCCCAAGAAGCGGGGAATTCTCCCGCGATGCATTGGGGAGAAGGCGGTTGGGTAGGCGATCCGGGATTCGACAGCCGTTCGTTCGAATATTGGCGACTTGAAAAAGGCGATGGGGCCGTCTTGTTCAAGGAGACTTCTTATGGACAAGATTACCTGGAGGTTCGCGGAAGAGAGCCGGCCTTGGTAAAACAAACGGTCGGCGGACTGACGCCCGGTCGGGAATATGTCGCTTCCGTTTGGGCGAATGTGGTCGGTTGCAAAGAAGCCGTGTTGTCGGTCACTTCTTCGAACGGGTTGAGCGAAAAGACGTCCATATCGGAAAGCAGGGTCCGGAATTTTACGGACAATACGGACCGGTTCGGAACGACCTGGCAACGTTTGAAAATTCCTTTCCGTCTCCCGGAAGGGGCGCGGGAGATTGTGCTTTCTCTGTCCGGCGGTGTCGCGGATGCCGATTCTTCGGCTGTTTGTTTCGACGACGTTCGATTGGTGGAGTGTCCGGTAACGCGAAAAGAGGGGTATGTCTGTTTCGAAGATTTCGAGCATGTGGATGAAGGATGGGGACCGTTTATCGCTTGCCAGGCCAGCGCATTTACGACGCACCTTGCGCAACGGCATGGCGTATATACCGAAAATACCATTCATGGCGACTGGTCATTGGCCACATGGAGAGAACGTGACGGCGAAGTGTATCGGACGTCGCCTGCTATGATTCGTTTTGAACCCGAACAGGAGTATGAAATAGAATTCGATTATAAAACGGATGTGCGGGATGTGTACCGGGTTGTCGGAAAGTCCTTGTCGGAAGGCAAAGAGATTTTTTCACGTGCGTTGAATCGTTCCGGAAAATGTTCGGTTCGGTTTAGAACTCCGGCTTGTTCCGATTTTTATATTGTCGTGATGAAACAGGGAAACGGTTTGCTGGTCGTGGATGATTTCGGAATAAAAAAAGTGTCTTCATCCGAGTAGAGTCGGTGGAACGAAGGAAAAACAAAACGGCAAGGGAAGAACCGGAACGGCTTCGTTTTCCTGTCTTCGAGGAATTCCGGGACTGTATATTGTCGTTTTATGAGGTATTTGGCCGGTTTGCCGATTGTTCCGTTCCTGACGTTCGGCAAACACGTGCCGGATGCCAGGATATCGTTCCGCGATTTTTTTTATTGGAAAATCTTAGTACATTTGAGATTGAAAAACCAATACATCATCATATATGGAAGAGGAGACGGGAGTCAAGTTGAACCGGATTATCGACACATTGGAGAACAAGTCGGTACTGAAACAGAAAATTTACAGCAATACCTTCGACGTGTTCACGAAGCTGAAGGATATTTTGCACGAAATGTCCGGGCAGATGAACGATATTTTGACCAATACCCGCCTGATTAAGGTGGAATATCGGGATCGCGGCAAATTTGAAGCGCAAATACAAGTTGCGGGCGATATTCTGATTTTTACCATGCATACCAATATTTTCCGGTTTAACAACGAGCATAAAATATGGAATCATGCCTATATCCGCAGCGATTGGAAAAACGCGTATTGCGGCGTGATCAATATTTACAACTTTCTGGCCGATTCGTTTAAATACAACCGTTCTACGGACGAAGGGTATCTGATCGGACGGATTTTCGTCAATCACGAGAATTGTTTTTACGTCGAGGGGAAAAGACAAACCGAATATACGGCGGAAAAGTACGGACAGGCCGTAATCGATGAAAAATATCTGACCGATATCCTCGAAACTTCCATTTTGTACGCTCTGGATTTCGATTTGCTGGTTCCGGGTTACGATACTGTAAAAATCGTGGAAGTGGAACAGATGAATACCAAAATAGAAAATTCCAAGATACAGACCGGAAAACGGTTGGGGTACGATTTCAACTCGGATGACGTGTAAACCGGTTTTTGAATACGAAGGCTAAAGGAAACGGCTTGTTGTCGGGAAGAACGGCAACGGGCCGTTTCCCGTTTATACGGGTTTGTTGCCGGGATTGTCGGATTATCCGGCGATCATGCGGAATAGCCGGTCTTTTAAGACATCGATGTTGTAACCGGTTACCGACGATATGAACAACCACGGAATATCGATCAGCCGGCTGTCGGATATTTCTCGCGCTATTTCCTCTTTCAGTTCTTCGTCCAGCATGTCGCTTTTGGTAATGGCCAGCATCCGTTCTTTATCCAACAATTCCGGATTGTACTGTTTTAATTCGTTTAACAGTATTCGGTATTCTTTGGCGATATCTGCCGAGTCCGCCGCTATCATGAATAACAGGACCGAGTTGCGTTCGATGTGGCGTAAAAAACGCATCCCCAATCCCCGCCCTTCGTGCGCGCCTTCGATAATTCCCGGAATATCGGCCATGACGAAGGATTTGCCGTCGCGATATTCCACGATTCCCAAATTGGGTTCGAGCGTGGTAAAGGCGTAATTGGCTATTTTGGGCTTGGCGGCCGATACGACGGAAAGCAGCGTGCTTTTGCCGGCGTTGGGGAATCCGACCAAACCTACGTCGGCCAGGATTTTGAGTTCCAGGATGAACCATCCTTCCTGGCACGGTTCTCCGGGCTGGGCATAACGGGGAGCCTGGTTGGTCGCTGTCCTGAAATGCCAGTTTCCCAAACCACCGCGTCCGCCGCGTACGAGGATCGCTTCTTCCCCGTCCCGGGTAATTTCGCAGATTTTTTCGCCCGTTTCGGCATCCCGGGCTACGGTTCCGGGAGGAACGTCCAAAACGATGTCCTGTCCGTTGCGTCCCGAACATTTGGCTCCTCCTCCGGCTTCTCCGTCTTCGGCGTGGATGTGTTTCCGATATTTCAGGTGTATCAAAGTCCAGTATTGGCTGTTGCCCCGTAAAATAATATGGGCCCCTCTTCCTCCGTCGCCTCCGTCCGGTCCTCCGAATTCGATGTATTTTTCGTGTCGGAAATGGGAGGCCCCTTTCCCTCCGTTTCCGGAACGACAGAATATTTTTACGTAATCGACGAAATTGGAAGCTGCCATAACTGTTTATGTTTTTTATTGGGACGGCAAAGATAGCAATAATTTGAGAACCGTCTTTGAAAAACGGGACCTAATCGATTTTTTCGAATACCAGAGCCGCACGGTTGATGTTGTATATGTATAAATAAGGTCTTTCGTCTTTTCCGTTTTTGCTGAAATATTCCGTTCGGGAATCGATCCGGTTGAACCCGCCGAATTTCTCATCGTCGCTGTTCAGACACAGACGGTATTTTCCCGGCTCCCGCACCGGAATACGGTAGTCCGGTATGCTTCGGGCGGGATGCCAGTTGAATACGAAAATCAGTGCGGCATGCTCGAATACGATGGTTTTGTTGGCTTCGTCGATCGATAACAGATAAGGGTATTCCCCGTCCAATATACTGTATTTTTTTTCCAGAGCGATCATGGCCTGGTCGAACCGCTGCAAAAAGATGTATCGGGAAAAAACGTCCGAAGCCAACGACCATTTTCTGCAAGCATGACTGTAACTGAATCCGTTTCCTTCCCGCGGAAAATCGATCCATTCGGGATGCCCGAATTCGTTGCCCATAAAGTTCAGATAAGCGTTCGAGGCGGTGGCCAGCGTGAACAGCCGGATCATTTTATGCAAGGCGATGCCCCGGTCTATGACGATGCTGCGGCTGGCTTTGTTCATTTTGTCGTACATCTCTTTATCCATCAATCGGAACGCTATGGTCTTGTCGCCTACGAGCGCCTGATCGTGCGATTCTGCATAGGCCACCGTTTTGCAATAAGGGAGCCGGTTGGTCATTTGGTCCCACATTTCCTGCATGTTCCATTCGTCGTCGGGCTGGTCCTGTATCTGCTTGATCCAGAAATCGGGAACCGACATGCCTAACCTGTAATCGAATCCGGCGCCGCCTCCTTCCGCCGGATAGCATAGCCCCGGCATTCCGCTGACGTCTTCCGCAATGGAAACTGCATGGGGATTCAGGGCGTGGATGAGCGTATTGGCCAGTGTGAGGTAGCATAACGCCTCCTCGTCGACCTGGTCGTTGAAAAAATCGTCCCGGCCGAAAAATTCGATATGTCCGTGATGCCGGTACAGCATGGAAGTAACTCCGTCGAACCGAAATCCGTCGAAATGAAACTCTTCCATCCAGTATTTGATGTTGGAAAGCAGAAAATGACGGACTTCCGGTTTCCCGTAGTCGAAAGTTTTGGAATCCCAGAAAGGCTGGTAGCCTTCTTCGCCCGCTTTGGAGTATAAATGATCCGTGCCGTCCAGTTCGTTCAGTCCTTCGTTGAAATTTTTGACATAATGGGCGTGTACCAAGTCCATGATGACCCCGATGCCCAGTTCATGGGCCCGATCGATCAACGCTTTCAGTTCGTCCGGAGTCCCGAAACGGGAAGAGGGCGCGAAGAAATTCGATACGTGGTATCCGAAACTGCCGTAGTACGGGTGTTCGGCAATGGCCATCAGTTGCACCGTGTTATATCCCATTTCCCGGATGCGGGGCAAAATGTTGCGCGTGAATTCCGTGTAAGTCCCGATTCCTTCCTTTTCTTGGGCCATGCCTATATGCGCCTCATAAATCAATAACGCTCCGTCGGCGTACGGATCGAACGTTTTCGTTTTGAAGCGGTACGGTTTTTCCGGAGCCCAGATTTGTGCCGAGTAGTTGTGCGTTTCCGGATCCTCTACGGCCCGGAAGGTGTAGGCGGGCAATCGTTCGTACCATCCGTTCTCTCCATGTACCAATATCTTGTATTTGCTTTTATGAACCAGCCGGTCTTCCCATTTTTCCCGGTCTAAAAACAGCGTCCATACGCCGTTTTTATCCTTTTTTAAAGGGAGTTCCGTCCGTTGCCAGTCGTTGAAGTCGCCGAACAGATAGACGTCCGATGCTCCCGGCAGCCATTCTCTGAAATACCAGCCATTGGCTTCGGGATTGAAATGAAGTCCGAAATAAAAGTAACCATTGGCGTAGTTTACGATGGAACCGCAATGGGCGGTAATGTCGTCCAAAACGTTTTGATAACGGTCGTGTCTGGCTTGTATCCGGTCTTTGACGGGAAGCAACCAGTCGTCTTCCTTTATCAGGGGTAAAGTCGGTTCGTTTTTCATGATCGCTCGTTTTGAGAAAACGTCTGTTCCGGATATGAATTTTTCCGGAAGCGGGTTTTGCATGGCCGTTTCGTTTCGGTTGTATCCGGATTTCATACAAAGATAAAATAAAAAATGAAAAACGGCATGGAACGCAACGGAATAAATACCCCGGAATAAAACAGCATCGCAAAAAGCGTGAAAATAATGGAACATGAATGATTAGACTCAAATACGTCCGGGAAAAATCTGGGAAAAAACATATTTGCGAGGGAGGGAAAACCCGTGGAAACAAAGAAACAGACGAAATATCGGGAAAGTCCGACAGGAACGAAAACCGCAAGGGGATTTTGTGAGGCAAAGATGCGAGGGGGCGGAAAACCTGTTCGGGGAAGAGATAATTTTCGCTCTGCGAAAGGTGGAAGAAACGGAAGGAGAATCGGTTTCATGGTCGGTCCTGGCGTGTTCCGGGACGTTTCCTGATTTTCAGTTGTTGCGATGATGGTGGTATGACGTGGAGATTTTGATTGTTTGAATAAATCTTACCATGAAAATATGCCTTTGATACGGGAATCAGCGGCGCGTTTCGAAATTTGGGCTGGCGCAGAATGCCGGATATTTGAAAAAACGGCGGCGGTCGTTTTGTGAATGGATTTTGGGGTAATCCGGAGAGAGAGTTGGCGGTTTGCCGTTGCGCCTGCTTCGTTTGCAGCTGTTGTGTATTGCGGTCGAAAAAAGGGATTTTTTGGGGAGCCGGATATGGAGCGTATGAATTTCTGATATCGGACCGCTTGCGGATCGTCGTTGTGGCGAAAAATGTCCGGAGAAAGGTCCGGCATTGCTGGGAAACGCCCGTTTCCGTGACGACAGGTATTGAAAAATCGAAAACAGTTTTTTAACTTTGTGCGAATTAACGGGCAGCGTTCGTATAGTTGCCGATATATTGCAGTCATGATGATAAAAATAACTTTTCCTGACGGAACAGTCAGAGAGTATCCCAAAGGTGTGACAGGGATGCAGATTGCCGAAAGCATTTCTCCCCGGTTGGCTCAAGAGGTATTGAGCATCGGCGTGAACGGCTCTACCTGGGACCTTACCCGTCCTATCGAGCAGGATGCCGAAATAAAACTGTATAAATGGGAGGATGAAGAAGGCAAGCACGCTTTTTGGCACAGCTCCTCGCATTTGTTGGCGGCGGCGCTGGAACAACTTTATCCAGGCGTTAAGTTCGGGATAGGTCCCGCTATCGAAACGGGATTTTATTACGATGTGGATTTGCCTAATCCGATTACCGATACAGATTTGCCTGTCATCGAGAATAAGATGATGGAATTGGCGCGTCAAAAAGTACCGTTCGTACGTACTGCCGTATCCAAGCAACAGGCCATGGATACCTACCGGGCGAAAGGAGACCAGTATAAAACCGAGTTGATCGGAGATTTGGAAGACGGGACCATCACGTTCTATTCCAACGGCGATTTTACCGATTTGTGCCGGGGACCGCATCTGCCTTCCACGGCGCCGATCAAAGCCGTTAAATTGACCAGCATTGCCGGAGCGTATTGGCGCGGAAACGAGAAGAATAAGATGCTGACCCGGATTTACGGGGTTACTTTCCCGAAAAAATCGATGCTGGACGAGTATCTGGTCATGCTGGAAGAGGCCAAAAAACGGGATCACCGGAAATTGGGAAAGGAACTGGAGCTTTTCTGCTTTTCGAATCGGGTAGGGCAGGGATTGCCGTTGTGGTTGCCCAAAGGTGCGGCTTTGCGCGAACGCCTCGAAAATTTTCTGAAAAACGTCCAAAAAGGATACGGTTATCAGCAGGTTATTACTCCCCATATCGGCATGAAAGAATTGTATGTGACTTCAGGACACTATGCCAAGTACGGGAAAGATTCCTTCCAGCCGATCCATACGCCGGACGAGAACGAAGAGTTTTTGCTGAAACCGATGAACTGTCCGCATCATTGCGAAATTTACCGGAGCAAACCGCGTTCTTATAGGGATTTGCCGGTGCGCTTCGCCGAATTCGGAACGGTTTATCGTTACGAACAGAGCGGCGAATTGCACGGGCTTACGCGGGTAAGGGGATTTACTCAGGACGATGCCCATCTTTTTTGCCGGACGGACCAGTTGAAAGATGAGTTCAAGAAAGTGATCGATATTATCCTGTATGTGTTTAAAACGCTTAGTTTCGACGAATTTATCGCGCAGGTGTCGCTGAGGGACCCGAATGACAAGGAAAAATACATCGGTTCCGATGAGAATTGGGAAAAGGCGGAAAGTGCCATTATCGAAGCCGCGGCGGAAAAGGGTTTGAAGACGATTGTGGAATACGGAGAGGCGGCTTTTTACGGTCCCAAGCTCGATTTCATGGTAAAAGACGCTTTGGGTCGGAAATGGCAGTTGGGAACGATTCAGGTCGATTACAATCTTCCGGAACGTTTCGATCTGACTTATACCGGTGCCGATGATAAACCTCATCGGCCGGTAATGATTCATCGGGCGCCGTTCGGTTCCATGGAACGTTTCGTAGCCGTGTTGCTGGAGCATACCGGAGGAAAGTTCCCGTTGTGGCTGGCGCCGGAACAGGTAGTAGTGTTGCCTATCAGTGAAAAATTCAACGATTATGCGGAAGAGGTTTCACGTAAGTTGAACCGTTGCGATATCCGGGCTCATGTGGATAGCCGGAATGAAAAAATCGGACGCAAGATTCGGGATAACGAGTTGAAACGGATTCCGTTTTTGCTGATAGTGGGCGAAAAGGAATTGGAAAATGGTACGGTATCTGTACGTATGCAGGGCGAAGGCGATAAAGGAACGATGACATTGGCCGACTTTACGGCGATGTTGTCCGCTTTGGTCGCTGAAGAGATAAAACCCATTGCTGAAAATTAAAAAGGATTCGGAAAACGATTTTAAAAAATATTCCGTATTTTTGCCCGAAAGGAAAGATGGTTTTCCGGATTTGCATAAATGATTATTAACTAATTTTTGGAGGACAAAACAATAGCTGCTATTACTCCCCCTTCTAAGCCCGTTCCGGGACGCGACAGGCGTTTCCCTGCGGCTAAAGAACAATTACATCGCATAAACGACGATATTACCGCCAAACAGGTTCGGCTTGTCGGCGATAATGTCGAATCCAAAGTGGTCTCCATTCAGGAGGCCATGCGCGTTGCCAGAGAACGTCAGTTGGATTTGGTGGAAATATCGCCCAAGGCGGATCCGCCCGTTTGTCGTATCGTCGATTATCAGAAATTTCTGTACCAACAGAAGAAAAAGGCGAAAGAGATCAAGGCGAAATCTACGAAGATTGTCGTAAAAGAGATCCGTTTCGGACCTAATACCGACGATCATGATTATAATTTCAAATTGAAGCATGCCGAAAATTTTCTGAAAGAAGGAGCGAAGGTAAAGGCATACGTGTTCTTTCGGGGACGGGAGATCATCTTTAAGGACCAGGGAGAGATATTGTTGTTGAAATTTGCCCAGAATTTGGAGGATTTGGCTAAGGTAGAGCAAATGCCGAGGCTGGAGGGCAAGCGGATGATTTTGATTTTGGCACCTAAACCTAAAAAGTAAGCAAGAAAATTTCGGATATTTTTCTGAGGGTTCCCGCATTTGCCAGGAACCCTCAGTCGTTTTATCGTACAGGTCAATTCTTTCGGGGAAATTCGAAAAACGAACCGTTTTTTTAGATTCAGGAGAATATTTTGCCTGAACATGAATGTATATTCAAAAAAAAGTGTGTCTTTGTTTCTGTTTTCATCTAATTATCGATTGCGTAAATTTAAATAATATAAAAAATGAAGAAATTATTGCGAAAATCGTTGCTCATACTCGGATTGTTGGGCGTACAATCGGTTTCGGCCCAACCGTTTAGCGCCGAGTTTAAAAAAAGCGAAGTATTGCGGGTTATGGAAGCGGTTGCCGACTGGCAGATTGCGCATCAGGCCAATGTGAAGCACGGAGTGCAGGACTGGACCAATGCCACGTTGTATTTGGGGATGTCCGATTGGGCGGCATTGGCCGAAAAGGAAAAGGGAACGAAAGAATATTACGATTGGTTGAAGCGGATCGGAGACCGTGTCGGTTGGCAACCTGCGAAACGGATGTATCATGCCGATGATATTTGCATTTCGCAGATGTATATCGACCTGTATCGGCGGTTCGATGCGAAAAAAATGTTGGATCCTACCATTGCTCGCACTGACTGGGTAATGAAAAATCCGTCGGAAGGTCCTATGATCTTGGATTATCGGAAATCCGAATCATTGGAACGTTGGACTTGGTGCGACGCTTTGTTTATGGCGCCTCCCGTATATGCCCGTTTGTACAATATGACGGGAGATAAACGTTATTTGCGATTTATGAATGAACAGTATCGGGATACTTACGATTTGTTGTACGACAAGGACGAGCATTTGTTTTATCGGGATGCCCGTTACATCGGGCAGAAAGAAGCGAATGGGGCTAAAATTTTCTGGGCACGCGGCAACGGTTGGGTCCTGGGTGGACTTTGCGAAATATTGCAGGAATTGCCGGCCAAAGAAAAAAGCCGTGAATTTTATGAAAATTTGTTCATAGAGATGGCTTCCCGGATAAAAGAACTGCAACTCCCTGACGGTTATTGGCGGGCCAGCTTGCTCGATCCGGACAGTTACCCTTCGCCGGAAACCAGCGGTACGGGCTTTTTCGTGTATGCGTTGGCTTACGGTATTCGGACCGGATTGTTGCCGGCTGACGAATATATGCCTGCTTTGAAAAAAGGATGGGAAGCGATGGTAAAAGCTGTGGAAGAAACCGGAAAATTAGGATATGTCCAGCCTATTGGTGCCGATCCGAAAAAAGTGACGCGCGATATGACGGAAGTATATGGAGTGGGTGCGTTATTATTGGCAGGAACTCAGATTTTCGAAATGTCCGAATAAAAATGAATTTTTGAATACAGGAAATGCGGGGACGATCTGTAATCGTTCCCGTTCTTTTTTAAAAAAGAGAAATGTTTTCGAGAGGAAAATGCCAGAAAACGGATTGTCGAATTTGTTATCTTTGTAACCTAAATATATCGGAATGGCGGAAACACGATTCACGAAAGGAAACGAGACCCGGTTAATATTGGAATTTGCAATGCCTGTGATGGCGGGCAGTCTGTTCATGCAGCTGTACAACTATGTGGATGCCGTTGTCGTAGGGAATTTTATCAATAAAGAAGCATTGGCTGCCGTGGGAGCCTCCGCACCGTTTATTTTTACGTTGGTATCGCTTGTTATCGGCATCAGTATCGGTTCCAGCATCATGATTTCTCAATGTTACGGACGGGGAGATATAGCTGGAATTAAACGGATTTCCGATACGCTTTATATATTTCTGTTTTTTGCCAGCTTGCTGCTTACTTTGTTGGGTATTCTTTTTAATCGTCAGATTTTGGAGTTGATCGGTTTGCCAGAAGAGGTTATGCCGTACGCGATGGAGTACCTCAGAATTTATCTGTTGGGGATCGTTTTTCTGTTTATATTTAATTCATTGTCTTCCATCTTGCGGGGAGTGGGGGATTCCAAAACGCCGTTGTTGTTTCTGATCGTATCGTCGGTATTGAATATCCTGCTCGATTTGCTGTTTGTCTCTGTTTTTTCATGGGGAGTTGCCGGAGCGGCCTGGGCTACCGTCATCGCCGAATTTTTAGCCGTTGTTTTTGCTGTCAGATATACCAATAAATATACCCCTGTCGTTAAATTGAAAGTTAGCAGTATGACTTTTGATTTCTCCGTTTTCCGACAGAGTTTGAAGTTGGGGATCCCCGCCGGTTTGCAACAGTTGTTCGTATCGTTGGGCATGTTGGCCGTGTGGCGTATTGTGAACGGTTTCGGAACCGATGTTATGGCGGCGTATTCCGCGGCTAACCGTATCGAGACTTTTGTGGCGATTGTGCCTATGGCTCTCAGTATTGCCGTAACGAATTTTACGGCCCAGAACATGGGGGCTGGAGCTTTAGACAGAGTCCGCAACGGTATTCGTGCGGCATTGAAAATGAATCTGGTGTCCGGTCTGCTCATATTGTTGTTGCTTTCGGCTTTGGGAATTCCCTTGATGAAGATGTTTACGCGGGACGTGCAGGTTGTTCGGATAGGCGGAGAATATTTGATGGTATTGGCGTTTTCCTATTGGATCTTTGGAACCATGTTTTGTTATATGGGGGCGATGAGAGGGCTGGGGAATACTTTGGTCCCGATGTTGGTCAGCCTGATTTCTCTGTGGTTGATTCGGGTTCCTGTTGCGGCTTTTCTTTCTTCCTGTCTCGGCGAATTGGGCGTTTGGCTTTCCGCTCCGGCTGCATGGTTGTTGGGTATGGTCGCAGCTTATTGGGCTTATCGCCGGAAAATGAAAAAAGAGCTGTCCGGTTGTTGAAAGAGCGCGGATGATGAAAAAAACGATAGGAACGCATTTTCCGTTCCTATCGTTTTTTATAAATATCGAACGTGTTCGGTTAAATATCGTAGGCTTTTTCTCCTGCGGTAATCGTCCGGTTGTTTTCTTCCTCTATTTTTAAACGTTCGTCGTATTTCTGCAACTGTTTTTGATGTTTTTCGCAGGGGACGAGTTCTTTTTCAATGTCCCCTCGGGGTGTCTCTTTCAACCTTTTTTGTCCGGTTCGGATCAGTTCTATCGCCCGGTCGAATTTGGCTTTGTCGTTTCGGATCGCATCCAGACAGGGACTGACTTCCGGACGATCGAATGCGATCTGGGCTGTCATGGTCCTGCTGAAATGGTTCAGGGCTCCGAAATTGATGCCGGTCAGCTTGCCCAATTCATTCAATTCTTCATAGGTAAGCGGGCAGCGTCCGGCCATCGTGTTGTCGAATGCCGATTCATATACCGGATAATATACACCGTTCAGGTCCATCCAGGTATAAAGGGTCTCTTTTTCTTTATCGGTCAGCGATACTTTATGATGTCCGCCGTCGATGATTTGCGTCAGTTTGCTGGCGTGCGATCCCCAGGAGTAAGGCGGTTGTATGGCGGCCGGTCCGCCTCCGATGAGGTGTACTGCTTTTTTTACGTACAGATTTACATAAGCGGCATTGAAAAAGGGATTCATGTCTCCGGCCAATACTAATTTATCCCGGTTTTCCGGATCGAAATCGTGACATTTTACACACCGTTTGTCCAAAATCGGTTGTACGTGTTCCATGAATGAAAACTTGAACGGTTCTTTATTCATCCACGGCGTCAGTTCTACCGGTTTTTTCTTTAGAGCGGCGGGTTGTACGTTCGAAGGAACCGGAACGTTCAACCGGTCTTCATGGCAACCGATACAGCCGTTGACTTCTCCCGGCATGACAATTGTCCCGCTGCGCATCGATTGAATCATTTTTTTGTCTTTATCCAGCAATTGGAAATAGATGTGTTTCCGGGCGGGAACGATAAAGTTGGCCGAACCGTCTTCTTCTACGGGCACTTCGCCCAAGATGCGTTTGTTCTCGAAGCTATGCCAGTTCATGCCCGGCGCCTGTTCCCCTTCGCCGCCCCAGCCTCCGCTGGTCCAGGTCCGTTTTTCTGGCGATTCCACGACGCGAAGGTACTTTACGGAACCTTTTTCGACGCCTTGCATGTGGGTCCCTTCATAAACGTTTTGTACGTAAAAGGTACCGGTCTTGTCTGCATGGTTTCTTCTGTAAGGCAAAGAACCGGGACGGAAACGGGGAGCCACCGGCATCGGGTCGAACAGGCTGTGTTCGCTTTCCAAAATCAACTCTTCCGTGCCGTCACGACCGACCAGAAAGATACCCATTTTGCAGTCGGATACGTTCCAGCCGTCGTGTTTATGCCAGATGCTTCTGGATACCAGAAAATAGTCTTCATTCAACGGATAAGGGTCTTCGAAAAAGGTTTTTACCCATTTGAAGCTGTCTAAATTTCCGTTTTGCATCAACGAGCGGCTTTCTTTCGGCCAGATTTGCAGTACGGGAGTTTCGCCGTCCACGCCCTGTTTCCTGTCTATCAAGGCCATGGCGCCCCACGGACGGTCGTGGCACGCACTGAAAATACATACGACCAGATCGCTCCCCGGAATTTGCCTGCCGTCTATGACGGCTCCCGGAGCAGCGGTGTTGTTCCCGTAATAAATGCTGTGTTTCGTTCCGTCCGGATTGACGGTCCACAATCCCTGCGCGTCGCCGAAATTTCTGTCCACGTATTCCCACCGGTCGTATAAGATCCTTCCGTCGTTCATCAGCGATGAATGGCCTTCGAACAACGTGCTGCGCCCGATTTGCGTGATGTTCGACCCGTCGGCGTTCATTCGGTACAAATTGGCCATGATGTGGCGGTTGCACATGCAATATTTGGGTTGGCGGGTAGAACTGAATACAATGCCTCCGTCGGGCAGGTACAACGGGTCTATATCGGATACTCCGGCCGCTTTCGTCAATTGTTTCAGTCCGCTTCCGTCGGTATTGATTTCATAAATGTGATAGTCGTCTTCCTTGTTTTTCCGCATGGAGAAAATGATCTTTTTGCCGTCGAATGACAACTCCGGATCCCGTATGACCCCGTCTTTCAATTCGAGCAACGTGCGGATGCTGCGTGAGTCCACGTCGAAAATTTTCAGAGCTCCTCCCGGCGTAAAGCTGTTTTCGTTGATTTCTCCTTTCTGGAAAATGGTCGCGGTGTTATGGTGGTCGGGGGGATATTGCTCCCGCTCCACGAATAGTATTTGTTTGCCTGACAATTGATTTAGGGCTTTGGTTGTCAGAAATATCCGTTTAGGCTCCATGGATTGCTGTTGCCCGTTTCCCGAAAAGGGCAGGAGACTCCACAACACGGGAAAGACGATTAAGCGGGCGAGATGTTCTTTCATGGCGTTTTGGTTTTGAAAAAGTTTATCGGTTGTTCGGAACGAATCCTAAATTGGAGGATATTTTTCCGGCGGTGTCCGTCAATTTTTTCCCTATTTCCGGGAACAGTCTCTGCGGCAGCCTTCCTGACGGACCGGAAGTCCATATCGTAGCGGCAATGTGGCCGAACTGATTGAATACCGGGGCGGCAACGCAGTGTACGCCGCTGATTTCTTCTTCGACGTCCACGGCGTAACCGGTCCGTCGAATGATTTTCAGTTCTTCCTGCAATTGTTCTTCGCAGGTAATAGTCCGGTCGTTGAAACGTATGTATTCGATTCGGGACAAAACTTGTTGCTGCTCTTCCGGTTCGAGATAGGCTAAAAATAATTTGCCGGGCGCCGAGGCGTGAAGGCAGAAATCCGTACCCGGGCGCAACAGGAACGTAAAGTTATGAGAGCCCAATACCTGTTCCAGCAGTACGACCCTGCTGTCCATGAATACGCCAAGCATGACGCTTTCTTTGATTTTGTCGCGCAGGGCCCGCATAGGAGGAAGCGATTGTTCTACGATGTTCGATTCTCCGAGGGCGGCCAATCCGATCCGTAAAAATTTCCGGGACAGGAAAAATCGCTGAGTTTCGTCATTTTTACCCAGATATTCCATTTCATACAGGGAATTCAATAACCGGAATAGAGTCGTTTTCGGCTGTTTCTGTCGGTTTATGATTTCCTGCATGGTCAAGCCTGACGGGTATTGCGTCAGTAGTTCGAGCAAATCAAATGTTTTTCGAACGATGGGAATACGGTATTTTATATCCGGCGTTTTTGGCATAGTCGCTTGGCCTGTATTTTGAAACTTGGTTTCTAATAATGAACTTAACAAAGATAAAAAATATTTTCCGATTATACAATATTGAAAAATACGATAATCGAAAAATAAACGGTTAAATGTCGTAGGCAGAAGTTGTGCAGAGGCCGGATGCGGGAGAGTCAGGCTTTGATGTGCGATACGTTCCAATTGCCGTCGAAATCTTCCGTTACGGCGCTCAGGCTCTCGATCCAGTCTCCGGAGTTGATGTACAGGATGTCATGGATGTATTTTTTTTCGGGTTGGTGTATGTGTCCGCATATGACGCCGTTGCAATTGTGTTTTCGGGCTATTTCCACGATATTTTTGTCGAAACTGCTCATTCTGGACACATAACGTTTGACTTTGTCCTTCATTAATTTGGAAATGGAAAAGTATTCTTTGCCGTGTCTGCGACGGTAATCGTTGTAATGTCGGTTGATTTGCAGCAACAGGGAGTACAGTTTGTCTCCGAATTTGGACATCCAACGGATATTGGAAGTGACGTTGTCGAACATGTCTCCGTGGAATACGAAAAATTTCCGGCCCATGCTTTCGTGAATATAATTGCGCAGGATCGAGAAATTTCCGTAGGTAAAGGGCGCCACGTTGTCCAGAAAATCGTCGTGATTCCCTCGGATGTATATGATTTCCGTGTCGCGCTGGATGTCCAGCATCAAGGTAATGAACGAGTTGTACATGTGTTTCCAGCGTTTCCGGTTTCTTACCAAATGCCAGCCGTCTATGATGTCTCCGTTGAGAATCAGTTTTTCACAACTGTTTTCCTTGAGAAAATTCATGGCTTCGACGGTATGGGAAAATTTCGATCCGATATGAATATCCGACAAAACGATGGTCTTGTATTTTTTCGTGTTCATTATTATGATATACAGAAAAAGTCGTAGAACAAAGATAATGTTTTATTTTGAATAAATCGGTTTTATTGGTTTTAAGGGAGCGGCCGAAGAAACTTCGGTTGCCGGGCGAACTGAAATGTGTTTTTTACGTAGTAATGTAGGGCGGTTTCGGAAAAAACGTTATCTTTACGCTGTTTATCAGAAAACGTGAGAATGGAACTGTTTATTATTATTTTTCTCGTAGTACTCGGATTGTGCCTGTTGGTGGCGGAGATTCTGTTTATTCCCGGCATTACCGTGGCTTTGACAGGGGCGATCGTTTCGTTTATTGCCGCTGTGTTGTTGGCCTATTACAATTTCGGATTTTCTTGTGCGATGTGGGTAATCGGCGCCAGCGTCGTGTTGAGTGTCGTTACGGTATTGCTGTGCATGCGCAGGAAGATGTTGAAAAAAATATCATTGCATGAATCCATTACTTCTTCCGTTTCCCGGAACGCGGAAGAAATCGTTCCGCTCGGCGCGGAAGGTATCGCTCAGACTCGGTTGGCGCCTATGGGAACGGTGCTGGTAAACGGAAATATTCTGGAGTCGAAAACCTATGACGGGTATCTGGAGGCCAAGACCCGTGTTAAAGTCGTCGGATTCGAAGATTCCGTCGTCATTGTATCGCGATTGAAATAACTAATACCTTTAAGAATATGGATATAACGTTTGTGGTGGTCATTGCCGTCCTCATCATTGTTTTTCTGGCGATCGTGCTTTATTTCA
This sequence comes from uncultured Alistipes sp., assembly GCA_949286165.1. Taxonomy (GTDB): domain Bacteria; phylum Bacteroidota; class Bacteroidia; order Bacteroidales; family Rikenellaceae; genus CASDZK01. Next base: position 26,809 of record CASDZK010000050.1, read on the forward strand.
TTCCGATCGGATTGTGGTTTTCCGCTACGGTTTCCGGGGTTCGGATCAGTTTGCTTCAACTGGTATTGATGCGTTGGCGGAAAGTTCCCCCTTCGACGATCGTTTCTTCGATGATCGAGGGAACGAAGGCGGGACTGGAACTGAACGCTTCGCAGCTGGAAGCGCATTATCTGGCCGGAGGAAACGTGCCTAATGTCGTGCATGCTTTGGTTTCGGCGCAAAAGGCGAATATCAGTCTCGATTTTAAAATGGCGACGGCCATCGATATTGCCGGCCGGAATGTTTTCGAAGCGGTGCAGATGTCGGTTAATCCGAAAGTGATCAATACGCCGCCCGTATCGGCCGTGGCGAAAGACGGTATCCAGTTGGTAGCCAAGGCCCGCGTGACCGTGCGGGCCAATATCAAGCAATTGGTCGGCGGAGCCGGGGAAGAGACCGTATTGGCACGTGTGGGCGAAGGAATCGTTTCTTCGATCGGATCTTCTGAAAGCCATAAGTCGGTGTTGGAAAATCCAGATTTTATTTCCAAGGTCGTGTTGAGCAAAGGGCTGGATGCGGGAACGGCGTTTGAAATTTTGTCCATCGATATCGCCGATATCGATGTGGGACGGAATATCGGAGCCGTGTTGCAGATGGACCAGGCCAATGCCGATAAGAATATCGCACAGGCCAAGGCGGAAGAAAAACGGGCCATGGCCGTCGCTTTGGAACAGGAAATGATCGCTAAGGCTCAGGAAGCGCGGGCCAAAGTGATTTTGGCCGAAACGGAGATTCCGCTGGCTATCGCCGAGGCGTTCCGGAGCGGAAATCTGGGAATTATGGATTATTATAAACTGAAAAATATCCAGGCCGATACTTCCATGCGCGAATCGATTGCCGCGCCGGTACAACCGGGAGGAACCGACAGCAAGGTGGAACATAAATAAATTTTACCGAAATGGAGGCGGAAGAGAGTGGCTGAATAGCCTCTCCTTCAACCGGCCAAGGGCAAGTTGTCCGAAAAGGCTTCAGGTGCAAGGCTTTGCTTTTCCAAGGTAAGGGAGCGTACTGGCGTATGTGACCGAATCTTTGGAAAGCAGTAACGCAGCAGAGGAAGCCTTTTCGGACAACTTTTTCGTTTTTATCGTTTTCGCGCGACGATTATCACGGGATTGTACGTCAGAGGCATTTGTCCCGAAGGCAATCCGAAATGCCGGGTATATGCTTCGCAGAATTTTTCCAGCGATTTCCGGGTCCATCCGACAGATGAAATACCGTTTACACCGGTTTGGCGAATATGGCGCAATACGTCGTGGGGGTGTTCGAAATAAAGCGGTTTGTGCGATGTTTCCCGGAATAGGATGTCGTATCCGGCATGGGTAATCAGGGAAACGAGCGTTTCGAAAGACGGGTATTCGAGTCCTGTTCCGGCAGCTGTCCGAATTTCTTTGAAATTGTCCGTGCCGAAAGAAGATACGGCAAGGATTCCTCCGCTTTTCTGGTGCAAATTGGAAAAGAAACGTCGGGGATTTTCGAACCATTGCAGGGTGGAGGCGGAAGCTATCAAATCGAAAGTTTTGGAAAAATCCAGTGTTTCCGCGTCTCCCCACCGGTATTCTATCGGAAAGACGGTTTTCGATGCCGACAAGGTAATGAACGGTTCGGTTTCTCTGACCAGATCGTTTACGACCCACCGGGTTTTCGGAAATGCCGCGAGCAACCGGGCGGTCAGGAATCCCGTGCCTGCTCCTATTTCCAATGCAGACGAGATTCCTCTGTCTGTATATGTCTCGATTAGACCGGCTAACCTTTCGCATATTTCCTGTTGGATAACGGCGTATCGGTGATAGGAGGCAAGATGCCGGGCGAAACGTTGCCGAATCAATTTTTTGTCTATATGTGTCGGGTTCATCGGTTTAATAACTGTTCAACGATCTTTGTTCCGGTTTCGGAAAAAGGATAGTGTCGGCCCGTTTCCCATCGAAAAACGGGAACGTGGCGCATGCGCCAGTAAGCGAGCATGTTTTCCGGGGGGAAAATGGCGTCGCGTTCGCTAATCAATGCATGGTCCCAGGGCAATGTCTCCGGAGAAGGAAGGGTGTTGCAGCGGCTCAACGAGCGTAATTCGCCGATCAGTTCTTCGAGGGTCCTGTCCGGTAATTCGTCGTCGGCAGCCGGTCGGCCGTACATGTTTTGGCAGAATTTCTCCACGCCTTCCCGTTCGATGCCTTTTAGGGTTATCCTGAAAATTCGTTCCGGGATGCCGTACCGGTCGTCTATCGGCCGGGGCGTTCCGTTTATGGCGATATGCCGATGAAAGGACGGTAATTCGGGAGCGAGGAATTCCGCTACCCACACTCCGAAGGACCATGCGAGCAGGATTCTTTCCGGATATGCCGCCAATGCCTGGAGGATCGCCGAAAAATCGTCCAGGTCGCGGTAATCGTAAACGGCCAGCATGTCGTACCCTTCCGGCCGGAAGTTGTTCGCCGTGCGCGCGTTGCCTGACCATCCCAGAAAGAGCAGGAGGATTCGCGCCTGCCCTTTTTTAACGAGCCATTTTGTCTGCATGCTTTTTCAATACGGAAATGAATCCAGTTATGTCGTTTTCGTTCAATCCCGATGTCAGGGAGATCCGGATCCTTTCCCCTGTTTTCGGAACGGTGGGATACCGGATGGCTGTTACCCAATAGCCCTCCTGCCGCAATGTTTCCGTTAATTCCAGCACTTGAAAGTTTCCAGGGACGAGAATCGGCAGAATATGCGATTGCGACGGGCAGTCCGGCAGGGCGTCGCATAATGATCGGCGATTGGCTTCCAGAGCGGTTCTCCGGTCGGTAAAAGCGGGAAGTCTGTCGATCAGAAATTTGCTCCACATTAACGAGACGGGAGGCAGGGCGGTGGAAAAAATCAACGTGCGCATTTTATTGACCAGCACTTGTTTGGTCTCTTCGTCGCAAATGACGAAAGCGCCTTGCGAACAGAGCGCTTTTCCTAAAGTGCCGACGACGTAGTCGATTTGTCCGGTTACCCCTTTTTCTTCGCAGACGCCGCAGCCCGATTTGCCCCGTACTCCGAAAGCGTGCGCTTCGTCCACGTACAACCGAAGATCGTATTGTCGTTTGAGTTCCGTCAATTTTTCCAGTGGCGCGATGTCTCCGTCCATACTGAATATCGATTCGGTGACGACATACGCCCGGTTGTAATTTCCCCGCTTGTTTTCCAGTATGCGTTGCAAATGTTCCATGTCATTGTGCCGGAAACGTTCCCAGTGGCAACGGCACAGCCGAAGTCCCTCGATGATGCTGGCGTGTACCAGTCTGTCGGCGATTACCAGATCTCCCGGTTCCGTGACGGCCGGCAACAGGCCGCTGTTCAGCAGGAATCCGGACCCTAGCACCAGGGCCGATTCCTTGCCGTATAACCGGGCCAAACCCGTTTCCAATGCCGTATAGTCGGGGCTGTTGCCTGTCATGAGCCGGGATGAAGGGTTGCTGAGAATGAACCGTTCATCGAGGTCGATCTCCTTGAAAAACTCGGTTTGCAAGGCCGTGTCGCTCAGTGCCAGATAATCGTTCGACGAGAGATTCAGATATGGTTTGTTCCGATATATTATATATTTTTGCCGGGTGCGGGTTTCTTTGAGTTGCCGCAGGTTTCCTTCGTCTTGTAACGTTTGGAGTATCTGTTTCATCGGATTCGTTCATGCTTTTCTGCAAGGTCGGACAGAGCGGACGAAAACGCCCGGCAAGGAATGTCCCGCCTGTTTTTACGGAGGGTAAAGATAATGGTAAAAATGGAATTAACGAAACTGAAAGAAAAAATAGAAAACGGTTATGCGGTCTCTTTCGAAGAGGCCGTGGAGTTGTCGGAAATGCGCGACCGGGAGGCTTTGTATGCCTTGGCCGGAGAATTGCGCCGTTATTTTTTGGGGGATGATTTCGATACCTGTTCCATTATGAACGCCCGTTCGGGACGATGCGGCGAAGATTGCAAGTGGTGCGCCCAATCGGCCCGTTATCGCACGCATGCCGAGGTTTATCCGTTAGTGCCGTTGCAATCCGTCGTGGAACAGGCCCGTTACCATGCCTCCAAAGGGGTCCGGCGTTTTTCGCTGGTAACCAGCGGCCGAACTGTGAGCCTTGCGGATATGAAGTGCATTGCGGAAATGTATCGCACGCTGAAACGCGAAGTTCCCATTAAGTTGTGCGCCTCGTTGGGTTTGTTGGACAAAGAACGGTTGCGGTTGTTGAGGGAAAGCGGAGTAGAGCGATACCATTGCAATCTTGAAACGGCTCCTTCTTTTTTCCCTTCATTGTGTACGACCCATACCGTGGAACACAAAATGCAAACATTGGCTTGGGCTCGTGAAGCGGGCCTGAAACTCTGTTCGGGGGGAATTATCGGTATGGGAGAAACCATGCGCCAACGGATAGAACTGGCTTTTGCCCTGCGTGATTTGGGAGCGGATTCCATCCCTGTAAATGTTTTGAACCCTATACCGGGAACGCCTTTAGAGCATACGCCTCCGCTGACCGACGAAGAAATTTTGACCACCTTCGCATTGTTCCGCATCATCAATCCCCGGGCCCATATCCGTTTCGCCGGCGGACGTTCCAGAATCTTGCATATTCAGGAAAAAGCGATGCGGAGCGGGATTAGCGCGGCTTTGGTGGGGAATTTGTTGACTACCGTGGGGCCCGACATGGAGGAAGATCGCCGGACGATCGAGCGGTTAGGGTTCCGCATGTAGGTTTTCTTGTCGGATACATTTGGAAATCCGACGAAATTATATTACCTTTATAACATATTTTTCCGGGCCGAAGCCGGTTCGGAAACAGCAAAAACGGATAAGGTTCCGTCGGAATAATAAAAAAGGAAATAACGATGGGTAAATTGAAGGAGGGGGACACGGCTCCCGATTTTTCGGCTGTCGATGAAAACGGGAACCCGGTTTCGTTGTCCGATTATAAAGGCAAAAAACTGATACTGTATTTTTATCCGAAAGACAATACGCCCGGCTGCACGGCGGAAGCTTGTTCGCTGCGCGACGGATACGGCGAATTGCGGTCCATGGGGTTCGAATTGTTGGGGGTCAGTCCCGACAGCGCCGCTTCCCACGTCCGTTTTAAGGAAAAGCATGGTCTGCCGTTCCGGTTGATCGTGGATGAAGGCAACCGGATTGCCGAAAGTTACGGGGTATGGGGCGAAAAGAAGTTCATGGGAAAAACTTATCAGGGAATTTTGCGCACTACTTTCGTGATCAATGACGGACGGATAGAAAAAGTGTTCGATAAGGTAAAAACCAAAGAGCATTCGGCTCAAATCATAGATTCATACAAATAGCGATATGGCAGAAAAAGAAACCAAGAAAAAAACGGATGTTTCGGCAGACAAATTGAAAGTGTTGGCTGCCGCCATGGATAAGATACAGAAAGATTTCGGAAAAGGGGCGATTATGCGGATGGGAGAACAGTCGGTCGAAAACGTACCGGTCATTCCCTCCGGTTCCATAGCCTTGGACGCCGCCTTGGGCATCGGCGGTTATCCCCGCGGCCGCATCATCGAAATTTTCGGCCCGGAATCTTCCGGTAAAACCACCTTGGCTATCCATGCCATTGCCGAAGCCCAGAAACAGGGAGGCATTGCCGCATTCATAGATGCCGAGCATGCTTTCGATCGTTTTTATGCCGAAAAGCTGGGCGTGGATATGGACAATCTGTTGATTTCCCAACCCGACAACGGGGAACAGGCTTTGGAAATCGCGGAACAGTTGATCCGGTCGAGCGCCGTGGATATCATCGTTATCGACTCGGTAGCGGCTTTGACTCCCAAGGCGGAAATCGAAGGGGACATGGGAGAAGCCAAGATGGCTTTGCAGGCCCGGTTAATGTCCCAGGCGCTTCGGAAATTGACCGGAACGATTTCCAAAACGAATACCATGTGCATTTTTATCAACCAGTTGCGTGAAAAGATCGGAATTTCTTACGGAAATCCCGAAACCACTACCGGCGGTAATGCGTTGAAGTTTTATGCGACCGTGCGTATCGATATCCGGAAAGGAACGGCTATCAAGGACGGGGAAGACCAGTTGGGTTCCCGGGTCAAGGTAAAAATCGTTAAAAACAAAATGGCTCCTCCCTTCCGTCGGGCGGAATTCGATATCATTTACGGGGAAGGCATTTCCCGGATCGGCGAGATCATGGATATCGCCATCGACGAAGACATCATCAAGAAAAGCGGATCGTGGTTCTCTTACGGCGACACGAAGCTGGGACAGGGCCGGGAAAATGTAAAAGCGGCTATTCTGGCCAATCCGGAAATGTTGGCGGAAATAGAGCAAAAAGCGATTGAAGCTTACGCCAAGCGGGAGAAATAGAAAAGGAGGGAATCCGTTTGAAGGACGGGAATTCCGAGTGGGATAAAGACGGGCTTATGTTTTCTGAAAAGGACGATATCATTATTAAGGAACGTTTTGACGATCTGTTGAATGCGTGTGCGCCGATTTGCAAGAAACCGCAGGACCGGAATTTGATCGTTTCGGCGTTCGACTTCGCCAATAAAGCGCATTGGGGGGTACGGCGGAAATCGGGAGAACCTTATATCGTGCATCCGATCGCCGTGGCTAAGATCGTCGTGTCGGAAATCGGGTTGGGTGTGAAGTCGGTGGTGTCCGCTCTGTTGCACGATGTGGTGGAAGACACCGATTATACGGTGGAGGATATCGAACGGCGGTTCGGAAAAAAAATCGCTGTGATGGTGGACGGCCTGACAAAAATGAAAAAGGCCGGGGATTTGGCCAAAAACAGTTCCGAACAGGCGGAAAACTTTAAAAAGATGCTGCTTACCCTTTCCGACGATGTCCGGGTAATCATCATCAAGCTGGCCGACCGCCTGCACAATATGCGGACGTTGCAGTCCATGCCGCAGCATAAACAGGTCAAAATCGTCAGCGAGACCATTTACTTGTTCGCTCCGCTGGCCCATCGGCTCGGCTTGTACAAAATAAAGACCGAGCTGGAGGATTTGAGCTTGAAATACAGCTTCCCGAACGATTACGCTCAGATAGAGGCCAAACTGTCGGAAACGGCGGCTTCTCGCGACCAGTTCATCGAAAAGTTCAACCGTCCGATTATCGAAAAGCTGAAACAGAACGATATCGAGTTCGAAATTACGGGGCGGGTCAAATCCATCTATTCCATTTGGAAAAAGATGCAGCGAAAGCAGGTAACGATCGATGAAATATACGACCTGTTCGCTATTCGCATCGTGTTTAAGCCTACGGCGGTCGTTCCGGAGAAATCCCAGTGCTGGCACATTTATTCGCTGATAACCGATATTTACAAGCCGAAGCCCGACCGTATCCGCGATTGGGTCAATATTCCCAAAGCCAACGGTTATGAAGCGTTGCATTGTACGGTCATGGGACCGGACGGAATCTGGGCCGAAGTGCAGATCCGTTCGCAGCGGATGGATGAAATTGCGGAAAAAGGTTTTGCCGCCCATTGGAAATACAAGGATCGGGGAGCCGATCAGGAAGGGGAACTGGATAAATGGATCAAGGAAGTACGGGATGCCCTGAACGGCCCGACCGAAGATGCCGTGGAATTTCTGGATGAATTCAAACTGAATTTATATACTTCGGAAATCGTGGTGTTCACGCCGAAAGGGGATACCCGCACCTTGCCGAAAGGAGCCATCGCGTTGGATTTCGCTTATGAAATCCATACCAATCTGGGCAACCGGGCCATCGGAGCCAAGATAAATTATAAGATGGAGTCGCTGTATAAGGAGTTGGCCAGCGGAGACCAGATCGAGATCATTACTTCCAACACGGCCAAACCCAAAGTGGAATGGCTGGATTATGTAGTGACGGCCAAAGCCAAGCAAGCGATCAAATCGTCGATCAAGCGCGAGATGGACAACAATATCCAACGGGGAATCGCCATGTTCGATGAAGCGCTGAAGAAACACGGCGTGCCGCCCAGCGCCCGGGTGTTCCGGAAAATTCTGCCGGTGTACAAATGCGCCAATAAGGAGGAATTTTACAGCAAAGTGGGGGCGGGGATCATTCAATTGGACAATTTGGGCAAGGTATTGCGGGAGAATGCGACGACCAAATTGATCAAGTATTGGAATTTGCAGTTTTCCAATACGATGAAATTTCTGGGGAACCTTTATCATTCGCCTACTTCTTCCAGCAACGAGCAGTCTTATAAAATAGCGGAATGTTGCAATCCTATTCCGGGAGACGAAGTGGTCGGTTTCAAGGAAGACGACGGGACAATCGTGGTGCATCGCAAGGATTGCGATATCGCGATTAAACAGGCGGCCCAGCAAGGCGACAGGATCGTTCAAACCAAGTGGTCTTCGGAAAAAATCATTTCGTATTTGTGTACGATAGAATTGCGGGGAACGGACCGTATGGGAATATTGCTCGATGTCTCCCAGGTCATTACCTCCCAGTTGAATGTGAATATTCGGAAATTATATATCGAAAGTCATGACGGAATATTCGAAGGGTATATTTCGTTGTATGTGAAAAACCGGCAGGATTTGTTGAATCTGATGAACAAGGTCTCTTCCGTGAAAGGGGTGGAAAGCGTGAATCGGGTGGACAATGCCGCGGTAAGCGAGCGGACGGCCGGATAAATGAAAGGGGTATTATGGGAAGCAGTACGATTTTTGTTATTTTAGCATTGATTATTTGGGGTGCATCCCGGTATATGAGAAGAGCGTGGGATATTCCGGAAGAGGAAGACGCCGTTCCCGAAGCCGAAGAATCCCGCGATACCGAAAATACGGTTCCCGTACCTCCCGTATTTTCCTATGAAAAATCGGATGCGGAAGAGGCGTATGTTCCCGAACCGGTTCCGGCAAATCAGTCTGTTCCCATGCCGGCAGGGACGGAGAATAATGCCGAGTTTCAGCGGAAATTGGCGGTTTATGCCGATATGCTTGCCGATAATAAGGATATGCAGCCGGTTGAGCCTGCGGTTTTTGTCCGGAAACCGGAGGAGAAAATTTCTTCAGGGGCATGGATCCGGCGCGATTTCGATTTGAAAAAAGCCGTAATATATTCCGAAATACTGCATCCGAAATATAAAGAGTATTGATACGTCCGGTCCGTTATTTCATCCGTTTCGGCGTGCGGAACGGCAATTTTCGGAAATGTCCCGAACCGTTTTCGCCTGCGATCTTGTCCGTTCGGAAATATTGAGTTACATTCGTGACCCTAATCCAGCCTTAATATAAAATGTTAGTAAAAAGTTTCGGGAGCGCGTTGCAAGGGATCGATGCCCTTACCATCACTATCGAGGTTAATGTATCGCCCGGCGTGCAGATGTTTATCGTCGGTTTGCCGGATAATGCGGTAAAGGAATCGCAACAACGCATATTTTCGGCTTTTGAAAATAACGGATACCGTGTTCCCGGTAAGAAAATCGTGGTCAATATGGCTCCGGCCAATATCAAGAAGGAAGGGTCTTATTTCGATCTTCCCATCGCTTTGGCCATATTGGCCGCTTCGGAACAAATGAAGAGCGAAATCTTGCCGCGGTATGTCGTTATGGGAGAATTGTCGCTCGACGGGTCGCTCAAACCGATCCGGGGAGCGTTGCCGATGGCTTTGAAGGCGCGAGAGGAAGGGTATGAAGGGTTTGTCCTGCCGGAAGATAATGCCCGGGAAGCTGCCGTTGTGGAAGGCTTGAAGGTATATGGCGTTCGTAATCTCCGTCAGGTGGTCGGCTTTTTTAACGGGACGGAATTCCTGAGGCCCTGTGCCGTGGATTTGCAGCGGGAATTTTATCACAGGGCATCCGTTTTCGACCTCGACTTTGCCGATGTCAAAGGACAGGAGGGAATCAAACGGGCCTTGGAAGTGGCTGCCGCCGGCGGACATAATGTGTTGATGATCGGTCCTCCCGGTTCCGGCAAGACCATGCTGGCGAAACGTATGGGGACGATTATGCCGGCCCTGACTTTGGAAGAGGCTTTGGAGACGACCAAAATACATTCCGTGGCCGGAAAGATCGGAGCGCAGGAAGGGTTGTTGACCAAACGGCCTTTCCGTTCTCCGCATCATACGGTTTCCAATGTGGCTTTGGTGGGCGGGGGAACGCATCCGCAGCCGGGCGAAATATCGTTGGCGCATAACGGCATTTTGTTTCTGGACGAGTTGCCGGAGTATTCCCGGTCGGTATTGGAGGTAATGCGGCAACCGTTGGAAGACCGGGAAGTAACGGTCGTGCGGTCGAAATACAGCGTTTGTTATCCGGCTAATTTCATGCTGATCGCGTCGATGAATCCTTGTCCCTGCGGATATTTGACCCATCCGGAGAAAGAGTGCGTTTGCAAGATCGGGGACATAAAGCGATATATGAATAAAATTTCGGGACCGTTGCTGGACCGGATCGACATTCATATCGAAGTCATGCCGATCGGCTTTTCCCAATTGACTTCCGTGGCTCCGGCGGAGAGCAGCGCGGTAATTCGGGAACGGGTCATGGCTGCCCGGAAGATTCAGACCGACCGCTTTGGGGGAACGTCGATCCACGCCAATGCGATGATGAATAGCCGGATGGTGGAAAAATATTGTACGATTGACGATGACAGCCGGCGTTTGTTGAAAACGGCTATCGAGAACATGGGATTGTCCGCACGGGCTTATCATCGTATTTTGAAAGTCGCCCGGACGATCGCCGATTTGGAGGGGTGTGCCCGCATCGCCAGGGCGCATATCGCCGAGGCCGTGCAATACCGTTCTTTCGACCGTTCTCAACATATGCTGTAAATCGGGGTACGACATGCAACGAGAACTTCCGCTTCCTTGGACAGAGCAGGTAAAACTGATGCCGTTCGTTCGGATTACTTTGTTTTTCATTGCAGGTATTCTGGCCGAATGGTGGGTATTGTTGGTTTTCCCGTTGTTCTTTTTTCCGAAACTGAGTTTCCTGCGTTTGTATTTGTGCGTGGCCTTGACCGGGGCGGTTCTGGTACAGTTGCACCGGCAGACCCGGGTATTGCCGGAAGAGGAAACGGTATCGATGACGGTCGTGATGCGGGAGACGTTGAAACGGGATTATTTCGAAGCTTCTTTATTGTCCTATTCCGATACTTTGCGGCAACGGACGGTTCCGGCGGACGGTACCGTGGTCGTTTCCATGGATACGGCGTTGCTCCGGCAGTTCCGGTACGGCGATACATTGTCTTTCCGGGCCTATGTCGAGCCGTTGTACAAGGATTTTCCCGATGTCCGCAGTTATCGCCGAAGCCTTTGGCGGCAGGGATTCTCGCAGTTGGCCGTTTATTGCGGGGATGAAGTGTTGCGGGTACGTTCCGGCCGTCGTTTTCTGTTGCGGGAAATTTCCGCTTCGGCCCGCGATTTCGTAATGTCCCGTTATGCAGGACTTACCGTGGCGAAAAAAGATGCCGGCGTATTGACCGCCATGGTTTCGGGCGATCGGTCGGAGTTGTCGAAACCCCTTCGTACTCGTTATGCTCACGGCGGCATTGCCCATATTTTGGCCATATCGGGGCTGCATGTGGGGATCATCGCCTTGCTGTTGAATCTTTTGTTGGGTTGGATGAATCGGATATACCAGTTGCGTGTTTGCAAAACGGCCTTGATTGTTGTGTTGTTATGGGGATATGCGTTGCTGACCGGACTCGCTCCTTCCGTGTGCCGGGCCGCCTTGATGTTTTCGTTGTTTCAGGTAGCCGCTTTCGGGGTACAAAGCGCTGTGATCCGGTATAACGTATTGTTTGCGGCGGCGTTTTTGATGTTGGCCGTCTCTCCTTCGCTGATTTACGATATCGGTTTCCAACTCTCTTTTCTGGCGGTGTACGCGTTGTTTTTCTTTGTGCCTAAAATCGATGCTTGTCTGCCTGTTGCTTCGCCTGCTTGGCGTTTCGTCTGTCTGACCGTAGGAGCCACGTTGGCCGTACAGTTGGTCACGCAGCCTTTGGTGTCGTACCACTTCGGTACTTTTTCATGGGTGTCCGTGCTGAATAATTTATTGATCGCTTTGCTGATGCCTGTTTTGCTGACGGCTGCGTTTCTGTATTTGTTGCATCCTTTCGCGTTCGTGGATAAATTGCTCGTTTTTTGCTTCCAGTTGATCGACGATACGTTGGATTTTACCTTGTCTTTGCCCGGAGCTATCGTGACCGAACGTTATCTTTCCCTGCCCGGACTGGCGATGTCGTTGTGCGGTCTGGCAGGTTTGTTGGCGGCGGCGGAATACGGATATGTCCGGTACTTGCGCCGGAACCGGTTCGTTACCGGAATGAAAAGACGCGGGTAGGCCGTTTGCCCGTCTGCGAAAAAAATATTACACTTGCATAAAATTTAATCGATATGATTCAAAGAGTACAAACGCTTTATTTTTTGGCTGCGGTCGTTTTATCGATATTGATGTTGTGTTTGCCGTTCGCGACGTTGCAGATTGTTTCCGGAAGCGAATCGGAAACGTTGAAACTGACGGCTTTCGGATTCAGGCAATACGCGGAGGGCGGTCCCGTTATGGTCGTTCGCACCACCTGTTTCGGAATTTTGCTGGCATTGATCGTTGCGGTAGCCGTATGGATAACTTTTTCTTATCGGAAGCGTTGGCTGCAGATACGGATGTCCCTGGCGCTTCTGATTATGGAAGCGGGAGCGCAGATTTTTATCGTGTATTATTTGGTCAAGCTGCGTCAATCCGTTGCGATGTTGTCTTCGGAGGCTTTGGTGCAGTTCCAGTCGTATGCGGTTACAGATGTTTTTCCTGTTATCAGCATGATTTTGATATGGTTAGGATATCGGGGCGTTGTGAAGGACGAGGCTTTGATCCGATCATTGAATCGTATTCGGTAATTAATAGATGTTGAATCGTCGGACGAAAACCTTCCGAATGTAGGTAGGAATGATGGCCGGATAAGGCGATATTTCCGGTTATTTGATAAGAAGAAAATGGATTTACGATGGAAGAATTGACGCTTACTACGCCTTCTTTGCTGTTTTCGGCCGTTTCTTTGATTTTGTTGGCCTATACCAACCGTTTTCTGGCTTATGCCCAGCTGGTACGGAATCTCAAAGCGGAACACGAGAAAATACCTTCCGAGGTGGCGCTTCGTCAAATTCATAATTTGCAAAAGCGGCTTTATCTGACTCGCGCCATGCAGTTTCTCGGCATTCTCAGTTTGTTGTTGTGCGTGGTTTGCACTTTTTTTATTTATGTCGGCTGGCAAACGGCTGCCGTATATGTGTTCGGGACGGCATTATTGCTGCTGACGGCTTCATTGGCCGTTTCTGCCGTTGAAATACAAATTTCCGTGCGGGCATTGGCGATTCATTTGAACGATATCGGCCGTTCCGGAAAGAAGAATTTAGAGGCATAGGCTTGCATAGGGACAGTACTCGCAACTGTTCCTGTTTCTGCAAAACGGTATTGACGGGTCGAATAGTTCCTGTAGAATTTTTTTCAGTTCTTCTTCGTAAACGGCGGCAACGGCGGAAAAACGGGTAATTTCTTCTTTTCCGATACGGATAAGTCCGGTATATCCTTCGTCTTCCATGTGACGGGCGAAATAGAGGACGGGAACGGTTTCCGTTTTGTATTTTTCGGAATAGAGCAGTGCGTACAGCAGAATCTGAAAAACGGCGATGCCCGGCGTTTCGTTTTCCGGACGGAACAGATCGGACAGATCGCGCGCTTTGTTTTTCAATGTCCCGCTTTTATAGTCGATCAACCGGACGGTTCCGGAGGGAAGTCGGTCCGTTCGGTCTATGATTCCTTTGATTTTTACCTGTTCCGGCCGCCCGTTCAGATCGAAAACGATATCGCCTTCTATGGGTTCTTCCGTTGAATTCAGTATGAACGGCGTTGCGGTCCGTATATCGAATTTTATGACGTTTTGTACATATCGGGTCAAAAACCGGCGGGACGAAACGATTGCGCCGTTGCGTTCGGACGGCATGTCGAACCGTTTTTCGATGTGTCGTTCCACCGTCCGGCGAATTTCTGTTTCCGGCATTTGTTTCAAAGCCTCCGTTCCATCGGGTTTTCCCTGAATGCGCATGTAAATTTCCTGCAACGATTCGTGCATGACGGAACCGAAATCGGAAGCGTCCGGCTCATCGCTTATTTCTACGGGTTCCCGGATACCGGCGATGTACGACAGATAAAAGGCGTAAGGACATTGGATATATTTGTACAATGCCGAGGGGGAGAGCGTCCGTTTGCCCGTCAGGTAACGTTTCAGTACGGTTTGCACGGAGGCGTCTTTGACGGCCGGAACCTCTGCCCGGGGAGACATGGTAACGTGGATATCGATGCTTTTTTCCAGAACCGCATGTCCTTTCTCCAGTCGTAATTGCTGAATGAAACGGCTGGGTTCGCCCGAAGACAGTCCGTCGTTTTTGGAACAATAAACGATATCTATGTTCCGGGCCCGCTGCAATAACCGGTAGAAATAGTACGAATACATGGCTTCGTGGTAGTTCAGGGTCGGAAGTCCGTAACCCGCTCGTAGGTTGGCGGGAATGTAAGAGGTATCCACGAGCCTGCCGGGAAAATTGTCTTCATTGACGGAAAGCAGCAATACGTTTTCGAAATCGAGATTCCGGGTTTCCAGAATTCCCATGATCTGTATGCCGGTCAGCGGGTCGCCTTCGAACGCGATGTTGATTCGTTTCAGATGTTTGCGCAAAAAGGAAAGAAACGTCGGAATGGACAATTCTATTCGGCAATTCTCGATGGTATTCGTCGTCTGCAAAACGGCTTTTTGTGTTTGGTACAGATAATCCCGTTCCTGCCGGCTGCCGCCTTGTCGCTGAAATCCTTTTACTACGGTGTCCAGTACGGCGGTCAGGTAATCGCTCATTTGGCGGGTCGTGGAACAGGGAATGAACAGGGGGCGGATCGATTCGTCGGCTTGCAACGTTTCCATATCGACGAAAGCCCGTTGATCGGCTTGCAGGCCGGCGAGCAGGTCGTTTACCCGTTGTTTCTCCGATTCCGAGAGAATAGCCTGTATGTAAGGATGGTACAATATGCCCGCGATGTCTTTGTGGTAAAACCGGATTCGTCCGGATTCGTCCGTCGTCCGGTTTTGCTGGAGCTGTATCAGGTATTCCACCAGCGAGTAAGCGGCCGTCAATTGCAGCGGATATCCGGAGGTTACGTTGAAATGTTCGATTTTCGGGGGAATGGAATAGAGTATCGGCAACAAAAGGGATTCGTCGGTCAGGACGACTGCCGTTTCCTTCCCCGGCGTTTTGCCTGTGGCTGCCGCCTGCCGTTCCGTCCGCGAAAGGAAATCCCAGACGTATTTGCATTGCAAGGCGTCCGAAGGGGAATCGACGATGGTGATTGTCTTGGGAGTCAGGTAATGTTGCTTCGCTTCTCCCGAGGCGCAGGAAAAACGTTTTCTGTTTTCCCGGATGAATAATCCGGCTTCCTGGGTCGTATCGTCGGTGTAATAGGCGTCGTCGTCCCAGAAAAACAGGGCGTCGTATTTTTCCTGTAAATGTCCGAACAGAATCTTTTCCGAAGCGGAGAGGGCGTTGAAACCGATGACGGCGAAACCCGCAGCCGTTTTTCCGGGAAGGTCCGGGGCTTCCTGCCGTAAGATTTTTTCCGCGGCATGGCGGTATATCATGCCCTTATAGCCGTAACCGGCGTCTTGCAGCCGTTCGCGGAAAGCGGAATAAACGGGAAGCAACGTATTCCATACTGACAAGAACGACTTTTGTTGGGCGGAGGCGGAATGCCGTTCGTCCCGGAACGTTTTCCAGAAACGGCGCACCGCTTCCGCCTGTTCCGGTTCCAGATAGGCGAATGCTCGGTCGATATCCTTCAGGTCGTTGAGGTTGACGAACAATTGTTCGGCGTTTACTCGGTAATTGTCTATCATATCGAAATCCGATAACAGCACTTCTCCCCAATAATAGAAAGAGTCGAACGATTCGCGGTGGTATCGGGAGTAAATTTTATATAGTTCGGCGATCAGGCGCAAGCGTTCCGGATTCCGCAGTCCTGAAATACGTTGCATCAGCGTATCTACCGACAGGTAGTTCGGTTGCCAGATCGGACGGTCCTTCAACCGTGCCGTCAATTCCTCGTTGAAGAACAACCGGGCCCGTTTGCTGGGCAGCAACACGTTCAGATCGGAAATGCGTTCTCCGAAAACAGCGTATAATTTATCGATGGTTTCACTGATAAATGTTTTCATTCTGATTGCCGTTTTAAATGAAATTGTCCCAAAAATATCTGATACCGGAGGTTTTCAGCTATTTCGGGACAATTTTCCGTTTCGTGTCGAAATGGGGTTATCTTACGATGGTGGCTTCCCTGTCGGGACCTACCGAAACGATTTTAACCGGAACGCCGCATTCCTGTTCAATAAATTCGATGTAGTTTTTCAATTCGGCGGGAAATTCGTCGTAAGAACGGATGCGGTTGATATCGCACTTCCAACCTTTGAATTCTTTATATACGGGTTCTACGTCGTTTCCGATTTCGTAAGGGAATTCCCGGACCGTTTCGCCGTTGATCTTGTAAGCTACGGCCACTTTCAGCGTATCGAAGGTGTTCATGACGTCGGCTTTCATCATGATTAGGGAGGTAACGCCGTTTATCATGACGGAATATTTCAACGCTACCAAATCCAGCCATCCGCAACGGCGCCGGCGTCCGGTAACCGAACCGAATTCATGCCCCAGTTCGCATAACGCGTTTCCCGTTTCGTCGAACAGTTCCGTCGGGAAGGGGCCGCTTCCTACGCGCGTGCAGTAGGCTTTGAAAATACCCATGACACGGCCGATTTTGTTGGGGGCGATGCCCAGGCCCGTGCAGGCTCCCGCGCACACCGTATTGGAGGAGGTCACGAACGGATAAGACCCGAAGTCGATATCCAGCATGGTCCCCTGCGCTCCTTCGCAAAGAATGGATTTTTCTTGTTTCAGCAATCCGTTGATGAAATTTTCACTGTCGATCAGGTTGAATTTTTTCAGATATTCGATGCCTTCCATCCACTCTTTTTCCGCATCGGCCAGGTCGTACGAAAAATTCAGACTTTTCAATATCTGTTCGTGTCTGGCTTTGGCTTGGGCGTATTTCGTGTCGAAATCGTTCAGGATGTCGCCTACCCGTATTCCGGTACGGCTGATCTTATCCGTGTAGGCGGGGCCGATTCCTTTTCCCGTAGTTCCTACTTTTTTGTCTCCTTTCGCCGCTTCATAGGCTGCGTCCAGCAAACGGTGGGTCGGTAGTATCAAGTGGGCTTTTTTGGAGATATACAACCGTTCGGTCAGGTCGTGCCCCGATTGGGCCAGTGCCTCGGCTTCCGCTTTGAAAAGAGCCGGATCGAGTACGACCCCGTTCCCGATCACATTGACTTTGTCTCCCTGAAAAATTCCGGATGGAATGGAACGGAGAATGTATTTTTCATTGTTGAATTCCAACGTATGACCGGCATTCGGACCTCCCTGAAAGCGGGCGACAACTTCATAGCCGGGCGTAAGTACGTCCACAACCTTTCCTTTTCCTTCATCGCCCCATTGGAGCCCCAGTACTACATCAACCTTCATTTAGATAAGATTTATAAAATTAATAATGCGAACAGTAATTATCCGGCTCGTCGAAAGAAGCCTGACGGGTATTCCCTTGTTTCTGCTTGCTGCCAATCGATGAGCCGGCGCTATATCGGAGAAAGAATTTTTCCGCGGTAAAATTAATAAAATATTATGGAATTTTACATGACCTCCGGTTTATTTCGACGGAATGGCTTTGTCGGTCGGGCCTGCTCTTTTCCTGTCCGGACGGGGAGCGAAACCGTTTCGGGAATGTTTCGGCGGAAAAAATGAAAATCGCTCGGACACGTGTGTTGTTTTTATAAAAAATCGCGTATCGCATTCGTTTGATTGCGGATGCGATACGCGAAATTGCCGGCGACCGTTGTATCGGACAATCGGTGTATTTATTTCTTAGATTCTCCGAATTCGGCCTGTTGTCTTTCCACTTCTTTTAGTTTCAGCGTGTTCAACTCTTTTCTCAACCGTTCTATTTCTTGCGATTGATCGATGTTTTCTGTTTGGACAGGAAGGTTTTCAACGGTGTTTTTCCCGATTTGCGACGCTTCCCGCTCTTCATACAGCAAGGGAACGGACGAGGGAACCGTTTCGATTTCCAATACTCCGCTGACCGGCATTTGGGAACCTTTTTGCAATACCTCCGCAACGATTCTGATTTTGCCGGGACGGGTGGTCGATTGCACCAGTACGGGAGCTGTCCCCCAGCGAACGGGAACCGGATTGGCCATGATGTCGGACCCTCCCAGCAGTCGGCCTTCTCCTTCGATGCTGAACCGGATGAAGTAGTTGTTCAACCGCTTGATTCGTCCGAAACGGTCGGCTACGGCGGCTATGACGGTTACGAAATCGGATCCGTTCGCTTCCAGTTCCGTCCCTTCCCAGTCGGCCCACAGCAGTAACTTTTCGGGCCGGCGTGCGGGAGCCACTTTGTGGGTGGCGACCACTTTCCCGTCGATCAATCCTTCCGCCAGCAGGTAAACCTCTTTGTCGTAATATTTGTTGGTCATGAAGTCGTAGGCATCGGGGAAGGTTATGATCGGAGAAGGCATGCCCTGTTCCGACGGAATCTTTTTATAAGTGTAGGTTTGTCCGTCCTGATTGACCGTCAGCCGTACTTCGTCGCAATTGGAATAAACGGTAACGTCGTGGGATGAAAAGGGCGTCATTTCATGCGCTATATATACCATGGGGCCTGTTTCTGCGGGCAACAGGCTGTCGATTTTCGGATCCCGTTGGGCCATGAACATATAGTAGGAATATTTGGGTTGGCGGAACACGTCCATCAATCCGCCGTAAAAAGGATCGGGATGGTAACCTCTCTGGTGGTCGAACGAGTGCCACAGGCAGCCGCCGACGTGTTGTCTGTCGGTTCGGTACAGGGCGTCGTAAGAGGTATAGCGGTAAGGAGGACAAGCGTAATGCCGGGCCTGTACGAGCATGGGTTCTTCTCCCCAACTGCGATTGACGCGACTGGGAGAGTTGTGGGAACTCCAATCGTCCACGTTGTCGCCCCATTCCCGCGTAAAATAAGTTTTATCCGGAAGGGTTTCCTTCAGCGCCTCTCCTTCGTTAGCATTGGCCGGATGAGAGAAGAGTACTGGAAAGTGTTCTTTGCCTCGGGCGGAATTGTCGCATCCCGAATAACAGTACGGAAAAGGGTATTCGGCATCTACGATGTCCCGGGTGTTTTTGGCGAAATCGTCCGGATACCATGTTTCGTTCAAAACAGGTTCCCACATCCATACGGACGGATGGTTCCTGTCGCGGCGGACCATGTTTCTTATATCGCTGTAAACCCGTTGCTCGAAGATGGAATCTTTATTCCAGAACTGCCAGCCGGGCGTATTCACGATGACGAACAGTCCCAGTTCGTCACAGGCGTCCATAAAGGCGGGGTCTTGCGGATAGTGGGCGTTGCGGATGACTTTTAATCCCGCATTCCGCAGCTTGCGGGCATCGCGCCAGTGGGCGTGGTTCGATACGGCGTTTCCTACGATGGCGTAATCCTGATGCCGATTCGCTCCGATCAACGGGGAGGGGTAGGGTTTTCCGTTCAGCCAAAAACCGTCTTTGCCTTTGAACTCTATGCTGCGTATGCCTATCCATCTGCGGTAACCGTCGATCGTTTTTCCGTTTTTGTCGGTTACCCGTACGGTCAGATTGTATAAAACGGGAGACTCCGGACTCCATAAGGCGGGACATTCGATTCGGATACGGTCGGAGAAGGAGGAGGCTTGATCTTTTTTTACTGAAACTTTGCGGGTATAAGCGGCCGTTCGGCTGCTGTCCGGTGCGGAAAGTTCGTATTCGACGGAGCCTGAAAAATTTTTGTCGGTATCGTTGCGCAAATGCAGTTTCAGCAAAATGTCTGCGGAATTTTCCGATATGTTGTCGTAAGCTACGAATAGTCCGCCGCCCGCCGTTTCGTTTTCGTAATTCGGGTCGGTAATGTACACGGAATTATGCGCGATCAACCAACAATCTCGGTATATGCCGCCGAAATAGGTAAAATCCAAAACGTCCTGGGCTTTTCCCGGCGGAAAACTCGGATCGTCGCTGTTGTCGGCCCACACGGCGATAACATTGTCTTTCCCCCATTGCAGCACATCGCTGACCTCGGCGATGACCGGTAAAAAACCTCCGAAATGTTCGGTCAGCAATTGTCCGTTTACAAAGACTTTGCATTTGCCCATGACGGCTTCGAAATGCAAAAACAACTTTTTCCCTTTTAGCGAATCGGCCGGCGTAAAATGTTTTCGGTACCAGGTTTCGCCTTGATAATTGACACAGCCGCTCGCTTCCGTAGGAATATATTCGCTGCCGTGGGGCAGGGATACCGCTTCCCATCCGCTGTCGTCCAAATCGACGGCTTGTCCGTCGGGTACGGCTCCTTTGAAAAAACGCCAGGCCGGATTCATGGAATAGACCTGGCGTCCAGAATTGCGGATCTGGAAAAAGCCTGCGGTGGAGAATTCCGGCTTGTGTGCGGAATACGACGGGAATATGAACAGTAGATACAAGAAAATAAGGATATGTTTTTTCATAAGTATTGATTGATATTTGCGTTTGATGCGAAAATGTCGAATGTCTTTAGGAGCGTTCGAATTTGTTGGAATTGTCGGGAACGGACGACGGAGCCGGTCGAAATATAATTCGGGGCTCCGCGAACGGGAACCGGAACGGTTCGTCGGAAGCGGAAATGGGCTTTACGGATGTCGTCGCGGCTGAATGGGTCCGACTTATTCCCATTTGAGGTTTCGGTAACCTTCCAGTAACGAAAGATATCCGTCCTGTTGCTTGACTGCACCGCTTTTCAGCAAATATCCTACTGCGCGTTTGAAGGTCTTTTTGCTCATTTGCGTATATTTCTGTATCTCTTCCGGGGTCGAGGCGTCGCAGACCGGCAGGGTGCTTCCCTGAGCAACCATCAATTCTATTAACTGTCTGGCGCTGTTTTTTATTCCGTCGAATCCGGCGGGTTGCAGGGTAAGGTCGATGCGTTTGTCTTCCGTTATCCGAACGACATAGGCTTCCATCGTATCGCCGATGTAAACGGGTTTGAATATCTGGTTGTGGTAAATCATGCCCCAGTTCCGCTGGTTGATGACCACCCGAAAACCGAGTTCGTTCCGTTGGGCGACGATGATATCTACTTTTTCTCCGGTTTTGACGATGATTTCGTCATTGTTGACCACATGCCCCAGTTTCGTGGAAGCCACCAGCCGGCCGGTTATTCGGTCCACATAAGCCGTTACCACGTACCAGTATCCTTTTTCCACGCGTTCCTGCTGGTTGGCTTTCGGCAAAAACAGGTCTTTCGGTAGTCCCCAGTCCAGAAAGGCGCCGTATGGGGTTATGTCCACCGCTTCTAAAGAGGCGACCCCTCCCGCCATGATTTTCGGCGTTTCGGTCGTGGCTACCGGACGGTCTTCCGAGTCGTGGTAAATGAATACTTCGACGCTGTCTCCCTCTTCCATGTTCGGAGTGACATACCGTTTGGGCAGCAATACTTCCTCCATGTTTTCGTCCATCAGATAAGCGCCGTTTTCGGTAAAGCGCGAAAGATGCAGTTTGTATTTCGATCCTGCTGTCAGCATAAATTCGTAACGTTTTCGTTTTTCTATCGTCGTCTCCGTTTCCTGGCATTGGGAGACTCGCTTGTCGGACAAAGGTATGAAATAACTTCGATATATCGTATGACGGGACCTGTTCCTGCTCCGGGGGCGCCGGAAGCATGTCGGGATTATTTTCGTATCCCCGGGAATATTCGTATCTTGCGTTCCGATTTGGAAAAAATAAATGGAACTGACGATGAAAGTAGCTGCTTTTCAGATGGATATTGCGTGGGAAGACCCGAAAACCAACCGGGCTAAGATAGAGCATTGGCTTTCGCTCGGCGCTGCCGGGGCGGATTTGGTCGTTTTTCCCGAAATGTTTACGACCGGATTCAGTATGCATCCGGCCGATATTGCGGAGGATATGCGGGGAGAAAGCGTGGCGTGGCTGGCGGATACCGCCCGGCGTTTCGGAAAGGCGTTGATGGGAAGCATGGCGATAAAGACGGAGTCGGTCGGAGGAACGGTCGGATATTATAATCGGCTGTTTTTCGTGGACGACGACGGAGTTATGTCGTGTTACGACAAACGTCACTTGTTCCGGATGTCGGGCGAACATAATCATTACGAAGCCGGTCGTTTGCGGCAGGTAATTCATTATAAAGGGGTACGTATATTGCCGCTGATTTGTTACGATTTGCGTTTCCCCGCATGGTCGCGTTCGCGGAACGATTACGACATGTTGGTTTATGTGGCCAATTGGCCGGAAACGCGCAGTTATGCATGGAACACGTTGTTGAGGGCCCGGGCGATAGAGAATCAGGCGTATGTGGTCGGGGTCAATCGTTGCGGGAAGGCTCCGAAGGAGGTTTATTCCGGAGACAGCGTGATTCTGGATTTTACGGGGCGCCCTTTGTCGGTGGCGGAACCGTATGCGGAAGAAATGATTGCTGCGGAAATCGATCTGGACGGTTTGGCCGAATTCCGGGCCGGGTTTCCCGCTTATCTGGATGCCGATCGTTTTACCCTGGATGATTGAGGCCGAAGATGCTTACAACGGAAACGGTCGTTGCGCTTGTCGTGTCCGGACTGGCGGTCGGGTTCATCAATACGTTGGCTGCCGGGGCTACCGTTATTTCCATGACCCTGTATATGGCGTTGGGGATGCCGATTCTGGATGCCAGTGGAACGAACCGGATTTCAGTGGTGTTGCAGAATTTGGTGGGATCGTTGACTTTTCGGAAAGAGAGTTTGCTGGATATGCGGCAGGCGTTCAGATTGTCCGTCCCGATTGTCGTCGGCGTGCTGGCCGGCGCTCAGTTTTCCATGATGGTCAGCGACCGGATTTTTCATATTTGTTTTGCGGCCGGGCTTATCGTCATGGCCGGCATGTTGCTTTTTAAACCGTCGGTATGGCTGAAAGGGCGTGAAGGCGGGGTGGTTCCCATGCGTCCGTTGCATTTTCTGCTGTTGGTGTTGGCCGGGTTTTACGGCGGGTCGATTTATGTCGGGGTAGGATATTTTTTTATTGCTATCTTTGTCATGGGATTGGGGTACGACCTGATGCGCGCCAACGCCATGAAAGGTTTTATGGCTTTCGTGACGACCCCTTTTTCCTTGGTGGTCTTTATGATGCACGGACATGTGAATTATACGTGGGGGTTGATACATGCGGCCGGAAATATCGTCGGTTCTTATATCGCGGCTCGTTATGCCCGGACTTTGGGAACCGGTTTTATGCGCTGGTTGCTGATAGGATTGATTTTTATTACTATTCTGGACGTTTTCGGAGCGATCGATCTGGGACGTTGCCTTTCCGTTCTCATGTCTTCGCGGTTTGGAATTTAATGGTTTTGAGTCATGAATAAATATTGCCGTTTATGCTCTTTTTTCCCGGCCTTGCTGTTGGGAGTCTGCTCTTTTCATGTGGCTTCGTGCCAGGTGTCCGATTTGCCTGCGTATAATACGGGAGAGGTTTCGTCCGTTATCGTACCGCCGATACCGGACAAGCTCGCTTTCGCTTCGGAAAGTGTCCCGTTGGAATATTACGATACGCGGGAAAGTCTGGAAGAGGATTTGGCCGTAACGATGTACATGCATTCCAAAACGCTCAAGACCTTGCGGGCTACCAAAAGGTATTTCCCGGTCATTGAGCCTATTCTGGAAAAGCACGGAGTGCCTGCGGATTTTAAGTATCTGGCGGTGGCGGAGAGCGGACTGGATCCGGAAGCCTATTCTCCCGCTAAAGCGGCGGGTTTATGGCAGATATTGGCGACCACGGGCAAGGAGTACGGTTTGGAGGTAGGGACCGGAGTGGACGAACGTTACGATGTGGAAAAATCGACGGTCGCGGCTTGCAAATATCTGAAAAAGGCGTATGAACGGTTCGGGTCATGGACATTGGCCGCAGCGTCCTACAATGCCGGAATGGCCGGCATTTCCAGACGAATGGCCAGCCAGGACGAGCAAAATTATTACGACCTTTTCCTGCCGACCGAAACCATGCGTTATATTTTCCGTATCCTCAGTTTCAAATTGGTGGAACGGAATCCGGCGGCTTACGGGTTTTATATCGACCCTGAACAATATTACGAGCCTTATCGTTATTCCGTCGTCGAAGTGAGCGACCGGAAGATCAACTGGAGCGATGTGGCTCGCCAGCATGGAACCAATTATAAGTTATTGCGGGAATTGAACCCGTGGATACGCGGGTATCAGCACGATAACGTGTCGGGAAAAACGTACAAGGTAAAGATTCCCGATGCGAACTTTCGTACCGAAGCTCGGTAATTAAAGAGGCGGAGCAGATTCCGCAGGGTAAAAGTCAAGATGAAAAAAATAGAGATCATAGGGGCCAGAGAACATAACCTGAAAAATATCGATGTTACGATTCCGCGTTATTCCTTGTCGGTTATTACCGGTTTGTCGGGCAGCGGAAAATCTTCTTTGGCTTTCGATACCGTTTATGCAGAAGGACAACGCCGTTACATGGAGACCCTGTCGTCCTATGCGCGTCAGTTCGTAGGCAGCATGCAGCGTGCCGACGTGGATAAGATTACGGGACTGAGTCCGGTGGTGGCCATCGAACAGAAGACGACGAACAAAAATCCCCGTTCTACGGTAGGAACGGTAACGGAAATCAACGATTTCCTTCGGTTGTTGTTCGCACGCATAGCCGTAGCTTATTCTTCCGAAACGGGCGAACGTATGGTACGTTACAGCGACAAGGAAATCATGGCCCTTATCAAAAAAGAGTTCGACGGACAAAAAATCGCTTTGTTGGCGCCGGTAATCAAAGGTCGCAAAGGGCATTATCGGGAGTTGTTCGGTTCGTTTCTGAAAAAAGGGTACGTGCATGCGCGTATCGACGGGAAAATTACCGAAATATACGACGGATTGAAGCTCGACCGGTATAAGATACACGACATAGAAATCGTCATAGATCGGTTGGTCGTCAAGGAAGACATGGACGATCGGTTTCTGAAAAGTCTGGACGAGGCGATGAAGCAGGGCAAAGGAACGATTCTGGTTTACAATTACGATACGGACCGGCAACGGTATTACAGCCGTAATCTGATGTGTCCGACGACGGGAATATCTTATGCCGTTCCGGCTCCCCATACCTTTTCTTTCAATTCTCCTCACGGAGCTTGTCCGCGTTGTAACGGTTTGGGAGTCGAGGATATTTACGATATGGATAAAATGATTCCCGACCGTCGCAAATCCATTCGGGAAGGAGCCATAGAACCGTTGGGAAAATACCGGAACAGCTATATTTTCGTACTGATGGAGGCATTGGGGCGTAAATACGGGTTCGATTTGGACGATCCTGTCGATGCCATCAATGCCGAAACTTTGCATATTATCATTCATGGGGACAGCGAACCGCTGAAAATAGAAGCGAAAAAGCTGGGATTGATCGGAGGCATGCATTTTATCGACTGGAACGGCATTATCGATTATATCGATAAAACTACCGAAGACGGAGCGGTATCGAAAGGGGAAAAGTGGAAATCCCAGTTCGTCCGTCAGCAAAAATGCGCTTTATGCGGCGGCAGCCGGCTGAAATCCGAATCGCTGCAATTCAAAATCGACGGAAAGAATATTGCGGAAGTGTCCAACATGAGCATTTCCGGATTGGTCGAATGGGTGGATTCGCTGCCCGGCAAACTGACGGAAAAAGAGTTGTTGATCGGCCGGGACATCCTTAAAGAGATTCGGGAAAGGCTTTCTTTTTTGTTAGACGTGGGATTGGGGTATCTGTCGCTCAGCCGGGGAGCGGCGGGACTTTCCGGAGGAGAAAGCCAACGCATCCGGTTGGCTACCCAGATCGGTTCCAAATTGGTCAATGTCCTGTATATTTTGGACGAACCCAGCATCGGCTTGCATCAACGGGATAACCGGAAACTGATAGAATCGTTGGAGGCGTTGCGCGATATGGGGAATACCGTTATCGTGGTGGAGCACGACGAAGACATGATCCGCAGCGCCGATTGGATCGTGGATATCGGTCCGGCGGCCGGAGTGCATGGAGGGGAGGTCGTGGCTATGGGAACGCCGGCGGATATCCTGGCCGGAAAGACATTGACGGCCGATTATCTCAACGGGGTGCGGAGCATTCCCGTCCCGGCGTCCCGGCGTCCCGGCAACGGAAAGTTCATCGAAATCAAGGGAGCGTCGGGAAATAACCTGAAACAGGTCAATGTTAAATTTCCGTTGGGATGCATGATTTGCGTGACGGGAGTCAGCGGCAGCGGAAAGTCCACTTTGATTAATGAAACGTTGCGTCCCGCTTTGAGCGCCCGGCTTTACAACAGCTATGCCCAGCCGTTGGAATATAAGTCCGTCAAAGGTTTCGAACATATCGATAAATTGGTCGTGGTGGATCAAGCGCCTATCGGCCGCACGCCGCGCAGCAATCCGGCGACCTATACCGGTTTGTTCGGGGATATCCGAAATTTGTTCGCGACCTCTTCCGATGCCAAGATACGAGGGTTCAAACCCGGCCGTTTCTCCTTCAACGTGAAAGGCGGACGATGCGAGGAATGCAAGGGTGCGGGCGTACAGACTATCGAAATGAATTTCCTGCCGGACGTGTATGTGAAATGCAAAAGCTGCAATGGGGAACGGTATAATCGGGAAACCCTGCAGGTGCGTTATAAGGGGAAAAACATCAATGAGGTGTTGAATATGACGGTAGCTCAGGCGTTGGAATTTTTCGAGCCGATTCCGCAGATATACAACAAACTGAAAGCGATCTACGATGTCGGTTTAGGGTACATTACGCTGGGACAGCCTTCTACCACGTTGTCCGGCGGGGAAAGCCAGCGGATTAAATTGGCGGCGGAATTGAGCAAACGCGATACGGGGCGTACCTTGTATATTCTGGACGAACCGACCACCGGTTTGCATTTCGAGGACGTACGGATGTTGATGGAGGTGTTGGACCGTTTGGTGGAACGGGGCAATACCGTATTGATTATCGAGCATAATATGGACGTGATTAAGGTAGCGGACTATATTATCGATATGGGAAAAGAGGGGGGCGCGGAAGGCGGCGAGGTGGTTTGCTGCGGTACGCCCGAAAAAATCATGCGGTGTAAAGCGAGTTATACGGGACAGGAACTGAAACGGTTTTTGAAATAAACGTTATCTTTGCGGTTCGAACGAAAAAGCGGTTGGCTCTGTGCGGAATAATATGGAATTTGAATCGATTGAATTGCCGAACGGGATTCGGTGCATTCTGAAAAGAGTGGCTTCTCCGGTCGTATATTGCGGAATGACTGTCGGAGCGGGAACCCGGGACGAAGCGGAAGAAGAACACGGCATGGCGCACTTGATCGAACATTTGCTGTTCAAAGGTACGCAACGCAGGAAACCTTATCATATCAATTCGTTGTTGGATAACGTAGGCGGAGAATTGAACGCTTATACGACAAAGGAAGAGACGGTGGTGCATGCCACTGTTCTGCGCCGTGATTTTGTGAAAGCGGTGGATTTGATCTCCGACGTCGTTTTCCATTCCGTTTTTTCTCCGGTGGAGCTGGATCGGGAACGGGGCGTGGTTATCGACGAAATCAATTCGTATAAAGATTCTCCGGCCGAACTGATTTTCGATGATTTCGAGGACATGATTTTTGCGGGCTGTTCTTTAGGTCGGAATATATTGGGGACGCCGCGTTATTTGCGGAAATTTTCCAGCGACGATCTCAAAGCGTTCATTCGACGGAATTACCGGACGGATAAAATGGTTTTCGCTTTGGTCGGCAATGTCGCTTTCAACCGTTTTGTCGATGTGTGCAACCGTTATTTCGGAGACGTACCTGCTTTTCCGTCTGTCGGGTCCCGTACGGCGGTTCCGGAATATGTCCGGCAGGAACGGACGGTTTCGAAAAAGGGGTATCAGGTCAATTGCATCATAGGGGGGCGTGCTTATTCGCATTACGATTCGCGGCGCGTTCCGCTTGCTTTGTTATCCAATATTTTGGGCGGTTCCAGCGCCAACAGCCGTTTGAACGTTTCGTTGCGGGAGAAAAACGGATTGTCTTATTCCGTGGAAAGCGCCTATACTTCTTATCAGGATACGGGCGTCGCGTCCGTTTATTTCGGGTGTGAACGGGAAAATCTGGAACGTTGTCTTTCGCTGGTTTATAAAGAATTGGCGTTGTTACGCGACAAACCTCTGACTTCGTTGCAATTGGCCCGGGCTAAAAAACAGTTGGTCGGCCAATTGGCCATATCCTCGGAAAGCGGGGAAAGTCTGATGCTGGGAGGGGCCAAAAGTTATTTGGTGTATAACCGGTCGGATTCGCAGGAGGAAATCGCGTGCAAGATTAATCGGGTTACTTCGGGAGAATTGATCGAGATCGCCAGGGAGATTTACGACGAGTCCCGTTTGTCCGTTTTAATTTATCAGTGAATAAAAATGACTTTATTGGAAAAAGAACTCGATCGTTATGTCCGGCAGTTTTCTTCTCCGGAAGACCCCTTATTGAAGGAGCTCGACCGTCAGACGCATTTATATACCGTGCATCCTCGCATGTCTTCGGGGCATATTCAGGGAATGATTTTGCAAATGTTGGTGCGTATGTACCGGCCCGTTTCCATTTTGGAAATAGGTACTTTTACCGGATACAGCGCTATTTGCATGGCTCGTGCGGCCGGGGAAAACTGTGTGTTGCATACGATCGATATCAATGACGAACTGGAACGTATTCCCGCTTCGTTTATCGCTCGTGCAGGGTTGGAAAAACGTATCGTCCGGCATATCGGACGGGCGCAGGATGTCGTTCCCGGTCTCGGGCTTTCTTTCGATATGGTATTTATCGACGGGGATAAACGGGAATACCCGGAATATTACGATTTGCTGCTGGATAACGGTTACGTGCATAGCGGTTCCGTTATTTTGGGGGACAACGTGTTGTGGGACGGAAAAGTCGTGGACGATTCGCCGAAAAATCTTAAAGACGCCCATACGGCGGCTATCAAACGGTTTAATGAGAAGGCGGTTTCGGATGAACGGGTAGAGACGGTAATCATGCCTTTTCGGGACGGTATGAGCATTATTTACGTAAAATGAGGGAAAGAGGGAAATGAGAAAGAGGTAAAAACGGGAAATCGCGTTTTTTTAAATATTTGTTTATCAAAGGATAATAGAAAAAGATTTAAAAAAATGAAAAAAATACTCGTTTTTTTTTGGACCGAGCCGAAAAATACTCTACCTTTGCAGAGGTAAAATTAAAGGGTTTTAATGGTTAAAGGCACCGTAGCTTAATTGAATAGAGCATCTGACTACGGATCAGAAGGTTACAGGTTTGAGTCCTGTCGGTGTCACTTGAAAATTAGAGGGTTACAATGAAAATTGTAACTCTCTTGTGCTTTTTAAACATGCAATTTGCATGCAATTATCGGTTATATTACCGCATCAAATCAAGCACCTGCCCTCGTACCTATTCAATGAAGTATGGAGGCAGACACTCTTTCGGATCGGAAGATAATAGGATGAAGTGTCGTTTCTGTATTTCTGACATGTTGAGGATTTACCGAACGCGAGATGCCGGAAGATATTTTATCGAATATTCGACCTGGGAAGACTTCGCGTTTTGTGAAACGACCGTCTCGAAAGAATGAATGTTGGAAAAACGGATCGATCGTTTGGGGGGACTTCAGTGATTGTAAATGGTCATCGTATGTAGAATTTGACAGGCCGTAGGTTATTGGAATTCAACTATTTTTAATAATAATATCGAGAAAATTATACAGGTTATAAAATTTTTTGTATATTTGTTCCGTTAATACTCATGTAAAGAGCGTTGTCTTCCCTTCTTGGAAAGGAGATATATAGATGTAGGCGTGGGTTGTTACTTGTTTCAGTCCTAACGGTTTGCCAGAAGCCTTGCTGATGAAATAAGTGTTCAATCCACGCCTTTTTTATTTGTAGGTCGATTCCTGTTCCGAAATTATCTTCTCTTTTCATAACTCCTTCGATTTGCTTCAGGTGGGATATAACGTTTTAGTGCGTTTTCTCCTTAATTCGTTTGCTTGTTGTTATGTTGCAAAAGTAGATGAATATTTATTATATTTGCTATTTTTGTTTTACGATGTTTTGAGCAATCTGAACTCTTTTGCCCTTATGTTAGAGGTGTTAGTGTAATATATTGATTGTCAGCGATTTGTTTTGTTATTAGCCGATGATGAAAGGGTTCTTGAAAGGGTTTGAATATGGTTTTGTCGTATGAATTTTATTTTTCGGAAGACAGAACAAGCGGGAAAATCAGTGCCGGTTTCATTTTTTTTGTATGCGGAACGCTGAAAAACGGAGGAGAAATTTGAAGTCGGATAAGCATGAAACATGAAAAATTATATGGTTATGGGGACCGATAAAGTTGTAGGTATGGGCGAAGTTTTGTGGGACGTGTTTCCCGACGGGAAGAAAATGGGCGGAGCTCCTGCGAATTTTGCATACCATATGTCGCGTTTCGGATTTGAAAGTTATGTGGTCAGTGCCGTGGGAAACGACGATTTGGGACGGGAGATATTAAACGTATTCGAACAAAAAGGATTGTCGGCCGATCGGGTAGAGACGGTCGATTATCCGACCGGAACGGTGTACGTCCGGCTGGACGATGCCGGGATTCCGGCGTATGACATTACCCGAAATGTAGCGTGGGACTATATTCCTTATACGTCTGCTTTGCATGCTTTGGCCGGTCGGGTACAGGCCGTTTGTTTCGGTTCTTTGGCGCAACGGTCTGAGGTCTCCCGAACTACCGTTCTCCGTTTTTTGGATGCTATGCCTGCGGAAAGCTATAAGATTTTCGATATTAACCTTCGGGGCGATTTTTATACTCCGGAGATTATCGAATCCGGATTTGAACGGTGCAATATTTTGAAAATAAACGATGAGGAATTGGTTTGGGTAACCGGGGCTTTCGGATTGCCTGCCGATGAAAAGGAGGCGTGTACCGTTTTGTTGCAACGGTACGGATTGCGGGGAGTGGTGCTTACTTGCGGAGCTGTCGGCAGCTATGTGTTTACGCCCGACGAAACATCGTTTCTGGATACGCCCCGGGTGGAGGTTGAAGATACGGTAGGAGCCGGGGATTCGTTTACCGCGTCGTTCTGTGCGGCGATGTTGAAGGGCAGGACGATACCTGAGGCGCATCGCTTGGCGGTGGACGTGTCGGCTTTCGTTTGTTCCCGCCAGGGGGCTATGCCCGAATTGCCGGTCCATTTGAAAAACCGGCTGCTTTTGTAAGATCGTGTCGAGGGGCGTTTGTAAAAATTGTCCGTAGTTTGCCGACAGTTTTGTATCTTTGTCGAACTAATTTTAAACTGAACGAATACATGAATCCAATTACTACTACTAACCGAGCTGCGGATAATATTCGTATTTTGGCGGCCGCCATGGTCGAAAAAGCCAAGTCCGGGCATCCGGGCGGTGCCATGGGGGGGGCCGATTTCATCAATGTCCTTTATTCCGATTTTCTGAATTTCGATCCGGACGATATGGGATGGCCCAATCGCGACCGTTTTTTTCTGGATCCCGGACATATGTCGCCGATGTTGTATGCGGTATTGAGCCTGATCGGGAAGTACAGCATGGAAGATCTGCAACATTTCCGTCAGTGGGGCAGCGTGACGCCCGGACATCCCGAAGTGGATGTGCAGCGGGGAGTCGAAAATACGTCCGGTCCTTTGGGACAGGGGCACACTATGGCTGTGGGCGCAGCGATCGCCGAGCGGTTTCTGGTAGCCCGTTTTGGAGAATGGATGGCGCATAAAACGTATGCGTTCATTTCCGACGGGGGCATTCAGGAGGAAATTTCTCAGGGTGCAGGTCGTATCGCAGGAACATTGGGATTGTCCAACCTGATCATGTTTTACGATTCCAACAACATTCAGTTATCGACCAAAGTAGAGGAAGTGACCGCTGAAAATACAGCGGCCAAATACGAAGCGTGGGGATGGAACGTATTGACGATCGACGGGAACAGTGCGGCGGAAATTACGGCGGCATTGAAAGCGGCTCATGAAGAGAAGGAACGTCCTACGCTGATTATCGGCAGGACTTTGATGGGAAAAGGGGCCGTGGGGCCCGATAATGAGGATTTTTCCAATAAAGTTTCTACACACGGGCAGCCTTTGGGTGCGGCGGGTGCGTCATTGGAAAAAACGATTGCCCATTTGGGCGGAAATCCGGAGAATCCGTTTACGATTTTTCCTGATGTGGCGGAGCATTACCGTCAGGTATTGGACAGGAAGCGGGCGTATGCGCGGGCCCGTAAGGCGGAACAGGCTGTTTGGGAAAAAGAGAATCCCGAATTAGCCGCTAAATACCGTCGGTTTTTGTCCGGTCGGGCTCCGGAAATCGATTATGAAGCAATTCAGCATGCAGCCAATAGCGCGACGCGAAATGCGTCAGCCGATGTGTTGAAGGTTTTTGCCGGACAAAT
The DNA here is from genome assembly GCA_949286165.1 of uncultured Alistipes sp. Taxonomy (GTDB): domain Bacteria; phylum Bacteroidota; class Bacteroidia; order Bacteroidales; family Rikenellaceae; genus CASDZK01. The sequence goes on from CASDZK010000050.1 coordinate 59,373, forward strand.
CGAGAATATGATCGTGGCTTCGGCCGATTTGTCCAATTCCGATAAAACGGACGGTTTTTTGAAAGGCGGTGCCAAAGCGCTGAAGAAAGGGGATTTCAGCGGAGCTTTTTTACAGGCGGGAGTGGCGGAATTGGCCATGGCTTGTATTTGCAACGGGATTGCCCTGCATGGAGGTATTTTCGTCGCTTGCGGGACCTTTTTCGTCTTTTCCGATTATATGAAGCCGGCGTTCCGCCTTTCCGCCTTGATGGAAGTGCCGGTCAAATATATCTGGACGCATGACGCGTTCAGGGTGGGGGAAGACGGACCGACTCACCAGCCGGTAGAACATGAGGCGCAACTGCGTTTGATGGAGAAAATGAAAAACCATTCCGGTCACATGAGCCTGTTGGCGCTTCGTCCCGCCGATGCGGAAGAAACTTCCGTCGCATGGAAAATGGCGATGGAAAATACGAAAACTCCGACCGCTTTGATTCTTTCCCGACAGAATATTAAAAATTTGCCGGGAGAGAACCGGTATCGCGATGCTTTACAGGCGGAGCGGGGAGCTTACGTCGTTTGTAAAAACGGCGACGATCCGGACGTGATTTTGCTGGCTTCCGGTTCTGAAGTATCCACTTTGATCGACGGTGCGGCATTGTTGCAGGAACGGAAGGGAATTACCTCCCAAGTGGTTTCCGTTCCGTCGGAAGGTTTGTTCCGTCAGCAGGATGCGGCGTATCAGCAAGCGGTTATTCCGGGTAACAAACCGAAATACGGCTTAACAGCCGGATTGTCCGTTACTCTGGAAGGTTTGGTGGCTTGCAACGGCCGGATTCATGGCGTCAATCATTTCGGATATTCGGCTCCGGCGTCGGTTTTGGATCAAAAGTTAGGCTTTACGGGAGAATGCGTATTCGAAGAGGTTTGCGAAATGTTGAATAAATAAGCGCACGATGCGAACAGAGAGCGTAAGGGGACGGATTTCCGTCCCCTTGTTCTTGAAAAGAACTCGTTAAGTATTTAAGGAAGATAGGAGAAAAATGGAATTTCAGGTTCAAATGAAAGACGTAGTCCCTTTGTTCGACGAGTTTCGGTTCCGCCATCCGTTGAATTGGACGGTTCGGGAAAGGGAGAATTGGGTCGTAATCGGTCCTAACGGAGCGGGCAAGACCATGTTGACCGATATTTTTCAGGGGCGTATCGCCCGCAAAGAAGGGACGATCGAGGTTTCACAAGGCAATATGTACGGGTCGGTTAAATCCATGGAATTCCGGGATATTTATTCTTTGATGGATTGCCGGAACGTTTATTACCAGCAACGTTGGAACGCTTCGGAAATAGAGGAGGTCCCGTTGGCCGGCGATTTTTTTTCCGCTTTGCCCGCTGATCGGGTAGAACGGTATATCCGTTGCTTCGGAGTGTCGGAATCCTTGTCTAAGCGAATTGTTTCCTTATCCAGCGGAGAACTTCGAAAACTTTTGATTATAAGAAATTTGATTGAGGAACCGCGGATTCTGATTTTGGATAATCCTTTTATCGGTTTAGATGTTTCTTCCCGGGAATCTTTGAGCGAAATGCTTTGCCGGATGTCCGAAATCAACGGGTTACAGACGATTCTGGTATTGTCGGATATCAACGATATTCCCGTTTGGACGGATTGGATACTCCCCGTTTCAAATAAGTCGTGCGGGGCTCCGGTGTCTCGTGAAACGTTTATGCGTGACCGGACGTTGCAAACTCGTCTTTTCCCGGAGATCGAAGAGAACGGAACGATCGAGCTTCCGAAACAGGAGATGTCTGCGAATGCGGATTTCGAGGTGGCTTTGCGAATGGAATCCATTTGTGTCCGTTACGGGGATTCCGTTATCCTGAACCGTTTGGATTGGGAGGTAAAGCAAGGGGAGAAATGGGCTTTGTTGGGAGAAAACGGCAGCGGGAAATCCACGTTGTTGAGTCTGGTTTGCGGAGATAACCCTCAGGCTTACGCCAATGCGATCATTTTGTTTGACCGGGTTCGAGGAACCGGCGAAAGTATCTGGGACATTAAGCGCCGGATCGGTTATTTGTCGCCTGATCTGCACACCTATTATTTAAAGGACATTCCGGCTTTACGGGTAGTTGTTTCCGGTTTTTACGATTCGGTAGGGTTATTCGTGAACAGTTCGGAAGAGCAAAGGGAAAAGGCGTATGAATGGATGGAGGTATTGCATATCGCTCATTTGGCGGACCGATCGTTTGTTAAACTGTCTTTTGGAGAACAACGGTTGGTGCTTCTGGCCAGGGCGTTGGTAAAAAATCCACCGTTACTGATTCTGGATGAACCTTTGCATGGTCTGGATGCCGGAAAGAAAAAACGGGCGAAGTCCGTGATCGAAGCTTTTTGTCGGCAACCGGATAAGACCTTAATTTATGTGACGCATTACAGAAACGAAATACCGGATTGCGTGACGCAATATAAAATATTGAAGAAAAGAAAGTGATGACGGCAAGGTGTGTCTGACGTGTTCGTCTTCATTGTGCGTACCTGTTTGTTGAAGATTCAGTATGTATTATTGTGAAACTGAGTCGTAGCCGGGCAGGTTAAAATTAAGAAACAGAGCTGTCCGTTTTCTTTTAGGACAGCTCTTTCGCTATTTTATAAGTGGAATTGTCTGGTTATGAATTCCCGGATGAAATTTACGGTTTCATCGACACCCAGTACTGATGAGTTGATGCAAAGATGGTAGGTTTCTGCATATCCCCATGTTTTGGAACTGTAATAATTATAATAGGCCGCTCGTTTTTTGTCTCCTTTTTCGATCATTTCTTCAGCTTCTTTCCCTTTGATTCCATGCAGTTTGCACAAACGATCGATGCGGTCTTGTTTATTTGCGGATATGAAGATGTCAATCCGTCTGGCATGGTCCCGTAGAATATAGTCAGCACAACGCCCGACGAAAATGCAGGATTGTTTATCCGCTAATTGACGGATTACGTCGCTTTGTATTTTAAACAGAGAGTCGCTGTTCAGATAACTCCCGAAGGTCAGGGGACTGGAACCTACCAGAGGAACCCGAAGTTCCAATAAACTGTTCAATATCCCTCCGGAAGATTTTTCGTCGGCATGTTCAAAAAATTTTTTATCCAGACCGCTTTCTTGTGCAGCCAGATTTAATAATTCCTTATCGTAAAAACCGATATTCAGTTGTTGTGCTAACCGTTCGCCGATAATTTTGCCTCCGCTGCCCAATTGGCGACCGATACAAATGATATAGTTCTCTTTCATGGTGTTGTAAAGTTAATATGTTATTGTCCGTTTGGAGAGGCGGCTTTGAATTTTCTGATTTGCCATCCGAGCATGATAGCAGATATCACTGTCGCAACGAAATCCGATATAGGCATGCTGGCCCATACGCCGTTTTGTCCGTAAATTGGGGGTAGTAACAAAAGGCAGGGTAATAATAGGAGTAATTGACGGGAAAGGGATAAGAAGATGGCTTTCCCGGCCATACCTATGCTTTGAAACAGGTTGGCTGTGACGATTTGGAATCCTATAAGAGGGAAGCAGATAAATGTAATGCGCATTCCTTTGACCGAATTGGCGATCAGTTCGGAGTCGGTAGTAAAAATGCGCGTTACCAATTCCGGCATGCCTTCTCCTGCGATGAATCCCAATGTCGTTACGATAGTAGCGGCCATGACGGTCAGTTTGAATACCCGTATGACCCTTTCGAAGAGGCCGGCTCCGAAATTATAGCCGGCAATCGGTTGCATGCCTTGATTCAATCCCATGACGATCATAATGAACAGGAAGACGAAACGGTTCACGATTCCGAAAGCTCCGATTGCTAAATCTCCGCCGTGTTCTTTCAAGCCTTGATTGATCAGAATGACGATAAAGCAGGCGGCCAGATTCATCATGAAGGGAGCCATTCCGATGGCCAGCGATTCCCGGACGATTTTCTTTTTCAGGCGGAATATGCCTTTATGGAAATGCAATAGTTCGTTTTTGTTCCCGAATAGTTTGAATAGCCAACACAATGATATGACTTGTGCCAGAACTGTAGCAACGGCTGCTCCTTGAATCCCCCAGTCGAAAACAAAAATAAACAGCGGGTCGAGAACGGAATTTAATACTACGGTAGCGATAGTAGCGTACATGGCTTTTTGAGGATGACCGGCTGAACGCATTACCGCATTTAATCCCAAGTACAAATGAGTGACGATATTTCCGGCTAAAATAACGACCATATAGTCTCGGGCATAACCGATCGTATCGTTGCTGGCCCCGAAAAAATAGAGTATGGGGTCCAGGAATAATAAGGTGCCAAGGGTAAACAAGGCTCCGATGATAATATTCAGAACGACGACATTTCCTAAAATTCGTTGTGCTGTGTCGTAGTCTTTTTGTCCTAATTTTACGGAAACCAGTGTTGCTGCTCCTACGCCTACCAAAGAGCCGAAAGCTGCGGCGAGATTCATGAGAGGAAAAGTCAGGGCCAATCCGGATAAAGCCAAAGGACCGACGCCGTGTCCGATGAAAATGCTGTCCACCATATTGTATAGGGAAGAGGCGGTCATGGCAATTATGGCCGGAATAGCGTATTGCATTAATAATTTACCGATTTTCTCGGTTCCCAATTCTGTAGGAATAGCTTGTTTTATCATAAATTCGATTAATTTTATGCGAGTCGCGGATTCTTTGTCGAATCATTGACTATGATTCGGGAAATGATAAAAAAAACGACCGTGCAAAGGTAGTAATAGTTTTTCAATAAATGTTTTGCGAAGAAGCGGATTCTAATAAGCGGGTATTGGGTATTTTGACCGAAGCGATTTATATTTGTGGAATTTATCTGGAAAACATGGGTTGGAATATCGTTAGGCATGTTGTTACGGGCGGTATTGCTTTTTTTCTTTCTATGAGTGAAAGCAATGCCCGGTCTGCGCGTTTGTTCAACGCTTCCGGCGATTGGCTGATCGACGGAAGCAGGTATAAAGCCGTTGTGAAAGTTTCGGAAAACGGTCGTCGCATGGAGTTGTCCAATGGCTTGTTATGTCGGACTTTTGTTTTGTCGCCCAATGCGGCGACGGTAGCGTTCGATAATTTGATGACTGGCCAAAGCGAGTTAAGGGCGGTCAGGCCGGAGGCGGAACTGGAGATCGACGGAGCGGTTTATCCGGTAGGCGGGTTATCGGGGCAGCCGGTTCATAATTTTCTGACCGATCGTTTCTTGAATGACATGTATTTGTGCGATACGGCATTCGTTATGAGCGGTTATGAGATAGGGGAGACCTGCGCGCGTTTCCCATGGAAACCCAATTACGGGTGGATTTCTCATTTGTATCCGTGGCCGGCTCCGGGGAAGCGGGTGGTCTTTACCTATCGGGCTTCGGACAAAGCGGCGGTGTCTTGTCGGAATTTGGTTGTCAGGGTATTTTACGAGTTGTATGACGGGGCTCCTATTTTATCCAAATGGATCGAAGTAGAGAATAACGGGAATGAACCCGTTTTGTTGAATTCGTTCAAGTCGGAAATTCTGGCGCTTGTGGAGACGGCTCCCAAAGTTCATTACGGCGAGCCTCACGAGGTGCGTATGATGGCTCGGGAGTCTGGATATTTTACGCGGGATTTTCGGCGTCGTCCGGTCCAAACGGATGCTCCCCGCGACTATATTGACCGTTTTACCCAGTTATTCGTCGTTACCGATTATGCCATGGGAGGCGATATGGAAGCCATGAAGGATAATCCGGCGGTTCGTTGGGTGTTCGACCATCCGGAATATGAATATACGGGGATTCGCTATTACGGGCAATACAAACCTGCCCGGTTGGAGGTTACGCCTTTGCTGGGACCCGGTCGGCGGTTGATGCCGGGAGAGACGTTCGAATCGTGTACGGCGTTCGAAATGCTTAGGGACGCTACCGATCAGGAACGCAGGGGATTGGCGGAGTGTCGTTTTTGGCGGATGATGGCTCCCTGGACGCAGGAAAATCCGATATTGATGCATGTACGTCAATCCGACGACGAATCAGTCAAGCGGGCTATCGATCAATGCGCCGATGTGGGGTTCGAGATGGTTATCATGACCTTCGGCAGCGGCTTTCAAATAGAAAACGACTCTGCCGCTTATTTGTCGCGAATGAAGGCATTGAACGATTATGCTTCTTCGCGGGGAGTCGCTTTGGGCGGTTATTCGTTGCTTGCCAGCCGCGGCGCTTCCGATGAAGATGCTGCTATTAGCAGGAAAACGGGACTTCCGGCCCGTACCCGGGAAGAAGGAAGCCGTTTCGGGGTTTCGCCCTGCATTGCTTCCGATTGGGGAAACCGCTATTTCGGTACGTTGCGCGATTTCTTTGAAAAGACAGGAATGAATGTGTTCGAGCACGACGGTTCGTATCCGGGAGATCCTTGTGCTTCCACGGTTCATAGCGGTCATTGCGGGTATGAAGATTCTCAATGGAATCAATGGCTACAAATCCGTGATTTTTACCGTTGGTGCCGGGGCAGGGGCATCTACTTGAATGTCCCCGATTGGTATTTTTTGTCAGGTTCCAATAAAGTGCCTATGGGGTATGTGGAGACAAATTGGTCTTTGCCGCGCGATTATCAAGAGATTATCGAGCGCCAGAATATATATGACGGAACATGGTCTAAAACGCCCAGCATGGGATTTATGTTCGTTCCTCTGACTCAATATCACGGAGGCGGGACGGCGGCGACTATCGAACCGTTGAACGAACACCTCGAGCATTATGAAACCCGTCTTAGAAATTTGTTCGGAGCCGGAGTGCAGGCTTGTTACCGGGGGCCCCGGTTGTACGATACGGAAAACACGCGGCAATTGGTAAGCCGTTGGGTCGATTTTTATAAGACGTACCGCTCTTTACTCGATGGCGATATCATTCATTTGCGCCGTCCCGACGGACGGGATTGGGACGGAATCATGCATATCGATCCTTCCGGACGGCAAAAAGCGTTTATTTCGCTTTATAATCCGTTGGATGTCCCCGTAAAGAAGACGATAACCGTTCCGTTGTATTATACGGGACTGACGAATAAAGCGACCGTTCGGGAACGCGACGGGAAAGGCGTCGTACATAAACTCGACCGGGATTATTCCATCCGGTTGTCTGTGGAAATCGAACCGAAGGGATACAATTATGTTTTATTCCGTTTCGTAGAAATCCGTAACAACCCGGCTTTCCCGTATTTTTTTGCAGTAATCGCCGATTTTGACATGTTCCGGATGCGTTTTGTAAATCTCCAGGTCGTGTTCGTTTTTGAAACTGGATATCAAAACGGCGTCGTAAGCCATATCGCTTTTATTGATATTGATGCCCACTTCCAGCGAAACGATTTCAGGAATGAGGTTTCGTAGGGCCTCCAAATGTTCTTTCATCCATAACGCGTTTTCGTTTTTCGTTTTGCCTTCGGCTTGTTCTTTCAATTTCCACATGACGACGTGTTTCAACATATTCTTTCTGATTTAAAATTCCGATGAAACAAAGATACGGAAAAGAACGGGGATTCTTGCGTATGGGCAAAATAACGTATATTTGTTCTTCGATCAATTATTTTTAGGAATATGAACAGAATGTTTTTTGCGGCGGTAACCGCATTCTTTTTGAACGGGACGATATGTCTTGCCTCGGGCAGTGAGACGATATGCGTGCCGCCCGTATCGGGAGACGCTACCGGCGCATTGCGTGCGGCGATAGATCGTGCCCGTTTGTTCAAAGGAAAACCGGTGCTTATACGATTGGAGCAGGGAGATTACCATTTGTACCGGGAAAGCGGTTCGGCCGTTGTATATTATGTTTCCAATACGGCGTCCGAAGAAGAAAATCCCGATCCGACCAAACATATCGGCTTGTGGCTGAAAGATTTGAAAAATGTGACGATCGACGGGGGCGGTGCTCGTTTGGTCACGCATGGCGAGATGACGACTTTTGTGGTGGACGGTTGCGAGAATATCGTTCTGCGTAATTTTTCTTTGACGGCTGCCGACCCTTCCGTGCCGGAAATGACGGTTCTCGATGTCGGAGATAATTATCTGACGGCTCGGGTACATCCGGACTCGCAATATAAGATCGAAGACGGCAAATTTCGTTGGGAAGGGCACGGGTGGAGTTTTGCGGGGGGAATCGCCCAAAATTTCAATCCGCAGACCAATGTTACGAACCGTTGCGACTCTCCGATGGATCGTCTGGTGCGTGCCATAGAATTGGATAGCGGAATAGTACGCTTCAATTATTCCCGGCGGCCGAACGCTTATGCAGGAGAAGTCTTTCAGATGCGGGATGCGATTCGCGACGAGGTTTGCGGGTTTATTCATCGGAGTAAAAACGTATGTTTGGAGGATTTGAATATTCATTTTCTGGGGAACTTCGGCATTGTCGGTCAGTATTCCGAGAATTTGACGTATAACCGGATCAAATGCGAACCGGAATGGGGGCATGGGCGTACATGTGCCGGATTCGCCGATTTCGTGCAGATGTCGGGGTGTAAGGGAAAACTGAAAATTACGAATTCACGGTTCGAAGGAGCGCACGATGATCCGATCAATATCCACGGAACGCATTTGCAAATAACCGAATACGTGTCTCCGAATCAGATTAAAGTACGATTCATGCACGGTCAATCTTTCGGCTTCGAAGCCTTTTTCAAAGGGGATCAAATAGAGTTGGTCGATGCCAATACGCTTCTTTGTCTGCAAAAGGCTACGGTAAAGCAGGCGGAAGCATTGGACCGATACGAGATTTTATTGACGCTCGATACCGAAGTGTCGCCCGGCTTATCGGATAAGTGGGTGGTGGTGGAAAATGTTTCCTGGACGCCGGAAGTGGAAATTACCCATAATTATTTTTCCCGTACGCCTACCCGGGGAATTTTGGTTACCACGCGGAAAAAGGTGGTTATCGCGAATAATGTGTTCTATCGGACTCCCATGAGTGCGATATTGATCGCGGACGATGCCCGCAGTTGGTATGAGTCCGGACCGGTGCGCGATGTCACTATCCGGGAGAATATTTTCATAGAGTGCGGGGCGCCGGTTATTGCCGTTGCTCCGGAAAATGACAGATACGAAGGAGCGGTGCATCAAAATATTCGGATATTGAACAATCGGTTTGTTTTGAACTCGGATCAAGCGATATCTGTTCGTTCGACGGACGGATTGACGGTTAGCGGCAATTATTTCGTTGCCGATCATCCGATCGATACGGCAAATTTGATTCGGACGAAAAACTGCAATGCCTTTTCCTTTTCGGGCAATCGGATAAATCCGTAAAACAAAGTTGTCCAGAAAGGTTTCATTTGCTGCGTTACTGCTTTCCGAGGTCGGTACGCTCCCTCATCTTTGAAAATCAAAGTCTTGCTCCTGAATCTTTTTTGAACAATTTGCCGGTAAAGTATGGGAGGTTATTTAGACACCTTCGTTTTCGTAAATAAAGACATAAAAAAACTTCCGTTAAAAGCGGAAGTTTTTTTATGTGATTCAGCAGGGGATCGAACCCTGGACCCCAACATTAAGAGTGTCGTGCTCTACCAGCTGAGCTACTGAATCATCCGTTGATTACGGTGCAAAAGTATATAAAAAAATGAATCGTACCAAGAAAAAAGTGTTTTTTATTCCTGTTTTTTAATCGTTTTTTCTGCATCGGGCCGGAGTGAATCGTCATATTGCAGATGGTTTTTCGGAAAAACGGCATTGACGTTTCGAACTTCATGGTTTGAACAAGGGAAGTAAGTTGTTGTAAATTCGATTTTTGTGCATGAATGGGAGAGAATACGAGATGTTTTTGTGCAAATAGCTGTTTCTTGATCCGTATCGATAATGTCAGGGGGGCAAGGTAAAAAATGAGTTTGTTGGCACTCTATTGAAGATGAGAAAGTAGTCCATAGATTGAACGGGAAAAAGCGTTGAGTTGCCGTTTGTTCAATACGATGCTTGACGCTTTTTCCCGTTCTTACTCTCGCTTTTGCGACAAATGGATTTTATAGGCAAAGAACGAACGATTGCGATTCGGCTACCGGTCGATTTTTACCTTGAAATCTTTGGAGGCTTCGCCCCAATAAAGACTGATGTGAGGGAACGGTATTTCGATATTCCGTTCATCGAAAGCTTTTTTCAGCAATCGTCGGTATTCGCGGCCGATGTACCATTGTTGTACTGGACGTGTTTTTATCCGTACCCGGATGATGACGGCGCTGTCCGCCAGTTCCGTGACACCTTGCACGTCCACCGGTTCCAGAATTTTGTCGGCATATTGTTTGTCGGCTTGCATGCGATCCCCAACTTGTTGCATCACTTCTTGCACCCGGTCTATGTCTTCTTTGTAGGCGACGCCTACGTCGATGACAATGGCGCTCCATTCTTTGGTCATGTTGGACAGGCTGTTGATTTTCCCGTTTTGAAAAATGTGGACGACCCCTGACGAATCCCGCAAAGTAATGGTTCTTAATTCGATTTTCTCGACTAAACCGGTCGTTCCGTTGATAATGGCCCAATCGCCGGTACGTAATTGGTCTTCTAATAAAATGAAGAAACCGGAAATGACGTCGCGTACCAATTCCTGTCCGCCGAATCCTACGGCTAAACCTACGATTCCTGCACTGGCTAAAATAGGAGCTATGTTGATGTTGAATTTACTCAACAAAATCAACAGGAATATGACCCATAAAAAGATTTTGCCTATGCCGAAAATAATTCCGCTTAAAGTGGTAATCCGTTTGGAGGCCTCTTGCAGGTCGATGTCTTTGGCTTTTTCCGCTCGTCGCATGACTACTTTTTTCATCCTGCTGGTAGTTACGGTCAGCAAACGCATTAGACCTATGAATATGGCGATCAGGATCAATATGGAAGGTACTTCCCGGATGATCCAGTTCAACACGTCATGCAACAGTTCGCGCCAGAATTCGCCGGTAAATATGCTGCCTTCGTAATTGTCCCAATAAATGTCTATGTCCGAAATCCGTGCTTTGCCGGACAGGCTGTCTGCGATAATGGTATTGGTTGTCGTGTCCCACCATTGTTTCTGCCCCAACGTCTTTTTGTTCAATGTGAAATTCGCATTTAAGTCCGGGATGTACATGATGATATTTTCCGAGGAGGGCAAAAATTGATAATTGGGATAGGCTTCCTTTATTTCTCCCAAAGAAGAGGCCAGACCGATGCCTTTTTCCGAAACAAACCGTTTGTCCTTTATTGATATCCGGTTTATCCGGGCTCTATTCAATTGGTCTTCTTTCGGCGTGGCGTCCAGTATGACTTTATTTTCCTGATCTAAAATATAATACGTTTCTTCTGTTTTATTGGTCGTCGGATCGGTCAGAATTTCTACTTTTTTTACGTTGTCCTTACCGTACAGTTCATATAAATTGTCTACTGTGGTCCCGTTGGTAATAGCCCCGACCTGACGGCTGGTAAATAAGAATTCCTGGTCTTTTTCCGTTGTTTCGGACATTGGTTCCGCATGTTTCCCGTCACAGGCCGCCAATAGGAAGATTACGGATAAAAAAAATATTTTTTTCATATGTTTTCGAATGAGTAGAAATGATTGTATGCAAAAATAACAAATATTATTCCGTATGAAAACCTTTATCATACAAAAGGAATATTTGGTGTGGAATCGATTTTGTATGTATGGAATAGTGTATGATTGTAAAGATATTTTTTATATTTGTAAAAGGAACCGGTTTCCGGAAAATAATTTGGAAAACGGGAGAAAAGCTCTTTTATTTTCAGGAATATCGGTAGGTTAAAAATATCCTGATATGAAGTGAAAATAACTGATAGTCGAATAATTAAAATTGGAAAAACGATGAAACGTATTGCAGTAGTTTTGGCCGGATGCGGCGCTAAGGACGGGTCGGAGATTCATGAGGCTACCTTGGCGTTATACGCTTTGGCCGCCAATCATGCGGAATACCGGATTTTTGCTCCGGATACGATCCAGCACGATGTCGTGAACCATATCACGGACGAAGCCTTGAACGAGCAGCGGAATGTGCTGGTGGAAGCGGCCCGTATCGCACGAGGCGATATCGAGGTTTTGGAGGCGTTGGATGCGGATGATTTTGACGGATTGTTGTTGCCCGGAGGCTTCGGTGCGGCTAAAAATCTGTTTACGTTCGCTTTTGATGGCATCGATTTTAAGGTGCTTCCCCGATTGGAACAAATCGTTCGGAAGTTTCATGCCCGAAAAAAACCGATTGCGGCCATGTGTATTGCTCCGGTCATGCTTGCTAAGGTTTTGGGAGAATACGGAGTGGAAATTACTACCGGTCCTCAAGGGGCATTGGCGGCATCTATCGAGGAAAAATTCGGCGCCAAAGTGTCCGAAACCGATCGGGAAGGCGTCGTGAAAGACGAAAAAAATAAAGTCGTTACGACACCCGCGTATATGTATGGGGATTCTTCCATTGCCCATATCGGCAGGGGAGCCGATCGGTTGGTAAAGGCATTGCTCGGTATGACGGAATAGTTGTTGCGGCAATGGCGCGGCCGTTCCCATGTAAAAAAGATATAAGAGGCCGACCCAAAAGAGAATTTTTGAGGTCGGCTTCTTTGCATAATGCAGAATGATATTCGGCTGCAATTTTTGAAGTTGCAGCCGATTTCTTTTTTATTCGTGTCCGGAGTGATGATGATGATATATCGGTCATTTT
>CASDZK010000051.1 GCA_949286165.1 uncultured Alistipes sp.
AAAATGACCGATATATCATCATCACTCCGGACACGAATAAAAAAGAAATCGGCTGCAACTTCAAAAATTGCAGCCGAATATCATTCTGCATTATGCAAAGAAGCCGACCTCAAAAATTCTCTTTTGGGTCGGCCTCTTTTACACAACGCAACCCCTGCTGCGTCATATTGTCATCATACATGCTTTTCTTTATAACGGTCAAGCTGCTTCTTCAAAGCGTCGATGCAAAGATCGGTCGATTCCTCGAACGACTTGCTTTTTCGTTCGGCAACCAACGTATCGCCCGGGACATCGATCGCAATAACTGTTACTTTATTGCCTTTTTCATCGTCTTTATCCAATTTCAACGTCACTTCGCAAGACGTAATTTTATCGAAAAAACGTTCGAACTTATTTAATTTGCCTTCTATAAAACCGATCAATTTTTTGTCTGCATCGAATTTTACCGATTGAATTTTCACGTTCATAACTTTTCCTCCTATTCGTTATCGTTTTTATGATCTCGGGCACGCGGATGAGCCCTTTCGTAACATTTCAACAGCTCGTCGATAGACGCATGCGTATAAATTTGCGTAGTAGAGAGTCTGGAATGCCCCAACAACTCCTTCACGGTCTCTATACCGGCTCCCGCGTTCAGCAGATGCGTGGCGAAAGTGTGTCTCAACACGTGCGGACTTCGTTTGCCCTCTACTCCCATCCATGCAAGTATCCTGCCTGAAATACGGTAAACCTCGCTGCGACTGATCTTTCTAAAACTGTTTGATAAAAATAAGTAATTTTCTCGAGATCCACAAATATTCCGACGTAAAAAAAGATAATGCCGTAATTTATCGAGCAAACCCGACGGCAAAGGCACGATACGTTGCTTATTGCCTTTACCGGTAACTTTTATTTCTTGCTGTGCCAAAGACAAATCGGACAAACGAATATCAATCAATTCCGCCAAACGGATACCCGTCGCATACAATAACAAAAATACCGTCGACTCCTTCTCTTTTCGGTAATCCTCCGAACAAACCAGCAATTCATCGATAAACTTCGCCATCCGGCTCGACTCGACAAACGAAGGAACCCTGCGTTTTTTCTTCAATGAATGCAATTTCGCACAAGGGTCGTTTTCAACCGCCCCCTGTTTCAACAAATACTTGTAAAACGAACGCAACGAACTGATACGCCTGTTGATGGATGCCGGCTCGGCGTCCGTTTCCGACATTTGCATAATCCAACCGCGAATATCGGTATGCTTTACCGACGACGGATCGAACGATGCTTCATCGACCCCGTAATAAAGCAAAAACTGACGAAGATCGTCCCCATAGGCACGTCTTGTCAGTTCTGAATATTGTTTCTCGACTTCAAGATAGGTCAAAAACCTCTCTATCATCCCGAAATCGTTTTACTATTGTTCTTCTTCGCGTTGCAGTTGCTTCACATAAATGGCACGCAGCTTCTGTTGACGACCGACAATCGACGGTTTGATAAACTGCTGACGATTACGGAGTTCTTTCAACACTCCGGTTTTTTCAAATTTTCTTTTAAATTTTTTAAGAGCTTTTTCTATATTTTCGCCCTCTTTAATCGGCATAATGATCATAATACAATACTATTTTTATAAATATAAAACAAAAAATCCCGGATTTCCCGGCACTGCAAATCCTCTTCAAAAACCGTTTTCACGATTTTATTTTTTTTATAGTAACACGCTAACTACAAACAGATAAACTACCGTCCTCCTCTCGTTTTTTGTTTTATAAAGCTGGTTTTTCAATTTGCAAATATAGTGCATATTTCTTGTTTCACAAAATTTTACCCTTTTTTCAGTCATATGAAAAAAATTATCGGACTGTATATTCTTTATTCAGACACAAACCGTGAAAATATTCTTAACTTTACAACAATTACCATATCATACAATATACGCATCATGAAAATATCGAGAAAAAACTTTCTGAAAACGACCGCAACCGGAACTCTGCTTTTAGGCACCACAGCTCTTCCCCAATCCTTGACGGCTTTTGCCGATCCCCTTTTGCCTAAAAAGCGGAAAATTTCTCCGACCAGACGTGTTGTTTTAATCGGGCTGGACGGTATTTGCGTAGCCGGCTTTCAAGAGGCCCGGACTCCTCATCTGGACGCGTGGTTGTCAGAAGGCGTCCTATCGTTGCAAACCCGCGTGGTAATGCCGTCAGTTACCTTGCCCAACTGGACCAGTCATTTGACCGGCAGCGGACCGGAACAGCACGGGGTAACGGACAACAACTGGACCCTTGCCAAGTGGAAACTGCCGGCAATCGATACGGATGACGAAGGCTATTACCCCTCGATATTTTCAATATTGAAAAAAAACGTTCCGGAAATAAAAACCGCTTTCTACTATAACTGGCTCAATCTGATCTATCCGTATAACCAAAAATATCTGGACGAAATCGGCTTTCTCGAAAACGACGCTTATATTCCTAACTTTGAAAAGGCTTTCGAATTCATCTCGAAAAACCGCAAAAACCCGACTCTGACTTTTCTCTATTCCGTACATACCGACCATGCCGGACACAAACACCAATGGATGTCTCCGGAATACATCCGTTCCATCGAAGAAGCCGACGAAGAAATCGGAAAATTTATCGATCGGATGAAACAAGAAGATTTATACGACGACACCCATTTTCTGTTTCTGACCGATCACGGAGGCATCGGATACGGACACGGCGGCGTTACTCCGGACGAAATGATTGTCCCCTGGGGCATTACAGGACCCGGAATAGCCCGCGGATTGAAGATGACCGAAGCGAACAACACGGTAAACACGGCCGCCGTGGTTCTGCAACTGTTTCAGGTGGCCCCTCCTTCCGCCTGGACCGGAACAGTTCCGGAAACCCTGTTCGCCCGATAAACCCGAGATCCGTTTATTTTCGTTCCCGCATCGGCGCCATTCGCTTGTCGGGAAAAGACGAAAAGTCCGCTGAGTCGGCCGGAAATATCTGGTCCCGCAACGGAGTAAGCCGGTCCTGTCGTCCGTCCTGTACGGACGGCACGGTACAAATTTCGACTTTTCCCCGAGGTTCCGCATTGTGCCCCCCAGCCAAGCGCCCGTAACGAAACAGACCGGTTCCTGCAAGCAATGCCATACAAACCGCAAGCACGACATACGTTTCCTGCCGCGAGCAACGCAAAGCTTCCGCTATTTCTTCCAACCGGGATTTCCGCATCATTTTTCGACTGCAGCCTTATCCCCCCGTAACAACGGACGGTATTTTAACGAAGGAGAAGGAATAAAGGTGCCCAAACCGTAACTCGACCAACGGGCATCGACCCGTTCTGCCGTACGGGCATCCATAACCACCGGATTCGGCCAACGCCGGGAAAAATCGCCGCCAGACTTGGACCGGGCGTCCACCACCCATATCCGCCGGTCGTAAATATAAGTATCCCTGACAGGATCCGTATGATTGCCTGCCAGCCAAATCAACATTCCCGCATCTTCCAAATCGACGGTAGCATCGAAAACTGCGATACATTTTACCGGCAAGGCATCATTGGCCCGTAAAAAACGGTCCGCCAACGTTCGCAACGCTTCCCGCGAAGAGGTCCGCAAGACCAGAACGGGCCATCCTTCTTTCATCCATCGCTCGCCCGCCCCCTCTATGCCGTCCGTTACCACTATTCCCGAGGGATCGAAAGCTCCGGAATAAACGTGGCCGGCCGGTTCGCCGCCACACCGTTCGGTCAAATCGATCGCCACCTTTCCTCCCAGGCCCGCCTGCGGAGCCGCATGGTCCAACACGTCCAGCGGTCCTTTCGAGAAAAGCAATCCATCGGCCACGGACAACCGATTCAACGTTTTTTTCAACATCTCGGCATCGGACAACCGAACGCCCAGTCCCGAGGTAACGAGCAGGCATTTATTGAACATCATCTGCCCGGCTCCCCACATCGAAGCCGCTACCTTAAAAGCCTGGCCCGCATACTGTTTCCGAATATCGACCAATGCCAGATTATGGGCCACCCCCGCTTCGGGCAAATAGATGTTTTCGACTTCCGGTTGCACCACCGCTCGAATCGGAGCCAGAAAGATGCGTTCCGTAGCCTTGGCGATATAAGCGTCCTCCTGCGGAGGAATCCCCACGACCGTAGCCGGATAGACCGCCCCTTTCCGATGGGTAATGCAAGTCGCATGAAATACGGGATAAAGGTCTTCCAGCGAATAAAAGCCGGTATGGTCGCCGAAAGGCCCTTCCACGACCCGGTCTTCGGACGTATCCACATACCCTTCTATGACGAAATCGCAGTCCGACGGGACATACAGGTCGTTCGTCAGGCACTTGACCAACGTAACGGGCTTGCGACGGATAAAACCGGCCAGCAGATACTCGTCGACGTTATCGGGCAGCGGAGCCGTAGCCGCATAGGTATAGGCCGGATCGCCGCCCAACGTTACCGCGACGGGCATCCGCTTTCCCTTCTTCCGGTACGCCTCGTAATGACGCGCCCCCGTTTTATGGCAATGCCAGTGCATGCCGGCGGTCGTATCGGAAAAAACCTGCATGCGGTACATGCCGGCGTTCCGCATTCCCGTATCGGGATCGACCGTATTGACCACGGGCAGGGTAAAAAAACGCCCGCCGTCCTGCGGAGCGCATTTCAATACGGGGAGCTTGCCGAACAACCCGTCGGCCGGATCGAGAACGACCGCCTGGCACGCTCCCCTTTTCCGGGAAATCCGGGGCAGCCAGCCCGCTGCGGAAGACAATACGGGCAACATCTTCAGCTTGTCGTACAGCGAATGTTTCGGAACCGTCAATTCGGCGAACAAACTTTCGAGACGACGGGTCAAATCCTCGAGACGACCCGTTCCCAACGCCAAAGCGATCCGCCGGTCCGATCCCATCATATTGGTCAATACAGGAAACTCGAACCCGCAGTTTTCGAACAGCAGGGCTTTCCCCCCGTCCGGCCGCTTGCACTGGCGGTCGGTCAGTTCGGCGATCTCCAGCTCCGTATCTACCGGCACGGTAATCCGCACGAGTTCTCCGGCCCGTTCCAACGTTTCGATATAATGCGACAAACTTCTGTACATACACATATATTTTATATCCGGCACGGCGACCTATTCGACCACGATGCGGAATCCCACATTGAACGGAGCCTGCCACGGCCGGTAATATTTCCGGTAAGAGGCCGTAGAAGTACGGGCACGGTCGCGCCACGAGCCTCCCCGCACGATTTTCTCCCCGGTATTTCCCGGCCGGTCGGAAGAGGTCCACTCGGCCACGTTGCCGTGCATGTCGTACAACCCCCATGGATTGCAGCGGTATTGTCCCCCCGCCACCGACAACAGATTTTTATCGTCGGCCAACGTATCGCGCGGCACGAAATCCCAGAACTTCCGCAAAGGATAATTCGCCGGCATGGGCCGGGGATCCACCCCCATCACGGCCAAATCGCGAATCTGCCGATCGGCCATATTCTCATACTCGGAATAATCGGCGGCGACGTCCCCGTACCACATATCTTCCCCGCTGCCGGCCCTGCAAGCCCATTCCCACTGTTCTTCGGTAGGCAGGGAAACGGCAAGTCCCGTCCGTTCGCCCAATGCCCGGCAAAACTCCATCGCCTCTTCCCAAGAGACCCGAACGACAGGTTGCAGAGGTTGATTGGCCGGATAACCGGGGGAAGTATGGTCCTTCCACTGTTGCCCGATGTACCGGCTGTCATGCTCCGGAAACAAAGCGCGGAACTGCTCGTTGGTAACCTCCGTTTCCCCCATCCAGAACCCTTTTTTCACATTCGTTTTCCGGAAAGCACGCAACGGATAAGCGCCTTCGTCTTCTCCCATCCGGAACTTGCCGGCCGGAACCCAGACCAGACGCATGGAAACGCCCGGAGCCACCTCCACGATCCGGACCGTCTCTCCCGCCGCCGCCTGCATGTTACGCGCCGTTTCCGCATCGAAACACCATTTCCGCACCTTCGCGGAATCGGGCATTTTCACGGTTTGCCGTTCCGGAAGCACGGAAACCGGCGTTCCTTTCGCCTTCAACGTCGCCGCATAGTTTTCCAGTTCCTGCCGCCAATCCACGTCAATATGGGCGTATTTTCGCATCAGCTCGCGACGGCGGTCATATTGGTCCACCCCGTCGCGATTCCATATTTCGAACGACCCGGAATAAGGGGCATTGAAATCGATCCATTTACACAGGGTTTGCCTTTCCGCGTCGGTCAATGCAACGCCGTGATGCCCCTTGTCGAGCATTCGGATCAGCTCGCTGTTGGACGCATGGTATTCATAAGGGCGCAACACGTAAATATCCGCTTCGGGTCCCTGGCGGTACACGTAAGGATGCAGATTCAGGTAACTCTTACTGTATTCGCGTACAATCTTGGTAACGACGCCGCGTCGATAAGTCTCGGACTCATCCCCTTTCAGCGTCATCAAGCCGTTTTTCCCGTCATGGCACGCGATGCACGCCCGGTCCAGAATAGGCTGAATATCCATAGGAAAATTGAACGGATGAATGCCTTCGGCCGGCGGCGTCAAAACCCGGGGGCTCTCTTCGGAAGCCAAAACCCGTTTGGGCACGGGCAACATGTTCTGGTCTTCGTGACAGCCGACGCAGGAGACGATTTCTCCCGGCATGGGAGTAAACCAGCTGCGCATCCACTGAATCGCACACCCTTGCTCATCCAACGGCTGAAGGGAAACGGGGGTATTGGCCGGCACTTTGAAAATGGCGGAACCGTCTTTTTCGACCTCCACCGTTCCCAGCTCCCGTTTAATGTCCCAACCGCTTTGGATTCCCTGCGCGTCGAAGTCGGACGGCGAATTCAGATAAGCGTATTCGTACGTGAAAACCCGCAATTTTTTCACGACGCCCCGGGGAACTCCGCGCAATCCCTCGCCCTCATAAATATCCTGAATAAAGACCGTAGCTTCCTTGTCGTCAAGATCGACCCGATCGGGAATGACCGGCGGAACCGGACGTTTGACCAGCGGGATGGGGGTAATATAACCGTCCCCTTCGCTTTCGGCGATCAACGTCAGGTTATTGAATACATCGACCAGATAAACGCCCCACAGCGACTCTTTCGACAATTTGGCCGTAACCAAGAAATAGTTGTCATTCAGCGGGAAAGGCCGACAAAATTGCGGCCATACGCCGTCCACCAAATAATCCTTGATTTCGGGAACGACCGGACGTCCCCGGTACGGCAACTCCTGCACCACCCCTTTTTCCTCTTTCCGGGATTTGGCCGGATCGAAAATCATCAGGCGTCCCGAACGGGCCACGCCGTGATGTCCCGAAACGACACCGATAAAACGGCTGCTGCCCGAAGGCAACTGCTTCATATCGAAAATACTGTTGGGCCAGAACGAACCGCTGCCGTACAAAGCCTTGGTCTCCGTTCCGTCCGGATTGGCATGCATCACGATCCGGGAAAAATAGTGCGTCAGGTCGGTATATTCCCATCGAGTGTACATGATCCGGCCGTTATTCAGCACCGTCGGACACCAGTTGCCGTCCTGATCGAACGATATTTTCCGCAGTCTGTCCGTAGCGGGATCGTAAACGGCCATGTTGTGGATGGCCCGCGTACCGTTCTCGCAGGGAATGCCGTTGTACCCGATATTGGTAGTCAGCCAAATCCGCCCGTCGGGCAGATAACAGGGATCGGCGAATTCCAGTTCCGGTTCGGGAACGCGGGTAATCCGTTTCAGGCCGCCGCCGTCGGTTCCCACTTCGAAAATCTGCCATTTGTAAGACGTATCGGAAGAAGCGAAAATCAGACGGTCCGCATTCCAGTGCAACTGCACATCGGCGATCCCGGCATCCAGTTCCGGTTTATAAATGGTCCGTTTCCGGATATCTCCGCGCAAATTCGACAATTCGCAGATTTCCGCCCGGTAACCCACCCGCGGAATATCCATCAGACCGGCGTAATTGGCCAGCGGCGTACACATGGCCGGCGCCATCGCCTTACGGGCTTTTTTCCCCAGCTCGAAACGGGTCACGACAATCTTGTCCATATCCAACAGCGGATTGGCCAAAACGATGGCCCGCTGGCGAGCGAGCAACTCCTCCGCCGCTTCCAGCGCCGCAATGCTGTCGGGACCGTCGATCCGGCCCCTGACATCGTCCAGATTCCGCGAAATGCAGTTCCAATGCTCCAGTGCCTGCTCATAATCGAAGCCCGGCAAACGCCGCATATCTTCCATGGCTTCCCGCAACGCTTCGGGATCGACCCATTTCAACCGTTCCCGAATATCTTTCGACACGACCTCCCCGCCCCTGACGGACGGCAAAAGACCGACCCAACATGCGGCCAAAACAATCCACGCGCCTTTTTTCATATATCTGCTCTATTTCCTCCGATCCCTAACGGATATTGGCGATACTGATAATATCGGCGAACACGCCGGCCGCCGTCACGCTGGCCCCAGCTCCGTACCCTTTTATCATCATGGGATATTCCTTGTACCGTTCGGTAGTCAGCAAAATAACGTTGTTGCTGCCTTCCAGATGATACAAGGGATTGTCCGGATCGACCTCCTGCAAACCAACCGAAGCTACTCCGTTTTCCAGTTTGGCCACAAAACGCCAACGCTTGTTTTCGGCTTGCAGCAAATCGTGACGACGATCGAAATCCTCGTCCAGTTCTCCGATCGTTTTCCAGAAATCCTCCAACGAACCGTCGAAATATTTCTGCGGAACAAACAACTCTTTCTTCACATCCTCGATATTGATGCGATAACCCGCTTCCCGGGACAGGATGACGATTTTCCGAATCACGTCCAGCCCGTTCAGGTCCAAGCGGGGATCCGGTTCGCTGTAACCGGCTTCCTTCGCCAGGGCGATCGTTTTACTGAAGGGAACTTCCTTGCTGAGGTTATTGAAAATAAAGTTCAACGTCCCGGAAAGGACGGCTTCGATTTTAAGAATACGGTCGCCGCTGTTAATCAGGCTGTTGATCGTATTGATGATCGGGAGGCCCGCTCCCACGTTGGTTTCGAACAAAAATTTGATGCCTTTGCTCCGGGCGATGGTTTTCAACTCCTGATAATTCTCGTACTTGCCCGACGCGGCAATCTTATTGGCCGTTACCACGGAAACATTATGTTCGAGCAACGTCTTATAAATAGGCGGAATCTTATCGCTGGCGGTACAATCGACGAAAACGGAATTGAAAATGTTCATATCGGTTATCTCTTTTACCAACAGTTCGGGCGAAGAGACGAGCGAAGAATTTTCCAACTGTTCCCGGTAGGTCGCCAGATCGATTCCTTCCCGGGAGAAAATGCACTTGCGGGAATTGGAAATTCCCACGACATTGATTTTAAGAGCATTCTGCTCCAACAGTTTGGACTGCTGCTTCTGTATCTGCGACAACAAGTCGTTTCCGACCGTTCCCACGCCCGCCACGAAAATATTCAATACCTGATATTCGGACAGGAAGAAAGAGTCGTGAATGACATTGAGCGTCTTGCGCAGCACTTCCAGATCGACGATAAAAGAGATATTGGTTTCGCTGGCTCCCTGCGCACAGGCGATCACGTTGATCCCGTTCCGCCCCAGCGTATTGAACAGTTTGCCTGCCACGCCCGGCCGCCGGCGCATGTTTTCGCCCACGATGGCCACGGTAGCCAGATTCTGCTTGATTTTTACCCGGTTGATTTCGCCCATGGCGATCTCTTTGGCGAACTCTTCATGCAACACTTCGGCCGCCCGGTGCGCCACCTCATTGCTTACTCCGATGGAAGTGGTGTTTTCGGAAGAAGCCTGAGAAACGAAGAAAACGCTGATGCCCGCTTTGGAAAGCGCTTTGAATATCCGGTAATTTACCCCGATAATGCCGACCATGCCCAATCCTTCCACCGTCAGCAAAGCCGTATCGTTGATGGAAGAAATTCCCTTGATGGCCTTGCTCAAGTCCCGGTTCACGTCGTGTTTGCTGCTCTTATTGTGGATATAGGTCCCCTTGGCCGAAGGATTGAACGTATTTTTGATATAAATCGGAATATTTTTATGATATACCGGGAAAATCGTCGGCGGATAAATTACCTTGGCTCCGAAATTACACAACTCCATCGCCTCGATAAAGGAAATATTCTCGATGACATAAGCGTTGTTGATGATGCGGGGATCGGCCGTCATGAAACCGTCCACGTCGGTCCATATCTCCAGCATGGAAGCATTCAGCACCGAAGCGATGATGGAAGCCGTATAATCGGATCCGCCACGTCCCAACGTGGTCGTTTCCCCGGTCGCGTAGTCGGCAGAAATAAAGCCCGGCACCACGGTAATTTGCGGCTGCACGGCAAATGTTTTCTTAATCAAATCCGACGTAATGTCGAAATCGACGGAATGCTTGCTGTAATACGGCCTGGTTTTGATAAACGTACGGGAGTCGATAAGTTCCGCCCCGTCGATAATATGGCTTACGATAATGGACGACAACTGTTCGCCGTAACTCACTACCGCGTTTTCGATTTTTTGCGACAGGTCTTTGACCAAATACACTCCTTGCAGCAAATTGCCCAGTTCCTCGAACAAAGGCTCGACCTGTTTTTTCACGATTTCCCGCTTTTCCGGTTTTATCATGGCATCGATAATTCCGTTGTGACGATCGACAATTTGCGCAAACATATCCTTATATCCCTGATCGCGCATACAGGCCTTGCGCGACATATTCAGAATGGCATCGGTAACGCCGCCGAACGCGGACACGACCACTACGACTTCTTCTTCATTCGCTTCCACAATGTTTTTCACATGGGTCAAAGCTTCCACGGAACCGACCGAGGTTCCTCCAAATTTAAGTACTTTCATCGTTTATGCTCTTTGTAAGGGTGTAAAAATATAAAAAACTGTTCAAAATCAGTTCATGCCGTCCCATTTATTTACGTTTCTCAAACCGATAACCGGGCAAACCGGACATTTCTCCGGAAAATCCGTTTAAAATTCGATTCCCATCCATGCTTTCTCTATCTTCCGTCTGACATTGCGGTATGTAATTTTTCTCTCTCCACAAAACACCTCTTACGCCAACCGCCATAAATCCGAAACAAATCCAACATGTCGCAAGATTTCTTATTTGTCCGCCGATTATTTCATTATAATATGAAAGAATTGCATTTTGCATTTTTACATTCATTTTGTATTTTTGTATGATTTGCTATATCACGGGCCTAAAAGGCGCACCTGAATCAAAAACTATTCATAACCCGATTTATCGATCCAAACATCATGAAAAATATTGTTTTCGGAATCATGATCCTGCTTTGCAGTCTGACTTCTGCCGGTTACGGGCAATCCAAACTTTCGGACTTCTTTAACAAAAATACTTTGAGCGAAGCAGCCAACAACTTGTTGTCCACAAATACGTTAACAGCGACAGACATCGAAGGCACATGGAAATACGTCGCTCCGGCTTGCATGCTTGAAAGCGACGATTTGCTCAAAAAAGCGGGAGGCAGCTTGATCGCTTCCCAAATAAACGAACAACTGAAAAACGTATACGACAAAGTCGGAATAAAAACCGGAGCTTTCGATTTCACATTCAACGCCGACAGTACATTCATTTCGAAATCAGGGTCGAAAACACTGCAAGGCACTTATTTTCTTAAAAACGATACAATCACACTGGAATATAAACTTGCCGGACTTATCAAAACCGGAACGGTAACCGCACATATCCAAAAAACAAACGATAAATTGTCGATGCTTTTCAATGCGGACAAACTACTTCAGTTATTTTCCTCGCTTTGCAGCATCACGCAAAACAAAACGTTAGGAACTATCGCCCAAATCGCCGACGGCTATGACGGTATGCTGATAGGGTACGAATTGAACAAAGAATAAACCAGCGTTGCAAACGACTTAATCACAACAATAATCGACAAAAGTTCGTCGATTGTGCCGCTCAATTCCGACAAGCAGTTCCGAACGCATGAAAAATCGTCGCTCAAACACTTAAATAATTATAATTATGAAAAAATACTTAGCAGAAATGATAGGGACGATGGTTCTCGTCCTTATGGGATGCGGCAGCGCCGTATTCGCCGGCAGCGTAACCGGCACCGTAGGAGCCGGAGTCGGAACCATCGGAGTAGCATTGGCTTTCGGATTGTCCGTAGTCGCCATGGCCTATACTATCGGCAACATATCCGGTTGCCATATCAATCCTGCAATCACGTTGGGAGTATATCTTTCAGGCCGGATGAAAGGGAAAGAGGCCGTTATGTACATGTTGTTCCAAGTCATCGGAGCCGTTATCGGTTCCGCGGTCCTCTACGCATTGGTATCGACAGGAAACCACAACGGGCCTACGGCTACAGGAGCCAACAGTTTCAGCGACAATGCCATGTTACAGGCATTCATTGCGGAAACCGTCTTTACATTCATTTTCGTTTTGACCGTTTTAGGCACCACCAGCGAAAAATACGGAGCCGGCAATTTAGCCGGCTTAGCCATCGGCCTAACGCTAACGCTGGTACATATCGTATGCATTCCCATTACCGGAACTTCCGTCAATCCCGCCCGCAGTATCGGCCCCGCAATTTTCGAAGGAGGCGTTGCGCTTTCCCAGTTATGGCTATTCATCATAGCCCCATTCGTCGGAGCCGCCCTGAGCGCGTGGGTATGGAAGACACTCGCAAACGACAAGCAAGAAGCGTAGCTCTCTGAAAAACGAAATTTCGGCATCGGTCTGCTTCTTCCGAATGAAAATTCATTCGGAAGAAGCAGACTGTTTTTATCGAAAACGAAATTTCCGAACATGCGAATCAAAGACGAGATCGCGAGTTATCCGGGGAAAAAATCTCCATATTATTTTTTCAGAGAAATATTCCCGAAACATTTCGACGACGATAAAAATCCGTAGTTCCGAAAAACCGTTATGCCTATTTCTCTCGGAAAACGACGTCCAAGCATAAACGGAACCACCTGCCCGTCCCATACAAAAACAATTAGCCCCATTTGTCATGGGGCTAAATATACAGGACAAATCCTATCATCGATTATTCCCACTCGATCGTTGCGGGCGGTTTGGAACTGATGTCATAAACCACGCGATTGATCCCCCGTACCTTATTGATGATTTCGTTCGACACTTTCGCCATAAAATCATACGGAAGGTGTACCCAATCCGCCGTCATGCCGTCCGTCGAAGCCACGGCACGCAACGCCACGCAGTTTTCGTACGTCCGCTCGTCGCCCATGACACCGACGCTCTGCACGGGAAGCAGAATGACGCCCGCCTGCCATACCTGACCGTACAGGCCGCTCTCTTTCAAGGCATCGATAAAAATACGGTCCGCATCCTGCAAAATGCGCACTTTTTCCGCCGTTACCTCGCCGAGAATCCGAATCCCCAATCCCGGACCGGGGAACGGATGACGATTCAATATTTCATCGGGCACTTTCATCTCCCGGCCGATCCGCCGGACTTCGTCTTTAAAAAGAAGCCGCAACGGTTCCACGATCTTCAAATTCATCTTTTCCGGAAGACCGCCTACGTTATGATGCGATTTGATCGTTACGGAAGGGCCGTTCACGGATACCGATTCGATAACGTCGGGGTAAATGGTCCCCTGCGCCAACCAACGGGCATCTTTAATTTTTTGCGCCTCGCTGTCGAACACTTCGATAAAGTCGCGGCCGATAATCTTGCGTTTCTTTTCCGGTTCGGTCACGCCTTTCAAGTCGGACAGGAATTTATCGCCCGCACGGACGCCTACCACATTCAACCCCATCTGCCGGTAAGACTCCAACACTTCCTCGAACTCGTTCTTACGAAGCAGTCCCATATCCACGAAAATGCAGGTCAGTTGATCGCCGACCGCCCGGCGCAGCAATTCCGCCGCAACGGAAGAGTCCACCCCGCCGGAAAGGCCCAGAATTACCCGGTCCGTCCCCAATTGTTCCCGCAAAGCGGCTACCGTGCTTTCCACGAACGACGCCGGGGTCCAATCCTGTCGGCAACCACAAATATCTACCACGAAATTTTTCAGCAACTCTTTTCCTTCGGTCGAATGATATACTTCCGGATGAAACTGAATGCCCCACGTCGTTTCGCCCGTTACCTGAAAAGCGGCGACAGGCACGTCGGAGGTGCTGGCGATGATCTTATAGTTGTCGGGAATACGCATGATGGTATCGCCGTGCGACATCCATACCTGCGTCTGTTCGCTTAGCCCTTTCAGCAGCGGATTTCCGTTCTCTTTTTTCGTCAAAATGGCCCGTCCGTACTCACGGGTAGCGGAAGGCGCCACCTCGCCGCCGAAATAGTGCGACAGGTATTGCGCTCCATAACACACCCCTAACAAAGGCAGTTTTCCTTTGATCGCCGAAAGATCGACCTGCGGCGCCTTTTCATCGCGAACGGAATACGGGCTTCCGGAAAGGATCACTCCCTTGATCGAATCGTCCAGCACGGGAATCTTGTTATAAGGATGGATCTCGCAATATACGTTCAATTCCCGCACCCGACGGGCAATCAGCTGCGTATATTGCGAACCGAAATCCAATATCAGTATTTTCTCTTGCATCTCGTAAAAAATTGTTTGGGGCAAAGATAGCATTTTTTACGATTGACGCGGCAAATTCGCCGGAAATTGCCGTCAGGACGTTTCCCCGCGACGTAAACGCCTTTTTTTACCGGAAAAGGCGGCGCGGCGAAGAACTGAGCGCAGCGATACTGATCCGGCAGGAAGGAACGGCATGCCGGATGGCCGAAACGCATGCCAAAAGCGTTGCTCCCGTAGTTACCACATCATCCACCAACACCACGTGTTTATGCTCCAACCGTTCGGGACGAACCACAGTAAAAACATCCTGCATATTCGACCGTCGTTCGTCCCTGTCCGCCGTGCGAGATTGAGGCCGGGTATAACGACAACGCGCCACGCTGATCGTATCGACCGCCACGCCCATACTGCTGCTCATTCCGCGGGCGATACATTCCGACTGATTGTACCCCCGCGACCATCTCCGCCGGGGATGCAGCGGCAACGGAATCAATAGATCGGCATCCGCATACCAGGGACTTTCCTCATTCAACACCCTGCCGTACCACCGTCCCAACTCCTCGCCGGCACGACGCTGACCGCGGAATTTGATACTTTGCACCAACCGGGCGCCCCGACCCTCTTTTTCATAAAAGAAAAACGAGGAAGCCGCAGTTATCGGTTCCCGGTCGGCGAACAGTTCATATACGGCATTCTCTTTACAAAGCCATTGCCCGGTCTGAGGCAGATCAACCCGACAAAACGTACACAAGCAACGTTCGCTCTCCGTCAACCGCCGACCGCAACACAAACAGACATCCGGGAAAAAGAGTGACCAGAGACCTTTCAAAACCAGGGATATTTTATGTCTCGGATTCATAATTTTTCTATCTTTGCAGACGTTGAAGATAAGAATATTATTGACAAAATCGTTATCCATTTACTTTTTATCTAATATGAAACAATATCTCGTCCGTTCGTTCAGATACATGATTTATCTGATTATCCTGTTTATAATCATATACGGTGTCATGGTACTCACGGGGACTTCCCGGGTATCACCCCAGACATTGGGACTGTTTTTTACTTCGAAAAGCGGATTGCTCATGATCGGCATCATCGTAGGATTATCGTTGCTTTATCCCCTGTTCGGATTCGTTACCCGTCCCGTACGGGCAAGCCTGCTCACTGACCGGGGCTTGTTGATCTCTTTAATGGAAGGGGAAGGTTTCGTTCTGAAACAGGAAACGGACGGCATCCTGCATTTCCGGGCCGTATCTCCCCTGAAAAGGCTGGCCATGCGGTACGACGACGATATTGTCCTGAATACCAACGGCCCTGCTCCTACCATGTCTGGAAACCGCAGGGCGGTAACCCGCATCCTGTTCCGTCTCGACACCCTCCATATCAACAGATAATTCCATGAACAGAAAAAAAATATATATCGTACTGACGGGACTGCTCCTGCTGTCAGTCAGCGCGGTCGTCGGAGCCGTAGCCGGCGGGGACAAGGATTTCGACATCAGTAAAAATCTCGAGATATTTTTCAATATTTTCCGCCGGACCAATGCCATGTACGTCGATGAACCCGACCCGGAACGCATGCTGCAAAAAGCCGCGGATGCCATGCTTTCCGATCTGGACCCTTACACGGAATACATGTCGGAAAAAGAGATGGAGGAATTCGAAGTCATCACTACCGGAAAATACGGAGGGACAGGAGCCATGATTCGGAAAGACGCCAATAGCGACTATGTACGGATCGCCGAAGTTTACGACGGTTTTCCAGCGCAAAAGGCCGGTTTGGTATCGGGCGATCTAATCATCAGCATAGACGGAGAAGACATGAAGGGAGCCGACACGGAAAAGGTCAGCAACGCCATGAAAGGCGAACCGGGTTCTACCTACAAAGCAGTTATCCGATCCCTGCGAGACGGGGAGCAACGAACCGTTACGATTAAACGCGAACGGATAAGCCTGACCTCCGTTCCTTATTTCGGCACGGTAGCCGACGGCGTCGGCTACATCAAACTGGAAGGTTTTTCGGAAGGGTGCAGCAAAGATTTCAAGAACGCGTTGCAAAAGTTGCAAAAACAGGGTATCCGGTCATTGATCATAGATTTGCGCAACAACGGCGGAGGCCTGCTTCAGGAATCCATCGACATATTGGAACTGTTCGTTCCGAAAGGAACAGAGGTGGTAAGTACCAAAGGCCGGAACGCAGAAGAAAACCGCATATATAAAACCCGGAGTGAACCCATAGCGCCTGACCTGCCGTTGGCTGTTTTAGTAAACAGTATTACCGCTTCGTCGAGCGAAATCGTAACGGGAGCCTTGCAGGACCTCGACCGGGCCGTCATCATCGGCCGCCGGACCTTCGGGAAAGGGCTTGTACAATCGACCCGTGGCGTGGGTTACGGTTCGTACATCAAAATCACGACCGCCAAATATTACATTCCCAGCGGAAGATGCATACAGGCTCTCGACTACGCCCACAGGAACGAAGACGGCAGCGTGGGACACATTCCCGACTCTCTGATTACGGAATACACGACCCGGAACGGACGCAAGGTTTATGACGGCGGAGGAATTGCGCCGGACATAAAAACGGCCGGACGCCCCTACCCTTCCAAATTCACATACAGCGTCGTAACCCGGGGATACGTGGATGATTTCGCCGTCGAATATTTCCGGGAGCATCCTGAACCGGTTCCCGTAGATTTTACCCTGAGCGACGAAGAGTACCGGCATTTCGGAAAATACATCGCCGACAAGGAGCTGGATTTCGAAACCGGTTCGGAACAGGCCTTGAAAGAGCTGCTGAAAACGACGAAACAGGAACGGTATTATGACCAGATAGCCGGAGAACTTACGAAAATAGAGGAGGTATTGAAAGTAAACCGCGAACGCGATCTGGAATTATACAAAGACGAAGTAAAACGGTATATCGAAGAGGCGATCGTTACCTGTTACCATTATGCCGCCGGCCGTATCGAGAACAGCCTGAAAGACGACGACGAAGTGGCGGAAGCCGCCAAACTGCTGCAAAACAGCGCGGAATACGACCGGATATTGCAGGAACAGGACACCGAACGAAAATTGTAACCACCAGAAATAAAATAGAGGGGCACCGTTACCCCTCTATTTTTATATCCGCGTTTCGAGAGAGTCCGGAATTATTCGATTCCCCGAAGACGTTTTTCCCATTTCCAGGCATTGCGCATGGTTTCTTCCATCGAATTTTCCGCTTTCCACCCCAATTCGGTATTGGCCAAATCGGTGCTGGCCCAAATTTTTTCCACATCACCGGGACGACGACCGACGATCTTGTGCGGCACCTTAACTCCGTTCACTTTCTCGAAAATATCGATCAATTCCAGAACGGACAACGGCTTGCCGGTCCCTATATTGAAATATTCGTAAACGGATTTGTTTTTTCCGGCAATCAGCCGCCCGATCGCTACCACGTGGGCTTTGGCCAAATCCACAACATCGATGAAATCGCGCAAAGCCGATCCGTCGGGGGTATCGTAATCGTCCCCGAAAACGTTCAGACATTCACGTATGCCGGCCGCCGTCTGGGTAATAAACGGAACCAGATTGTTGGGCACTCCCTTCGGCAACTCCCCAATCAAGGCGGAAGGATGGGCACCTACCGGATTGAAATAACGCAGGGCCAACGCCGTAATTTTCCCTCCTGTCGCCCGCGCCGTGTCGGCAATGATGTCTTCCCCGATCTGTTTGGTATTGCCATAAGGCGAATTGGCCTTCTGGCGCGGCGTATTTTCCGTTGCGGGCAATTCGTCCGGCTGGCCGTAAACCGTTGCGGAGGAAGAGAACACGATATTTTTCACGCCGTTTTCCCGCATAAGTTCCAGCACGGTCATCAAAGACCCCAGATTGTTGCGGTAATATTTCAACGGTTCGGACACGGACTCGCCCACCGCTTTATAAGCGGCGAAATGAATCACGGAATTGAATTTATATTTTTTGAATACCCGGTCCAACGCCGCTTTATCCAGACAATCCACCCGTTCAAAAGGAATCTTGCACCCGGTTATCTTTTCCACTCCGGCCACAGCCGATGCATCGGAATTGGACAGATTGTCCACCACGACCACATCGTATCCGGCATTAATCAGTTCCACCGTCGTATGGGTGCCTATATATCCGGCGCCCCCGGTAACCAAAACACATTCTTTCATCGATTCTCCGTAAATTAATTTCCAAAAACACGATTTTCCGGCATCCGTCGAAAATCCACCGGCAGAAACCGGCCGCATCGCAACTTATTTCCGGCGAAGTTAATGAAAAAATCGGTCCGGCATCTCCAGTTCCCCAATTTATTCCCCATTCTTTAAGAATTTAAATATACAATACGTATTTTTTTTATCTTTGTAAAATATACGCTATAACTCGAACGACATGAAAAACAGCCTCGCCATTTTTACCTTGCTGCCGCTGGCTCCGTCTTCAGCCGCAGCGTCGGACTCCTCTCCGGTACGACAACCGAATAAACCGCTGAATATCGTCTA
This sequence comes from uncultured Alistipes sp., assembly GCA_949286165.1. Classification (GTDB taxonomy): domain Bacteria; phylum Bacteroidota; class Bacteroidia; order Bacteroidales; family Rikenellaceae; genus CASDZK01. The sequence continues at coordinate 19,036 of CASDZK010000051.1, forward strand.
TATCATGACCGACGACCACTCCTACCAGACCATCAGCTGCTACGACAACCGGTATATCCGCACCCCGAACCTCGACCGGATGGCGGCCGACGGAGTCAAATTTACCAACAGTTTCGTCTGTAACTCCATTTCCGGACCCAGCCGGGCCGTACTGTTGACCGGCAAGCACAGTCATAAAAACGGAATGATTGACAACTCCACTACCTTCGACGGGTCTCAGCAGACTTTTCCCAAACTGCTGCAAAAAGCCGGATACGAAACGGCCATCATCGGGAAATGGCATTTGGGGGGCACGCCTACCGGTTTCGATTTCTGGGAAATCCTTCCGGGACAAGGTTCCTACTACAATCCCGATTTCATCACGCCCGAAGGGAAGGAACACAACGAAGGCTACGTTACCAACATCATTACCGACAAGAGCATCGACTGGCTGGAAAACCGGGACAAGAACAAGCCTTTCTGCCTGCTGGTACACCACAAGGCGGTCCATCGGGTATGGGCCGGAGATACGGCACACCTCGCCATGTTTGAAGACCGGACCTTCCCGTATCCGGAAAATTTTCGGGACGACTATGCGGGCAGGCAAGCCGCTGCGGAACAGAAAATGAGCATAGACAAGGACATGGACCTCGCTTACGATCTGAAAATGAAAGACCGGACCGTCAAAAGCCGTTTCAGATCCCCTTACGTCGAATATTACCGAATGAACGCCGAACAGAAAAAAGCCTGGGATGCCGTCTATCAACCTATTACGGACAAATTTCTCGAAGACAGCCTGAGCGGACAGGAATTAGTCGACTGGAAATACCAGCGGTATATGCGCGATTATCTGAAATGCGTTCAATCGCTGGACGAAAATATCGGCCGTCTGCTCGATTATCTGGAACGGGAAGGGTTATTGGAGAATACCGTAGTGGTGTATGCTTCGGACCAAGGATTTTATATGGGCGAACACGGATGGTTCGACAAACGGTTCATGTACGAAGAATCGCTGCGGACCCCGCTCATCATGCGATTGCCGGACCGTATGCGACACGGCAAAAAAGAGATCGGGCAAATGGTGCAGAACATCGACTACGCCCCGACCTTTCTGGACATGGCCGGCATAGCTGTGCCGGAGGACATGCAGGGAGTGTCGCTGCTGCCGCTGCTCGAAGGGAAGAAACCGAAAGAATGGCGCAAAAGCATTTACTACCATTACTACGAATTTCCGGACGAACACAATGTACACCGGCATTACGGCGTTCGTACAGACAGATACAAACTGATTCACTTCTACCGCGACGGAATCGACACATGGGAACTGTTCGATCTGAAACACGACGCGGAAGAGATGCACAACCTGTACGGAAATCCCGAATACGAAACCGTACAACGCGAATTGCATGAAGAGTTGAATCGGTTGCAAAAACAATACGACGATCCCATTCTTCAAAATTCATGATGAAAAAACGTTTCTGTCTGTACCTTTTTCCTTGGCTGTTCTGTTCGTATCCCGCAGCATCGCAGGACAACGGAACGCCGCAGCCCGAATGGCAGACCCCACATGCCCTCAAAACGGGCAAACTGGCGCCTCACTTTCCCGTCTTGCCCTATGCCACGAAAGAAGCGGCCAGAAACGGGAATCCGGAAGATACCGCATTCGTGCGTTCCCTGAACGGCACCTGGAAATTCAGTTGGACGCGAAACGCGAATTACCGGCCCAAAGAGTTCTATTATCCCGACGTGGACCTTTCCGGCTGGGACGACATCACGGTCCCCGGCAACTGGGAAAGACAGGGATACGGCACGGCGATCTACCTGAAAAACGGATACGAATTCCGACCTTACGCTCCGCCGGCCGTGCCTGAAAAAACGAACGAAACGGGATCGTACCGCCGGTCGTTCATCGTTCCCGAAACATGGCGCGGAAGACGAGTCGTGTTGTGCATGGAAGGGGTCTCTTCCTTTTACTACGTCTGGCTCAACGGGAAACGGCTGGGATATAACCAGGATTCCAAAACAGCCGGAGAATGGGACATTACCGACGATATTCTTCCGGGAGAACCGAACGTGCTGGCGGTGGAAGTTTACCGCTGGAGCAGCGGTTCCTACCTGGAAAGCGGAGATTCCTGGCGACTGAGCGGCATCGAACGGGATGTCCGTTTATACAGCACTCCCCTGCGGTACATCGCCGATTACGAAACGGAAAGTTCGTTGGAAGGAACCGATTTTACCGCAGGAGTATTCGCGCTGACGGTCCGTATGGCCGGGCAAGGTTCCGGCCATTCCGTACGCTACACCCTTTACGACGAAGAAGGAACAGTCGTATCGACCGATACAATGCCGACGGCCGACTCCGTCCGTTTCGTCCCTCGAAAAATCGAAAACGTGAAGCCGTGGAGCGCGGAAAAACCAAACCTGTACCGGCTGGTGCTCGAACTGGTCGCCGGCGACGGAACAGTAACGGAATATGCGGGAGGCAACGTAGGCTTCCGCAACATAGAGACAAAGGAGGGAAGACTGCTGGTAAACGGTCGGCCCGTCAAGCTAAAAGGCGTGAGCCGGCAGGAACACTCGCAATCGGGCCGGACCGTAACCGAACGGCAAATGTTGCAGGAGATACAGCTCATGAAACAAAACAACATCAATGCCGTACGCTGTTCCGCTCCGAACGACAAACGGTGGTACGAACTGTGCGACCGGTTCGGACTCTACGTCATCGACGAGACCGGCATCGGTTCCCGTACGCCGGAAACCGGAATTTCGCCGGCACAGGATACCTCATGGTCGAACGCTTACACGGACCGCATGCAGTCCATGTACCATCGTGCCAAAAACCACCCCTCCGTCATTGTCTGGTCCCTGGGGAACGGCACGGAAGGCGGCATGCATTTCCGGAAAATGTACCGATGGCTGAAAAACCGGGACAAAACACGGGCGGTAATGTACGGACAAGCGGAAGGCGACGTTCCTTCCGATATGTTCTGCCCGGATTACCTTTCCCCGGAAGAAGCGGCCGCCTATCTGAATACCCGGCCGGAACGACCGCTGATATTCGGGAAATACGCATACGCCTTGGGGAACGGACTCGGAGGACTGCAGGATTACTGGAACCTGATCAACGGCAATCCGCAGGCACAGGGCGGCTTCATCGACGGATGGATGGCGCGGACCTTCCTGGAATACGACAGCCGGCAACGTCCGTATTGGGCTTACGGAGGCGATTACGGTTCGAAAAGAACCCCGAGTTCCGGGCATGCATGCGCCAACGGCCTGATCGACCCCGATCTGTTTCCCCATCCGCAACTGAACGAAGTCAAAGCCGTATATCAAAACATCAAAACCCGGCGGCTGCCGACCTCGGCGACGGGCGGTCCCGAATTCGAGACGGAAAACCGGTTCTGCTTTACCCGTTTGAACGAATACCGGCTATGTTGGAGCTACACCGACCAACGGGGAGAAACGTTGGCGCAGGGAGAAACGACCTTAGAAGGGAATCCGGGAGAAAAAGTCCGGTTCGCGCTGCCTGCCGTTCAGGGAAAGCCCCAAAGTCGGGAAGTATTTATCAATCTGAGCTGGAGACAGATAAATCCGGCAACAGGCATTCCTGCCGGACATGAAATAGCCTTCGATCAATTCTCAGAGTCGCTTCCGCTACCGGACGACACGGGAAAAACGGAGGAAAAAGAGGAAGGAACCCGCCTGCGGAAAGGGAAAACCCCTTACACCTATTACAACAGAACGGTTTCGTTCCGTTTCGACCCGCAAACGGGAGCCTTGAATTCCATGCGTTACGAAAATAACGAATTTTTGAAAAAGCCGCTGGCTTTCGGTTTTTACCGGCCGGCCACGGACCACGACGAACACGACCCCCGCGGAGCGAAATTATGGCGCAGTTACGGACTGGATTCGACTTATCAACAGGCCCGCCGCATAACCGTTACGTCGGATCAAGGCAGAATCGTCGTGACGGCCCTCGTCGATATTTTCGGAAGACAAGGCAACCGGTTGTTCGACGCCGAAACCGTTTATACCCTGCATAAATCCGGACAATGGGATATCGACTGCCGGCTCGCGCCGACCGACGAAAAGGTCCATTCGTTGGCCCGGATCGGACTGACCGCAGAAACAGGAGATGCCTACGGCACGGTCGAATTCTTCGGTCGGGACATCGAATCGTACGCCGATCGTGCGAATGGAGGAAAAATAACCCGGACGACCCGTACCGCTGATCAAATGTTCCATTCTTACGCCAATCCTCAAGCCACGGGAAACCGCACGGATGTCCGATGGCTGGCGATCTCGGACGAGAAAAGGAGCGGAGGCATGTACATCAAGGCCGACCGGCCTTTCCAATTCTCTTTTCTGCCCTACACCGACCGGAATATCGAAAAGGCACGGCACCTCAACGAATTGGAAGACGACGGAACCAACACCCTGCATCTGGACGCGGAACAGGCCGGCGTAGGAAACGCCGCCTGCGGTCCGGCCATCCGGGACGAATATCTGCTGAAACCGGCTCCACGGCAGTTCCGGTTCACGTTCATTCCTTTCAACGGACTAAACCGCGAACAGATCATCAGCAACAATTGACGAGCATACAAAAAAAACACGCGACGGGGTTCTCGAACGGTCCCGCCGCGTGTTTTCATGCTCGTAAACGTTATTTTTCTCCTAAATTCTCATAAGTCTTTTCCTTTCGTATTTCATCGGCCTTGATATCTTCGGCATAGTACTCTTCGGCCAGTTTGCCGTATTTGGCAAACAGTTTCCGAACGATTTCCAGTTCATCCCCTTCGGTAATCGGCATACGGGCCTTGTTCGGACGTGCTACGAACGCCAGTTCCCAATCGGCCAGACGATCGTAAAATTCATTCGCCCGGAACGCTTCCCGGCCATAGACCTGAGGAAGCCCCTCCTCCTTATACTCCGTCCCGTTATCGAGATGCTCCTGCAACATGGCATAAAACTGCTGCCAGCGAGGCAGATAATATCCCGAGATTAAACCGGTCCATTCGCGCCACGAATAATCGAAAATAATCGGATCGCCGTCGGCGCCCCAGATCGTGACCAACGCCGTAGCATCCTTTTCCAACAAATTCTTCTCCTCTTCGGTCCGCCCCCAACTGCGGGCATCGGTCAGCCATTTGTCGAAATTGAACTCTTCCCGAGTACGCAACAGCCTATCCGCGTCGGACAACATTTCCAGAAACCGGCCGGAATGCAGGGCGAAAGCCTCTTTGTCCCGTTTCAAAAACGCTTCGGCCGCCTTTTTATGGATAGCCTGTCCCAAATTGGACATCAGCTGCCGCTGTACGTCCACAATGTCGAAACGGTAGGGTTTCGAAACGGCCAGCGTATCCGCATCCTGCAACAGCAAAGCCTGCGCTTTCAAAAGCAGCAACGGAGAATAAGGAATGCCCAATCCCGCGTTCGGACCCGATTTTTTCACGTTTACGGCCGGCCGGGCCGCTATGATGGAACTGCGTTCGGTTCCGTTGGTTCCGGGGCGGTAGGGACCTTCCAGCAGCAACATCCAGGCTTGCTGGGCCGCAGCCGATTCCGCCCCGTAACGGCGGGTCGCGTATCGTTTCAGCCAAGCCTCTATATCCACCGCCCCGTCATAATTGGGCATTTCGAACGCCAGATCGTAATAAACGGGGTTTTGAACAATAGATTCCATAAACAATCCGGAACCGCACACGTTCGGAGAATTTTCCTTCGCTTTCGCATACTGGTTGGACGCTACCAGCCGCAAATCCCCGTGCAGATTGATACGACCGCCGAAATTATGGAGATTCCCTTCGACCAAAGGATATCCCCAACAAGCGTTTTTCTGCGAACCGCGGCTGCCGTTCAAATCGAGAATGAGCAACCGGTCCTTCGGAACCATTTTGACGATATCTTCCCGCAAACTCCATCCCTGCATGGCCCATACGGCCGTAGAATCGAAATCGACGAACAGTCGATGGATCGACCTCCCCACGGCATTGAGGTATTCGGGCGTATTGACCGGCGGAGCGCTCTCATGAAACGGATCGGCGGCATATACGCCGTGCGCCCCGAACAATTTCTTTTCCTCCTCCAAGAAAGCCCTTCCGAAAGCCTGGAACAACGAATCGGTAGGATCCAACTGGGCCGCTCCTTTAAAACCGCACCACGATCCCTGAAGATTTATTTTCGCTTCCGGGAACTTGTCCTTCATTTCCCGGGGGACATATCCGGAAAATCCCTGTTGAATCGGCTGCATGCCCAATTCGAGCTGACGGTCCATAATCTGTTTCCCCAATACGACATGGCTGTCGATCCACGATTTGGGCAACGGTCCTCCGTAACTCTGGATATTCTGCATCCATTGCCACGCGGAATGGCCGGGACCGGTCAGAAAAGTCCGCGCCTCCTCGTCGGAAAAACCGAACTTCAGCAACGTATTATACCACACGGCGTCGAGACCGATGACGGACAAAGGCATATTGACGGAGTTCATCGCCATATAGTCGATTTCCCGCTGCCAGCGTTCCCAATCCCACCAAGCGGCGGTATAGCTGACCGTACAATAATTCATATATACCCGGTATTTGCCCTGAATGATCCGGCGTTCTTTTTCCGGCAACGGCAACCGTTCCGGCAGATTCAACTGGTCGCCGAACCAGGATACGTGAGCGTTGCAGGTATATTTCAGATACCAGTTGAACGCCGTGACCAAAGCCACCGGCGTATTTCCCCGCAAGACCACTTTCTTCCCGTCGTTGTCAATCTCATATACATCCTGCCCGTTATCGGCCTCGATCATTTCCAATTGGAACTGATCGCCGTAACCGGGCGTTACCCGTTCGATCAAAGCATAAGCGGCGTCGATACGGGCATCGCGGCAACCGGTCATGCCCGCCAGCATACCGCTCAGCAAAATCAAAAAAACAAGTTTTTTCATTTATTCATACATTTTTTTAAAATAATAATCCGGAGCGAACTTCTTTTTTTTCGAATCCATCTTTTAAACCGCGGCCGATTTTCAGTTATGATTTTCCGACATTGCAAGAAATTACGATTAACAATCACACAAAGAAACATAATCTATTTTTCAAAAAAAAATTTGCATATCAGAAAATTAATCCATAACATTGCAATCGTGAACCGACAGGAAACATACCGTTCAGCCGTTATTTACGGCTCCGCGACCGCCCTCGTTACGACCGGCGGCATTTCCTGCGTCATTACGACATCCACGGATTCCATCACGGGTTCCATTACGGGCACGTGCATCAACACGACATCCACGATTATTACCCCGTTCAGGGGTTGATGTTTTTCGCAAGATGCTACGCGCATCTTCTTTTTCCAAAATTCATTTAACGTTTTAAAATTCGATCCTCCGTTACCGCAACGGAAGATTCCTTTACGCAACATCTTTAATAATCATGAAAAAAATACGTGTTTTCGCACCGGCCACCGTAGCCAACATGGGATGCGGGTTCGACACCATGGGCTTCGCTTTCGAAGGAGCCGGCGACCAAATATCCATGCGTTTCATAGAAAAAAACGAAATCCGATACGTCAACGACAGCGGAATAACCATCCCCCTGAATCCGGAGGAAAACCTGATGACTCCGGCCCTGCACGCCATTATGGACGCCACGGGCGGCCGCCGGGGCGTGGAAATCGTTCAGGAACGGAAAATCATTCCGGGCAGCGGCATAGGCTCCAGCGCCGCGGCCGCCGCCTCTGCGGTATATGCCTATAACCTGCTGGCCGAATGCGGATATTCCTCCGAAGAGCTGATCGATTTCGCCCTTTGCGGAGAAATGATGGCCAGCGGCGCCCGCCATGCCGACAATGTCGCCCCGGCCCTGCTGGGCGGTGTCGTGTTGATCCGCGAACATACTCCGCTGGACGTTTTTTCCATCCGACCGCCCGAACGTCTCTATTGCGCTATCGTACATCCGCACATCGAAGTAAAAACGAAAGACAGCCGGGCCGTACTGCCGCAAGAGCTGCCGCTCAAAACCGCCATACGCCAATGGGCGAACGTAGGAGCGTTGGTAGCCGCCCTGATCAGCGCCGACTATCCGCTGATCGGACGGGCCTTGAAAGACGGAGTGGCCGAACCCAACCGGAAACGGTTCATACCGGGATACGACGAACTGAAAGAAGCTATCGCGGCAGCCGGAGCCTTAGGGAGCAACATATCCGGATCGGGCCCTTCGGTATTCGCCCTTTGCGACAGCCGGGAAAAAGCGAACGCCGTAAAAGCGATCATGGAAACCCATTTTCAAAAACGCGCGATCGCCTGCAACGCGTACAGCTCTCCCGTGTCGATGCAGGGGTGCCGGGCCGTATGAGCCCCGCAAGTTTCGCCATTCAATCATTTAACCAATCGATCGACTTATGAAATATTACAGCACAAGACAACCGAACCAACTATACGACCTGCGGACCGCCGCCCGGCAAGGACTGGCTCCGGACGGAGGATTATTCATGCCGGAACGGCTTCCGAAAGCCGACATGGACGCCGTCGTCGAATCGGCCGAACGTTCTTTCGCCGACACGGCCGCTTATATCGCAGGACTGTTCTTCCGGGACGACATGCCGGAAGAAACGCTGGAAGAGATCTGCCGCGACGCATACGATTTCGACCTTCCTTTGCACGACTTCGACGAACATGCGGCTACCCTGGAACTTTTCCACGGTCCCACACTGGCTTTCAAGGATTTCGGAGCCCGCTTCATGGCCCGCATGTTCCGCCGCCTCTTCCCGGACGAAAAAATCGTAGTGCTCACAGCGACGTCGGGCGACACCGGCAGCGCAGTAGCGGCAGGATTCTACGGCATGGACAACATCGACGTCTGCATCCTCTATCCCAAAGGGCGGGTCAGCGATTTTCAGGAACGGCAAATGGCCACCCTCGGCAAAAACATCCGGGCCGTATGCGTGGACGGCAGTTTCGACGACTGCCAGGCCCTCGTGAAAACCCTGTTCAACGACCACGCATTCAGCCGCCGCTACAACATTACCTCCGCCAACTCCATCAGTCTGCTGCGCTGGATTCCCCAATCCTTCTATTATTTCTACGGATATGCCCGCTGGGTACGGCGGCACGCGGGACAAGCCCCGGTAATCGCCGTGCCCAGCGGCAATTTCGGAAATATCACGGCAGGAATCATGGCCGGTAAAATGGGCATGCCCGTCAAACGGTTCGTCGCCTGCACCAATGCAAACGACGTTATTCCCCGATACCTGCGTTCGGGAGAATTCATGCCTCGAAAATCGGTCGCTACCCTGTCCAACGCAATGGATGTGGGAAACCCGAGCAATTACGAACGGTTGTGCGACCTGTTCGGGCACCGGACCGACGACATTCGGGCGATCGTCGAAGGAATCGGGTACAGCGACGCACGGACCGAAGAAACCATCCGGACGGTTTATGAGAAACACGGGTACATCATCGACCCGCACAGCGCGATCGGCTATGCCGCCCTGCAAGATGCCGGAGCAGGGGACGGCTTCTTTCTCTCCACCGCACACTATTCGAAATTCGAACGCGTGGTGGAACCGCTGCTGGACATCCGGGTAGAATATCCCGCCTCGGTACGTCATTATTTCGAACGGGAGAAAAACTACATTTCGGCAGCCAACGATCCGAACAGGATTCGGGAAGTCATTTCCGGATTTTAAAATCCGTTCAAAAGCTTTTCCCCAACGGATTATGCCGGATTTGCGAACGGATGCTTTCGGACTGGCGAGACATTTGGCGAACAAAAGCGAAAAAGCATGCCGAAAAAACGCTATGATATATTTTGGAAAAAATTTTGAACCGGTTTCTCAGTTCCGAATGCGATTGCGTATCTTTGTACAGTTGAACAGGACGGGAAAATCCGGCCGCGGACACCCCGCTCATAACGCGCAACACGAATGGCAAAGATCAGACTGACGAAAGAGTTCGGCTTCGAAATGGCTCATGCCTTGGAAGGGTACGACGGCGCATGCCGGCACATTCACGGACACTCCTACCGGTTGTTCGTAACGGTTATCGGCGTTCCGAACGAAAACGCCGACGATCCGAAATACGGCATGGTCGTCGATTTCGGAGACTTGAAAAAAATCGTGAACCGGTTAGTCGTCGAACGGTACGACCATGCGTTGGTATTGCGGGCCGCCGAGAATAAAGCCGCATTGCTGAAAGAGCTGCAACACGCTTTTTCGAAAGTCGTGCTGACCGATTACCAGCCCACCTGCGAGAACATGATCGCCCGTTTCGCCGAGGAGATCGCCCGGGAGCTGCCCGCACAAGTGCGGCTGCACCACATCAAGTTGCATGAGACCGCGACTTCTTTCGCCGAATGGTATGCGGAAGACAACGAATAACGAAAAGGAGGAAAACGATGGAAAAATTATATCTGGTAGATGCCTACGCCCTGATATACAAATTCTATTACGCGTTCAAAAACAACCCGATGCGTAACGAAAGGGGGATGAACACCTCCGCCGTTTTCGGATTCGTCCGGTTCGTCAACGATCTGATCGAAAAACGGCGTCCCAACTATTTAGGGGTAGCTTTCGATCCGCCCGGAGGGACATTCCGCAACGAGCTGTATCCGGCCTATAAAGCCAATCGGGAAAGCACTCCCGAAGACATCATCGCCGCTACGCCCTATATCAAAGCGTACCTGGACGCCATGCGCATACCTGTTTTGGAAGTAGCCGGCTACGAAGCCGACGACGTCATCGGGACACTGGCGGCTCAGGCGGGCTGCAACGGTTTCGAAGTTTACATGGTAACTCCGGACAAGGACTACGGGCAATTGATCCGCGACTGCGTGTATATGTACAAACCGGGGAAAAAAGGGGGAGAAGCCGACATCATCGGGAAACCGCAGCTGAAAGAGATTTACGGGCTGAGCGACCCGCAGCACATCATTGACATGCTGGCCTTGTGGGGCGACGCTTCCGACAACGTTCCGGGCATTCCGGGCATCGGAGAAAAAAGCGCGGTAAAACTGATCAACGAGCTGGGAACGGTGGAAGAAATACTGGCCCAACCCGACCGGTTGAAGGGCAAACAGAAGGAAAATATCCTCAACAACCGGGAACAACTGCTGTTAGCGAAAAAGTTGGTCACGATCGATACGCAGGTTCCCATTGCCTTCGAACCGGACAAATTGCGGCTGGAAGCTCCCGACGAAACGGCCGTTCGGGCTTTATACCGGGAACTGGGATTCCAGTCCCTGCTGAAAGAACGGGGGCAGTCCGAAAAGCCGCATGCGGCTCCGAAAATACCCGGCCTGTTCGATTTCGAGGAAGAAACGGTCGCACCACCGCTTTTCAGTACGTCCAAAGAACCTTCCCTGTTCGATCCGGTTGACGAAACCGCCCCGAACGATATCGGCAATACGCCGCACAAATACACGATTCTCAGGGAACCGGACTCCGTTCGGAAAGCGGCGGAAGAACTAGCCCGCTGTCCCGAATTCTGTTTCGACACGGAGACCACTTCGCTGAACCCGATTTCCGGAGCATTGGTAGGTTTGTCGCTCTCCGTCAAAGCGCATACGGCCTGGTACATTCCCCTCTTCCCGAAAGACAGGGCGAAAACCCGGGAGACGTTGGAACCGCTGGTTCCCCTGTTCGCCGATCCCCGAATCGCCAAGATCGGGCAAAACGTCAAATTCGATATCCGGATGCTCGCCCAATACGGTATCGAAGTGAACGGAATGTTGTTCGATACCATGATCATGCATTATCTGCTGAACAGCGACGAACGGCACGGCATGGATTACCTGTCGGAAAAATACCTGAACTACGCGCCGGTTCCCATCGAAGCCCTGATCGGGAAAGGAGCCGGACAAAAAAACATGGCGGACATCGATACGGAAACCGTAGCGGAATACGCAGGAGAAGACGCGGATGTTACCTTCCAACTGAAACACGTACTGTATAAGCAGTTGCAGGAGGCAGACTTGTGCGAGCTCTATCATACCGTGGAAGAGCCGTTGATACGGGTATTGGCCGACATGGAGGAGACCGGCGTGACGCTGGACACGGAAGAGCTGAAAACCTATGAACGGGAATTGAACGAAGAGCTGGAAAAGCTGAACGAACAAGTCAAAGAACTGGCCGGTACGGAATCGCTGAACGTCAATTCGAGCAAGCAAATCGGAGAAATCCTGTTCGAGAAGCTGAAAATAGAGGCCAAACCGAAACGGACCAAAACGAAACAATACCGCACGGACGAAGAGTATCTGGTCTCCCTGAAAGACAAGCATCCGATCATCGGGTTGATTCTGGAATACCGGGGTGTGAAGAAGCTGTTGTCCACGTATGTGGAAGCCCTCCCCGCTTTGATCGAACCCGGAACGGGACGCATCCACACGACCTACAACCAATGCGTGGCTTCCACCGGCCGATTAAGCTCGTCCAATCCCAACCTGCAAAACATCCCCATCCGGGACAAACGGGGGAAACGCATCCGGGCGGCCTTCATCGCGTCCGACGACGATCATCTGCTGCTGTCCGCCGATTACAGTCAGATCGAATTGCGCCTGATGGCGGACTTGAGCGGCGACCCGGCCCTTATAGAGGCTTTTCTGCAAGGAGAAGACATTCATACGGCCACGGCGGCGAAAATCTTTAAAAAGTCGTTGCAGGAAGTAACGCCGGAAGAACGGCGGGCCGCCAAAACGGCGAATTTCGGCATCATATACGGCATCTCGGCATTCGGGCTTGCCGGACGGCTGGACATTCCGAGATCGGATGCCCGGTCGCTGATCGACGGTTACTTCGAGTCTTACCCGCAGGTCAAAGCCTACATGGAACGGACCATCGCCTCCGCCCGGGAGAAAGGATATGTGGAAACGGTCATGCACCGAAGAAAGAGTCTGCCGGACATTCACTCGTCCAACCAGACCGTCCGCGGTTACGCCGAACGGAATGCCATCAACGCCCCGATACAGGGCTCGGCGGCCGATCTGATTAAAATAGCGATGAGCAAAGTCCACAACGAGCTGAAAAATGCCGGTTGCCGCGCCCGCATGATCCTGCAGGTACATGACGAACTGGTCATAGAACTGCCGAAAGAGGAATTGGAACAGGTCCGGCAATTGGTCATAAACGCCATGGAAACCGTTTTTCAGCTAAAAGTTCCGCTGATTGCCGAATGCGGTTATGGCCGGAACTGGCTGGAAGCACATTAACGATTGCCCAAAGAATATATTTTCAGCCGCTCCATAATTTTCGCATATCATTTACGTCATTTGCTACGTTATATAAGAAAATTGATTATATTGGCATAGTCTTGGCGTTTAACGCATAAGGCCAACATATAGCCTCTGCATAAAATCATTCGGAAAGGATCCATGTTATGAAAAAAGCGTTTTATGTATTCACGGCCGGAATAGCCTGGTTGACGACGGCATGCACATCAACGGCTTATTTCCGTAGCGCATCGGGATATACGGACGATCTATACGCCGCACCGCGAGAAGCCACGCCTCAACCCGCACCAAGAAACTATGCGGTCACAGAGAGGGCGACGCGTCCGGCACCTGCCGTACAAAACTCCCGGTCCGTTCCACAAAACCAAACGGAAGAAATCGATATGACCCAATATTATCCGGGCATGTTCGAAGAAGCATTGACTGGGACCATCGAACCGCAACCGGAAACGGAATATGCGACGAAAACCTCAGAAGAGGAGAATGAAAACAATGTCATCATCAACATCAATTATGAAAACCCGTGGGCGGGATGGGATAATTTCTACTATCGACCATCGTGGTACATCAGCAATTGGGGATGGGGATTCTCTTGGGGACCGTCGTGGAGCTGGAATTATTACAACCCGTGGTGGACTCCCTGGTATGATCCCTGGTACGATCCCTGGTACCGTCCGTGGTACGGATACGGATATTACGGATGGTATGACCCGTGGTATAATCCGTGGTACGGCCATTATTACAGGCCGTGGCATACCCATTACGATTCCAGATACCGAAACCGCATCGCTTATACGGGCAACCGTCGGCCGGGAAATATCATGCTTGGCAGCCGGCCGGGAAATACCGTAATCAGCAGCCGTCCCGGTTCAACACAAACCCGGCACAGTTCCTACGAATCGGCGCTTACGCGCCGACCGGGCAACAGTTCCATTATTAGTTCCCGTCCCGGCATAAGCGGAACGAACCGGCCCACTCAGGACCAGATCAACTCGTCACGGGTAACTACCCGCCGATCGGGAACCCGTTCAGAATACAACAGTTTTGAATCTTCGAGACGCCCTGCAACAAACAGTAACTCCTCATCCAGACCGTTGTTCAACAATAATTCGTCCTCCTCATCGTCAAGGCCGAGTTTCAGCAACCCGACACCGATACGCACCCCCTCCGGCAATTTCAACCGGGGAAGCAGTAGCGGCATAAGTCGCGGAGGTGCAATAAGCAGCGGAAGCGGCGGAGGCGTACGACGTCGATAAATCCGACCTGTGACAACGTATTGAAAAAGGCAATTTTAACCATAAAGACCATGAAAAAATACATCATACTGGCATTGTCCGTCGGAGGAATAATGACCGTTCAAGCACAATCCGTTCAGGAGATTTTCCAGATATCCGAAACCAATTACGGATATTCGACGGCCAGGAGTTCGGCCATGGGAGGCGCATTCGGTTCCTTAGGGGCCGATCCCGCTTCCATGAACATCAACCCGGCCGGATTAGGCATGTACCGTTCTTCCGAAGTATCTTTTTCCCCTACCCTGAAAATTGCCTCCATGTCCACGGACGCGATCACTCCGAACCAAATGACCTTTTCGGATAAAAAAACGAGAGTATCGGGTGTACCCAACAACGCCGCATTCGTTTACAATATCATCAATACCACCGAACAAGGCAAAGGTCTGAGAGGACTGACTATCGGGTTCAACTACAATCAGGCAGCCAACGAAACTTACAAAATGGTCAGCCACGCTCCGGCGGCCAGTAACTCCATAGCCGATTATTTTGCAGCCCAACTGTACAATATCGACCCGCAAAACATTACCTCTACCAACAGCGATCCCTATTATCCTTACCAGCGTTATTCGGTGGACAAATGGGGAGGGATTCTGGCTTACAACACGGGCTTGATTTTCCCCGACCAAAACGAATTCGGAGACATCGGATATTATACAGACCAATACAACGAAGCGAACGAATTGGTCGGAAGTTTACTGGCGGGCGACAAGACCATTCCCTCCCTGCATCGAAAAATGACCAGAATGACCGGAGAATACAATTTCTCGATCGGAGGAAATCTGGGAGATGTATTCTTTTTCGGAATTACGCTGGGTGCCGCTCAATTCGATGCCAAGGAATACAACTTTTACCGGGAAACCACTCCCGGAACGAATCGGGGAGATTTGGCCGAACTGCGATACGACCAATGGTTGACCAAAAACGGAACGGCATTCAATTTTAAAGCCGGCATAACCGCACAACCAATTAAAGGTTTAAAAGTAGGCATTTCCGTACATGCACCGAATATTTACCGTATCAACGAAGAATATTCCGCCGCCATGAACAACTATTATTTCGTGTTGAGCGGCATCGACCAATATCAGGCGGAAACGGCCTTTTTGCAAAACAGTTACAAAGTGCATACGCCTACCCATCTCATCGCCGGGCTCTCTTATGCGCTGGGAACACGCGGAATCATCTCGTTTGATTACGAACGGGTATGGTACAACAAAATGAAAGTAACGGGTATCGATTACGCTCCGCAACAAAATATGTTTCAATCGGAAATCGAAAATACATATAAACCTGCTGACAATTTCAGAGCGGGAATCGAATTCATGCCTCTCAGCGGATTATTTCTCCGCGGAGGATATGCCTATTACGGCAGTGCGTTGAGAAATGCAGGAAGAAACGCCGAATCCGTCACGAACGTCAGTGCCGGAATCGGTTATCGAAGCGACGCTTTCTATGTCGATCTGACTTACGTGCATGTCAAAAAGAACATGTCTCCCTTCCGATATTACAGCAGTACCTACGGGACTGAAACTATTCAGAGCGCCAGCGTCATCTATCCGACACTGAAAGAGAACAATTTGATTCTGAGCGTAGGCGTAAAATTCTAATACTACTCAAAAAGCGTTCAAGGAAATGTTCAAAAAATAATTCTTTTGTTGCATTACGTTTCCCAGAATATGAAAAAGGATGGTCCGTTCAATAACCTTTCGGACCGGCCTTTTAATCGTTTTCCGCTTACCCAATCAAATAACGGGATTTCGGTAGCTTAGACAGCAGCCATGCAATAGCGTAACTGACCGAAAAAGCCAATACGGCAATCATCGGGATCTGGAAATAAGGAGCGATATTCCACTGGCAAACCCAATCGTGAACACACTGTACAAAAAAGAAATGGACCAGATAAATTCCGAAACTGAGTATGGCCGTCCGTTTCAACCAGGCGTTTGCCCGTTCGTTCCGAATGCGGACCTTTTGCAACATGGCAAATGCGGCGAACGTCATTAAAAAGACGTTGATATTCGTAAAATACCAGATCACTTCCAAAGCAGGATAATTTTTTTCTACGGAAATAAACCCGCAAAAAGTTATGGCATAACCGAGTAAAAATAAAGGAATACCAATACTTAACGTTTTCGGAACCGACCAATGGAACGGATACTTATTCATGTAATATCCCAGCACCAGGTATCCTAAAAATCCAGAAGTATAGTAAAACATGCCGATCGCATTCCAATCGCAAACTCCCAATATTCCCATATTCCCGTAATTTCCTTCGTATCCGGCCGCCGGCGCCAACAACTGAAGATAAGGCACAAACAACGATATGCCCCAGATTTTCAGAAACAATTCCAAATCTTTTTTGGATGCCGAGCGAATCCACGGCGAGATAACGGGGATAAACAAATATAACCCCACCAACATATAAAGATACCACAGAGGAATAGTGGCCAAATTGAATCCGAACGGGAAAGTAACGACGTAACGAAACGCCTGATCCAGAGAAAACATCCCGTAAAAATAATAAAAGAAGGGGGTAACCAACGACCAGAAAATCAAGGGGAACACGATTTTACTGAGCCTTTTCCGATAAAAAACGGGGGCAGGCTGTTCCGTCGGCAATAAAAGCACGCCCGAAAACATGACGAACAACGGTACGCAAGCACGAGTAAGCGTTCCCCATGCGCTGCCGGAAAAAAAATCGACAGGGGAAGTCTCCATCGCCGCCACATAAAAATCGCAACTGTGGGCGAGAACCACGACAAAGCACGCGAGCACTCTCGCGAAATCGAGCCAATGAATTCGGCCGGAAGATAAATTTTTCTGCATTTTATAACGGATTAATAGTTTTTTTTAGATTCATAACAGAAATTTGCAAAGTCGGCAATCGTTTCAGCACAACGGGACGATTCTTCCAAAAAACCCATGTGTCCGGAATTTTCCAGCCATTCTACACGGGCCTGCGGTTGTTCCGCGGCAATGACCGCCGCTATATCCGGTCGTAAATATTCGTCTTTGCGGCCGAAAACATAGAGTTGCGGGACACGGCTGTCCCGCAACAAAGCCGAACGGTCCGACCGTTCCGCCATGCCGTTCAACAACGCTATGATTCCGTCGTCCTCGGTCAGCATGACCTGAAATCCCATATCCTCAATCCGCTCAGCCATTTTTTTCCGGTTTTCCGGCGCGAAAGCCTTGGCCGGAGACGTCCGTGCCAACAGCTCTTTTCTGCCGGAACGGACGACTTCGATTTCACGCATCCGATCCCGACGTTTTTCCTCCGTGTCCGCTCCGGGAGTCGAATGCAACCAAACGATACCGCGCAACATTTCCGAATATTTCTCAAGAAAAGCCGCCGCCACGTATCCCCCCATGGAATGGCCGACCATCACGCAGTCTTCGATCCCCAACGCCAACAACCAATCATGCGCCACATCCGCCAGAAATTCCATGCTATGCGACTCTCCCAACACTTCGGAAATGCCATGCCCCGGAATATCCATCGCCAACACCCGGAAATCACGGGCCAACAAAGGGGAGAAATCTTCCCATATCTCAATCGACTCCAAATAACCGTGCAGCAATACAACGGTTCGGCTCCCCTGCCCCTGATCGGAATAACGCGTAGCCACGTTTCCCGCTACAATCAACTTCTCCATATCTCCAGACAAAAAAGTAAGAGACTGACTAAAAAGTGATTTTATCTTCTGGAAAATTGGATACTTGAATTCGCTCCCGGCAAGGAACAAATAAGATAACCCCAGAAATCTTAAAGCACGACTTTTTAGTCAGCCTCTCATTTATTTCTCAACTAATTCTGATCCTCCTCATAATCGTCGTCCTCGTATTCGTCCGACTCCTCTCCGTCCCAATCCTCGTCATAATCGTCTTCCTCGGCCGGATCGTCGTCATCAACCGCTTCCCGATCGTCATAATAATCGAAGATAGATTCCCGCTTGGGATGATACTCGATATCTTCCTCATCCTCTTCTTCGATTACTACCTTTTTTTCTTTCCCGCTCTTTTTTATCGGATCAAGCCGGGTAGTTCTCTTCAGCAAATCTTCCGGTTGAGAAACTGCGTTTCGGTTCCGGAAATCTCTACCATTTTTCATCGGTTCCAAACTGTGAAATTATTTCCCAAGTTAAAAAAATCATTTCGAGTCATATACTCGGTTTGACACTACAATAATAATGATTTTTTTCACAGAAACGACACACCTAAATACTTTTATTTCCTTTAAATGTAAAATATTTCTGCATCAAATAACTGAACACGACGGACAACATGGTCAGGATGGCATTGGAAATGGACGGAAAGACACGGAAAACCCCTACGAGCAACTTCAACCCGTAATATTTCATCAAAATATTCATCAAAACAACCAACAGATACCGGAATAACTGAGTCCGATGTTTCAATACCGAATGCTGGAAAGAAATATTACGCCCCAACCATAATCCCGTAAAAAAAGTAACCGGAAAAGTGATGAGAAAAGCCGCCACCTCCGGAGAAATAGTCAAGGCCCCTCGCCACAAAACAACATTTTCGGCCCGTACGATGCAGTGAAACACCGCAAAATACAACACCATATCCAGCAACATATTCATTCCGCCGCAGACAGCATAACGAAATGTCTGCAACGGCACGATATGTCGGATAAAAGGCAAATAAATCCGGTCGATCGAACGGATTAAAAAAGTCCTGACACCCATATTCCGCATCAATTATTGCCGGTCCTCCGCATAAATTTCCGCCAGCTTTTCCATCAGTTTTCCTCCCCGAAGATTTTTGGCGACGATTTTTCCGTCGGGAGCGATCAACAGATTCTGAGGAATGGAATAGATCACATAATCCCTGGTGGCAACGGATTCCCACCCTTTCAGGTCGCTGACATGCTCCCACGTCAATCCGTCTTTTTCAATGGCTTCCAGCCACGCTTCCTTGCCGTCCGGCCGGTCGAGCGACACGCCGAAAACCGTGAACCCCTTATCTTTATAACGTTTGTAAGCCGCCACGACATGCGGATTTTCCGCCCGGCAAGGACCGCACCACGACGCCCAGAAATCCACCAGCACATAGCCGCCACGACCGACCACCTGAGACAAGGCCAAGGTACGGCCGGCCGTATCGGGCAAGGCTATTTCCAAATAAGGTTGTCCGATATCCACCCGTTTCTTTTTGCCCAGCATTTCCTGTATCTCCCGGACGACCGTTCCCTGCCGAAGTTCCGGAGACAACAACGCGATCAGCTCTTCCATTTCGGATACGGGCAAGCGTTTCGACAAATAAGCGGACAGCACGTAAACGGAGGAAGCGGAGGCCGGATATTCCCGGACATACAACGCCATAGAATCGATCGTCGAACAGTAACGGGGAAATTCCGTACGGAACAACGCGTCCGTCTCCGAACCTTCCACGACGATATCCTGCGGCGCATTCCAATCTCCCCGGACCGTTATATCCGCATTTTCCAGAAAAAAACGGGTAACGACACGTTCGTCGCCCTTGTGTACGATGGCTGCACGCGACGTTTCGGGCAACGTACCCGAAAACGCGAACTTCCCTTCCTTGCATTCCGCCGAATCGGCCGGGAGGTCGGAACCGGGCAACATCAAATAAACCGTTCCGTCCAGATGTTCGATATCTCCGGCAATCCGATAACCGGCAGATCGATGACTGCATGCCGTCCACAGACACAGACAAAAAATCGGCAAAAAAAACTGCTTCATATCCATAACTACTTTATACGTTCGGGATGCAAACGGATAAATTCATCCCAACTTTTATGCACGGAAGCCGGAATAGTACCCGACGATTGATAATAATGACACAACGCCACGGCCAATCCATCGGTGGAATCGAGATTGCGGGGCAACTCGTCGATATGCAGAATTTTCTGCAACATTCCGGCGACCTGTTCTTTCGATGCTCCTCCGGAACCGGCCACGGCGATTTTCACTTTTGTCGGGGCATATTCGAAAATATCCACTTCCAACGTCTGAGCAGCCGCGATAGCGACTCCCTGCGCCCGTCCCAATTTCAGCATACTCTGTACATTTTCGCCGAAAAAAGGAGCCTCGAAAGCGACGGCCTCAGGACGGTATTGCCGGAC
>CASDZK010000052.1 GCA_949286165.1 uncultured Alistipes sp.
CTTTTATTTTTTTGCGTTTTAATTCCTCCTTTCAACATAAAACAATATAATCGGCCGCCCGATTCAATACGTTGTCGGCCCGCAAAAGCACGTCGAACGAATAATAGGCTTACGCTTCTTTTTCCGTTTCCGGAATTTTTCCGACAATTCTCTCTCCAACGCCAATTCCCGGGAACGCAACGAAATCGTTCTCCGTCAATCAATAATCCCCGGAATCGGCATTTACCGTCAAATTGATGGCGTTTTCAGGAAACGAGAAACAGGTCACTGTACCACCACAGGTAAAGATACACGTCCTGCATACCCACAATGGGCAGCTCTTTTTAAAAATGCCGTCGTTCCCTACAGGCACAGCGTAAACACCGTTATTGCGAATCGGATGATTGACGGTCATCCTCAATTTTCTTTCTTCTACCTCCGATATTTTTCCCCGATAAAAAATTCCCGTCTCCAAAAACACAAGATTGCCGGAACGTCCCCATGCAATGGAGGCGATCAACAGCCAAACGACGATCCGACCGATATGCGTTCTCATGACTCTAAATTCACATTTCAAACGATAACCCGACATTTCCAGGTAAAAAACAGACATACAACAATCCGTCGAGGAAACGCCCATAATATAGATAATTTAAAGAAAAACAGACGGAATATTTTCGGCAACCGCACCCGCTTCCCCGATAATTCCCTACCTTTGTGAAAACCGACAATCCCATATTTCCTATGAAAACACCATTATCCATTCATTCCGAAAGCTGCATCCGATGCGGCAGATGCGTACGGGTGTGTCCTTCCATGATTTTCCGGCAACCGGGCAAATCGGAAGCGATTACCCTGCAAAATCCCGAAACCTGCATCGTTTGCGGACACTGTGCAGCCGTATGCCCGACCGGATCGGTCGTTCATCCGGATTTCCCAACAGAAAAGATACATACAATAGACAGGGCATCGTTGCCCACTCCCGAACAGGTATTGCTGCTCTGCAAAACCCGCCGGTCGAACCGCGCGTTTTCCGGCAAGCCCGTACCGAAGGAAATGCTGGAACAGATACTGGAAGCGGCCCACCGCGCTCCCACGGCCAGCAATACGCAGCAAGTGGCATTTACCCTGATTACCTCTCCGGAGAAACTGCGTGCAATCAGCGATTTTACCATAGACACATTTTATTCCGTCGCCAAAACGCTGGAAAATCCGCTGTTGAAACCGGTTCTAAAACGTTTATTGCCGCAGGTTTACCGATACCTGCCCACTTTTCGACGTCTGAAAACGGAATATGACAAAGGAAACGACCTGATTCTGAGAAACGCTTCCGCCGTTCTGTTCATCCATACCCCGAAAGAGAGCCGGTTCGGATGCGAGGACGCGAACCTGGCCTACCAAAACGGTTCGCTCATGGCCGAAAGCTTAGGTGTCAGCCAGTTTTATACGGGCTTCGTCTGCTCGGCGCTCAAACAAGGCGATAAAAAACGGTTGCTGTCCGCCTTAGGCATTGCCGGAACCGTTCATGCAGGCATGGCTTTGGGTATCCCCGATTTTTTTTATCCGAATTATATGGACAAACAACCGCTCAGGGCCACATGGCTTTGACAGATCGTAAAAAAATAAGGCAGGCGTTTCAAACCTGCCTTCATTTTCTTGCGATCATACGTTTTTTTCGACCGATGAATCCGGCGGATATGCACGGGACGGCCGTGCAATTCGATTTCCGCTTCGCGGCTTCCCTTCCGGCAAGCCTTGACATAATTCTGTTCCGTCACTCGTTTTTTCATGAATTTCTCGTTTTAAGAACAGTGCAAAAATAGCGTTTTTCGCTTCAACGCCGCCAGATCCCGACAATTTCCGCCACGAACATCTTGTGCATGCCGCCGTGTTCCCCGTACCACCGTTCATAAAGCGAAGGTTCCAGAAAACAGGAAGCGTTGAGCATATCCGCATACCACGTCCGGCATTCCAGCACCAAACGCGCCTGTTCGAAATAAACCGCCCCGTTTTCCGTGATGCGAGGCGACAATCCCGCCTCTTTTACCTTGTCGGTATCCCGCCCCGAACGGGATCCGCAGATTTTATACGCTTCCCGATGCTCATTTCCCAAAAAGGAAAGAGTAAACAACGGGGTCCGCTCCATGAATTCGAAAGTATAGCGTTCCGGACGAACGAACACGAACGCGACCGGTTTATTCCACAGAAAGCCGACGCCGCCCCAACTGGCGGTCATGGTATTGAAACCGGTTTCCGTTCCGGCCGTAACCAACATCCACTCTTTTCCGATAGCCTCGATAAAATTTTCGGACAACATGCCGACTTCGATCTTTTTCATTCTTTTTCCTATTTATTATCCGTCGCCGGATATCGTTATTTACTCATTTCCGCTTTCTCCGGTCCGCCGTTCAACCGTTCCCGGTATTCTCCCGGCGCCGTTCCGACCAGCTCCCGAAACTGCCGGTTGAAATGCGAAAGATGATTGAATCCGGACTCATAAGCGACTTGGGAAACCGTCAAACGGGAACAGGACAACAACTTGCAGGCATGTTCTATCCGAATCTCCGCCAAACACCGGAATATGCTTTTGTCCGTCCGCCGTTTGAAATAACGGCATAAAGCAGCGGGATTCCGTCCAATCCGTTCCGCCATTTCCTGCAAAACGACTTTTTCCCGGAAATGATTGAACAAATAACGGTATACCCGGCTGACCGGATCGTCGTCGTCTTCCCTCGAATTAGCGCCGTTATAAGCGGTAACGGACAGCAATGCATAACGTCCGCAACGCGCCAGATCGTCGAGGATGCACAGCAATCCGGCCATGCGGCGCATTCCCGACAAACGGTCCATTTCCCGCATCCGCCGTAAAACGCTGCCGAACAACTGCAAATCGTAAAAACGAATGCCGTACTGGCTTTTTCGCAACAGCTCATGGACAGCCCGATAGTCCGGCAATCGTCCCATATCCGCAGGAAAAACATCCGGAGGGAACTGCAACACCTCTCCGGAACTGCCCGTTCCCTCTACCGCCGTCCCCTTCAAAACGGTATCGCACAAATGCAAATGCGGGACATTACTCCCGATCAAGGCCATATCTCCGGGACCATAATCGGCCGCTCCTTCCCCGACAAACTGCCGCCCCGTTCCCGAGGTAAACAGCATCAGCTCATATTCCGCATGTTTATGTCTCGGCAAAACGAACCGAGGATACACGATGTGACTGAACGACGAACCGATATCATGGACTATTTTACGCTCCAACACAACCATATCCCGTTCCTTTCCTTCATGAGACAACTACAAAAATAACGCATAAAACGGCCGAATCCAAACATCGGTCCGTCCTCGCCCGATTTTCGCGATTCCGATCAAAATCGGTAAAAATGGTATATATAACCGTAATCCGTTTATTTATTTATTTCCGTTTCAATTCTATCTTTGCAAAAAAAACAGATACGGCGCTCACAACCCGCCGGCGTTAAAAACTTACTTAAATTTGTTTAAACAAATATAAAATTTATGGAATACGTAAAATTGAACAATGGTGTTGAAATGCCCATCCTGGGCTACGGAGTTTACCAGGTCGATCCCCAGGAATGCGAACGATGCGTTCGGGACGCGATCGATACGGGTTACCGTCTGATCGATACGGCGCAGGCTTATTACAACGAAGAAGGCGTAGGACAGGCCATCGCGAAATGCGGAATACCGCGCAAAGAGCTATTCATCGTCACAAAGGTATGGATTTCCAACGCCGGCTACGAAAAAGCGAAAGCCTCCATCGAAGAATCGTTGCGGAAACTGCAAACGGATTACGTGGACCTGCTGCTCATCCACCAACCGTTCAACGACTATTACGGCACTTACCGCGCCATGGAAGAAGCCTGCAAAGCCGGGAAAGCGCGCGCCATCGGCGTATCGAACTTCTATCCCGACCGGTTTATCGATATCGCGGAATTCTGCGAAATAAAACCCGCCGTCAATCAAGTGGAAACGCATGTTTTCAACCAACAGATCAAACCGCAGGAAATCATGCGGCGTTACGGCACGCAAATCATGTCATGGGGCCCGTTCGCCGAAGGGCGCAACAACTTTTTCTCGAACGAAACGCTGAAGGCGATCGGAGCGAAATACGGTAAAACGACAGCGCAAGTGGCTTTGCGGTTTCTCGTCCAACGTCACGTCGTCGTCATTCCGAAATCGACCCGAATCGAACGCATGAAAGAAAATATCGATATTTTCGACTTCGAATTATCCGGTAAAGACATGGCCGCCATAACCGCTCTCGACAAAGGCGAAAGCCTGTTCTTCTCCCATTACGACCCTTCCACGGTGGACTTTCTCGTCGGACTGGGCAAATAATCCCCGACACACCGTCCTTTTCGCAAACCTCCGTTACCCCGCCGAACGGAACTTTTCTAAAAAATACGGATATGAAACGAATATTGATCGCATATTATTCCCGCCGCGGCCAAAATTATGTTCACGACCAAATCACGGACCTTCCTCTGGGAAACACGGAAACGATCGCGCAAAAAATAGCGCGACGCACCGAAAGCGACCTGTTCCGCATCGATACGGTCGAACGGTATCCGGAAGATTATACGGAATGCACCCGCGTAGCCAGACGAGAACTGGATGAAAACAGCCGGCCCCGATTAACGGACCGTATAAAGGATATGGCGCAGTACGACACCGTATTCCTCGGGTACCCCAACTGGTAGGGCACGATGCCGATGGCCGTACACGCTTTTCTCGAATCGTACGACTTCGCGGGCAAGACCATTATTCCGTTTTGTACGCACGAAGGTAGCGGCATGGGACACAGTGTGGAGGACATCAGACGGCTCTGTCCCGGAGCGACCGTTTTGGAAGGATCGGCCATCCGGGGCAGCAGGGTGCAACAAGCCGACGACGACGTGGAAAAACTCGTCCGACAGGCGGATACGATCCGCGAATAAAAAAACGCAGCCCCCTCAATAAATGCGAGACCCGGCATAAGAACCGGTCAGTCGTCGCAATCGCGGAACCGACAACAGTTTTTTATCCGGCCCCGCCATCCGGAAAAAGGACCGACAAGAAACCGTCCGCCCAAAATACCAGAACATCATTCCCCGTCCTCCGGCCCATCGCGATACGGCTAAAAAGAGAGGGATTAACCGATAAAAATCAACTGCAATCATGTTACGCAAACTCAGGCTTATACTGGCGATCGTCTGCTTTTCCCTGATCACTCTGCTGTTTCTCGATTTTTCGGGAACCCTGCACGCATGGTTCGGGTGGCTCGCCAAAATACAGTTCATACCCGCTCTGCTGGCTCTGAACGCGGGAATAATCCTGCTTTGGATTCTCGCAACGCTCCTGTTCGGACGCGTATATTGTTCCGTCATCTGCCCGCTCGGCATATTTCAGGACGTCGTTTCCCGGATCAGCGGATCGAGAAAAAAGAAAAAATACCGGTTTGCCTATTCCCCGGCTTTGTCATGGCTCCGGTATGCCATGCTCGCCCTGTTCGTTATCGCGCTATTAGCGGGAATCGGTTCGTTGGTGGCCCTGCTCGATCCTTACGGCGCATACGGGCGCATCGCCCAGAATCTTTTCGCTCCGGTCTGGACGTGGCTGAACAACGGACTGGCCTTTTTAGCGGAACGCGCGGAAAGCTACGCTTTCTACTCTGTAGAGGTATGGCTCAAAGGAGCGGCAACTTTCGCTATTGCGGCGGTCACGCTGGTCGTGCTGACCGTATTGGCATGGAGGAACGGAAGGACCTATTGCAACACCGTTTGCCCCGTAGGCACGGTTTTGGGCTTTCTGTCGAAATATTCGTTGTTCCGGCCGGTCATCGACGAGAAGAAATGCAACGCCTGCAGCCTTTGTTCCCGGCAATGCAAGGCTTCCTGCATCGATTACAAGCGACATGAAATCGATTACAGCCGGTGCGTAGCCTGCATGGATTGCATCGATACCTGCAAGCACGGCGCCATACGCTATACGCTTCGGAAAAAAACGACAGGCGACGAAAAAGAAAAGATTGAAAAAGGGACTTCCGATGCGACCCGAAAAAATTTTCTGACGGGAGTGGGACTGCTGCTCGGAACGGCGGTTGTCAAAGCCCAAGAGAAGAAGGTGGACGGAGGATTGGCGGTTATCCTCGATAAAAAAATCCCGAACCGTTCCACCCCGCTCGTTCCTCCGGGAGCGCAAGGATTACGCCACCTGACCGCCCGCTGCACCGGATGCCAGCTCTGCGTGGCAGTGTGTCCCAACGGGGTATTGCGCCCCTCTTCCGGATTGGAAACGTTGATGCAGCCCAGAATGTCTTACGAACGGGGCTATTGCCGGCCGGAATGCGTGAAATGTTCCGAAGTCTGCCCGGCGGGTGCCATCGTCAAAATCTCCCCGGCAGACAAATCCGCCATCCAGGTCGGACATGCCGTATGGGTCAAGAAGAACTGCATTCCCCTGACGGACGGCGTCGATTGCGGCAATTGCGCCCGACACTGCCCTTCGGGAGCCATTACCATGATTCCTTCCGATCCGGACATGCCGGACTCGCCTCAAATTCCCGCCGTAAACATCGAACGGTGCATCGGCTGCGGAGCATGCGA
This sequence comes from uncultured Alistipes sp., assembly GCA_949286165.1. Classification (GTDB taxonomy): domain Bacteria; phylum Bacteroidota; class Bacteroidia; order Bacteroidales; family Rikenellaceae; genus CASDZK01. The sequence continues at coordinate 6,588 of CASDZK010000052.1, forward strand.
AAACCTTTGTCCCGCCCGGCCTTTCAGCGCCATCTACGTCGAAGGGCACAAAAACCACCGAACCATTTAAAACCGAAACACCATGAAACCGAAGAAATACATGGACCGAAAGGAGTTCCTGAAAAGGCTCGGAGCCGGCGCCGCAGTATCGACGATCGCCCTGGCCGGTTGCCGTTCGAAAAACGGTCCCGCAACGGGCGACCGTTCGGCCCAAAAAGAAATTCCCACCGACCGGATGACGTACCGCGCCAATCCGAAAACGGGGGAACAAGTATCCCTGCTGGGTTACGGCTGCATGCGTTGGCCCACGATCAGCAACAGTAGCGCGCGGGACAGCAGCGACGAGATAGACCAGGAAACGGTCAATGAACTGGTCGATTACGCCATCGCACACGGCGTAAACTACTTCGACACGTCCCCCGCCTACTGCAAAGGACGTTCGGAACACGCCACGGGAATCGCGCTCAGCCGCCATCCGCGCGACAAATATTTCATCGCCACCAAATTGTCGAATTTCGCGCCCTCCACCTGGAGCCGCGAAGCATCGATCGCCATGTACCGCAATTCGTTCCGGGAACTGCAAGTCGATTACATCGATTATCTGCTGCTCCACGGCGTCGGCATGGGCAACGGCATGAAGGACTTCGAAGCGCGTTATATCGACAACGGCGTACTCGATTTCCTGTTGGAAGAACGGGAAGCGGGAAGAATCCGCAACCTCGGATTCTCCTATCACGGCGACATCCGGGTATTCGATTACCTGCTTTCGCGGCACGACGATTACCGGTGGGATTTCGTGCAGATACAATTGAATTACGTGGACTGGAAACATGCCAAAGAGGTCAATGCCCGCAATACCGACGCCGAATACCTCTACGGGGAACTCGAAAAACGGAATATCCCGGCCGTCATCATGGAACCGCTGCTGGGAGGACGCCTTTCGAACGTGCATGACCATATCGCCGCCAAACTGAAACAACGCCGGCCCGAAGCGAGCGTAGCTTCCTGGGCTTTCCGGTTCGCCGGATCGTTTCCGGGCGTGCTGACCGTTCTGAGCGGCATGACTTACATGGAACATCTGCAAGACAATTTGCGCACCTATTCGCCGCTCGATCCGCTGACCGACGACGACAAATCGTTTTTGGAAGAGACGGCCCAACAATTGCTGCGTTACCCGACCATCCCCTGCAACGATTGCAAATACTGCATGCCATGCCCCTTCGGACTCGATATTCCGGGCATTCTGCTGCATTTCAACAAATGCATTAACGAAGGGCAGATGCCCTCATCTTCGCAGGACGCCAATTACCGGCAGGCCCGGCGGGCGTTCCTGATAGGTTACGACCGGTCGGTTCCGCGCCTGAGGCAAGCCGACCACTGCATCGGCTGCAAACAATGCAACCCGCATTGTCCCCAAAACATCAACATTCCCGCAGAGATGCAACGCATCGACAAGTTCGTAGAAAACCTCAAACAGGGCAGGGCGTTTTAACCCCTTTTCAAGGTCATCCTTCCCAATTCCGTATGCCGGTCTCCTTTTCGGCATACGGAATTTTTATTCATCCGGTGCTTTCCCGTTCCCCTTATCTCAAAATTTTCCATGCTTTTTTTCCCGACAACGTCCCTCTTTTTACCGCATGATTCGCTGCCGGGCAACGGTTTCAAAAACCGTCTTTCTGTTCCAGAAGAATCATGGAAACCGTGTATTTCAACCGGTAACGGTCCCGGTTCGGCAAACAAAACCGCAAATCGCTAGACATCGGTCGGTTCTGCCTGTCGAACCGGAACCGACAGGCAACGGACAAAAAACCAGTGCCTTTAAAATTTCGTCGCTTTTCATCGATCGATTCGGATATAATTTTTATATTTGTCCGCATCACTTTTTCAAAGAAAGGCAATGAAAATGAACAAAATGGCACTATGGGCCGGGATATTTTGTTTAGGAATCCTGGCCGGCTGCGGAAACGCAGAAACCCCCAAAAAAGATACGGCCGCAGAAAAAAGCGCGGCCACGGTTTCAAACGCCGCCAATCCGGTTATCGAAACGATTCTTTCACGCCGGAGCATTCGCCGGTACAAGCCGCAACCGGTCGGTCGGGACACCATGCAGATTATCCTGAACTGCGGCATCAACGCCCCCAACGGACAGAACAAACAATCCTGGGAAGTGCGCGTCGTGGACAATCCCGAATTCATAAACGGAGTTACCGAAATTTTCAAGAAAGAGAGCAAAATGGCCGAAAGCCCGGACTTCAAGAATATGTTCCGCAACGCGCCTACCGTAGTCTTTATCGCCAACGATCCTTCTTACGGCGCTTCGCAAATAGACTGCGGCCTGATGGGAGAAAACATGATTCTCGCGGCATGGTCCATGGGCATAGGTTCCTGCTGTCTGGGCAGCTCCGCCGCTTTCATGAAAACCCCGGCCGCCGCCGAATACCTGAAAAAGCTGGATTTTTCCGAGGGATACCAGTTGCTGTACTGCATCGCATTCGGTTACCCCGACGAAACTCCGGAAGCCAAACCGCGGGATGCGGGCAAAGTCCGTTTCATCGAATAACTTGTTATAACACGAGATACGGGGGAGGCCGCATACCATGGCCTCCCCCGCTCGTTTTCAACCGTTCGATTCCGACGGGGAGCTTCGAAAAACCGTCTTGTCAGAAAAACGCCATCTGCAAAAATAAAGGATAATATGGCAAAAATAGAGCGTACAACCTCCGAAAACGGATGTTAATTTTGCACCGGTAACAAAAACGAACCGCCATGACGACAAACCATGAAACAACAACGCGGACAAGTACCGCAGAAGAAAAAATAACGAAAGCGGCCGAAGCATTGCGAAACGGGCAAGGCATTCTCTTGACGGACGACGAAAACAGGGAAAACGAAGGGGACCTCGTCTTTTCCGCCCGCAACATGCAGGTAAAGGACATGGCGCTGATGATCCGGCATTGCAGCGGAATCGTCTGCCTGTGCCTTCCGGAAGAAAAAGCCCTCGCGTTGTCGCTCGCACCGATGGCAACGCACAACACCAGCCGTTACGGAACAGCCTTTACCGTATCGGTCGAAGCGGCGGAAGGGGTCACGACAGGCGTGTCGGCGGCCGACCGGCTGCAAACGATACGGACAGCGATCGACGACCGGGCAACCCCGAAATCGCTGCACCGGCCCGGACACGTTTTTCCGTTAATCGCCCGGCCGGGCGGCGTACTGGAACGCGAAGGACATACGGAAGGGAGCGTAGATCTGATGAAAATAGCCGGTTTGCCGCCCTACGCGGTGCTCTGCGAGCTGACCAACGACGACGGCACCATGGCCCGTTTGCCGGAAATTACGGCTTTCGCCGACAAACACGGTTTCCCGGTAATTACCATCCGGGACATCATGGAATACCGCAGGAAATCCCAGGGATTCCCGGTCGAAACGGCCCTGCGAGCCGGCAGGTAATTTTCGGCAGCCGGCTTGCCGGAGAGCGGTTGCCGGCCCTACCTTCCAGAGAAAACCGGTCCATCCTGCGCCCATCGGTTTCGTCGCCCCATCTTATTCATTCATTTTGCTGCGATTATCATTTTTTGTATTTATCTTTGCATGTCAGAATCATAACCTTAAAAACAATCTTCATGAATCAAGTTTCAGATCGTCTGGCCGCCCTTTCCCCATCGGAAACCCTGGCCATGTCGCAAAAGAGCAACGAGCTGAAAGCTCAAGGGATAGACGTGATCAACCTCAGCGTGGGAGAACCGGATTTCAATACGCCGGATCACATCAAAAAGGCGGCAAAGAAAGCTATTGACGACAACTTCTCCTTTTATTCCCCCGTTCCGGGATATATGGATTTGCGCAAAGCCATTTGCGCGAAGCTGAAAAAAGAAAACGATCTGGAGTTCAAACCCGAACAGATCGTCGTTTCCAACGGAGCCAAACAATCCGTTTGCAACGCCGTACTGAGTCTGGTAGGGCCGGGCGACGAAGTCATCATTCCCGCTCCTTACTGGGTCAGCTACGTGGAAATGGTCAAACTGGCGGAAGGAACCAATGTCGTGATTTCCGCAGGCATCGAACAGGATTTCAAGATTACGCCGGCGCAGCTCGAAGCCGCCATCACGCCGAAAACGAAAGCCCTGATTCTCTGTTCCCCGTCGAATCCGACAGGCAGCGTATATACCTACGAAGAGTTGAAAGGATTGGCGGACGTCCTGGCCAAACACCCTCAGGTCATCGTCATTTCGGATGAAATATACGAACACATCAACTACATGGGCGGACATCAAAGCATCGCGCAGTTCGAAGCCATCCGCGACCGCGTAGCCGTCATCAACGGCGTTTCCAAAGCCTATGCCATGACGGGATGGCGCATCGGATTCATCGCCGCTCCGCAATGGATCGCAGCCGCCTGCAACAAACTGCAAAGCCAATACACTTCCGGTCCCAGTTCCATCGCCCAGAAAGCAGCCACGGAAGCGTTCGCGGGCGACCAGTCCTGTGTGGCGGACATGCGGACCGCTTTCGAACGCCGCAGGGACCTCGTGGTCAAACTGGCCAAAGAAATTCCAGGCTTTCGGGTAAACATCCCGCAAGGCGCATTTTACCTGTTCCCCGAAGTAAGCTATTATTTCGGGAAATCGGCAGGAAACCGGAAAATCGGAAACGCGGCGGATTTAGCCATGTACCTGCTTGAAGAAGGGCATGTGGCGACGGTGGGCGGCGCAGCTTTCGGAGCCCCCGACTATCTGCGTTTCTCTTACGCCACTTCCGATGAAAATCTGGTGGAAGCGTTGCGCCGAATCAAAGAAGCGCTGGCGAAACTGAAATAACGGATTCGAACCCGAACACAAAAAGAGGGTGACCCAAAAGTCAAAGACAGACTTAAGGGTTACCTTTCTTTTTTTATAATGCCAGGAAAGTCCCGGCGAGTCCGGGTAATGGATTTTTTTTGGGGGGGGTGGAGGACAATACAGATAATTAACGGTTATC
>CASDZK010000053.1 GCA_949286165.1 uncultured Alistipes sp.
ATAAAAAAAGATGATACTGAATTGACTTCCTTAACTTTAAAAGTCAGAGTATTAGACAGATGTTTACCAGAACCTTCTGATTGGAGCTTTCACTTGGATTTATGGCAAAATCCTTTTGCCGTAGCACGGTATTATCAAGTAGAACCCTGGAGTCCGGAACATTTTGAGGTAATGCGTCCAATCATGGAACTATATCGGGATGCCGGAGGAAAAATCGTGACTGCATCAATTATGCATAAACCTTGGAATGGCCAAACGGAAGATTATTTCGAAACCATGGTAACATGGATAAAAAAAGCTGACGGAACATGGGCTTTCGACTATACGGTATTTGACAAATGGGTAGAATTCATGCATAGTGTAGGGATAACAAAACAAATCAACTGTTATACCATGATCCCTTGGAAACTATCCTTTCAATATTTCGACCAGGCTACCAATTCCCTAAAATTTGCAGATACAGCTCCTGGAGAAGAAGCTTACAATGAAATGTGGGGTGCTATGCTGACTTCTTTTGCAGCTCATTTAAAAGAAAAAGGATGGTTTGACATAACCAGTATATCCATGGATGAACGCCCAATGGAAAGTATGATAGAATGTATCAAAGTTATCAGGAAAGCTGATAAAGACTTCAAAATAGCATTTGCAGGTAATTATCATGAGGAATTATTGAGTGAATTATATGATTATTGTATTCCTATTGCCAGTAAATTTCCTGCTGAAGTAAAAAACAAAAGATTAAAAGAAGGGAAAAAGACTACTTATTACACTTGCTGTACAGAAGCAAAACCCAACACCTTTACATTCTCTCCCCCTGCTGAAGCAGAATGGTTGGCATGGCACAGTGCCAAAGAAAATTTGGACGGTTACCTGCGCTGGGCCTTCAACAGTTGGGTGGACCAGCCTCTGCGCGACAGCCGTTTCCGGACCTGGGCCGGAGGCGACACCTACCTCGTATATCCGGGAGCCCGAACCTCCATTCGTTTCGAACGATTGACCGAAGGCATCCAGGCGTTCGAGAAAATACGGATTCTGCGCAACGAATTCGAAAAGAACAACGATACCCGATCTCTGGAAACCCTGAATCGGGCCTTGGAAGCTTTTACGGAAGAAACGTTGAAGACGACCCCGGCGGAAAAAAGCGTAAACGCCGCTAAAGCCGTACTCAATACGCTGTAATCGATTATCGCAAGATCCGTATTCAATCGAAATATCGGCACCGGTTCGATCAACGGTCCCCTCAATCGAATCGCAACGGTGCGAAAATGGTCGAAAAGGATTCAATTCTTAAAACCTGTTTAAAACACACTAGATTCTATACTTTGTCAAAAGCTGAAAACGCATAAGGAAAGCGGCGTATCATATATGCCGCTTTCCTTATGCGTTCGACAAACGAAATATTTTCTCCGAACAGATTCTTCGGAGCTGGTCATTTCCGTCGGGGAAGGGAATAAAGTCCCTCTATTTCCGTATTCCAATATTCGGCCAGTCGTTTCGCCTCTTTTCGGGTCAAATGAATGACGGCGCCATGTTTAGGCGATTGAAAATTAACGGCCTTCATCGCTCCTTCATTAAAACGGCCTATATCGGTAAACGTCTTGAAATCGGACGTTTCGCTGAAACCGAAATTATGGGGCTGGATTCCATAAATATCATACATCAGCACCCATTTCTCCTGTCCGATCCTTTTCCACACATTCGGAGCTTCACAGGCTTGTTTTTCAGGATCGTACCACGTCGGATCATAAACATACCCGCAGTGAATACTGTCGGACACCGCCTGTTTGATTCCCGCCGTTCCGTCATGCGAAACATAAAACAGACGATATTTCCCCCGAGCATAAACGATATCGCCGTCTATATACGATTGGGTTTCATCCGGGTAGCTGAAGAGCAACTTCGGAGCCGACTCCATTTTTGTAAACTCATCGTTCATAAACGCATAATATATCCGGTTGATTCCGTTTTTATGCCGCATGGTAAAATAAAGCATGATTTTTCCGGTCTTCGGATCTACGGCGGTTTCAGGCGCCCAAATGCAACCCACATCGCCCCACTCTTCCGGAAAATCCCGATCCACGTTCAGTATCGTACGAGACCAATGTATGAGGTCTTTCGACTTCATCAATACCAGACTCCGATTGTTCCCCCATCCGTACTCTTTGCCGTCCCGTTCCCATTCCGTAGTTCGCAAGCCTTCCCGTTGTGCGAAAATATGCAAATCCGTCATTGCCAGATAAAACGTACCATCAGGTCCGCGAAAAATATGCGGGTCGCGTATCCCTTTTTGTTGAGCGATACTATCCCCCGCCAAAACCGGTTTATTGTCGTTGAGTGCAATAAAACGATACCCGTCCGTACTCAGAGCCATAAACAGGCTATGGGTAGCGTCGGTAAAAAACACCATCAGATAGGCGGCCATATCTTTTTCACGATATGTCTTTTTCGCCTGAACCGTATTAAAAAACAACGACATCAGCGAAAGAGCCGCAAAGACTATTTTTTTCATTCGGTTACGTTTTGATTGATTCTTAAAACAGTCAGAGAATAGGCCGGAAGTTCCAATACGGTATTCGCCGTTACCGACACCCTCTCTTTCGTCGGCTTCCGGCCCGTTTCTTCCGGTTGCCCGCATAACGTATATTTTACGGCCTCTGTTCCGGAAACCGACTTTTCAGGCATTTCCACCCGCATTTTTACCGCCACAGGCAGTATGTTCACCAATTTCACGATAAGATCACCGTTTTCAGAACGTACGACGGAGGATGCAAGTCGCAAGCGCACGGCATCGTCTTCGCTATCGACGCTCAATGTACTTCCCAGATACTCCGTACCGGAATGCCGGCCGAAAAGCTGCTGCACATAATAGTTTACGGTCGGCTTTACCTCCGTATTCGTAAAATAAATCAAACTGGGATTCCAATTCGTCTGTCCCTCTTTAGCCAAAAGAGGGGCATAGGAAGTCATTTTCACGACATCCCCGTTCCGCTCGATGCCGCACAAATAAGCAGCCTCTACCAAGGCATTGTACAACGTATTGCCTTTGGATGCGTATTCTCCGAGATAGACTTGTGCCTTCGAACGGTCGTAATGATCGTAAAAATCCTGATTATGCAAAAACCAACCCGGGGTCTGGTAATAATGTTCATCCACTAAAGGGACTCCGAGCTTTGTGGCTATTTTCCACCCCTCTTCATAATCGCTTCCTTCGTTGAAAGGTCCCGCCGTACCGATCACCGTAATTTCGGGATGACGTTCGTTCAATGCCTTATATATCATGGTAAAACGCTCTTCGAATACATCGGAAATCAAATCTTCGTTGCCGATACCGATATATTTCAAACCGAAAGGTTCGGGATGCCCCGCTTCAGCGCGTTTCCTGCCCCACTCCGTCGTTCTGGCGTCTCCGTTGGCATATTCGATCAAATCGCAAATATCCTGAATATATTCATCCATCTGATCCATCGGAACTCCCCCTTGCTGCCCGGCACCTCCCGTAGCAGAATTTTGACAGGGGACGGCCGCCGCAATCACCGGTACCGGTTCGGCTTTCAGATCTTCGCAAAAAAGAAAATATTCATGGAAACCCAACCCCATAGATTGATGATACCCCCATAAATTCCGTTGCGGCACGCGAGCTTCCAACGGACCAACAGTCTGTTTCCAGCGGTATATATTGTCTATTCCATCTCCATGGGCCACACAACCGCCGGGAAAACGGACAAAACGCGGCTGCAAATCGGCTATCGCTTGAGCTAAATCCGCTCGCAGTCCGTTCTTTCTCCCTCCAAACGTCTTTTGAGGGAAAAGCGAAATCATATCGAGCGCCACCGTCCCTGCCGCCTGCAGTGCGATTTCGAGACGCGCATCCTGCGCATCCGCTGCGGAAACCAATACGGTTTCGAATTTTCCCCAAGACGCTCTCGGAGCCGCCACCCAGGCAGATGCATATACGTCCCCGTCCTTTCCGACAAGCGACACCCGAAGTTTTCCTCTTTTTCCCGACACATATCGCGCAAATAAAGAGCAATTATATCTTTCCCCCTTCTTCAATACGATTCCGCCAAAGCCTTCGTTAGCCAACGCCACGGCATCGGCTCCGTGCTTGGTAAGCAAAGCATGATGGGGATTATGGGCATGAATCGGATAAACCGTATCGATTTCAAAAGCGCCATTTTCTCCTTTCAGCGACCAGGAATGCATCGGATTCCAGCTTTTATCATACCCTTCTTTGTCGGAAAGAGCGTATTCGAAATCCCGGTTTTGTATCAGTTCAGCATACAAACCGCCGTCAGCCGCCCGACTGATATCCTCGAAAAAGACGCCCACCAGCATTCCGCTAATTTCTTTACGCTCCTCCGATTTCACGGACAAAGTAGCGGAAAGAGGCTCCAAGCCGGCGAAACGATGAGCATCGCTACGGGCATCTTCGGAAAAAAGCCGATTTCTCTGACTTTGCACCCATACTTCGTTCTTTAAAGCCCGGACTTCCGATGCCGGCACTTTGTGTACCGTACCGAACGCATTAACATGCAACTCCCGAATATTGCTTATATTTTCGTTGCGCGCAACAACGACAGCCTTATATTGAACCGATCCTTTCTCTATCGGCCTGACTGCAGAAAATTTTTTGAAATCCTCGGTCCGGGCCGCATACAGGACATACCCGTCTTTCTCGTTACCGGATTCCCAGGTAACTAAGCAGCACTCCGATTGCTGATCATAGTGCGCTTCGAATCTCAAGCAATTTCCGCCGTCGGACATAAGAGTCACATAGTTCTGGGGGGTCCATGAAATCAGATCGTTCGAAACGGCATGCGCCAACACTCCGTCCTTTTCGTTCACGCTCCACAGAGCATGCCATACACCTTGTCCGTCTCTCAGCAAAAACGGATACAACATGCGCTTCTCCGTCCCCCAACGGCCGTAATCGCATCGAAGAAAAGAGTGTTCCGACCCGATTTCGACCCAACGATCGCCATCGCTGCTCCAGGCACAATGCAATCCCCTGCGTCCTGCGTCATCCGTCGTAGCATAAGCATATAAGTAAAGGGAATCCGGCTGATTCGCCCATATGACGACCGAAGGGATCCCGGATAAAGCCACCCCCATCAATAAACAGAACCATTTCTTGATTTTCATGTTTTCAGTAATTTTAGGTTAATAGAAAAAACGTCGATTTCGAACAATCCGACTAAGAAATGTCCTATACCGAAAATCGAGAACAAGTGTATAAAGATAATCATATTTTCATAAATTCGCACATGCAATGAAAAAAAACATTTCCTTCATTCTTTCGTTTTAATTACATCAATCTACACATTAACTGTTTATAGAATAAAAAAACAAGAATAAAGCATAAAAAAACGCATCAAAAATAAGTGTATTTTTAACACGTTTAATAATCAAAATCACGAGCTATCGGCTCAAAAATCCGGCATTTTTTCATAACGAATTATCGGTAATACGAACGACATAATATGCGAAAAAGAACAATTCAACAAAAAAGATCCGCATCCGTTATGCCGGGCATAAAACAACTGCCGAAATTTCGCATACTTCGCCTCAAAACAGCTTCCATCGCTTCCGGCCGTAAAAAAACAAAAACGGAACGAATGCCATTTCAACCGATTTGCCGTGTTCTGCACCGCATTTTCGCCACCTCCCCCCTATTGAACGACAACGTTACAAATTTTTACAGCAAAAAATACGGAAACACAGATCGGACGTTTTTCCGACAGATTCCATTCAGAATAAAAATTCATACGAAATTCAACAAACTGTTCTATTCTCTGATTCAGAGTCTATTTAAATTTAACCGCTGTTCTATTAGGTCTATTTTCAAGATATTTTCTCCCTTTTCGAGGGAACACAACGAGACTATGCGCCTAATAATAAGGACCGAAAAAGGCGAAAGAAACAGATAGTTTCTAAGAGCCTGTTTAAATTTCTCATTACTTTTCTTAGGGTCTCTTTTCGGCCCTTTATTCCTCGCTTTTTCGGCCGTATAGTCCCGCTATACTTTCTCAAAAAAAGAAAAAAGGTCGCGAAAAGAGATCCTAAATAAAAACAACGATTAAAATAAACAGGCTCTAAAAGGAGCAAAAAAATGCGACCCAAAAAGGAACGGAAAAATCGACGACAATACCATGAACAATCGAAACGATGACCAATTCCGGCCCTACGGTTTTGGCGATCACCGGTAGCGTAGAATCCATGGAAGTTGCGCCTCCGGCAGAGATGGGAGCATATTTGCCGAACAGAACGACCAACAGCGGAGCGAACAACAAAGTCACGATCTCCCGCAATATATTGGCGATCAGAGCCACCATACCCAGTTCCGCTCCCTTGTATTCCGTAATAAAAAGCGACGAAAGCGAATAATATCCGAATCCCGCGCCGACAGCCAAACAATCGGCCAAAGTACGGGAAACAAACAAACTGGCGACCGCCACGCCGGCAAAAGTACCTGCCATCGTCCCCGCCGGCAACAGCAACATTCGAACGCCTTGTTCCCGAACCGTCCGGACAACCTTCGTATCGCCTCCGATCGACATTCCGACAAAAAACATCAGTCCGTACAAGATATAACGGGAAATCGACTCATCAGCCCAACTATCGGGAATCCATCCCTGACGAGCAGACAAGAGGCCTATGAAAAAAAATGCGACGACGGTCAGACTTCCTTTCATGCCTTTCTACGCATTATCCATTTATAAATAAGACCGGCCGCTGTAACGCTGCCTAGAACGGCTCCTGCCGTAAGAAGCAACGCCTCCGTTCCCAAATCGGGCAAACGATCCATAATCAAGGCATTGCCGCCGATCGAAAAACCTAAAAACAGCAACAAAAGATAAACGAAGCCGGAAATAACGAAAGGTAACCACGCACGGGAACGCCTGCGGAAAAGACACCCCGCCAAAATCCCGGACAACATCACAGCCATTACTTTCAACATAAGATTTCTGCAAAAAGAAATGCATTAAAACGGATGATCGAACCCGTTTTAATGCACGATAAATACCGATAAAATCCGCTCTATTTTATTCTTTCGTAATATTCCCGCGTACGGGTATCTACGCGAATACGTTCGCCCGTATTGATAAACAAAGGAACCCGAATCGTAGCACCCGTTTCAACCGTAGCCGGTTTCAAGGCATTGGACGAAGCGGTATCGCCCTTAACGCCCGGTTCGGTATAAGTTACTTCCATATCTACGATAGGCGGAAGTTCGGCAGCTAAAACGGTCTCTTTTTCCGTATGGAACATCACTTCCACGACTTGACCTTCTTTCATCAAATCCGAATTCTCTATCAAATCACGAGAAAAGCATATCTGCTCAAATGTTTCATTGTGCATGAAATTACATCCCATATCATCTTCATACAAAAACTGATAAGGACGACGTTCTACACGTACAGGTTCTATTTTTTCTCCTGCTGTAAATGTATTATCTATGGTACGACCTGTTTCGACATTCTTTAACTTTGTCCGAACAAAAGCAGGTCCTTTCCCCGGTTTTACATGTTGAAATTCAACTACG
>CASDZK010000054.1 GCA_949286165.1 uncultured Alistipes sp.
CAACTACCGGTTGTAGACGTCGAAACCCACGGCTCTTCGGGATATTTTTTTAACAAATTAAAATCCTTATCAAAAATCATCAAACGCTTCGGCTGCGTCTCCTCATAACTATAACACAAAAAACCTCCGTCAAAAAACGCAGTACGGTCCGTTATAAAATTATTTGCCATACGTCCCTCTGCCAAAGGCACTTCCACTTCCTTGATAAAGTCTCCCTCTTTGGTATATCCATTCATATTTTTATTCATGGCTTCCGTAAACAACCGACCGCCGGAATACACGGCATTAAAAGCAAAACCTGGAGAATATTCTTTCGGTCCCTTTCCTGCCGTACCGATCGAATTCAAATAATTTCCGACACTATCGAACCGAAAAAAACCGTTGGAAGCATTAATGATAATGTCCCCATCCAAGTCCACCCAAAAGTTTTGCACCATGCCGAGCAACGTATCGTTCGATAATTTGGTATACCCCACAATCTCTACGGAAGATGCAAAATCCGACCGGGAAACACCGTTCAATATAGCCTTGCTCAATTCATACGTCTTTATCGTCCCGCCCTCGTCGGATGAACAGGAATACCCTATCCACACAATGGATAAAAAAAACATGCAGTATTTTATCACTTTTCTCATAATAAAAATATTTAAGTTATAAATTCAGCGACCGCGTCACATATTCATACATATCATCATACAACTCTTCGGACAAACTCTTCTCTAATTCCGTTTTTGCACAAAATCTTTCCACGGCACCATATCCCCCTTCCGAAAACTTTTGACTGCAAACTCCTAAACAAATAGGAACCAAGCGGCATGCCCGGCATTTGTCGTTTTCAAACGGAATTTTATTATATCGACCGTAATATTCCCCTTTATAACAAGGTATTCCGTTTTCACTCAAAAAACCGATCGACGCATCTGTCCGGGTAAAATCCCGAGCCGTACATTTAAATAGATTTCCATCAAAATTCACGACAGCCTGATTCATCTGATCCGCATAACATATATTGCCTCGCCCATACCGGTTGGTATGCCACAACACTCTAAATCCATTCGTCTCGAACCGAGATTTAATGCTATTCCTTTCATCCTCATTCTCCTCTTCCTTTTCTGTCGTTTGCCACACTCGCTGAAAGGCGATCGTTATTTTGTGACGATTCTCCGGTTCGATATCCTCGATAACCGACAAAATGTCCTTTAAAGTCTTGTTGGTATAATTAATCCGCAACGTCAAGGTCAAATCATCCATCTCGCGGCACAATTCATTGATATTAGCAACGATTCGATCATACGTACCCTTTCTATCCGGTCCGATCCTGACTTTATCATGACATTGCCGATGCCCGTCCAATGTAATTTGGAAATGAGACAATTGAATTTCCTTGAATTTCCGAATCCGTTCGCTATCGATCAACACGCCGTTCGTCGTAATCTGATGGAAAAACTGCAACCGGCGCTCCTGTATCATAGCACGTATTTTCAAAGACAAAGGATATACGATTTCATCGAAATAAAGCAACGGTTCCCCGCCGAACCATCCCAAATCGAACATAAACATCGGACAGGTATTCAAAATATGCTCCGCATACCGAATAACACGTTCCATAGTCTGTTCGGACATTCTGCCCGGCACATGTTTTTCATAGCAATACCAACATCGCAGATTGCAATCCAAAGTGGGCAGAATCGTCATTTTAAATGCATTGTCTCCCTGAAAGACCGCCAGGTTACGGCGATACAGCAAACTGTCGAATTCCATTACATTGTCTTCGACGATAAAACCACCCTCTTTCAACCAACCGAACAACTCAGGCTCCTCTTTCTCCAGGATATCCAAACAATCGGACGAAACAACAAAACGGTCATATTGATCCCCTCTCAAGAACAGTTTCCGACCGGACATCAGATTGACCCCCATATACATTCCGTTCCAGGCTACGAAATAATTATATTCGCTCTTTTTCATCATATTCCAACAAATTTTCCGACATCATACGATTCTTTTGTTATTTACCGTCTCCCGATACACCCTTACTGTTTGCTTCGCCATTGTTTCCGACCGAAAAAATTTCCGCCACCGTTCATATCCCCGTTCTGCAACCGTCGAAGCCTTTGCCGGACATTGCTTCATATCCAATATAAAACCGGATAATTGCGTTTCATCCAATGCAATGATCCCCTTGCCGGAATCATTGAAAGCAACATAAGAACGCACTAAACAGGCCGATCCGTCCCGACCTGCAATC
>CASDZK010000055.1 GCA_949286165.1 uncultured Alistipes sp.
ATCGTCAAACTTCTTGACTATATGAACGGCTTTAATCATGATTTTAATAATTAAAGAATAACTTGGTCAATATCAGATTGAATATCAAAATAACGATGGTGCTGGTTACCACGGCTTTGGTACTGGAGCGCCCTACTTCCAAAGAATTTCCCTTGGCGTAATAACCGTAAAAAGAGGAAACGCTGGTAATGATAAACGAGAAAACGATCATTTTCACGAACCCGTAAACGACCAGAAAGGGCCGGAATTCATCGGTAAGCCCTGTCAGAAAATCATTCGGTGTCATGGAATCGAGCGTATAAACGATCAAATATCCGCCGAGCATCCCGATAATCATGCTCATCAATGTCAAAAACGGGAAAAACAACATGGCCGCAATCACTTTGGGCAGAATCAGATAATTGGCCGAATTTACCCCCATGATCTCCAAAGCATCAATCTGCTCCGTAATACGCATGGTCCCTATTTCCGAAGCGATGTTCGACCCTACTTTTCCGGCCAGAATCAACGCCACAATGGTAGAAGAAAATTCAAGGATCAGGGACTCCCGCGTAGCGTACCCGATCAAATATTTGGGCAGAAACGGCGACTCCAGGTTAATGGCCATCTGCAAAGCAACGACCGCTCCCATAAAAACGGATATAACGGCGACGATACCGATGGAATTCAACCCCAAATTCTCCATTTCGTCCACCATCTGCCGCATAAAAACGCGTCTTTTTACAGGGCGTTCAAACACCTTCCGCATCAGCATAAAATAACGGCCGAGTTCTGCTAATATTCTCATAGTTAAACTTATATCATCTATTTTTACAACAATATGTACTACCCCCGGTTTCCGGCGTCACACCCCATAAAATCCGTCTGTTTTGCCGGTTCCCAAAATTTAAACCATACGGGCAAAGATATTCAAATTTATTCTTTCCCGGAAAGGATATTCGGCAAAATGTCGAGCCGGGAGGGGATATTCCGGCCCTTCCCCCTTTCCCTCGACCACCTTTGTCCGGATAATTTCAGCCATTTTTTTCAGGAACCCGGCAATTATTGTATTTTTGCAACATTCATACTTTTAGTTACAGACCATGATTAAATACACCAGTCCGGGCCGGATCGAAGGCTGCATCGACGCTCCGGCGTCCAAAAGCTATGCCCAACGGGCCATTGCCGTCGCCGCGTTGACTCAGGGAGAATCCATTCTACGCAACATCGATCACTCGGAGGATACAGACGCCGCCTTGTCCATTGCGAAAGAGCTGGGCGCGGAGCTGAAAATATCCGGTCGCGAATGTTCCATTACCGGCTGCCATTCCCTTTCCGGACAGGTCCTCGACGTCAATGAATCCGGTCTCTCCACCCGACTGTTTACCCCGATAGCCTCTTTATTCGACAAACCCGTTACGATTACCGGGCACGGTTCCATTCTGAAAAGACCCGTCCGAATGATGGAGGCTCCGCTGCGTAAACTGGGGGTAAAGATTTCCAGCAACAACGGATTCCTGCCGATCGAAGTGCAGGGTCCTCTCCGGGGCGGCGACGTCCAGGTGGACGGGAGCGTCAGCTCCCAATTTTTGACGGGACTGCTGGTCTCCCTTCCGTTAGCCGCGCAAGATTCCGTCGTTCGTGTCCCGGAACTGAAAAGCAAACCGTACATCGACATGACGATCGATACCCTCCGGGCTTTCGGTGCGGAAATCGAAAACACGGATTACCGGGAGTTCCGCATAAAAGGCAACCAACGATACAAACCGGCCTGTTACAACATCGAAGGCGATTGGAGCGGAGCCTCCTGCATATTGGTGGCAGGAGCCATCGCCGGCAGCGTCACGGTGTCCAACCTCAATCCCCGTTCCCTTCAGGCAGACAAGGCCATCCTGCATGCGCTCGACTATGCGGGAGCTCATATCTCCATGGAATGGGACCAGGTAACGGTATCCCGGGGACGTCTCGAAGGATTCTCTTTCGACGCGACCGATTGCCCCGACCTCTTTCCCGCCTTGACGGCTTTGGCGGCGCATTGCCAGGGAGAATCCACCCTCGTAGGCACTTCCCGTTTAACGCATAAGGAAAGCAACCGGGCATTGGCATTGGCGCAAGTGTTCGGAACGTTGGGAATTGAAATAGACCTATCCTATGATAACGTAATGCTTATCAAAGGAGGACGAATCAAGGGGGGAGCGGAAGTATCCAGTTTCGGCGACCATCGCATAGCCATGGCAGCGGCGGTAGCTTCGCTTACCGCCGACAAACGGAACAAAGTGACCGGCGCCGAAGCGGTAAACAAATCGTATAGCCGGTTCTGGGACGACCTGGATAAGATTACCCTTCGACAAACGAGAAAATAGACGTTACATCATAAAAAAATCGCCCGGATTCCTCGGGCGATTTTTTAACGAATTCGGCGACAACCGGACTTAAACCGTTAAAATTTCTCGTTCCTTGTCCGCCAACGCCGCATCTACCTTTTTTCCGTATTTATCGATAATTTTCTGCACTTCCGCCTCTCCGTCTTTCGCCATATCCTCAGGCATTCCTTCCTTTTGGGCCTTCTTGAAGGTTTCGACAGCATCGCGGCGGACGTTCCGGAAAGCGACTTTAGCATTTTCTCCGCTCGTTTTTACCTGTTTTACCAACTGTTTGCGACGTTCTTCCGTAAGCGGAGGCAACGTCAATCGGATATGTTCCCCGTTATTGGAAGGAGTCACGCCTATATTGGCATTCACAATGGCCTTTTCGATCGCGGCGATCAACGTTTTGTCCCACGGCTGAATCAAAACGGTCTTGGAATCCGGAACCGTCACGCTGGCCACCTGATTGACCGCCATTTGCGTACCGTAAGATTCCACGGTAATGCCGTTCAGCATATTCACGCTGGCCTTGCCCGCACGCACGTTCGCCAACTCCTCTTCAAAATGGGCGAACACTTTTTCCATCTTCTGCTCCGTCGCCTCTAAAACTTCTTTCGTCTCTATCATAATATATGTTTTTAATTGTTATCTGGTCACGAGCGTCCCGATTTCTTCGCCCGACACGACTTTCATCAGATTCCCGGGCGTATCCATGTCGAAAACTCGGATTGGCAGGTCATTTTCCTTACACAACGTAAAGGCGGTCAAATCCATTACCTTCAAATCCCGGCGATACACCTCGTCAAAAGTCAGCCGGTCGAATTTCACGGCCTGCGGATCCTTTTCCGGATCGGCCGTATAAATTCCGTCCACACGGGTTCCTTTCAACAATACGTCCGCAGCTATTTCCACCCCCCGCAAAGCGGATGCCGTGTCGGTAGTAAAAAACGGATTTCCCGTCCCTCCTGCAATAATGACGGCAAAACCGTCGGCCATAGCCTGCAAAGCCTTGTCCCGGACATACAGCTCGCCGATCGGAGACATATTGACGGAAGTCATCAGCTTGGCTTTCCCGCCCCCGTTCTCCACGGCCGACTGCAACGCCAGAGAATTGATGACCGTAGCCAACATTCCCATTTGATCGCCTTTTACCCGATCGAACCCTTTCCCGGCTCCGGTCAATCCTCTGAAAATATTGCCGCCGCCGATAACGATACCTATCTGCACGCCGGTACGCTGGGCCTCGATAATTTGCGAAGCATAACTATTCAGTACAGTTGTGTCTATACCGTATTGGCCGCCGCCCATCAGCGACTCTCCGCTCAATTTCAATAAAATTCTCCCGTAAGGTTTTGCCATGATTTTCTATGATTCAATTACTGGTTTTCCCGTATCAATTCATACAACATATTCAAATTCGGAACAAACGATATGTATATGCTGTGAGTATCCGTCTTATAATTGAACAAGGCACTGCGAGAAGACAATCTGTCGTCTCCGCTTACCGACACCGACACCCGATTAGGAACAATGGTCGTATCCTGTAGTAACAGATCGGAAACCGCAATTACTCTCTGCGCCTGACGATCCCACGTTTTTTTTTGATGAACGACCGACGAATCCACATAAGCCGCTACGACAATATTTACATCCGGATAAGTCTTCAACAAAGGGGTTATACGGTTTACCAATTCCTTACCTGTTTTAGATACCGTATTATCTTCCCCCTGAAACATTTGATCGTCAGCTGCTACCACAGTTACCTTTCCGTTATCCTGTGCCAATGTAATTCCTTGAATATCAATCACATACACTCCCAAATCGTCTCGGATCCGAAAGAGTGATTCGTCGAATCGTTTCAACAACTGCCGAATATCGCTTATGGACTGCAAACGCACGGCGGCTTCGCGCTGATTGTTGTTCAACTGACGCATGACCCGCCCCGTTTCCAAACGGCTTTTTTCACGCATATCGGCCAGCTCTTTTTCCCGGTTCCGCACATCCAAAAACAACCGGATCGTATCCTGCAGCAGTTTCAGCCGGTCGGCTTCCATCTTGGCGATCTGTTGTTTCAAAGCGTCAATATCCTGAATGTATTGAGATGCGATACCCTCCATACACATTTTCTCGAATACCACGTTCGTATATTTCTTTTGCGTCACACAGGAAATCATTCCCCATATCCCAATACCTATTAAAAGAAATCTTTTCATGATCCGCGATATTCTCCTTTTTTTTACGAAGGTACAAAAAAAACATTCATGCCGTTTCATCGTACGGATATTTTTTCGACTCTCCGGTCGTTCCAGGCGAAACGAAAACGAACTTTCAGTTCGGCACACTGTTCGCTATGCGATCCGAAGAAATCGGTCGTTTCTCTGCAAACGCCGTACCGCACGGCCACATTTCAAACAAACGGCAATCGATAAAATAATTTGACAAAATGCATTGCAATATCAAAAAATAACTATATTTGTCCTATCCTTTAATTAAAAACATGCGTATGATGACAGACGAAATGAACCAATACCCATATCAATACGAAGATGGAGGCGATAACGGTGGCAACAATACCCTGAAAGGATACCGTATCGTCATTATCATATTGATCTGTGTAATCGGCATTCTGGCCGTTCAATACTACCGGCAGGTAAACATGTTGCGGGGTAGTGAAGAACTATTGACGATAGAACGGGATACGCTCCAAAGCAGACTATCCGCCCTTATCATGAACATGGACAGCATCAAAACCGAAAATGATACGATTTCCCAGAACTTGATGGTAGAACGTAACCGTGCGGACTCGTTAATGGACGCTCTGACAAAACACAAACGTCTCAGTTACGCCGAAATCAATAAGTATAAGAAACAAGTAGCTACCCTAACCAAAATCACGCAAGGATACGTGAGACAGATCGATTCTCTGGACCGGATCAACAAACAGCTTTCACGCGAAAACATTTCCTATCGCAAAAAGCTGACCGCAGCGCAGTTGAGAGCGGAAGCCGCGGAAGAGAAAAGCCAGGAACTGAGCCACAAAGTACAGCAAGGGTCCATCATACGGGCTCGGGAAATTACCTTGAATGCCATGACCAACAAAGACAAGGAAGTCGACAAGGCAAAACGAGCGACACGGTTGCGCATCAGTTTTATTCTGAATGCCAACGCCATGGCCTCGGTAGGAGAACGCAACGTATATGTCCGCGTAACAGGACCGGACGATGTTGTGCTGGCTGAGTCGCCCAACGCTTTGTTCGAATTCAACGGGGAAAAAATTACCTATACGGCCATGCGTAGCGATGTAGACTACCAAGGCGAAGATTTGCCCGTAGCGTTGTTCTATTCCGGCAGCTTCACTGCAGGCCGTTATATTGTGGAAATATACATGGACGGTCATCTGATCGGTTCCAATGAACATATTTTGCGATAACCCATAAACCCATATCTTTCCGATAACATATCGCCCTTGTACGGAGATCCGTACAAGGGCGATATGTTATCGGACTACCAGCATAGATTTTTCCCGCTCACGGCTTTCAATCTCAAGAATAGAGACAAGAAATTACATGATCAAAACTTCTTCCCTACCCAAAAAATCGGCTGAAGGAAATTTTCTCCAGCCGAAAAACAGATCCAATTGCAGGATTCCTATCGATCCACTCCGAATTTATAAATACACCTCCCCGTATAAACTTCTCCGGGACGCACCCATACGGAAGGATAAGAAGGCCGGTTCACGGCACTGGGGACCCCTTGAGTTTCCAGCGCCAAAGCACCCCGGGACAAATAAGGTTTCCCCGATTTTCCCACATCCTCTCCTGACAGATAACTGGCATCATAAAACTGCACGCCGACGGCATCCGTGAACACATCCAGCGTACGCCCCGATTTCGGGTCCCGTACGGTAGCCGCATGAACCACCGTTCCGTCCGCCGCCTCTTTCAAAACCCAATTATGATTGTAACCGTTTCCGATAATCAGTTGCGGATGCGGGTCCGACAATCGAGCCCCTATCCGCTCCGGCGTTCTGAAATCGAAAGGAGTACCGGCTACAGGCAAATATTCTCCCGTAGGAATCAAAGCCGAATCTATCGGTGTAATTTTATCGGCATAAATAGTCAATTCCTGATCGGTTATCGTCCCATTCCCTTCTCCCGACAAATTGAAATACGAATGATTCGTATAACTCAACGGTGTTGTTTTATCCGTCTCGGCCCGATAAGTAATTTCAATACTGTTGTCGTCCGTCAACCGGTAAGTCATACGGCTCGTCACATTACCCGGAAATCCGTCCGCCCCGTCCGGAGAAAAATAAGACATGGTAATGGAACGGTCGTCACAGCTATCCACCTGCCAGACCTGTTCCGAAAATCCGACTCCTCCGTGCAGCGTGTTGACACCCCCATCGTTCAGCGGCAGCCGATAGCGAACGCTGTCTATCGTGAACGTTCCCCCGCCGATGCGGTTGGCCACACGTCCCACAACGCACCCCATATAACGTTCCTTCGCATTCAGATAACCGTCTAACGAAGAGAACCCCAATACCACATCCGCCAAATCGCCGTTTTTATCCGGCACAAATACGGAAACGATACGACCTCCGAAATTGGTAATCTGCACGATCATACCCCGTTCGTTTTCAAACGTATATAAAGCGACCCGCTTTCCGTCAATTTCCCGGTCGAATGCCGCGGCATCCACAACAACGGGATGCCGATGACAGGAAACAACCGAACCTACCACCAACAATACAGCGGCTATCTTCATGCATCCCGACATTTATTCCGCCGTTTTGAATTTATAAATACAAACGCTTTCATACACTTCTCCCGGTTCCAAGCGAATGGAAGGAAAAGTTTCGCAATTCATCGAGTTGGGATGAGACTGCGTTTCCAATGCCAGCCCTTCCCGAAATCCATACGGTTTTCCGCTCTTTCCCACATCGGCGCCTGCAAAAAAGTTTCCTCCATAGAATTGTACGCCAACAGCGTCCGTATAGACTTCTAAAATTCGTCCGCTTTTGGGATCGGACAAAGAAACGGCCTGAACGATCCGTTTGTCCGGTTCCTCTTTCAACACCCAGTTATGGTCGTAGCCGTTACCGAATACCAACTGCGGATGAGTTTCATCCACCCGTTCTCCAATGGCTACGGGAGTTCGGAAATCGAACGGCGTTCCCGTCACATCCATATACTCTCCAGTAGGAATCAGCAACGAATCCACCGGCGTAATGGCATCCGCGTGAATTTGAAGGACATGGTCGTTTACGGTTCCAGATCCCTCTCCCGACAAATTGAAAAAAGCGTGATTGGTCAGGTTCACTACCGTAGGCTTATCCGTCATGGCCTTGTAACGGATATCTATCGCATTGTCGTCCTTCAATGTGTACGTTACCGTCGTACTCAACGTTCCCGGGAAACCGTCTTCCCCGTCCGGCGACACATAGGAAAGGGTCAGCGAACGATCGTCCGCCGCTACCACATCCCACACTTTGTTGGAAAAACCTCCGCCGCTGTGCAGGGTATTCACACCGCCGTCGTTCAACGGCGTATGGTATTCCACGCTATCAATCGTAAAACGGCCCTGTCCGATCCGGTTCGCCACCCGGCCTACCAAGCAGCCGATAAACTGTTCCTTGGCATTCAAATATCCATCTATCCCGTCGAATCCCAAAGCCACATCGGCAAACTTTCCGTTTTTGTCCGGAACCCACACCGAAACGATACGTCCGCCATAATTGGTAATCTGAACAACCATACCATTCTCATTCTCCAAAGTGTACAAAGCTACCTGTTTGCCGTCTATGACTCTATCGAATTTCGCGGCATCTTCCAAATTCTTCGCGGAGTTTCCGCACGAGGCTAACAACACCGAAATAACTGTAGCCAAATAAACATACATTTTTTTATACATAAGCCAAACTCTTTTGATTAAACATTCCAGAAATGAAACACTATAAATTTTAAAAATAATACAAATTTACCAAACTTCTATACTTTTCTCCGTTTTTCTTTTCTACCCCCGAATTCCAAAGCCGTTTTCGGTTCCGACAATCCGAACGAATTTCATTATCCCTGCTCAACGAAACGAGAATGCCCGGCCTGTTCAGAAATTCAGCAACCATCCCTAAAGCCATTTCATGTTTTTCAAAATACGATCGTCATGCAAAACTTCGGCAACAAATATCCTTCGGAATACATGATCTAACTATTTAAAAAGCAGAATCGCAGCAAACGAGCGTTTTTCAATGATTTTCATTTTCCGCTACCGATTCCGGCTTAACATAAAATTAACACAACCAATACATTCATCTAACACTTCGCCTCTACTTTTGTTCTCGAATTAAAGAAGATGACCTCATGAACAAAATGACATGCATGATTGCCATGCTGACCTTGCTGGGCGGGATGGCCAATGCTCAAAAGATCAAAGGCAGCGACACAGTGCTGCCCTTAGCGCAAACACAAGCCGAAAGTTATGCGAAAAAACACCCCAAGGCTAACGTTACCGTAACCGGCGGTGGCAGCGGCGTCGGCATTTCGGCCCTGATGGACGGCACGACCGATATCGCCATGACTTCACGAAAAATGAAATTCGACGAAAAACTAAAACTGAAAGAAGCCGGTAAACCGGCCACGGAAACCTTAATCGCTTATGACGCTCTCGCCGTCATCGTACACCCCTCCAATAAAATATCCAAGCTGACCCGGGAACAATTGGAAGATATCTTTACGGGAAAAGTCACAAACTGGAAAGAGGTAGGAGGCGATGACATGAAAATTGTCGTTTACTCCCGCGAGACGAGTTCCGGAACCTACGAATTTTTCAAAGAAAGCATTCTGAAAAACAAGAACTACGTCTCCTCCGCATTGAGCATGCCCGCCACGGGAGCCATCATTCAATCCGTAGGGCAAACCAAAGGAGCGATAGGTTATGTCGGACTGGCTTACCTCTGTCCCGAAGTAAAAGCCGTCAGCATCTCTTACGACCAAGGGAAGAACTACATTGCCCCTTCCTTCGAAACGGCCAAAAATCAAACCTATCCGGTCATTCGGCCCTTGTTCTTCTATACGACGAAAGGCGTTTCGGCAGCTGCAAACGATTTCATCAATTATGTCTTATCCGAAGAAGGACAGAAACAGGTCAAAGAAATCGGATACATCCCCGCCAAATAATCATTCTTCCCTGAGGCCGTTCGGACCGCACTGTAAACAGCCGAAGGCTCGGGGAATATTTTGTTTCATACCGACCCAATGAAGAACGGATTAAAAAAATTTACGGAGGCCGTAGCGGAAAAAATATTGATGTTCAGCTCCGGCATTACCACGCTTACGGTCATCCTGATCGTGATCTTCCTGTTCAAGGAAGGCATGGGGCTTTTCTCCAGTTCCGATATCGAAGACGGCTACGTATTAGCTGTTAACCGCGAAAATCCGGTCGATCGGTTGACGCCGGAAGAGAGCATGGGCGTTTTCGATGCTAAAATTACCTCATGGAAAGAACTGGGCGGAAACGACGAAGACATTCTGGTCTTCCGACTGAACGACATTACCAATTATGCAGACGAAAACTCATTAGGAGACGAGTTGCAATTTTTGCCCCGGGTATTGGACAGTGTCATCGCCGCCCAACCCGGCATCATCGCCTTCATCCCTCAACAATACGCAGATTCCTCGTTTACCGGAAAAATTCTGCAGAACGGGACCATTACCGCCAAAAGTTTCTTCGACGGCAAATACTGGTATCCTACCGCCTCTCCGTCGCCGCTGTTCGGATTACTTCCGTTGATTTCAGGAACCCTGTGGATCAGTCTGTTTGCCATTCTGATCGCACTGCCTTTCGGATTGGCGGTAGCTATCTATATGGCAGAACTGGCGGACCAGCGAACCCGGAAAATCATCAAACCGATCATCGAACTGCTGGCCGGTATTCCTTCCGTCGTGTACGGCTTTTTCGGGCTGGTGGTACTGGTTCCTCTGATTCAACAGCTCTTCGACCTGCCGGTCGGCGAAAGCGGACTGGTCGGCAGTATCATTTTAGCTATCATGGCCCTGCCTACCATCATTACCGTAGCCGAAGACGCCATACGGACCACCCCCCGATCCATGCGGGAAGCCAGCCTGGCCTTAGGAGCCAACCACTGGCAAACCATTTATAAGGTCGTGCTTCCCTACTCCCTGTCCGGAATTACCGCCGCGGCCGTATTGGGCATCGGTCGCGCCATCGGCGAAACCATGGCCGTATTGATGGTCAGCGGAAACGCCGCCGTCATTCCCTCTTCCCTGCTGGAACCCATGCGGACCATTCCGGCAACCATTGCCGCGGAACTGGGCGAAGCGCCGACAGGAGGCATCCACTACAAAGCATTGTTCCTGTTGGGCTGCATCCTGTTCATCCTCACGCTGATTATCAGTATATCGGTAGAATTCATCAACACAAGGAAAAAAGCATAACCATGAAGAAAAAACAGGTCTCTCAAAACATAGCGTTCTGGATTTTTCGCCTATTCAGCCTAATGGTCGTGGGCATCCTTTTTTGGATTCTGGGCTTCATTATCTCCAAAGGTATTCAGGTTATCGACTGGGATTTCCTGACGCAAGCTCCCACGGACGGTATGACCGGAGGCGGCATTTTCCCCGCCATCATGGGTACATTGTACCTGACCGTAGGCAGCATCATCGTCGCCTTTCCCATCGGCGTACTGTCCGGCATCTACATCAACGAATATGCGACCAACAACTGGTTCGTAAAACTCATACGCATCATGACTACCAACCTCAGTAGCGTCCCTTCCATCGTATTCGGACTTTTTGGCATGGCTCTGTTCGTCAATACGATGGGATTCGGCGATTCCATCATCGCCGGATCGCTGACCCTGGGTTTGCTGACCCTGCCCGTTGTCATTCGCGTTACGGAAGAAGCCCTGCACGCCATCGACGACTCTTTCCGCACGGCCAGTTACGCTTTGGGAGCCACCAAACTGCAAACCATCCGCAAGGTCATTCTTCCCATGGCCTTACCCAACATCATGACGGGGCTGATTCTCTCCATCGGTCGGGTATCGGGCGAAACCGCACCTATTCTGTTTACTGCCGTAGCCTACTTCCTGCCCAAACTGCCCGACTCCATTTTCGATCAAGTCATGGCGCTGCCCTACCATCTGTACGTCATATCGACCAGCGGAACGGATCTGGCCGCCTCCCGCCCGATTGCCTACGGAACGGCGTTGGTACTTATCGCCATCATCCTCGTCATCAACATCATTGCAACCCTGCTCCGAAACTATTTCGGAAAAAAAGTAAAAACCAACTTTTAAAACCATGACAACACCATCGAATATGTGCATCACTTCCCGCAACGTCAATTTCTATTACGGGAATTTCCATGCCCTCAAAAATATCGATATGGACATCGCTCCCAACACGGTTACCGCCCTCATCGGGCCTTCCGGATGCGGAAAATCGACCTATCTGCGCCTGTTCAACCGAATGAACGACCTGATCGACGGAGCCCGCCTGACCGGAGAAATCCTCATCAACGGACGCAATATCTACGATGCCCGCATAGATGTGGACGAACTGCGCAAAAACGTGGGCATGGTGTTTCAAAAGCCCAATCCGTTTCCCAAGTCCATTTTCGAAAATGTCGCCTACGGTTTGCGCGTCAACGGTGTCAAAGACAAAAAAACGATCGAACAGCGGGTGGAAGAATCCCTGAAAGGGGCCGCTTTGTGGGACGAAGTGAAAGACAAGCTGAAAAAATCCGCTTTCGAGCTTTCCGGAGGACAACAGCAACGCCTCTGCATCGCCCGGGCCCTCGCCATCTCCCCTTCCGTGCTTTTGATGGACGAGCCGGCCTCGGCGCTGGACCCCATCTCCACCTTAAAAGTGGAAGAGCTGATTTACGAGCTCAAAAAAGATTACACCATCGTCATCGTAACCCACAACATGCAACAGGCCGGACGCATCAGCGACAAAACCGCCTTTTTCTATCTGGGCGAATTAGTAGAATACGACGATACGAAAAAAATGTTCCTGAACCCGGCAAAACCGGCCACGCAAAACTACATTACCGGCCGGTTCGGATAAACCGTACCGTTCAATCATCGCACCTCCAAAATTTTTAATACCGAAAACGCCTTATGAAACAGACCGAAGAAGAAATCATACATATCAAACAGGCCGTAGCCGAAATGTGGCAACTGGTCGAATCGCAAATCCACAAATCGCATCAAGCGCTGCTGAAATACGATACAATGGTGGCACACGAAGTGCAAAGCCGGGAAAAAAGCGTCGATTCATACGAACTGTATATCGACAGGGCCTGCGAAAATTTCATCGCATTGTTCAATCCCGTAGCCATCGACCTCCGTTTCGTACTCTCCCTGATGAAAATCAATAACAACGTGGAACGGTTAGGAGACTTTGCCGACGGCATCGCCCACTACGTCATTACCCGACAGCAACCGCCTTTTTCCGACGAATTACTGAAAGCCCTGAAACTCGAACAAATGTTCCGGGAAGTAGAGACCATGTTCGCCTTGTGCAAACGGGCGCTTACGACGGAAGATACCGCCGTCGCCGCCGAGGTGTTCGGGCACGATCACCTCGTGGACGAAATCCACGCCAATGCCATTCCCGTACTGGCTGCTTACTGCCGGGAACATCCCGAATACACCGAAGAGTGCTTCGCCTTGTTCGGAGCCATCCGGCGAATAGAACGCATGGGCGACCGATGCAACAACATTGCCGAAGACATCATCTTTTACGTAGATGCCAAAGAGATACGGCACACGGGTAAATAAGACACAGACATTCGCTTGCTTATAAAGGGGCTGTTTCAAAATAAATTGAACCGCACTCCAAAAGTTTTGTGTCTAACTTTTGGGGTGCGGTTCAATTGAGACAGTCTCTTTTTTCAAACAGCATTTTCCCTAAACCTTCAGAAATATCCGCCAGCGGTACAAAAGGCCCAGGAATATCCAGCATACGGCAATATAAGCCAATGCATACAACACATTACCCGCCTCCGCATTTTCCGGCAAACCGATGATTCCGCCGAACAGGAAACGGGCGGTAAACCCGAAATCGATCATGCTCTGAGCCAAATAAATGGTAATGGAGTTCATTCCGATAACCCGAAAAGGCAACGTCCACCGGACATGCCCGCATACGTCCACAACATAATAGAACAAAGCGAAAGCCACGGCGGAAATGCCGCCTACCGTACAAACGAAAGAGCTGCTCCACAACCTTTTGTTAATCGGGAAAACCGTATTCCAAAGCACACCTACCCCGATCAGTAAAATCCCTGCTCCGACCAACGCGAGCGCTTTTCGGCCCGGAACAGCGTTCCACTTCCCGGAACGGACGAACGCTCCGGCAAACATTCCCAGCAAAGCCGTCACGATAGCCGGCAACGTAGATAAAATCCCTTCCGGATCAAAAGTATCCGTTCCCGGCAAGCAGATCCTGTCCACATATCCGACCAAGCACCCTTCCCGGGAAAAGGGATCCCCCGTGCCGTCCGGTGCCGGTACGAAAGCAAGCAACAGCCAATATCCCAGCAATATCGCTACGGACAACACGACTCGCGTGCGCGGCCGGGTATACAGCCAAATCAAGGCGGCGAACATCCACGCTAAACCGATCCGCCCCAATACACTGGCATACCGCATCTGGTCGAAATCCAGCTGTAACAAGCCGTTATATATCATGCCCAACAGCACTAACAACACGCCACGCCGAATGATATTGAACTGTATTTTCCGCTCCGAAAACCCTTTTCTCCGACTTGACGCCAACGAAAAAGGAAACGATATACCGGCGATAAACAGAAAAAGCGGGAAAACAATGTCGATAAACGCCAAACCGTTCCACGGCACATGACGGAACTGGGCGGCGACTCCAGACCAAAAACTTTCCGGAAAAAGCCGGGCAAGCGAATCGAACAAATAACCGGCTCCCATGATAAAAAACATATCGACACCCCGAAGCGTATCCAATGATAACAAACGACCGGCAGGCAACCGGTCCGAATCTTTTTCCATAACGACTGTTTTTACGGTTTCTTTTACCAAAAGTAACGAAAACAAATACAGAGGCCAAATTTTATTCAAATCGAGCGAATATCTTATCGGCCCCGGAAACAGATTCTGAAAACGCCATACGACTTTTATCGCTTCTCAATATCTTTTCCTTCCCGATCCTCTTTCTGTCAAACAAAAGCACTTTCATCCCCGAATCCTCGAAAAAACGGAAAGAGCCGCACGGTTATATTCCGTACGGCTCTCCATTACTAAATAGAAACAAGTTTTATTGATTGTCTTTCGTCTTTTCCTCCAACAAATCGGAAACCAAAATACGCCCGCAATACTCGCAAACGATGATTTTCTTGCTCATGCGGATATCCAACTGACGCTGGGGCGGGATACGATTGAAACAACCGCCGCACGCATCGCGTTTTACCATGACGACCGCCAGGCCGTTCCGCATGTTTTTCCGGATATTCCGGTAAGCATTCAACAGACGATTATCTATTTTTTTCGTAACCTCTTCGCTACGAGCCGTCAGTTCCGCAACATCTTTCGCCGTTTCTTCATCTATCGAAGCCAACTCGGCTTTCTTCGCTTCCAAATCCAGCTTCCGTTCCGCCAATGCCGCTTTCGCTTCCTCAATCTGTTTTTTCCTGGCTTTCACTTCCGCATTGAACTCTTTGATATTCTTTTCGCAAAGTTCTATCTCCAAATTCTGATATTCTATCTCCTTCGACAACGATTCATATTCCCGGTTGTTCCGCACATTTTCCTGTTGCGCCTCATATTTCGCAATCTTCGCTTTCGCCTCTTCTATCTCTTCCCTTTTATTCTTGGCCGCACGAGTCTGTTCGTCGGCCTCCTGCGTCAGATTCTTGATACGGGTATCCAAACCGGCTACCTCGTCTTCCAAATCTTGCACTTCAAAAGGAAGTTCGCCTTTCAGACGATTGATTTCATCTATCTGAGATTCGATTTTTTGCAATTCATAAAGAGCTTTGATTTTCTCTTCCGTACTGAAATCGGACGCATCCGCCGATTTTTTAGCTGCATTTATCATCTTGTTTTGGCTATAAAAAGATTATTGGATTACTGACGGTACTCGTCTTATGAACGACAAAGGTAGGAAATTTTTTTGTAATTGCTTCGTAAAACCATTCCATGACGAATTTTTCGCTTTCGTAATGACCCACGTCGGCCAGTGTCAAGGTCTCCCTCGCGTCGAAAAAAGCATGGTATTTGAAATCGGCCGACACAAACAGGTCGGCATCGTTGCGCAACGCCGCCGGAATGAATTCTGCTCCGGAACCGCCACACAACGCTACCCGACGGACGATGGGCCGAACGATCGGAGAATGGCGCAGAACGGGCAACTGCAAAACCGACTTCAACCGTTTCAGGAAAACCGCCGTTTCGCAAGGTTCCGTCTCGCCGACCACGCCTGCGCCGGACAAATAATCGGGAATCTCCACCGGCCAAACGTCGTATGCCATCTCCTCATAGGGATGCACGTGCCGCACCGCATCCACCGCCTCCCGCACGCGGTAGTCCGGAATCAGGCATTCCACACGGATTTCCGGTTCCGTATGGCGTTCGCCGCGACTTCCCGCAAACGGCCGGGTCCCCTCGCCGGCCCGAAAGGTCCCTTCTCCCCGGATGTTGTAGCTGCACTGGTCATACCGGCCGATCGTCCCCGCACCGGCAGCGAACAAAACCTCCCTTACCGTTTCCGCATACGCCTCCGGCACGTAAACGGCCAATTTCCGCAACCCTTTTTCCCGCGGCGCCAATACCCGCATATTCCGCAACCCCAAGCGGGTCCCCAACATGAAGCTGACTCCGCCCGAAACATTGTCGGCATTTGTATGCGCCGCATAAACGGCCATATCATTCTTGATCGCCCGACGAATCAACCGTTGCGTCGCCGACGCTCCGGTAAAGCGTTTTTGTCCCGAAAAAATCAACGGATGATGCGAGACGATCAGATTACATCCCCGTTCCTCTGCCTCGTCCATAACCTCCGGCGTCACATCCACACACAGCAACGCTCCGGCAATTTCCATCCCCTCGTCGCCGATCAGCAGGCCGCTGTTGTCGTAAGATTCTTGTAAAGCCAACGGAGCCGCGGCTTCCAACACGGCCGTAATTTCTCTCAATTTCATATCCGATCCTCTTCCGCTTTATAAACCACCTGCCCGGCTTCGTCGTTTTTTTCCCTGTTCTCCAGATCGAGCAGCACTTCGGTAAGCAAAGCCTTTATTTCCTGCAATTTTTCTACCACGCGCACGTCGCGGTCGATTTCCGATTTCGCGGTCTTCAAATAATTCGCGGCATGTTCCAAACGCATGCCCCGCTCCTTAACCAAATGATAAATCTGTTTGAGCGTATCGATATCCTTCGGAGTAAAAAGACGGTTCCCCTTCTTGTTTTTCGCGGGTTTCAGCACGTCGAAATATTTTTCCCAATACCGGATAAGCGACTGATTCACATCGAACATCTCGGCCACCTCTCCTATGGAATAGTAAATTTTACGCGGATTATTTTCCGTAAACTCGCTCATTTGTGTTATTTTTGTAGTAAAGTTAATAAAAATGCTTGTATTACCAAGCCGGAAAATAAATTCCGTACAGCATTCTCTTCGTTCCGAAAATCCCTTTGCGGCCTGTTCTTCCGAAAGAGGAAACGCCCCTTCGGGAACCCGGACGCAATAAAATTCGTTTCGCGGAAAAAAGGTCGAAAGGAAATACAACGGTAAAGGCATTGCAAACCCGGAAACGGCAGACCGTTTCCCAAAAACGTTTTCAGCTATGAATATCAGCATCAAGGGCAAAGTCGTTCAGGGCGAACGCAGGGGAACCCTGCTCGGATTCCCCACCGCCAATATTCCCATGGATCCCATCATCAATATTCCGGAAGGGGTATATGCCGTCATCGTCCTGTACGAAGGCTACAAATACCGCGGCATGGCCAACATCGGCTACCACCCCACGGTAGGGCGCAGTCCGCAACTGTTGCTGGAAACGCATTTGTTCGATTTCAACGGATCGCTCTACGGCAAGGAAATCGAAGTGACGCTGATCGAACGCATCCGTGACGAACAGCATTTCGATTCTTCCGAAACCCTGTCACAGGCATTGCAACAGGATCGTGCTGCCGTCGAAAACATTCTCTAACTCCAAACGCCCGTTATGAAAAAAACGATACTGTTTTTTCTGCTCCTCTGGGCAGTGCCTTTCATCTCGCAGGCCCAATCGGACGAAACCGGGTTCGGTTTCGGGCCGCGCGTAGGGTTGAACCTCTCTTCCCTGCGAGGCAAAAACTTCTCCTCCGATTCCCGTACCGGCTACCACATCGGGATATTCGGAGAATACCGGTTCAGCAAAGTCTGGGCCTGCGAAGCCGCTCTGTTGTATTCCGATCAGGGGGCAAAACTCAAATGGAACGACGAAACCATCCTCGGCCGAATCGAACTGACCTCGGAAACCAAGTTGCATTACCTGAACGTTCCCTTACTGGCCAAAGCCTACGTTTTCGAAGGTCTGCACGTATTTGCCGGACCGCAGATAGGATTCCGGGTGGGCGCTTCGGCCAGCGGATTGGACGTCAAATCGCTTTACAAACCCGTGGACGTTTCGATCATGCTGGGATTGGGATACCAGTTCGTCATGGGACTGAACATCGCAGTCAATTACAATATCGGCGTGAACAACATTCGTTACGCGACAAGCACCCAGACCGTTACCGGTCCGGGAGGATACCAGGCTCCTATGGACACCCGCACCCTGCGTAACGGCGTTTTTCAGGTTTCCGCCGGATGGAAATTCTGAAAGAACGGTCGTCCGTCCGTTTTTTTTACTACCTTTGATACAAATTTAGACAAGACGGGCCTCCCCTGCATGCAAAACGATCACAAAAAATCAATTATATGGAAAGAGATACACAGATATTCAACTTAATCTCTAAAGAAAAAGAAAGGCAAATGCAAGGCATCGAACTGATCGCCTCGGAAAATTTCGTCAGCGACCAGGTCATGGAAGCCATGGGTTCCGTGCTGACCAACAAATACGCCGAAGGTTATCCCGGCGCCCGTTATTACGGCGGCTGCCAGATTGTGGATCAGGTAGAGCAACTGGCCATTGACCGACTGTGCAAACTCTACGGAGCCAAATACGCCAATGTGCAGCCCCACTCCGGCGCTCAGGCGAACATGGCCGTTTTCATGACCGTACTGAAACCGGGCGATACGTTCATGGGACTCGATTTGGCCCACGGCGGACATTTGTCGCACGGATCGCCCGTCAATTCATCAGGAATATTCTACAAAGCCGTAGGTTACAAGCTGAACGAAACGACCGGGACCATCGACTACGCCCAAATGGAAAAACTGGCGATAGCTCACAAACCCAAACTGATCGTCGGCGGCGCGTCCGCTTACAGCAGGGAATGGGATTATAAAAAAATGCGTAAAATCGCCGACAAAGTAGGTGCCATTTTCATGGTGGATATGGCTCATACGGCCGGTCTGATCGCTGCCGGACTGCTGGACAATCCGGTAAAATACGCCCATATCGTTACCTCCACAACGCACAAAACGCTCCGCGGTCCTCGCGGCGGCATTATTCTGATGGGAAAAGATTTTGACAATCCGTGGGGGTTGACCACACCCAAAGGCGAAATCAAAAAGATGTCACAACTGCTCAACTCCGCTGTATTTCCCGGCGTACAGGGCGGGCCGCTGGAACACATCATTGCCGCCAAAGCCGTGGCTTTCGGCGAAGCGATGGAACCCGCCTACAAAGAATACCAGATGCAGGTCAAGAAAAACGCGCTGGCTATGGCGGAAGCTTTCGAACGCAGAGGCTATAAAATCGTCTCCGGTGGCACGGACAACCATTTGATGTTGATCGACCTTCGGACCAAATTCCCGGAACTGACCGGCAAAAAAGCCGAAACCGTCCTTGTTCAGGCCGATATCACGACTAACAAGAACATGGTTCCGTTCGACAGCCGCTCGCCCTTCCAAACGTCGGGCATCCGCGTCGGGACCCCCGCCATTACCACCCGGGGTCTGAAAGAGGAACAAATGGAAAAAATCGTGGACATGATCGACCGCGTACTCTGCGATCCGGACAACGAACAGAATATCGCCGAAGTACGAAAAGAGGTTAACCAAATGATGAGCAACTATCCTCTTTTCGCTTGGGAACGCCGCTAACATGGGACCGAAATTATACCGTTATAACGAACGCTTTGAACTCGAAAACGGGGCAGTACTGCCCCGTTTAGACATTGCCTATCATACCTTCGGAACATTGTCCCCCAAAAAGGACAATGTGATCTGGGTATGTCACGCACTGACCGCCAATTCGGACGTGGCCGACTGGTGGCCCCATACGGTCGAAACGGGAAAATTTCTGGATCCGGACAAATATTTCGTGGTATGCGCCAACATGTTGGGTTCCCATTACGGGACTACCGGTCCGCTGCATGTCAATCCTTCCACCGGAGCCAAATATTACAGCACGTTCCCCATGATTACCGTTCGCGATGTCGTCCGCTGCAATCAATTATTGGCACAGCATTTGGGCATCCGGCACGTAGAAATGCTGGTCGGCAGTTCAGTAGGAGGATTTCAGGTATTGGAATGGTTGATATCACAACCCTCTTTCGCCCGGAAAGCGGCTTTAATCGCAACCTGCGCCAAAACCCAACCGTGGGCTGTCGCATTCAACGAATCGCAGCGCATGGCCTTGGAAACCGATCCGACTTTCGGTATGCAACGGGACGACGCCGGTATGAAAGGATTGGCGACTGCCCGTTCTATCGCCTTACTGAGTTATCGGGGGCAACCTGCTTACGACAAGACCCAACAGGAACAAGACGAAGAACATCGACTCACGGGATTCAGGGCAAGCAGTTATCAACGTTATCAGGGAGAAAAACTATGCCGACGATTCAATGCATATACCTATTATCGATATACGCAACTGATCGATTCCCACGATGTATCGCGAGGCAGACATTCCATTGCCAAGGCTTTGAGCAAAATCAAAGCCCGCTGCTCCATTGTAGCCATTACCTCCGATATTATCTTCCCGATTTGCGAACATGAAGTGCTATACCGATATATTCCGGATTCCACATTGCATATCATACGTTCCGATTTCGGACACGACGGTTTTCTGATCGAACACGAACAACTGGACGCCATCATAAAAAAATTACTGAAATCTTAAAAATACCCCAATGATAAAAAGGAAAGAATGCACAAGACCGCGTTCTTTCCTTTTTTATTCTCTTATCCCTGAATAAAAAATAAAAAGAGCCGCAAAAAATTTTGCGGCCCTTTTCATCCTATAATTCTATTATCTATTCGGGAAATGATAGGTCACTTCAGGATCTACCCAATATACATCCTCTTCGATAAACAGGGTATCGGGACGATAACCCGTTCTGAAAGAAAAGTCCGTATCGGGTTTCGCATCGCGGATAATCGCTTTTTCCGGAGCCGCTTCCCCCTGAGGAGGTTCCAAGGTAGCGATATGGATTCCGGAAGGTTGTCCGTCGGGATCCGTCACTTTTTCATAGTGGATTTCCGCTTTGTAGGCATCGGCTGCCAACGTACCCCACGTCAGGTAGTAACCGCCGCCTTCTTCGTCATCCGTCCATGTTACACCGTAGATTCCGGCACTTGCGTCATC
>CASDZK010000056.1 GCA_949286165.1 uncultured Alistipes sp.
GTCATCAAGGAATACGGCTTCGAATCCGTTTTCTTTTCGGTAATTTTCGGATTATTAATCCGTAATCTGTGGCACGTACCCGATTGGATGAAACCCGCCATTCAAGGCGAATTCTTCATCAAAATAGGCGTCGTCTGCTTAGGAGCCACGATTCTTTTCAGCGACGTGATGAAATCGGGAATATTCGGTCTTGTACAAGCCTGTTTAGTCGTAGCGGCCGTTTGGTTTTTCGCTTTTTGGATTTCGCGCCGCAAAGGAGTCGATGAACGTTCGGCCATGATTCTGTCGAGCGGGGTTTCGATTTGCGGGGTTTCCGCCTGCATTACGGCGGCCCGCGTGGCAGGCGGCGACGACAAGAAATTGTCGTACATCGTCTCGCTGGTGCTTATCATCGTCGTGCCGATGATTTATCTTATGCCGTGGTTAGCCGGTCTGATCCTTCCGCATCTGTTCGAACCTGCCGTAGCGCAAGAGGTAGCCGGAGCCTGGATCGGCGGCACGGTCGATACCACATCGGGTGTCGTGGCTTCCAGCGAAATGGTGGGCAAAGAAGCGCTGTCGCATGCCGTGATTATCAAAGGAGCCCAGAACGTATTGATCGGGGGAGTCGCTTTTTTTATCGCCCTATACCTCTCTGCCCGCAGCAAAACCGGCACTTCCCAAAAGCCCTCGTTAGGCGTCGTATGGGAAAAATTTCCAAAATTCATACTCGGATTCATTGCGGCTTCGCTCGTTTTCAGCCTGTTGCAATCCAACGGAAATTTCGTGCCCGATGCAAAAGGAAAACTCATCGAACCGGGGGTAGCGAAAATGTTTTCCACCCTCTTCTTCTCCTTGGCTTTCGTCTGCATCGGCCTCGATACGCGTTTAAAGGAGATCATTTCGAAAGAAAACCGCAACCTGTTGAAAGCCTTCCTTACGGCCCAGACTTTCAACATCATCGTAACTTTCGTCATCGCCTGCTGCCTTTTCGGTATTCTGAAACCTTTATGGGCATAAAGTCCCGTCCTCTCAGACACATAAAACGGCAGGAGCCTTCTTCGCTCCCGTTCAAAGACGAAGCCTTCCGGAAAACGGTTTCCCGGAAGGCTTCGTCTTAAACCATTCCGATAAGTCCGAACGCAATAAAACCCGTTTCGATAAACGGTCGGATCTTTACATTATTTCAATACCTCCAACAACTGAGGCATCATCGTCCAGATCGCATTTTCATTCCGGGCCGTATAGAAATTTCCATCGATCGCCGAAGCCTCATCCACAACCTCCCCGTTGCTTATCGCAGATTTGGCCAACGGATGAACCGCGATTTTCTTTCCTTTCGTAATTCCGACAATATCGAACATCATTCCGGCCGCACAATGGCCGATCATCAATTTCCCTTTTTTCCAAAACGTTTCGATCTCTTCCAAAAGAGCTACATTATAAGGCTCCTGCGCATGGTCGCGAAACACGGGAACCGCATCGCCGCAAGCGAAAACAAGCGCATCGAACTCGTCCTCACGGCCTTTCAAACTGGCGATCACATCATCGGCCTGAATGGAAATGCCGGAATTCGTCTTAATCAGACAAGTATCCGCCACAGCAAACACCTTGTAAGAAATACCGTTTTCGAAAAAATTTTCCAAATACTGGAACAAACCGAATCCGTTTACCGGATTCACGGCCAGCACCGCTACTTTCTTTGCCATAATCTCAAGCGTTTTTAACAGGTTACGGATATTTTATTTTCATATCCTTTGTTTATTTGCAAATATATGGCCAACCTACTTAAAAAACAAGTAGTTACGAAACCATCTGCAACTTACCTGCAGGTAACCTTTATTGATTTTCAGGCCGATATGTCCGCAAAAATTTTTACTGTTCGCGCCGCCGGAATTCCCGTTTTTCCGATTTCGAACGGCATGCCCACACCGAACGGTTTTGTTTCACGAACGCAAATCCCGCTTTTTATTCCTATCGGCAAATCCTCCGAATAAATCCTATTTTCAATCCCGCATTAAAAAACTAAAAAACATGACTACCATCAAAGTAAAATTTCGATCGCCGGACCGTCCGGACATTCCCGGGACATTGTTTTATTGTTTAACGCGTAAGAAGCGGACCCGGCAATGGCCTACCGGTTACCGGTTGTTTCCTGCCGAATGGCACGCAATCGCCGATTTCGATTTTCTATCCGATTCCCCTTCCCTGCCCGTACTCCCGACTACGGAACGACACCCGGTCCCGACTTCCGTCCGGGAAGCTGTCCGGAACGATCTGCTGCGCATCAAGGACATCATTTCATTTTTAGAATCTTCCGTACCCGATTACTCGCCGGACCAGTTGATCGAACAAATCAAAAAACACCGCAACGAACATACGCTGCGAACTTTTACCGAACGGCTCATTCGGGAAATGGAAAAAAAGAGACAGTTCAAAACCGCACAATCCTACCGTTATACGCTACACAGCTTTTTGAAATTCATGGGAAACGACTTTTCATGGCTGTCGGACATAACAGCCGGCTCCATCGCGGAATACGAATGCTGGCTGCAATGCCGCGGCGTAGGATCAAACACCGTTTCCTATTATATGCGCACTCTTCGTTCCATCTACAACAAAGCCGCAGAACAAAACCTGATTCCCCAGCAATTCCCCTTCAAACGAGTCTATACGGGCATTGCCAAAACCCGGAAAAGGGCGGTGGACAAAAGCGCCATCGTCCGGCTGAAAAAACTTCCGCTCATTCCCGGATCCACTCTGGCCTTCGCCAGAGACCTCTTTCTGTTCAGCCTCTATGCCCGGGGCATGGCATTCATAGATATCGCCCATTTACGCCGACGCAATTTACAAGGCGATGTTCTCCATTATTTCCGGCACAAAACCGGGCAACCGCTATACGTCAAATTAGAACCCTGCATGCTTGAAATCATCGACCGGTACGTCGTCTCCGAAACTCCCGACCAATACCTGTTTCCCATTCTCAAAAGCACGGAGCCGGCCCAGGTCTTTTTAGAATACCGGAACGCTCTGACCACCTACAACAGACTGCTGAAACATCTGTCGAAAAGGGCGGCGTTGGACATTCCGCTCTCTTCCTATGTGGCCCGGCATACGTGGGCGACCCTGGCCCATAAAAACGCTGTTCCCATTCCCGTCATCAGCGAAGGATTGGGACATTACTCGGAAAAAACCACAAGAATATACCTCTCCTCCCTGGACCAGTCCATGATAGACAAAGCCAACGCCTCCCTGCTGAATACGCTGTAACCGCATGCCTCTCGTTTCTTCCGTATTCATGTTCCGTTTACAAACCGCACCCCGAACCCGGCATCCGCGCTCCGATCCCTTGTCCGACAAAATTCCGCAAGGATTGCCCGTTTTTTATTACTTTTATCCGAACCTTAATGACAACACAATGAATTATCGCATCGATACGGTAAAAAAATCGGATTTGCCCGCATTGAAAATCCTGTACAAGGAATTGATCGACGAACCGTCCGAGCTTTCCGACATGGAACGGAGCTTCGACACGATGGCGAACGATCCGGCCTATCAATTGTTGGGCGTCCGCAACGCATCCGGAGAATTGACAGGCTCGGTGCTGTCCATTCTATGTACCGATATTTTCGGGGCCTGCCGTCCGTTTCTCGTCATCGAGAACCTCATCGTCAGAAGCGATTGCCGAGGAACGGGAATAGGACATTTATTGATGGAACACGCGGAAAAAAGAGCCCGCCGGCACGGATGCGGTTATACCATGCTGGTATCGGACGCCCGGCGCGAAAGGGCGCATCGGTTCTACCGGTCGTTAGGATACACGGAAGAAAAAGGGTTCAAAAAATATTTTTTACCGAAAGAATAGGCTTGAAACCGTTTAAAATTCTGCAAACGCTTCCCATATCCGTTTGCGCATGACGTAATTGACCAACCGTTCGCCGTTTATGACCACCTCCTGCCCGGCAACCGTCTCGTACCCCTGTTTCTCAAAAAATCCCCGCGCCGTAACGCTCACTTCGGACCGACAGGTGCAAGCGCCGCCCCTCCGGGCGACTTCTTCAGCCGTTTCCAACAGCAACCGGGCAATACCGCACCCCTGACGGTCGGCATGCACGAACAAGGAGTGAATATGCCCCGAAAGGGAGACCGAAACGAATCCGACGAGTTCCCGCCGTTCGTCTTCCGCCGCAAAAAAGAGCAAGCCGCTGCCGAACAGCTCTTCCCATCGTTCCTCCGTTCCCCGGGCGCTCCACGCACGGACCTGTGCCGGCGTGTAATCCCGAATATTAATCCGCAATACCGTGTCGCGAAACAATCCGGCCAACTTAGGAATATCCCGGCGATCAGCCGGACGAACGGAAAAAAGTTCTTTCATGCCCGAATTTCTCACATCAACTTATTTTCCGCCATATATCTCCACAGCGGAGCCGCATGCAACGC
Source organism: uncultured Alistipes sp. (assembly GCA_949286165.1). Classification (GTDB taxonomy): domain Bacteria; phylum Bacteroidota; class Bacteroidia; order Bacteroidales; family Rikenellaceae; genus CASDZK01. Next base: position 4,420 of record CASDZK010000056.1, read on the forward strand.
CTGCTCTATAGCTCCCGACTTCAACAAATCCCGTACTTCGTCCAGCGACAACAGATGAACGCTCAGGTCTTCCGTAACATCCAGATGCCGGTCGGATACCGGCTCCACTCCGATCGCCAGAAAACAGTGCGTCATATTGGAATGGGTGCCGGGATTCGCGGAAAGCACCATATATTCGGACCAATCGCCCCCGCCGAAACCGGTCTCTTCCAACAACTCCCGCCGGGCCGAAACCAAAGGCGTTCCATCCTCGGGCTCGCACACTCCGGCGCAAAGTTCATACGACGTATGGCCCGAACCGTGGCGATACTGACGGACAAAGACGAACCGGCGATCGGTCGTCACGGCCAACACGCACACCCATTCGGGATATTCCAACACATAATAATCCGGAATACGGCTGCCGGTGGGCAGTTCCACGCTTTCATGCCGCACAGTAAACCAAGGTTCGCGAAAAAGATATTCGCTGGACAACACCCGCCATTTTCCGTCGTCGTTTTTCTTCTTTTCCATAAGTTCTACATTATTTGAAATCGATGGCCGCCTTGCAAGCCTGAATATGCTGGAGAGAGCGGGGAATACGGTAAACCCGCCCGTCTTTCAGCAACCGCGCGCCGGTCTGCCGGAACCGGAACGCCACATCCCGCTCCATGCACTGCCTCCGAAGGTCGAGCACCCAACCGTAATCGCATGCCCGGGCCCTGCCGCCCGATTCGCCGCCCGCAATTACCTGTTCCACCCACGGCCCCAAATAAGGCATGAGATCCACGGCTTCCAACAACGGCTCGCAAACGATCAGCTTATGCCGGATAGGCGCCTCGCGGTAAATAGGCAGCCGATAATCGGCCCTGTCCTGATTCTCCACCGTACAGCAAACGGTAACATGCTCATATCCTTCGCCCCAGTCTTCCGGAAGCCCCACGCCGAACCGGTCGATGCGTTTGGTCACGATGAAGAAATGCAGATCGCCGCGTTCCCGAATCATTCGCCATGCCGCCGGACGCCACTCGTCAGCCTCTTCCAAAAAGAAATCGGAACTGAAACAGGTATAAACCGTAGCGCCGGACGCCAATTTATACTCCCGTCTCCGGTTACGGCGAACGGGCAGATCGAAAGCGGCCGTTTTCGCTATCTCCCGGCTATCCCGTCCATGCCGGGCATCGATTCGGTAAACGTAGCAATTCCGACACCCCTCGCTCAACTTCCGGCAACCGTGCCAAGGATTCCATCCCGCCATCAACAACGCTCCTTTTGTGAACGCCTGAACCGGATCTCCGGCCAACGGCATCCGTTTTCAGCCACGTAAACGCCGCCCAGAATCAACACGGTCCCCATCATGGCGATCCATGTGATCCGCTCGTCGAGAATCGCGGCGGAAGCCAATAGGGTAACGAGCGGTGTCAGGTAAATATAATTGGTTGCCCGTACCGCGCCGAGATGCTTGACCGCGATATTCCAAAGAATAAAACAGATCAGGGAAGCGATCAGTCCCAGGAACAACAGATTTCCCCACACCGCAGGACGAAGCAGAATCTCCGCATCGGTTCGCAACGGATGAAACAGAAACACAGGCAAAATCGTCAGCAATCCGTAAAAAAAGACTTTGCGCGTAACGAACAGCACCGGATATTTTTCCAACCCCTTTACCGCCAGATTATAACAAGCCCACAACAAAGCGGCGGCCACGGACAGCAAATCGCCCCACGGTTCGATTTTCAAAACGAACCGGCCGTTGAACACAACGAAAGCCACCCCGGCAAGAGCCAGCAGGGAACCGACGGCAAAACTCCGGGAAAACCCGCGTTCTTTTCCGAACAGGCGAACGAGTGCGGCCGTCAATACCGGGGCCGTGCAAATAATGAGAGCCACGTTGGAAGCCAACGTGATTTCCAACGCCATATTTTCCGTCAGGAAATACAACGACCCGCCGCATATCCCGGCAACGGCCGACAGGCATTCGTCCTTCAGGTTTCCCGTCCACAACATCCGGGGCGACAACAGCCAAATCGACAAATAGGCGACCAGGAACCGGTAAAAAAAGATGTCGGCCGGCGTCAGGCCGTTCGCCAACAATATCTTCGTGGAAACGAAAGTCGTACCCCACACGATTACCGCTGTCAGAACCAACAGATGATACACATACGTTTTATAAACAGGCATATTTCCTTCTCGATTTTACAGTAGCCGAAACAGCCGGTTTTCGGCCGTCGGCACGAACCGGCCGCAACGTCCGATTCCCCGGGAGAGAAATTCCGGTCCCGGCGCATTTCGCGCGCTTCGTTCCTACTTCAAGATAATTTCCATGATACGGATCGGTACCTCCGAAACCCCCTCCAATTCCAGAAATTCGACCGGATCGGCAAGGGAAGGCAAAGGAAGCACGGAATACGCATCCCGCAAAATTCCCAATGCATACCGTTTCCCTTTCGCATCGACACCGTACGCCCGAACATCGGTCCATGTCGTCGGCGCACCGGCCGCATAATTTTCCCGGACCGGACAAGCCAGCACCACGACGGAACCGGTATCGGACGACAGTCTGCCGACCGGGAAACGCTGCCGGCCGGTCAAAATATATCCGGTATGCGGATCGGCGTCGAGCGCCAAACTCCAGTTTCCCCGCTCGTCGGACAATTCGGAAGAGGTCACGGCCAATCTTTGGAGCCGAATTTCCCGCACGGATGAACCGGAATTACGAACCCGCAAAGCGGCAACCGCTTTGCCTTCTAAAGACACGGTAAACCGGGTTTTGTTCGCTTTTGCCGGACAAGCGGTCCACGTCTCCCCGTCTTCGGAAAACTCCACCGTTCCCCAAACGGGAAAATCGGGATCGGAAACATCGATAACGGCCTCTCCGCTACGAACGGGAACCGGGAACCGCAGCCCCACATAGCTTCCGGGCGAAACGGAAACGACCTCCAATACCGGCGCTACGGACACGGTACTTTTCTCCGACTGCACCGGCTGGGTACGGAAACGGGAAATATCGGTACAAACCGACGGTTGTCCGATTCCGCCGGAAAGCGTATCGCCCGCCTTACCGCTCAAGGCGGCGTAATAACGGGTTCCTATCTCCCGGAACAACCGTTCGGCCAACGGCTGCATGACCGAACCGCCGGATTCCGGTTTCGCATAACCGGGATTCGGATTCTCTTTTTCGCTGAAAAAAGCCTGTTCGTCAAAAATATTCAACACCTCGACCTGACGAGCCCACTGTTCCGCCGGAGCTCCCGGATTTTTCAGCAAATCGAATATGCGGACGCCCGCTTCTCCCAGATACCCGAACCGGTCGATCCAAGGCGACAGTTCCCGAATCAACGCCGGATTTTCGCTACTGTTCCGGAGTTCCTCCGCAGCCCGGCGAATCCGGTCGTATTCATGGCGCAACATCCGGTAATCGGCCTCTCCGCCCTTTTCCAGAAACCGTTCCGCTACCGGTTTCATCCGTTCCGACTCCACCCGGCGGAAACGGTGCCCGTTCGGACCGGGATCGGAATTGTGTTCCGCAAAAGTACGCAAAGCGGCAGCATGCGACGGCAACAAAGCCCGAATGCCGTTCTCCCACTCGCGTTCGGCATCGTAAGCCGCCGCATTCCAACCGTAATTGGCAATGCTGTAAATCGCTATTTTGGAGGCTTCCGCCTTATCCATGGGATTGGAAACGAAACCGGACATCATGCCCGCCGTCCCTCCGTCCAACCCGTAAGCGCTGCCAAGCAACAGGCGGTTCCGGACATAATCGCTGACAGGGAAATTCCACCAGATATAAGCCGGCCGTTTCAAACGGGCATTGATATATTCGAGTCCTTCTACCGTAATATCGGACATGACAAAATCGCCTGTCCACATGATTTGTATTTCCGGGTACAGTTTATCGCCCAAAATATCCAGATAAGTGCCCGGATTCGGATTGGCCCAGCTTTTATTGTATTCCGTCGGACAAATAATTAGGCGTCCGGCATCGGGCTTTGCCGCCATGAAACGGTCGTACAGGAAATTGAGCAGTTCGGCCTGACGCTCCGGATCGGTTCCCTCTCCTGAAATATCGTCGAAAAATACGGCGAAAGACCGCACGCCGAGTTCATACATCATTTCGAATTTTTTCAACAACCGTTCCCGGTCTTCATCGTTCCACCGAATATCCTGCCCCGGATGAACGGCCCAAACGAAATCGACCCGGTTAGCCTCGGCCGCCTGGACCAATTCGCCGATTTGCCGAGCTTCGGCTTCCGGATAAGGTTTCCGCCAGTTCGGGCAGCTATGGTACGGATCGTCCTTCGGCCCGTAGATGTATGTGTTCAATTTATATTTTCCGAAGAAATCGAGCAGGCTGAGCCGGTCGGCATGGCTCCACGGTCGGCCGTAAAAACCTTCGACCACGCCTCGATAAGCCGCATCCGGATAATCGGCAATCTCGACATGCGGCAAACGGTCTTCCCGCAACAACTGCTGCAACGTGTTCAACCCGTACCATGTCCCGCGGTCGTCGTTTCCTGCAATAACGACGCATTCATCGGATACGGAAAGGTAATAGCCGTCGGCCTTGCCGGGAATATGCCGTTCGTATTTCCGAACCGCGCGGTCCCCCCGGACTCCGACATATACCGGCAACCCTTTTTTGCCTTCTGCAAAAGGCAACCGATCCCGAACAGCCGCCACCCATACGCTGTCGGAACCTACGATACGGACGGAAGAAGGACGACAAAAGCCTTTCTGCAGGGTTTGACGTTGGGGAACGGGATAAACGGACGATATTTCGGCCGCTGCAACCCCGCCGCAACACAACATGAATGCAAAAAACAACCAACCGTGCTTTCTAACGATACTCTGCCGGCCGAACGCTTTGACAAAGGAACGGACTGGCCCTGCCAACAATTTCATTTTCATCGATTGAATTTATGCAAAAATAATTCTCTTTTCCCGATTTTTATCCGTCGAACCGTTGAATTTCTTCCGACCGTTTCTCGCCTCAGCCATCGAAACGAGTTTCATTGCGTTCGGCTTATCGAGATGTTTCGGGACACAAACGGTAGGTATTTCCCTTTTTCGTAGCGAAAACGGCTTCATGATACTCCCTGCCGTTCGACCGTACCGGTTCGGAAACCGCCGTTTTTTTTCCTCCCTGTACAATCGTAAAAGGCAAAGCGGCCCTTACCCGGCACTCGTTCCCGGAACATGAAACGATTTCCGCACGGCTCAAAGTTCCGTCCGCCCACTCCATCGACACTTCGAAGTTTCCCCGCGCTTTCAACCCCAATATCCTTCCCTGTCTCCAAACGTCGGGCAATGCCGGCAGCAACTGGACATAACCGGCATGGCTCTGCAACAGCATTTCGGCCACTCCCGCCGCATACCCGAAATTTCCGTCGATCTGAAAGGGCGGGCAGGCATCCAGCAAATTCCGGTACAATCCCCCGTCGTTTCTTCCCGTCTCGCCGAACCCTACCGGATTGAACAGGTTTTCGATGATCGCATACGCATGATTCCCGTCCAACAAACGAGCCCAGCAATTGATTTTCCACCCCATCGACCAACCGGTCGCCGCATCGCCGCGCAATTCCAACGTCCGTTTCACGGCCGCGAACAATTCGGGTGCAACGTCAGGTGTAATCTGATTACCCGGATAAAATCCGTACAAATGCGACAGATGCCGGTGTTCAGGCTCCTTCTCCGTAAAATCGTGCATCCATTCCTGCAACTGGCCGCGCCGACCGATCCGGTACGGCAACAACTTCGGCAATTTTTCCCCGATCTCCCGCCGAAACTCCGGATCCAGATCGAACATTTCGGCCGTGCGGATTGTTCGCTCGAACACTTCGCGAATGATCGCCATATCCATCGTAGGTCCCATGCTCAAGGCGGCAGGTTCGCCCGTCGCCGTCAGGAACCAGTTTTCAGGAGAGACACCGGCAGGCGTGACCCAATGTCCGTTACCGTCGTCAACAAGCCAGTCCGCATAAAATTCGGCCGCCCCTTTCATTAACGGATAAGCTTCGTTTTTCAAAAATTCCCGGTCGCCCGAATAAAGATAATGCTCCCACAAATGGCTGCACAGCCATCCCGACGCCATCGGCCACAAAGAGGCGGGCGGAACGTTGTCGTTCGGATAAGTTTCCCGCCAGATCGACGTGTTATGATGCGCCACCCAACCGCGGCGACCATACATGTTACGGGCCGTTTCACGGCCGCTTTCGGCCAACTCTCCGATCATCGCGAACAACGGTTCCTGACATTCCGGAAGATTGGCCGTCTCCGCCATCCAATAATTCATCTCCAGATTGATATTCATCGTGTACCCGCAATTCCAGGGCGGAACGATGTCTTTGTTCCAAATGCCCTGCAAATTCATCGGCTGCCCGCCGGGACGCGACCCGCTAATCATCAAATAACGGCCGTATTGAAACAACAGCGCGGCCAAGGCAGGATCGGCCTGTTTCGAAAAACGGGCGACCCGTTCGTCCGTAGGCAACGCCTGCTGAAACTCCGAAGAAGGCAATTCGAATTTTACCCGGTCGAAAAGTTTCCGATAATCCTCCGTATGTCTGGCTTTCAGGGTTTCATAATCGAATCCGGACGCACGATCCAACAACTCCGCCGCCTTTTTCGAAGGGTCGATCCCCTCCCGACTCGGACTTTTGTCATAGCCGTTGTAACTGGTAGCCAGACTCAACAGCAGATACACTTCGTCCGTACGGCTGATGCGCAATCCCGTATCCGAGATTTCACACGTTCCGCCTCGCGGCAAAACCGGTTTCAGCTGCGCTTCAAACAACATGCCTTTACCGTCGATCTCATCCCCGTACAATACCCGTTTGTCAAATTTTCGGTTTCCCTCTTCGTCGTACAATTCGGGATGCTTGTATTGGTCGCCCCAACTTTCGATCTGCTCGAAAGTACGGCGTTCGACATATCCGGGGGCTTTCCCCTTCAAAACCAACCGGTCGCCGCCGCTTTGCTGGACGGCCGTCGGATGGGGCGAAGCGAAATCCAATGCAATATCGATTCCTTCCGGCCGATCGCTTTTTATCCGGATCACGATAACGCGGTCCGGGTAAGAGGCGAAAATTTCCCGGTCGTACCGTATGCCATTCTGTCGGAAGGAAGTGCGGGCGACCGCTTCCGAAATATTCAGTTCCCGGTTATATTCCGCCGTATCTCCTCCCCGGTTATTGCGAATATGCAGATCGGCAAACGGCTGATAATATTGGTGCAACCGTCCCAACCAATGTTTACAGATCAGATCGGATGCCGCCCCGTATTGCTCCTCTCGCATCAAACCGACCACCCTGTCGAACATCTCGGGCGTAATCCGCACGTTCTTGAAAACGACGGAAGGTTCTCCGCTGTACAGCGTGTTTTCATTCAACTGCAACCGTTCCGAATCGACTCCGCCGAACACCATCGCTCCGGCATGGCCGTTCCCTATCGGCAACGCCTCGTTCCACCCGTTCGCCGGACAGTCGTACCACAGTGTCAACGGCTTTTCCTCAACCGTTTTCCGACATGCAACCGACAAAACCAACCCTAAAAAAAAGAATAATACCCTTATCATCTTCATCATCGTATCGATCCGCTCTTCGGAAAAAACACAAATTCCGGCAAACCCGATTTTCCGGTATGACAAATGTCATCGGGAAAATACCTTACCGGCAAACAATGCCCCAATTTACGAAATTATTTCAGATTTCCGCCGGTCGCTTCGAACCGATGCTAAATTTCGGTTATCTTTACCCTCGAATATTTTACACCAATACGCAATGGAAATTCCTGTATAACACACGGAAATAAGAAATATGCTGACAACGAAATCGAGAACCGGGTTACGAGAGTGACTGTCGCAAACCCATAAAACAGAGAAAGAGTGTTGGACTGTTGTCAGGCGAAAAAAACCGAAAGGCTGGAGACTTTTCGGGAGGTGGATACCGTGAAAAAAATCTTGTGTCTCGGATAGATAGACAGTACGACAAAAAATATCCGAAAATACGACCGTACAAAAACTATGTCCCCGAAAAGCGAAAAGCAACCGGAAAGCACTGAACAAAAAGAGGCAGGCGGATGCAGCTCGGATTGATGACGGACGCAGGAAGAGCGGTATTTCCGGATATGACGGAAAACGGATCCGTCATCGACCGACACAACCCGACCCCGTGAAACAGGACAATTTCTGCCGGTTCCCCAAGCACAAGCAGGGGAAGATATAGACCCAATATCTGAAAGGATGCCGCTCTCGCGCCGTATTTCTTTTCCCAGCCCGCTCCTACATAAAAGCACGTCGCCTTTTTACAACCCGTTACCGACCTGTTTCTGCTTTCCGTGCTTCCTCGAGATAGAGAATCTGTACCCGAGCCTTGAATTTTTTTCGACCGTTTCCTCATCCATCGAAACAAATTTCATGGCGCCCCGACTTATCGAAACGGGTTTCTCTATAATTTTCCCACCGCTTTCAAATAACGGGTCTTGCTGAGACTCAATTCCGCCCGGGCATCGATCAAATCGGTAACCGCTTTCTGCCACTGCGTTTGGGCCTCCAGATAATTGACGAGCGTTTCCATGCCCAATTCATACTGGTCGCCGCTCACTTTCAAATTTTCCGCCGCCTGTTCCAACGATTTCCGGGTCAGCTCCACCTGACGGACCGCATCATTGACGGAAAAGCGGTATTTTGCCTCTTCCAACTGCATCAATTCTTCCATCTCCTCCTGTTTCGTCCGGCTGAGTTCGGTATCCGCCCGGGCGGAACGAACCTTATTGCGTCCCTCGCCCCAATGGAAAATAGGAACGCTGAGCGAAGCCACCCCCGATACTCCGGCCGAAGCCAGCAACGGATCGCCGCCCAAATTCAACCCGTGCGAATAACCGTAGGTAACGGCTACTCCGAGTTGCGGCAAAAATTCGGACCGGACGAAACGTTCCCGCTGTTCCTTCAACGCCACGTCCCGATCCAGCAATTTATATTCGGGGCGGTCAGAAATATCCCCCGCTATCTCCGCGAAAGAAAATTCCCGGTCGTCGGAAAACGTATCGGACGCCTCCACTTTCGTAACCAACGGAAGACCGATGACGTGGCACAGATTCATCCGGGCCAGCGTACAACCGTTTTCCGCTTTGGAAACCAGCAAACGTGCCTCGTTCAAACGCACCTCCACTTTCAGCAGGTCGTTTCGGGAAGCCATTCCCGTCTCCACCGCGTCTTTCACTTTCTTTTCCAACGCTTCGACGAGCGTCCGGTAACTTTCCGCCGATTTCAACTGTTCGCAAACCTTCACGTATTGCCAGTAGGCTTCATCGGATTTCAACACGACTTCCGCCCGGGTCTGCTGTACGTTCAAATCCGCCAGTTCGACCCCCAACCGGGCCATTTTATACGAAGAACGAACCTTTCCCCCCATATAAACCGGTTGTTCCAACCGCACTCCTACCGTGTAAAGACCGTTGATCTTCATCTCCAAAGACATCGGAGGAATAGCGGCATACTGACTGAATATCGGCCTGCCGTCCGCTCCGATAACCGGCTGTCCGAACTGATCGGTCAGGATATTGGGGACCAAAGAACCGTCGGTTCCCGGCGTATAAGTAGGCAGATAAGCCCCTTTGAAATCGTATCCCAAATTATTGCTGGAATAAAGATAATACCCGTAACCCGATATTTTAGGCAGAAAATTCGCCCGAACGGATCGCAGGTCGAAAGCCGTTTTTTGCTGCTGGAGACGGGCGGCCGCCGCCTGTTTGTTGTTCTCTACGGCCATTTCCCGGCATTTCTCCAAAGTCAGTACGGTCTGAGCCCGTGCCGTCGCAACGGCCCCTACCCAAACCGACAACACTGCCGCCGCCATCTTATATTTCATGATTCTCCTCTTTTTCATGCGTACATTCGATATGGAAAAACAATGCGTAAAGCACCGGAATAAAAATCAGGGTAATCAACGTCCCTACCAACAATCCGCCCATAATGGTAACCGCCAACGCTCCGAACATATCGTCGAACAGCAACGGGACCATTCCCACGATCGTCGTGACGGAAGCCATCATGACGGGTCGGAAACGGGAAGACGAGGAATCGAGCAACGCCTTCATCGGTTCTATCCCCGAACGGATTTGCAAATTGATTTCGTCGATCAGCACGATCCCGTTCTTAATCATCATCCCGATCAATCCCAAAGCACCTACGATAGCCACGAATCCGAAACTCTTTCCCGACACGAGCATACCGAAGACCACTCCCACGATAATCAGCGGCTGGCACAGCAAGATAATCAACGGTTTCTTGAAATCCCGGAACAGAGCGATCAGAATCAAAATCATTAGCACGATCGCCAACGGCAAATTTTTGAACAGATAGGTCATGGCCTCGCTGCTGGCCTGATGTTCGCCCATCCACGCCATGGAATATCCCGGAGGCAACGGTATGGCCTCGATTTGGGGAGCGATGATTTTACGGGCCTGTTCCGTCATATACCCCTCCGCATTGTTGCATTGGGCCTTGATTGCCCGTTGGCCGTTGTAACGTCCGACCATCGGGGGTTCCCATTTTACGGAAATGCCGTTGGAAGCCTGGTTCAACGGAACGGAAGAAATGACGGAAGCCAGCAAGTCCTCCTGCGACATGCTTCCGGAGATCAGCCCCATCAACGTTTCCCGGCTAAGCGCCGCCGTCGAAGGAAGCATGCTCCAAACCGGGGCATTTTCCAACGATTCGATAGGATTCCCTTCAGCATCCACGCTCTTCAAATAGATATTCTTCTTATATACCCCGTCGGAATAGATACCTACCGGCAAGCCTCCGGCAGCCGAAAGAAGCGACAAAGCCACATCGGAACGACTCATTCCCAGCGTACGCGCCATCGCCTGGTTGTAATTGACCATCAGCGTAGGCGTCATGGGTTCCCAGTTGTCGGTTACCAGCGTAGTAGCGGGACTTTCCCGCATGATCTGTTCCGCCTGCGCCGACAATTCTTTCAGCACGGCGGGATCGGGACCGCTGAACATGACCTCGATGGGGTATTTTTTATACATCAGGTTATACCGCTTGACCCGTACATACGCTTCCGGATGGGACAGGGTCAGTTCCTTCTGCAATTCGGGAATCGCTTTTTCCATCTGCCGCGCATCCCGAAAATCGACGATCAGCTCGCCGTAACTGGTTGTCGGATCGGCAATGGAACGGACCAGATTATAACGCGAAGGAGTTCCTCCGAAACTGGCCGTCACATGCAGCACGTCGTCCCGGTCAAGCAAATACCGGCCGATATCGGCCAAATTTTTCTGCACGCAATCGCTGGCTGTTCCTTCCGGCATTTTATATTCGATATACAACTGGTCGTACGTCATGTCTGGGAAAAAGACCTGCGGGATGTAACGGTAACACCACGCACTCAGCGCCAACAGGATAACGGCCAGACAGACCGTCGCCGTCTTATGGCACAATACATACGATAAGAACCGGCGCAGCAACCGGTAAGCCTTGCTGTCGAACGGATCCCCCCCCGTCATTTTGGAAGCCCTGATCTTCAAAGAATAATCGGCCTGAATCGGAATATACATCAAAGCCAGCACCCAACTGAGCAACAATGACACGGCCAGCACGATAAACAGGTCGCGCACGTAAAGTCCCGCCGTATCGGGCGAAAGGAATATGGGGAAAAAGGCCAGAATCGCAATCAGCGTAGCCCCCAGTAACGGCATGGCGGTCTTTCCTCCTATACGGGTCAGACATTCCGGCTTGGGAACCCCCCGTTTCATATCGACCAGAATTCCGTCGATAATGACAATGGCATTATCCACCAACATGCCCATCGCCACGATCAAAGCCGCCAGCGATACCCGCTGAAGCGTTCCGTCGAGCATATACAGGAAGGGGAAAGAACCCAATACAATGATGATCAGACAAAAACCCAAAATCAGACCGCTCCGCAATCCCATGGACAACATCAGCACCAACACGACAATAACTACGGATTCAATCAGATTGATCAGGAACGTTCCCAATGCGTCGTTAACCCGTTCGGGTTGAAAAAATACCTTGTGAAAATCGATTCCCGCCGGAATCCGAGTGGCTTTCAACTCTTCCAGTTTCCGTTCCACCTGCTTCCCCAATTTGGTAATGTCGGCACCCGACTGCATGGCGACGGAAATACCGATAGCCGGTACTCCGTCGTAAGTAAGGGCGTTGCGCACCGGCTCTTCATACCCCTTCACGACACGGGCGACATTGGACAATCGCAATTGGTCATCCTCATGCCCCTGCAAGATAAGGTTTTCGATATCTTCCACGCTGTCGTAACTGTCATCGACAGCTACGCGCAAGCGGTTGTTACCGCTTTCGAAATAACCGGAATAAACAGTCTCGTTCTGCCCTTTCAACGTAGCCAACACTTCAGCCGGATGCACACCCAGATTCGCCATCTTCTCCTGTATGATCTCGATATTGATGCACTCCGCCCGGTCGCCGTAAAGCGACACTTTTCCCACGTCCGGCAAGGCTTGCAACTCCCGTTTGACCAACTGAGCGTAATCCATCAGTTCTTCGCTGCCGATACCGTCGCCGGTAATGGCGTAAAACATTCCGAACACATCCCCGAAATCATCCACGACGACGGAAGGGCGCGCACCTTCGGGCATCTGGGATTGCGCATCGGCCACTTTGCGCCGCAACATGTCCCACATCTGCTGCAACTGATCGGGCGGAACCGTGCTTTTCAATTCCACGGTTATTTGCGACACGTCGTTCAACGAACGGGATTCGACGCTCTTTACGTTATTCATGGAACGCACGGCCTTCTCCAACGGATCGGTAACTTCCAGTTCCACCTGATGAGCCGAAGCCCCCGGATAGGCGGTAATGACCATGGCCATTTTGACCTGGATCTCAGGGTCTTCAAGTTTACTCATGTTATAAAAGGCAAACACCCCGCCCCCCAACAGTACCAAAATCAGAAAGACGACCAGCGGCCTGTTCGATAATGCATATTTGGACAAATTCATTACAACAGCCCTCCGACATTGGTTTCAGACACAGGTTTCAAAGGTTCCACGCGCTGCCCCTCTTCCAAGCTGCGCAACCCGGCAGCCACGACGATTTCTCCGGGAGCGATTCCTCCGGACACGAGCATTACGCCATCCTTATGCAAATCCACCGGTTCCACCATCCGCCGGGAAATCGTTTGCGAAACCGGATCATAAACCCATACGGCCGAACCGCCGTCTTTCTCGAAAACCGCAGACAACGGTACCGCGCTCAGATTCCGCTCGTCCGGTTTATAGTAGATCGTCACATTGGCATTCATGCCCGCGCTCAACGTGTCGGACGCTTCCGGAGACAACCGGAAACGGACGTTATACAATTGATTCAGATTGGCCTTCTGAGCAATCCCGATCAACTCCAACGGGAAAAAGACACCGGGCAACACATCGGCCTCGCATACATACGAATCGAACCGCCGCCGCCGGATGTAATCGCTGGCAGGAATATTGATTTCCACCTCCAGACTTTGAGCACCGATAATCGCCACTACCGGAGTTCCCGCCGCAACGGTTTCCCCTGCTTCGAAATATTTTTTCTGGACGTATCCGTCAAACGGAGCCAGCAGTTTCGTGTCTGCCAAAGCATTCTTATTCGCCTCGTATTTGGCGCCTGCTTGCTGCAATCCGTAGAACGCCTTATCCCGGTCATTGTCGGGAGCGCTCCCCCGTTTCTGCAGCTCGATGACCCGTTCCGCCTCTGCTTTTACCTGTTTGTACTGCGCTTCGGTAGCGGCCAACTGCGTTTCATAATCCCGCGGATCTATCTCGGCCAACACGTCCCCTTTCCGAACGTATTGCCCCACGCGAACGGGAACTTTGGCGATAGGTCCCGCTACGCGGAATGCCAAATTCACATCCGCCGCAGCACGCACCTTGCCGGGATACGAAATCCGGAAATCGCCGTCATACAACCGTACCGTATCCACTTTTACCACCACGGCCTCTTCCGGCGCCGGCTGTTGCGAACGGCAACCGACGGCACACCATCCGGCTAACATGACCCAACAAATCCAATTGCTACTTTTCATATCCATTCTTAAAATATTACATTTTTATTCTTTAACTCCGCAAATCCCGACATGCTCCATTTCCCGACCGCCGTTCCGAAACCTTTCATCCGACCGATCCCCGAGCCATGTCCGGATATTGTGACAAAGATAAAACGTATGAAAAACTCTACATAGACTAAATAGACGGAATAAATGTTCCAAAAGTCGGACGTATTTGACGAGTCAAAAATGATTTTTATCTTTGTATAAAACAAAGGCATGAAAGACACCTTTTCTTTTCCCGACATTCTAAAGTCCGCACAAAAACCCGCAAACGCCCAATTCAGTTGCATGGCGTTACAAGCGGAAACGTTGAAAAAGCCGGAAATCTCCGAAATTTTATCCCATACGGACGGAGTGATCGCCATTTTTTGTCTCGAAGGAAAAATAGACGCTTCCATCGATGAACGAGAGATGCGGATGCGCAAAGGCGACTTATGCATTTTCCTATCCCGGAACCTGTTCGTTTTTTCAGACGCCTCATCCGACTTCAAAGGCATGATGGTTACCGTCCCCCCTTACCTGATCGCCGACCTGGACGCCCATATTACCGTAACCTATCTTCTTCACAGCCAGAAAGCCCCTGTAATCAGCCTGCCGCCCACCGAACAAAAAGCGTTTCAGGATATCCTGAAACTCACGGAATTGCATGCCGCACGCACCTCCCATCCTTACCACAAGGAAATATTGCAGGCTATTCTGATGATCGTCCTGTACGAAATATGCGCCATTTACCAACATAGCGATCCCGTGCCGAGAGAACGGAAAAACGAAACGTTGTTAAGGGAATTCCTGCGGCTGGTGGAAGAAAATTACAAAGAGCAACGCACATTGACCTTCTACGCCCGCCGGTTAAGCCTGACGCCGAAATACCTCTCTTCAGCCATCAAAAAACTTTCCGGACACAGCGCGGCCGAATGGATCGACTACATTCTGCTGCTGAACGCCAAATCCATCCTGCGGACCTCGAACATGACCATCCAACAAACGTCTGATTACCTCAACTTCCCCAATGCCTCTTTTTTCGGAAAATATTTCAAACGGCATACGGGCATGACTCCCCGGGAATACAAGGTCAAACCTTATAAAAAATGAATCGTCCGGTTATCGGCAACCGGTATCTTTCCAGTTCCACCACTGCAATTTTTCCCTTATCCGTTCAGACTCTGCCGTCGAGGCGTAATACACGGCGCAACGAAACACGTAAAGCATGCAACGGTCTTGCACGGCTCCCTTTTTTTCATTGTGTTTCCGATACAACTCTTCCGGATCGGCTCCGCGCAAGTCCGCCGCCGAACAAATGCCGAGTTGTATCAAATCTTCCGCCACCGTACGCCCTACTCCCGGAATACGGCACAACTCCCGAACGATCCTTTCTCTGTTTTCATCACTCATCCCGATAAAGGTACTTGATTTTTCCGGTTCGACAAGCGACAAGGCAACCGGCGCGATATTCAACAAATTCATTATCTTTGTATAAATTTTTACAAACTAACGATTTCTACCGCAAATGAAAAGAAACCTGATTTCCGTCCTGCTGATCGGCACGTTGTTCTGCTCCTGTTCTTCCAGAACGAGCTGGCAAAGTTACAGCGGCGACAAAGAGATAGAACGGAAAGTGGACTCCGTTTTGTCCTTGATGACATTGGAAGAAAAAATCGGTCAGATGACGCAATTTACCAGTTTCGGCGACATAACCGGTCCCCAAGTGAGCGAAGACATAGAGCCTTACCTCAGAAAAGGACTCGTAGGCAGCATTTTCAACGCCGTTACTACTGACGGCATACGGAAACTGCAAGACATGGCATTGTCGGAATCGCGATTGAAAATCCCCGTTCTTTTCGGTTACGATGTGGTGCATGGATTTAAAACGATCTTTCCGATGCCGTTGGCCGAATCCTGTTCCTGGGATTTGGAACGCATCGAGAAAAGCGCGTCCATTGCCGCCGCGGAAACGGCTGCCGCCGGCATTAAATGGACATTCGCCCCCATGGTCGATATCGCCCGGGATCCCCGTTGGGGACGGGTTATGGAAGGAGCGGGAGAAGACCCCTATTTAGGTTCCCGGATAGCGGAAGCCAGAGTCCGGGGATTTCAAGGAAACTCCTGGCAAGCATTGAAATCTCCCGATAAAATACTGGCTTGCGCCAAACATTTCGTTGCTTACGGCGCTGCCGAAGCCGGCAGGGACTACAACATCGCGGACGTATCCGAGCGAACCTTGCGCGACCTTTATTTTCCTCCGTTCCAGGCAGCGCACAAAGCGGGAGTGGGAACGTTCATGACCGCATTCAACGAAATATCGGGCGTGCCCTGCACCGCAAGCCAATACCTTTTTACCGACATTTTACGGGATGAATGGAATTTCAACGGATTCGTCGTAACGGATTACACGGCCATCAACGAACTGGTTCCCCACGGCGTGGCCCGCGACGAGAAACAGGCGGGCGAACTGGCCGCCCATGCCGGAGTGGATATGGACATGACCGGTTCCGTTTACCTGAAACACCTGAAAAGCTCAGTCGAAGAAGGCAAAGTTCCCGTTGCGGTCATCGACAATGCCGTACGGAGAATTCTGGAAATGAAATTTCTATTGGGACTGTTCGACGACCCTTATGCAGGGCTGGACCCCGAACGGGAAAAGAACACGATCCTGAAACCGGAATTTCTGCAAGCCGCACGGGAAATGGCCGCCCGTTCCGCCGTATTGCTGAAAAACGAAAACGACCTGTTGCCCATAACCAAAGATAAAAAATGTACCATCGCCCTGATCGGCCCCATGGTAAAAAACAAAGAAAGCATGAACGGCGAATGGGCCGGACAGGGCAATAGACAGCAAAGCGTCTCACTGTTCGAAGGAGTGACGGAAAAATACGAACGGTCGAACGTGCGGTTCCTTTATGCCCCGGGTTGCGATTTGACGACCGACAACGAACAGGGATTCGCCGAAGCCTTAGCCGTCGCACGACAGGCGGACATCGTTCTGTTCGCGGGCGGAGAAGATTTCAACTGGTCGGGAGAAGCGGCATGCCGGACCGACATCAAACTGCCGGGCGCCCAACAAGCCCTGTTGAAACAACTGAAAAAGACGGGGAAACCGATCGTCCTGATCTTGTTCAACGGACGTCCGCTCGACCTCTCCTGGGAAGACGGCAACGTAAACGCCATATTGGAAGCCTGGTATCCCGGAACGATGGGAGGACATGCCGTAGCCGACATCATCGCCGGAGATTACAACCCGTCGGGACGGCTGACCCTGTCTTTCCCGCGCAACGTAGGACAGATTCCGGTTTACTACAACCATAAAAACACCGGACGTCCCGCTTCGGACGACACGTACAGCGACTACCGTTCCTTCTACCTGGACGAGAAAAACGCCCCGCTCTATCCTTTCGGATATGGACTGAGCTACACGACTTTCGAAATCGGCAACATGCAACTGGACAAAACGGAAATCAAAAAAGGGGAACCGCTTGCCGTCACGGCCGAAATACGCAACACGGGCGACCGGGACGGGGAACAGGTCGTCCAGTTATATGTCAGGGACATCGTGGGCAGCGTGTCCCGTCCGGTCAAAGAATTGAAACGATTCGCCAAGATATTTCTGAAAAAGGGCGAAAAACAGACCATTCGTTTCGAACTCGACAGCGACGATCTGGCTTTCCACGATATCGACATGCGCTACACCTCGGAACCCGGAGAGTTCAAAATATGGATCGCCGACTCTTCCGACGACGAAAGGCTGGAAAAGACATTCCGGCTGATCGAATAAACGAAATATTCGCATACGCCTCCGAAATTCCCGTTCCGAAACAACATTAACAATCTGTAAAAAATAAATTTCGGAACGGGAATTCACATTTAGGTAAGATTATTGATTGTCAGTAAAAAAAACATTCAAACGAAACCGAATGGAACGAACGACAACCATTACCGTCCTGGGCATAGGAGGCGTAGGCGGTTATGTAGGAGGCATGCTCGCCCGACGCTATCGCAATGACCCGTCCGTAAAAATAAATTTCGCGGCTCGGGGAGAAAACGGAACGGCCATCCGCAACAACGGGTTGATTTTGAAAACCGTCCGCGACACTTTTCAAGTCTTTCCGGACAAATTATGTCTGCCCACGGAAGAGTGCGGACCGGCGGATTACGTCATTTACTGCCTGAAAAGCTACTCTGTCGCCGATTCGCTCCCGGGACTTCGGCTTTTGCTCCACTCCGACAGCGTGGTCATTCCTTTCATGAACGGCATAGAAGGTCCCGAACGGTTGAAAAAATCCCTTCCCGACCACAAGGTATGGGATGCCTGCGCCTATATCGTAGCCCACCGGGAAACGGCCGGGAAAGTAGTCGAAAGCGGAGGATATCCCCAATGTTATTTCGGCAGCCGGTACGCCGACAGGGAAAGATCCGGAAAATTCGAAGAGCTATGCCGGGCCGCCGGCATCAACCTCTCTTTCAAGACGAACATCATGGAATGGGTATGGGAAAAATTCAGCTACATCTCTCCGGTCGCCACTCTGTCCACGGCTTACAACCTGACCAACGGGGACATCTTATCGGACCCTTTGTTGCGGGACTGGCTGTTCATTCTGTTCCGCGAATTCGAAGCAGTGGCACGAGCCAAAAAAATCGTATTGCCGGACGACCTGGCGACCCGGAACCTGAACCGAATGTTGAAATCGCCGCTGAACATGATTACCTCGATGCAACGCGACTATTACGCTGGCAAACCCTGCGAATATGAATCCCTTACCGGCTATGTCATACGGGAAGGAAAAGCCGCAGGCATTTCCGTTCCCGAATACGAGGCGCTGTACGAACGGATAAAATCGGGCGTTTCGATCAATCCTGTTTCGACCGGGGGATGATCACTTTCAACCCCCGTTCCAGACAGGATACGGTCAACGGACAGAACGGCCCCGATTCTCCGTCGATATCGACGGACACATTGTCATCGCTGCATATATGGAGACGACGGCTTTTAAAATGGACCACGCCTCTGGGATAACGCGTTTCATTCCCGCTGAGAAAATGGAAAACCGTCTTGATCGTATCCACCACATTGTCTCCCTTGATAATCAATACGTCGAGCAATCCGTCCTGGACATTCGAACGGTAAGCGAAATTCATGTTTCCGGCTGTACGGCCGTTGAACACGAAAATAATCAGCAATGAATCGTCGAAGACGATTTCGTCCGAATCGATCCGTATATGTATTTTCCGGAAATTGGGCAGCTCCTGCACGCTGCTGAAATAATACGCCAGTTTCCCGAACGTATTTTTCATGGCCGTCGGCGTTTTTTGCGAAACATCCGTAAAAAGGCCAGCACTCAACACATTGACGAAAAAAGAGTCGTTCGCTCTCCCCAAATCCACCTCCTCGACCATACCATCAAGTATTTCCCGGCACGCTGTCTTGAGGTTCGACGACAGGCCCAGCAATTTGGCGAAATCATTGGCCGTTCCCGCCGGCAGTACGGCGATAGGCAGGTCGATGCCGTTTTTCTTCATATAATTGACAGCCCCATTGACGGTACCGTCTCCCCCGGCGACCAATACGTAACGGCACTCCTCCTGCACTCCCCGAAAAGCTTCGGGAAAACCGCTTTCGCCGGTCAGTCGGTAAGGCAGCACGGTATAACCGCGTTGCTGATACTGATCGATCACATAATCCAAATGATGCAGGATTTTATTCTCCCCCGCATAAGGATTATAAATAAAACGAATCCGATTCGACATAACCCATTATTTTTTTATCCTCTCCGCCACGTCCGGCGTAATAAAAGCGCGATCTTCATCGCCGTCGGCGTAAATCAGGTAAGCCCCCAAATGCGGATTTCGGGACAATATCTCCCGGGCTTTCTCGATACCCGACACCATGAACAAAGTCGCATAAGCGTCCGCTTCCGCGCAAGAAGGCGCGATAACGGTAGCCGAGAGCATGGTATTTTGGGAATTCTCCCCCGTTTTGGGACTGATGATATGATTTATCCGCTCTTTTCCTTCCACCATATAAAATTGCCGGTAATTGCCCGAAGTAGCCATCGCGGCGTCTTCCAGCAACAAGACGTCCTGCAGGAATTTTCCCGGGAAAAAATTTCCCTCTTTCGGCTTATCGATACCGATCCGCCATAAAGCATCGTCTTCCCGGCGGCCGGACGCCACCACTTCCCCGCCGACTTCCACAACGAACCGGGTAATTCCCTGCCGTTTCAAATACGCAGCGATCAGATCCACGGAATACCCCTTCGCAATGGAATTCAAGTCGATTTGCATGCGCGGATCCTGTTTAATCAACCGGTTGTCCTGAACGCTGATTTTATCGAATCCCACAATCCGGACCAAAGAATCGATATCGGGCCTTTCGGACTCTCCGGCCGAATAGGATTTCCATGCGTCGATCAACGGCTTGATGGTAATATCGTATAACCCGTCTCCCTGAAGACTAACCTGCCGGGCCAAAGCGATGCAATCCGCGATATTGCCGTCCACGGAATCCGTACGATTTTCATTCAGACGCGTCAGCAACGAATTCGGATTATAGATGGAACAGGAAGCGTCGAAAGCCGCTATGATCGAATCGATCTCCCTGCTCGTTACCGAAGGCCGGTCGTTGAAATAAACGATGCTGTACGTCGTTCCTTCTCCCAAACCGCGGATTTCGTACCGGGTACTCTCCCGCTGCGAACATCCCGGCAGGCCGAACCACAGAACAAGTCCTAAAAAAATGCAAACCTTTTTCATCATGCTTATCGTTTCATCGCCCGGTCGAGTTCCCGACGGGTGTCTTTTTCCTTCAAATATTCCCGCTTATCGTAATTTTTACGTCCTTTGGCAATTCCGATGTTCAACTTGGCCAATCCCCGGTCATTGATAAAAAGCTTCAGCCCTACCACGGTCAGTCCTTTGTCCTGCAAAGCCCGTTCGATCTTGCGCAACTCCTTTTTATTCAAAAGCAGTTTCCGGTCGCGGCGGGGTTGATGGTTGTTGTACGTTCCCCACGCATATTCGGCAACGTTCATTCCCTTCACATACAGCTCCCCGTCATGGAAATAACAGAAACAGTCGGTCAAAGAGGCCTTGCCCAGACGAATCGACTTGATTTCCGTGCCGCTCAACACGATTCCGGCAGTATAGGTCTCCAGAATTTCATAGTCGAACGTCGCCCGCTTATTCCGAATATTGATGTCTTTATAATTTGCCATGCTTCATCATTTTGCCATACAAAGGTATTGAATTTACCGGTTATTTCTTAATTTTACCCCATAAAATCAAGCATATGAAACTGATCTCCGTCATAGGTCCGACAGCATCCGGGAAAACCCGGCTGGCAGTACGGCTGGCCCATCATTTCCGCACTGCCGTAATATCGGCGGATTCCAGGCAGGTTTATCGGGGCATGGACATCGGTACAGGCAAGGACCTATCGGAATACCGGTATATGGGCCGGGACGTTCCTTATTACCTGATCGACGTACAGGAGGCCGGCTACCGGTATAACCTGTTCGAATACCAACGCGATTTTCTGAACGTTTACCGCTCTCTGGAAGAGAAGCAACGGGTAGCCGTACTATGCGGAGGCAGCGGGCTGTACATAGACGCGGTAACCCAAGGATACGATTTGCAGGAAGTTCCGCCCGACCCCGCCCTTCGGGAAGAACTCGAAAAAAAATCGCTGGAAGAACTGACGGAAATACTGGCCGGATTGAAAAAACTGCACAACACCACCGACATAGACACGAAGAAGAGAGCCGTGCGGGCCATCGAAATAGAGCTGTACGGCCGAAACCATCCGACGGAATACCCCGCTTATCCCGAAATCGACAACCTGTATATCGGCATCGACCTTCCCCGCGAAGAACGGCGCGCCCGGATATCCCGGCGCCTGCGGCAAAGATTGCAGGAAGGACTGGTCGAAGAGGTAGAGGGGCTGTTGTCGCGGATCCCGGCCGAAGACCTGATGTATTACGGACTGGAATACAAATTCGTCACGCGGTACCTGACCGGCGGATCGACCTATGAAGAAATGACGTCGGGACTGGAAACGGCTATTTTCCAATTCGCCAAACGGCAAATGACCTTCTTCCGCTCCATGGAACGGAAAGGCGCCGTCATTCACTGGATAGACGGCACGCTCGATGCCGAATCGCTGTTCGGGGAAGCCCTGCGGGAAACCGCAGGATTCCTGCCCGAATGATCCGGTAACTGTCGAAAATTTTATACTTTTACGAAAACAAACCGAATATGCGATACTTCTTATCCACCGGAATTTTAGGGCTGTTGTCCGCAACAACGACACCTCTACAAGCCTCCCCGCGGCAAGATCGGCCATCCGAGGAACGGAAACCCAACGTCATTTTCTTCATTGCCGACGACATGGGCATCGGCGACATCGGATGCTACGGCCAGCGGGAAATAAAAACGCCGAACATCGACGCCCTGGCCGACAGCGGCATGCAGTTCATGCAGCATTACGCGGGAGCCACCGTCAGCGGCCCGTCCAGATGCGTGTTGCTGACGGGGAAACATACGGGACACTGCCACATCCGCGGGAACAAAGAAATCACGGAGGAAAAGATAAACCTGACCGAACGCGACGGATACCGCATGACCTACAACGAACCCATACCGGAATCGGAAACCCTGTTGCCGGAAATTTTCCGTCGTGCAGGATACCGGACGGCCTGCATCGGCAAATGGGGATACGGAACGCCTTTGGCCGACGACGAATGCCATCCCAACAACCGGGGAATCGACTACTTTTACGGTTATATCGGCCACATGGAAGCGCATTACCATACGCCGAAATGGCTATGGGAAAACGATAAAAGAATCGATTTGAACGGAGAAAAATACGCCCCGGAACTCTTCATAGACAAAGCCGTAGCCTTCATCGACGCGCAAAAGACGGACTCCGAGCCGTTTTTTCTCTATTACGCGACGGCCCTGCCCCATGCCGGACTGGAAATTCCCGAAGAAGAACGGGACCGGTTCGACGGAAAATTTCAGGAAAAACCGTTTCCCGCCTCCCATTATGCCGGACAGGAGAAGCCCCGGGCCGCTTACGCTGCCATGATTACCCGGATCGACAACGACGTCGAACGGTTGGTAAACAAATTGAAAGAAAAAGGAATGCTGGAAAATACCCTCATTGTGTTTACCTCCGATAACGGCACACACCGCGAAGGCGGGCACAACCCCTATTATTTCGACAGCAACGGCCCGTTTCGGGGGACCAAACGGGACCTGTACGAAGGCGGCATCCGCACGCCGCTGCTGGCATGCTGGCCGGGGAAAATACCGTCCGGCAGCGTCAGTTACCACGTTTCGGCGTTCTGGGACTGGATGCCGACCTTTTGCGAACTGACCGGCACTCCGGTTCCGGAAGAAACCGACGGCATTTCCTTATGTCCCGAACTGCTGCGGAACGGGAGCGAACAACCGAAACACGAATACCTGTATTACGAATTTTTCGAAGAGGGAGGGAAACAGGCCATACTGAAAGACAACTGGAAACTGATCCGCCTGTCCGTCCTTTCCCCGCAAAAAACTTATTACGAATTGTACAACCTGTCGTCCGACCCCTCGGAATTGAGGAACGTCGCGGAGGAGTATCCGCACAAAGTGGTGGAACTTTCGGAAATCATGGACAAAGCCCGGACTCCGTCCTCCATCTGGCAGTTTCCGACGGACCGGCAAAAATAACTTTTACAAGATGGAATCGATCAAAGAACTATACCGCATCGGCAACGGTCCTTCCAGCAGCCACACCATGGGCCCCAAAAAAGCCGCGGAAATTTTCCTCGAAAAAAATCGCGGCGCCGACCATTACGAAGTAACGCTCTACGGCAGTCTGGCCGCCACGGGCAAAGGACACCTGACAGACCAGGCCATTCTGAACGTGTTGCAGCCCCACGCCCCCACAGCCATCCTGTGGGAGCCCAAAACCTTTCTTCCTTTTCATCCGAACGGCATGCGATTCAAAGCCTATACCGCGGCAGGACTCCAGATCGACGAATGGCTGGTATATAGCATCGGAGGCGGGAAAATCGTGGATGAAACCGCACCCCAAGACGAGAAAATAACGATTTACGACATGAACAGCCTTACCGAGATACAACGCTGGTGTGAACAAACGGGACGGGCTTACTGGGAATACGTGGAGGAACGGGAAGGCAGCGACATCTGGGATTACCTGATGGAAGTGTGGGAGGTCATGAAAAACGCCATCCTCCGGGGCATACAGGCGGAAGGCGTGTTGCCGGGAGGCTTGGGAGTGCGCCGTAAAGCAGGAGCCTATTTCATTCGGGCCAAAGGGTACATCGACTCGCTCAAGAACCGGGGATTAGTGTATGCCTATGCTCTGGCCACTTCGGAGGAAAACGCCGCCGGAGGACTGATCGTAACGGCCCCGACCTGCGGCTCGTGCGGAGTGTTGCCCTCCGTCTTATTCCACCTGCAAAAATCGCGGGAATTCATGGATATCCGTATTCTGAGGGCCTTGGCCACGGCCGCCCTGTTCGGAAATGTCGTCAAGGCCAACGCCTCCATATCGGGAGCGGAAGTCGGTTGTCAGGGCGAAGTGGGCGTCGCCTGCGCCATGGCGGCAGCCGCCGCCTGCCAGTTGTTCGGCGGCAGTCCGGCACAAATCGAATATGCGGCGGAAATGGGGTTGGAACACCATCTGGGTCTTACCTGCGATCCGGTATGCGGCTTAGTGCAGATTCCCTGCATCGAACGAAACGCCTATGCCGCCGCCCGGGCCTTGGACTCCAACATCTACGCGACCTTTTCCGACGGGAAACACCGGGTAAGTTTCGACCACGTCGTGGAAGTCATGCGACAGACCGGACACGATATTCCCAGCCTCTACAAAGAAACTTCGGAAGGGGGACTGGCCAAGGAATACTCGTTGTCGTAAATCGCGAAACAGCACGATCCCTCCGAGGAATCCTCGTTTTCCGAACAGATACAGGAAACGCGCTCATCCCTTTTTCGAAAGAATATTTCTCTTTTGGGAGAAGAGTATTGCATAATAAAAAAAAACAGTTTATCTTTGCATCGCATTCCGAAAAAGGAGTGTTGTCATGGCGAGGTAGCTCAGCTGGTTAGAGCGCATGATTCATAATCATGAGGTCGAGAGTTCAAGTCTCTCTCTCGCTACCCGAAAAGCAAAGGTTGCAATAAAAATGGCAACCTTTGTTTTTTTTTACGCCGGCATCGCCGTCGTCCCTACCGATCGGAACATGGCGGCAATCCGTCGATTTTTCGCGGCATGTTTTCCCCAAACCGGCACGACACGTAACGAACCGACTTCAAACACGCGGGAACCGCGTACGTTACGGCCTATTTTTTCCCGTCCGGTGTCCGGCGAGAAATTCCGTAGGCGTCACATGATAAGCTTTGTAAAAAACTTTCGTGAAATAAGACGCCGAATTGAACCCGACCTGAAACGCCACTTCATTGATGCGCAAATCGCTTTCCACCAAAAGCCGGCAGGCCCGCCTCAACCGATAATCGCGAAGGTATTCGCCCGGAGTGGCCCCGCTGATCATTTTGACCTTGCGCTGAAGATTCGAACGGCTGATCGAAAGGATGTCGGCCAACGATTCCACCGAGAAATTTTCGTCGGACAAATGTTTTTCTATCTCATCGTTCAGTTTTTTCAGGAAGACTTCGTCGCTTTTATTGGTCGCCAACGCCGAATAAGACATCAGCGGCGAACGGTTGAACGCTTCAAGAAGGCTTTTGCGGTTATTGAGCAAACTGAAAATCTGCGCCCTGAGATACTGCATGGAAAAGGGTTTTTCGATAAAAACGTCGGCTCCGGCGCGAAGCCCTTCGGCTTTCGAAGCATTGTCGGTTTTGGCAGACAAGAGGATAACCGGAATATGACTGAAATTCACATCGGTCTTGAGTTTCCGGGTAAACGATATTCCATCGGTCCCCGGCATCATGACGTCCGAAATAATCAGTTCGTAAGTATGTCTTTCCAACAAGGCCAAAGCCGCGGACGCATCGTCCGCAATATCGACACGATAAAGATTGCCGAGGCTCCGGCCGATGAAAAGCGTCATGTCTTTATTGTCGTCAACCGCCAGCAGGCGCGGTAAATTCTCTTCCGTTTCGTTTTCCGGCAAAATTTCTTCGTTCGATACCGCCGCAGCCGAATCCCCGGCGACAACGGCGGCAAGACCGGCAAACGTAAAGGCGAAAACGGCCCCGCCGCCCGGAGCATCGGACACTTCGATCCGCCCTTCGAGCACTTCGGACAGATGCTTTACCAACGACAGTCCGATTCCGTATCCCCGCTTGCCGTTCTCCCGATCGACCTGATAGAACGGGTCGAATATCCGTTTTTTCTGCGAATCGGGAACGCCTTTGCCGTTATCGGTCACGCTGACCGTAAACGAACCGTCCGGATTATGCTGCAACCGCAGGACGATTCGATCCGTAGCGAACTTGAGTGCATTGGCCAGCAAATTGTCGATAATCTTGGTCAGCGCATCGGGATCGGAGACTACGTTCGAATCTCCTTCGGGCAATTCGAGCGTCAAAGCGATATGCCGGGCCTGGGTCGTCTTGACAAACCGGTCGTAAATTTTCGAAAGCAATTTCCGCAGGTCGATTTCCCTCGGCATAACGACAGGTTTGCGGGAATCGATCTTCCGGAAATCGAGCAACTGATTGACGAGCGCCAGCAGCCGTTCCCTGTTTTTCTCGATAATTTGCAGGTTCTGACGGGTCTGGCGGGTCCCGTCCCCCGAAGTGATGATCTCTTCGAGCGGAGCGCTGATCAGACTCAACGGGGTCCGTATCTCATGGGCTATGTTCACGAAAAATTCGATCTGGGACTGGAACGATTTCTTTTCCGTTTCAGCCATCACAGCCTCCAGTTCGGCAGCCCGTTTGCGACGAAAACGCCGTAACAGATGCAGCACTGTCAAATAACCGGCAACGACGAGAATAAGAGCATAAACCGCCATGGCGAATGCGGACCGCCAGAAAGGCGGAAGAATGCGGATCGCCATGCGGGCGACATCCGCGTTCCATACGCCGTCGTTGTTGGAACCTTTTACTTTGAATATGTATCTGCCGGGAGGAAGATCGAAATAGGTCACGCTCCTGTCATTGCCGACGTCATGCCAATCGGTATCGATCCCTTCGAGCATATAGGCGTAACGGTTGTTCGACGGCGATATGTAGCTCAGGCTGATATAGGAAACAGTAAACGACGAATAACGGTAAGGCAAATCGATACGATCGCCGCGATACAGGGCGGTTGCGATCTCTTCCTTTCTTTCCGAAGACGCCTTTGCCTCAAGCAAATCCATTCCCGTAATTACCACCGGAGGCACGAAACGGTTTTTCGTCTTCGCCAACTCTTCGGGATAAAAACAGCTGAACCCGTTGATTCCCCCGAAATAAAACTTGCCGTCCCGCGCCTTATGACTGGACTTGAAATTGAACTGGGCGCTCTGCATGCCGTCGTCCTTGTTGAAAACCCGGAAGTCGTCGGCATTCGGATCGAAACAGATAATACCGACATTGGAACTCAGCCACAAATTTCCGGAAGGATCGTCGAGCACCCCGTACACGACATTGTCGGGCAACCCCTCGGCCAAAGAAACATTCCGGAAACCGTCCGTCCGGTAATCGTAAAAGAACAGCCCGTCCCCCTGACTGGCAAAAACGAGGTTCTTGCGGGCATCGAGATACACGCTGTTGAGTTTCTTCCCCACGATAGGATTGCTGCGATAATTAACGGTATCGTAATGTACCCATTCGTTCTTGTCGATTTTCCACCGTTTGGCCCCCGCATTCAACGTCGCCAGCCACAAATCGCCGTGTTCGTCCTCCAGCATGTCGCGGACGCATCCGGAACCTTCCGGTATCCGGACAAAATCGCGCCGCTGCCGGTCGTACCGGTTGAGCCCCTCGCCCGTACCGACGTAGATATCGCCGCGGCGCGTCCGATAAAGCGAGAACACGCAATCGTCGTCGATCGACCGGTCGTTCGCGGGATCATGCCGCAAACGGCTTACCCGATTGTTTTTCAAATCATAAACGTCGATCCCGCGGGACATGGTTCCTACCCACAGATCGTTTCCGTCCAGCAACAGGGATTGAATGTTATGATAAGAGGTTTCGATCGGCTGCGTGATCCGCCGGGTTTTCGCGTCGAAATAGTTCAAGCCTCCGTCTTCGGTCGCAATCCAGAGATTGCCCGCGGCATCTTCGCAAAATTGTCCTACCGCCCGACCCGAAAGCGTCCCCGGTATATTGTCCGGCCCATACGTTTCGACCGACGCAAGCGACGGATGGAAATAATTGACTCCGCCGAAACAAGTCCCTACCCAAAGCCCGTTTTCTCGGTCCCTGAAAATCGAATAAACGCTCCGGTCGCTCAGGCTCTGACGGCTATGGGGAACGTCGATCCTCCGCAACCCGCCGGACGAAACGGCATAAAATCCGTCGTCGGTCCCGACGAACGTCACCTCCTCGGAATAAGGCAAAATCGCCCGGACCCCAACGATCCGATTTTCCGATTCCTTCCCGCCGTAAGCGGCATAACCGCCCGTATTCCTGTCGTAATGGAAAATTCCGTTCTCCCGCGTTCCCAACCACAACCCGCCTTGCTCGTCCTCGGCCATGCACAAAACTTCGTCCGCAGGCAACGCACCGTCTGCGGGTTCGAAACAATCGCGAGCGGCATTGTATCGCAGCAATCCCGAACGGGTCGCCGTCCAGATGTCTCCCGAACGGTCGCGCATAATATGCCATGCGGTATTTTGCCCGAAATCGGTTCCGACCGTCTCCGCTTTACTCAACCTATTCGCGCCGGTATCGAACACGAACACGCCCTGGTTCATCGTAGCCAGCCAAAGCCGTCCTTTATCGTCGAGCGACATGCCATTCACTCCGGAAATAATTTCCGTTCCGTCGGCGGTCTTGGTATTCAGTTTAGTAAACGTCTCGTCGGCCATATGCATGACATACAGGCCGGCATCCGTACCCACATACAATATATCGGGCGTTCCCTGAAGCAAACTCCGGACATAGTTGTTCCCCAACGAAAGATTCTCGTCGGGATCGTTGCGGTACACCCGGAACCCGGTTCCGTCGTAACGGTTCAGCCCCGCTTTAGTCCCGAACCACATGAAGCCGCGCGAGTCCTGAAGCATGCAATGCACGGTATTTTCCGACAATCCGTCATCGACGTCTATTTTACGGAAACGGAACGATGACAATTCCTGTCCGGAAATATCGCCGGCAAAAACGAAAAACGATACCGATAAAAAAACAAACAGCTTCTTCAAATCGACCATAGCGGCATTTTTTTCTCAACCGATAGTAAAATTCGGTAAAAATTAAGACAACAACAACCCGACAGCGTCAAATAATCGATAATTACAAGATTTGACCGAAAAGTAATACTCCCGAACCCCTTTGAAAAACTAATTTTGAGACATCAAAACCGACCGGATCATGAATAAAATCCATCTCTTTTTATTAAGTCTGTTTCCGACGCTCGTCGTCTCCTGCGACGCCTCTTCCGGGGAAACGATTCCCGTTTCGTCCGTCCCGCTCGCCGACCCCTGCGTCCTGTTTCACGACGGCGTGTATTACGCCTATGGGACAAATCCGGACAACCGAATCGGCGTCTATACGTCGCGGAACCTGCGCGTATGGGAAACGGAACACGAAGCACTGAACACCGACGGCATGTGGGGCGAACATCTGTTCTGGGCGCCCGAAGTCTATTATATAAAAGAACGGAACCGTTTCCTCATGTATTATTCTTCGGACGACAGAATATGCGCTGCATGGTCCGACTCTCCGTCGGGACCGTTCGTTCAGGAAGAAAAGAAACCGATGCTCGACGACCGGTGCGTCGATAACACCCTGTTTGTGGACGACGACGGACAAGCCTACGTGTTTTTCAACCGGTTCGACGACGGAATGACCGTTTGGGGTGCGGAATTGGAGGACGATCTGGTCACGATCCGGCCGGAAACGATGAAACGTTGCCTATACTCCTCGCAGAAGTGGGAAGAAATGTGGGGGAAAGTCAATGAAGGCGCCTTCGTGACCAAACACAACGGCATCTATTACATGATCTATTCGGGAAACGGCTACGGAAGCCCGTACTACGGCATCGGATTCGCCACAGCCTCCTCGCCTTTGGGACCGTGGACCAAATACGACAAAAACCCCGTTTTGCAGAAACCCGCGAATCTGATCGGTTCGGGACACAGTACGCTGTTCCGGGACAAACGGGGACGGTTGAAGATCGTTTTTCACGCGCATCACGACGACAAGTCCGTCCTTCCCCGAACCATGTACACGGCCGACGTCTCTTTCGGGAAAGAACCCGTTCCGGTCATCCGGATATCGAAGATTACTTCGACGAAACTGAAGCGATAGCGCAATATCCTTTTAAAATATATATAAATGCTATGAGAACCAAACTTTTCATTGCGGCACTGCTTTTTGCCGCATCCGTTTCCGCGCAGCAAAAGCTCGAATTCCCGGCTGCGGCGTTCAAGACCGGAGACGACATGGCCTGGAGGGCGCCGGATTTCGACGACAGCGCATGGGACACCGTCAAGACCTTCGCCTCGTGGGAACAGCAAGGCTACAACCACAACGGTTTCGGCTGGTACCGAATCCGGTTTACCCTGCCCGCAGAAATGCGGGACCGATCCTATTATAAGGATTCGCTGAATATTTACATGGCCAAAATCGACGATGCCGACGAGACCTACCTCAACGGGAAACTCATCGGGAAAACGGGCACTTTCCCAGACGATCCCGGAGGTTACGCCACGGCCTTTTCCGAGGAACGCAACTATAAAGTGGCTGCAAACGACCCGTCCGTCCGCTGGGGCGAAGAGAATCTGCTTGCGATACGGGTATATGACGACTCCGGTATCGGAGGCATCGGAAACGGAATTCCGGCCGTTTCCATGAGCGACCTGATCGACTTGCTGGAGGTATCTTCCGTTTTCGAACCGTCGGAACAAGCCTCGGCCTGCCGGATCATGTTGAGAAACAATGCCGAAGAGCATCAGAAAGGCCAGTTCCGGATTACCGCCACGGACACCCACACCGGAAAGGTACTGGTCGCTTTATCCGGCAAACTCAACCTTGCTCCGGGCAAAGAACTAATCCGGCAGGTATCCTATCCGAAAAACGAGCGAATCGAAGTCCGGACGCAATATACCGACGACATTACGGGAAAAACGTCCGATACCCGCATCGTTACCCCGTACATTCTGACGCCGGCTCCCGCAGCTGCTCCCAGAATCAACAGTCCGCGCGTATTCGGCGTACGGCCTTCCTCCCCCATTTTGTTCAAAGTGGCCGCATCGGGAGAGAAACCTCTCGTTTACAGCGCCCGGAACCTGCCTGAAAACGTAACGATCGACCCTGCCACGGGTATCCTGAAAGGCAAGGTCGCACAAAAAGGCGATTACGACATCGAAATAGAAGTCGGCAACGCCCACGGCAAAGCGGTACAGCATTTCGTACTGAAAGTCGGAGAAAAACTGAGCCTGACGCCCCCGATGGGCTGGAACTCATGGAACTGCTGGGGTATCAGCGTGACCCAGGACAAAGTGGTCGCTTCCGCCCAGGCGTTGATCGACAAGGGATTGATCGACTACGGATGGAGCTATATCAACATCGACGACGTATGGCAGGCGAAAGAGCGGACCGCGGACGGACGGCTGCTTCCGGGACCGCATTTCCCGAACATCAGGGGCCTGAGCGACTGGCTGCACTCCGAAGGGCTGAAACTCGGCATCTATTCCTCGCCCGGCCCGACGACATGCGCCCACGAACTCGGCTCGTGGGAACACGAAGCGATCGACGCGGCAACTTATGCGGAATGGGGCATCGACTATCTGAAATACGACTGGTGCGGCTACGACCGGATTTTCCGGGAGGAAAAAGAAAACTCGATTACCGCGTTCATGAAGCCCTACCTGGTCATGGAACGGGAGCTGAGGAAACAAGACCGCGACATCGTTTACAGCATCTGCCAATACGGCATGAGCGACGTATGGCAATGGGGCGAAGCCGCCGGAGGCAACTGCTGGCGGACGACCGAAGACATTACCGACAGTTGGGAATCGATGAGCAGCATCGCCATACGCCAGAAAAACCTGGCCGATTTCGCCAAACCAGGCCATTGGAACGATCCGGACATGTTGATCGTCGGACAAGTAGGCTGGGGCCCCAATCTGCACCCGACACGACTGACCGCCGACGAACAATACCTGCACATAACCCTCTGGAGTTTATTGGCCTCGCCGCTGCTGATCGGCTGCGACATCGCCCAGATCGACGACTTCACGTTGGGGTTGCTCACGAATCCCGAAGTCATCGAAATCAACCAGGACCCGCTCGGAAAACAGGCCCGGGAAGTAAAAACAATCGGCGAAGTCGGCATCTGGACCAAAGAGATGGAAGACGGCAGCCGGGCCGTAGGCATCATAAACATGGACGAACAGGACCGGGAAATAACATTGTTTCCCGAAGAAATCGGACTGGAAGGAACCCGAAACATCCGGGATCTTTGGCGGCAAACGGACGTACCGCTCGACAACGGCAGCCTGAAAATCAAGGTTCCGAAACACGGCGCTGCGCTTTACCGGTTCTTTTTATAACAACCGGCCCCTAAGATTCCCGAAAACCATAGCCGGCAAATGCCGCCGGACTAAAACCAACAGAGAAATCAATAACCATCCTAAAACAAAAAAACATGAAGAAAAAAATCTTGACCGCATTATTCGCTTTCATGGCCTGCTGCACGGTTTTCGCGCAACAGCAACAGGAAGAAGACATTCCCTCATGGGCACGGGAAACCAAAGAACAAAAAGCCGAACGCATGGCCTGGTGGACGCATGACCGTTTCGGGTTATTCATTCACTGGGGCATATACAGCCTCCCGGCACGGGGCGAAGGCGTCAAGCGCAGCGAATGGATGTCCGACGACAGGTATCAACGCTATTTCGAGAATTTCAATCCCGATTTGTACGATCCGACCGAATGGGCGGCCATGGCCAAAGCCGCCGGGATGAAATACATCGTCATTACCACCAAACACCTCGACGGATTTTGCCTCTGGGACACCAAATACACGGATTTCAAAGTAACCAACACGCCCTACGGTAAAGATCTCATCCGGCCGCTCGTCGATGCTTTCCGCGCCGAAGGCATCCGCATCGGATTCTATTATTCGCTGATCGACTGGAACCATCCGGATTTCCCCTATGACATGCTGCACCCCAACAGTCCCAAGACCGACGAAGAACGTATCGAGGCCAACAAAAGCCGCGACCTGAAAAAATACCAGCAATACATCAAGGACCAGCTCACGGAACTCCTGACGGAATTCGGACAGATCGACGAACTGTTCCTCGACTACTCCTATCCCGGAGAAAACGGCAAGGGGCATAAAGAGTGGGATTCGGAAGGTATTCTGAAACTGGTGCGCAAACTGCAACCGCAAATCATCATCGACAACCGTGCCGACATGCACCATACCAGCTGGGGCTGGGATTTCCTGACGCCCGAACTGTATGTTCCCTACGAATGGCCCAAAGTCAATGGCGAACGGGTCCCCTGGGAAATCTGCCAGACTTTGGACGCATGGTCGTTCGGCTATCATCGTGACGACGAAGCCTGGAAATCCGTACGGCAATTGGTCGTGATGCTCGCCGAAACAGTCAGCAAAGGCGGTAACCTTCTGCTGGACGTAGGTCCCACGGGACGCGGAACGTTCGAGAAACGAGCCCAGGACCGGCTCGCGGGCATCGGCGAATGGATGAAATACCACAGCCGCTCGATTTACGGCTGTACCCAGGCCCCCGAAGAGTTCCAGGTTCCGAAAAACTGCATGCTTACCTATAATCCGGAAACCCGCAGGCTTTACATTCACGTATTGGAATGGCCGTTCAAATCGCTCCACCTCCCGGGCTATGAAGGCAAAGTCAAATACGCCCAGTTACTGAACGACGCCTCGGAATTGACATTCTACACGCAAACGCATGCCGATCCGGGAGCACATACGGTCGAAACTTCCCGACCAGGCGATCTCATCATGCCCGTTCCCGTAAAACAACCCGACGACATATTGCCCGTCATCGAATTGGTCCTCGAATAATCTTTTTCACATTCCAGCGGTCGGGCATGGCGTCCGACCGCTGGAATGTTTCTTTTACCGACCCTTCTGTTACCTCCCGTATAATCATGTTCGGCCTTCGCAACCTTATCGTCCCGGGCAACACTTCTTAATGCCGGTTCCGCCTACCGAAGGAAAAAACTCGCCTTCCTCTCTGACCTGATCCGGATACAATTTCTGAAAACCCTTGACAAAAATCAAGAATTCTGCACTTGGAAATTCTATCGTAAGACATCAAATTACTTTTCACTATATTTGTAAACATAGAAATAACGATAAACCCATTTTATATGAAAAAATATTTACTTCCGTGCATCGTAAGCGCATTCATGCTTTACGGTTGCAGTAATAATGGTCGGGTCCGGTCGTTCGAAACAGACTATTTCAAAATAGACATCGACTCCCGCGGATACATTACCGGCATGTGGAACACGACCCGGGAAAGTCGGAATTTCAGTCCGGCAGACCAGCCTTCTCCGTTACTCGCGCTTTACGACGGTTCCCTGAAACGTTACTATTACCCGCACAAAGCGACTTACGACCGAGGCAACAAACAACTCCGGTTGGAATACGAAAACGGTTCGACCGCCGTAGTGGGAATCGAAGAGAAAAACGAATACATCAAACTGACCCTGAAACAACTCGAAAACCGGGAAAAAATAGCCGGAATTCAATGGGGAAACTACTATACGAACATAAATAACTTGCTGGGAGACATCATCGGAGTCGCACGGGACACCTCGGAAAGCATCTGTTACGCCATCGGAGCGTTGGCGTTGGACGACAATACGATCGGCGGCGAATCACATTACACGTCGGAAACCGGCTTCGGCGGCTATATAGCCCACACGCCCGATCCCGTGAAGTATCCCCTTCCCGTTACCCTACACGAAGGGCAACAGTTCACGCTGGGTGGAGACGGACACAACGACGTGGCCTTCTACAACCGCAAGGCTCCTTATTACAGGATATTATACGGAAACGCCGCCGGAGTGGACCGCAACGGCCGTATCAACATACGCTATCACTCACGGGACCGGAGGAAAGCGGAACTGATTTATTCCCCGGAAGGAATTCCCGTTTTTCATGAAAACGAACCGAACCACCTGATGCGCCAAGCCGTGCCGGAAACGGATTACATCGGCTCGTCCATCGCTTTGTGGGGAAGTCCGGACAGTCTCGCCCTCATGACAGTCATTCGGAACATCGTCCTGCAGGAAGACTTGCCGTATCCCACCATCGGCGGCAAATGGGTCAAAGACCCGTCGGCTTTCATGCCGGACGTCATTACCTACGGAGGCCTGTACGACAGCACCGCGTCCTACGTCAAGCAAATGGGCCTGAGAGCGATACTGGCCTACGACCACCCCTTCCTGAGACCGGACAGGAAAAACGGCGGTTACATCGACGGCAAAAACCACGAAAACAAGCCGTTCCGTTTCAGTACGGGTAACCTGTCACATCGCGAATATGCGAAACTGTTGGCCAAAGACAGTTTAATATTAGGAAGGACCAACATCTCCAACTCGATGGCTCCGGGAACACAAGATTGCAGTCCCGTTCCGTCCGACAGCGCCTGCATCCAGCACCGGAGGATTTTAACCGAAGCATTGTCGCCCGCCGACACGCTCATTTACATCGACGATCCTACCTACTTAGAAGAAATCGCATGCTGGGAAGGCCATTGCAAAGAGTTGAACATGGTAAAAATAGGAAAAGAACTCATTCACTATCTGGGTGTATCGACTACCCCGCCCTATCGTTTGCTGAATGTGACGCGCGGCTACTGGAACACCGTGCCGGCCTCCCACGCGAAAGGCGATTACGTCGATAAAATGCAGGTCACGGTAGGCTGGGGCTATCAGGGACTGATTCCCAATCTGGAGTTACAGGACGAGATAGCGAAACATTACGCGGACGTGGCGTTTCACAGCGGCTTGGGTTATTACGATTTCGACGGGCAGGAATTCCTTTTCCACAGCGGTTTCGGAGCTTACTCAGTAAAACGATTTTTCCGTCAGATGTTTGCTCAGGCCAAAAAACACGGGTTGGCGGATATCCGGTTTACCGGAGCTACCCTGTCGGAAGGCTCATGGCATTACCAAAGCATCTGGAACGTAGGCGGCGGCAAGAACATATACGACGCCGACCTGCGTGTCTGGGGAAGCACGACCAGCCAGGGAAAAGATTTGCGGGACGTGACGTTCGCAAATTTCTTTCCCTCCTCCTTCGGAGCCAATTTCCCGATTACCGCGGCATCGACAGTCGAGCAATACGAACACATCGAAGCTACGGCCGTAGGGTACGGAGCCACTTACGGTCTCAGATTAGGCCAGAAAGACGTGGAAAGCTGTCCGCAAAAATACGCCATCTTCAAAACGATCCGTACGTGGGAAGAGGCTCGTCGCGCCAATGCCTTCCCTTCCCATATCCGCAAAATGCTGCAAAATCCGCAGTTAAACTGGCGTTTGGAAGAAATGTCCGACAAGCAGGGATGGGTATTGTCCCGGTTGGAAAACGGGGAAAAAAGAGAACAATACGAACTATATCCGCAAACACGAAAAGATTGACATGACAAAAACGATACCGGCCTGTATCGCCGCTTTGCTTTGGCTGACCTCGAATGCGCAAAGCTGGCTGCCCCAACAAGAAAACCCCGCCGAAACATACCGGCTATTGGAATGCCGGTATGACAAAGCCCGGCTCAAATCCTGCCTGCCGGTTACGCCTCCGGCTTCTTCCGGTTGGGAGACGGAAGTTCAGGAAACGGCCGTAAAGGGAGGAACGAGATACACCTTCCGTTTTACCGCCCGGCAAGACATAGACAATGCCGGCGTAGCGGTCGCCTTCGATCAATACGGGTGGACAAGCGACAATTATGTCATGATACCGGCCTCCGTTTACAACGGAAACCGTCAACGCATCGTAAACCGGGAATATGCCACCGGACTGGATAAAACGGACTATTACCGGAAAGACCTGGCGCTTACCTCCAACCCCATTCCCCAACTATCGCCGGAATTCGGCGCACCTTCCCGGTTGGAAGTCAGCGTATGCAATGCGGCCACTCCGGCCATCGTCTATTTCGACCGGAATAAAAAAACGGGCACGATCCTATTGACCGACCAAGGCATCGCACGCGACGACCAGATACTGGATCACGGGTTAATCGTCGAAGAAACCGCAGACCGCCGCATCGCCTCCTTCGTCATCAGTGCACCGGGAGTACGGGAAAAGAAGCCGGAATTTATCGGTTTCAGCGAAAGCCCCGATCGCGGGATATCGGTACGCCGGGGAGAAACCATAACCATCTGCATCACGAAATTTTCGTTCGACTGCCAAAATGTTCCCGAATTGCTGAACCGTTTCATGCAATACCGCAAATGCCACATTCGGGGCACTTCTCCCCGGAACCTAATACCGATGAGTACGGTGTTCGCGCAAATGACGAAAAACATCGACGAACGGTACTATCAAGGCGAACTATTCGAGTTTTATTGCCCGGAAAATGCTGATTGGATGTCTTACGGTTGGATCGGAGGATTAATCAATACCTATCCAATGCTGGCTTTGGGAGACACGGTCCACCTGAACCGGGTTGCCCGCACATTCGATTTCGCGCTGTCGCGGGCTAAAGGGAAAAGCGGTTATTATTACGACGTGCTGAACGCCGACGGCCATGTGCTGAACCGGGACGCAGCCAGAAACGTTCCCGACATCGGCCTGACTCGGAAAAACGGCGACATCCTCTATTGGACGATCAAACAATTCAACCTGCTGAAATCGCAACATCGCGAAGAAGCGGTCTCCCCAGAATGGGAAAGACACATCCGGTCCTTGGCCGATGCATTCGTTTCCACCTGGAAAAAACACGGTACATGGGGAAATTACCTCAATGTAGAAACCGGAGACATAGCCGTTTACAACACGACCGGCGGAGCGATAACGGTAGCCGGACTGACGCTGGCCGCCGATTACTTCCAACACCCGGAATACCTGGAAATCGCCAAAGACGCCGCTTCCGACTATTACGGAAAATTTTTCCTGACAGGCTTTACATCTGGAGGATGCGGCGACATTCTCCAGAACGCCGATTCGGAAACGGCCATTGCTCTAAGCACGTCGTTCATGACGCTTTATGAAGCCACCGGAGAAAAAAAATACCTGGATCAGGCCAAAGACTTAGCCGATTTATGTGCGACATGGACTGTTTCGTTCCCTTACCGGCTACCCGCAGACACCCCGTTGGCCCGTTTAAATGCCAATTTAACGGGAGCCGTCTGGGCCAGCACGCAAAACAAGCACGGCGCGCCAGGCTTTTGCACGCAATCGGGAGACGTGCTCTTTAAATTATACCGGGCCACAGGAGATACGTTGTACGCCGAACTGTTACGGGATGTAATCCATGCACACGCCGAAGGCATTCAACCCAACGGTAAAATAACGGAACGACTGACCTATTGCGACGCGGACAGCCGGGGCTCCAGAGGCGACGGAGGGAAAACCGGCTGGAACGAAACGAACGGAGCATTGATGGCGTTGGAAATACCGGGCATTTACATTCGTACGGATCTGGCCGACGGATATGTTTTCGATCACATGGAGGTAAAAATAATCGAAAAAAACAGCCGGCATTTAGAGGTGGAAATACACAATCCGACCCCATACGACGCGACGGTTACCCTGATGGCGGAAAATGCGGAAGCAGCCATGCAGCCTTTGGGCGACAACGCCTTTCTGTCCTGGAAACACAAGGTAAACGTACCCGCCCAAAAGACGACCCGATATAAACTGGTTCGATGAAAAACAATACCGAACCTCATTTCGGATCGCTTCTTATGTGGTATCATAATTGCATGACACTCTAAAAAGTGAAGACTATGAACAAATACAGAACCACATCCGATTCAGAACCGCAATCCGTCCAAACCAATACGCAATTAGCTCCCGGAGACATAAAAAAGGGAAAAGAAAAAACAATTCAAGGCGTAGCTTCCAATCAGGAAGTCGAAGAAGACGTTATCCGTATAAACCCGGATATCAACAGTATGGGCAGCAGAGGCTGACAAATCTGAGAAACAAAAACATCCCTCTATAAAACTCGAGAGAGTCTAAGTCTCCCCTCCATACTTTACCGACAAATTGTTCCAAAAAACTTCAGGTGCAAGGTTTTAATTTTCAGAAAAGAGAGAGCGTACTGACGTACGTAATCGAATTTTTGGAAAACCGTAATGTACAAATGAAGACTTTTGGAACTTTTTTCTTCGATTTTGCTTTCCAACAATCAATATTTAATCGACGTCCATACATTTTTACCATAAGCCTCTAACTAAAAAACGTTTTGTACAGGTGTCCTTACTTGAATAATTTCGATCTTATTTTGGCATAAACTAATCCGTCACTATGGGTAGCACATATCCGATATGGATAAATCACTTCTTAAAAGCTTTCATTCAACTTTAACACTTCCTTCTGGAACAGTTTCTTTCCCTATATTTGCAGGGATTCAGATATATTATACAAGCGCCATGGTTATTTTAATAGCAGGAGATACACATACAGGAAAAACTCTATTGGCACAAAAGCTATTAGAAAAATACAAATATCCTTACTTATCAATCGACCATTTAAAAATGGGACTTATCAGAAGCGGACAATGTAAATTTTCCGCAGAAAGCAACGATACAGAACTTACCAGTTACTTATGGCCCATCGTTAGAGAAATAATCAAAACCAATATTGAGAACTCCCAAAATATAATTATCGAAGGATGTTACATTCCTTTTAATTGGGCAAAGGATTTTTCGGAAAGACACACTCGAGAAATCAAATACATCTGCCTCATATTCAGCCAAGAGTATATAAAACACAATTTTCAAGACATCTTAAAATACGAGAATATCATAGAAAAAAGACTGACAACAAAGATAAGCATTGACGAGATAAGTAAAACCAATAGATATAATTTAGAACAATGCATACTAAGAAAGTATAATTATATCTTGATAAACAAAAACTATCAAATCAACATAGAAGATCTATAGATTTCCGTCTGATTTCCTTAAAGATTTTGCATTCCCGAAGAAAAACGTTTTTTCGATCTTTTAACGAGCCTATTATAAGGCCGTATAACAAGGATTTCGAAACAACCCGAAGCAGGCATTACGCAACTTACACCGAGAATCGAAATGTTCCACATGATTCGAATATCTTTCACTAATAGCCTCGAATGCATAAAAGCAGAAATGTCAAAACAGAAAGGTATGAAAATCCGGGGCATCAAGAAAAAAATCCGGAAAACAACCGATATTCTGCATTCCGATTTTCCCGGTCGAAACGAAATCGCGATCGAAGGCTCCCCCCCCTGTACGCTACGAAAGTCATAAAGCCTATGAATAACCCCACACAAAAAAGACAGGAACACTCCCCGTTTACGGTTCGTATTCCTGTCTTAGAAAAAAAGGCGGAAACCTACTCTCCCACAATATCTGCAGTACCATCGGCACGCGTGAGTTTAACTGCTCTGTTCGGAATGGTTAGAGGTGGGGCCTCACGGTTATATCCGCCTGA